>CAYFLK010000025.1:23406-46037 GCA_964344035.1 uncultured Pseudomonadota bacterium
CAGTTTTCGCAAAGACATTGTATTGATATGTTCCATCCGGCAGCAGATCCCCATCTTCATCGCGTCCATCCCAATGGAACTCGTGAGACCCTTGACCCCTGCTGTTGAGGTTGAATCTGCGCACCGCGTTTCCGCTTGAATCATGAACAAATACCTGGACCCGGTCGGCGTCTCCTGACAGCCGATAGGAGACCGGCAATGCTTCTCCCTGTTGCAGTGAGATTGATTGAGACCCGATTTCAACATCCTTTCCCAGCAGGTTTCCAACGCTGGCACGGGCAACATGCTGCTGTAGCGCCATCAGTTGCGCGGTTTTTTCATTGAGGTTCTGCAACTGTTCCACAGTGCCCATGGCCGCCAACTGCTGCATCATGTTTTCTGCATTCATCGGGTCCAGCGGATCTTGGTTTGCCATCTGGGTCATCAACAGGTTGAGAAAATCCTGCTTCCCTAGTTGCTTGCCCCCTTCTGTCCCTTGGGAGGCGGCGTTGCGGAGTCCAGTCCTATTGACTTGAATGGCCTGATCGATTGAACTAGGAGTCATCTTCCACCCTGTTATACGTAAAGGTTTAATCCGGTTTCACTGCCCCGACGAGGAACAGGCGCTGTTGGTTCCGGGACTTCCTCTTCCCCGGCAACACCGCGTGAAACTTGTGCGAATTCCTGGTCAAAGCGGGGATTTTGCGCATCCCGTTCGTTTTGATAGGCTGACTGCTGATTTACATCAATGTTGAGCGAAAGTTCCTGAAAGGCGAATTCCCGGTCAAGAAAACGTGAACGAAGGTGATCGAAACCTGATTCGATGATCTGTTTCGCCATCGGGTTATCCACCTGCATGTCCACCCTCAACTCTCCCCCAGACTGTCGGACTTTCATGGTCACCCGTCCCAGGTGATCAGGTTGCAACCGCAGGGTGATCTGCTGTGTGTCTTGATCCCGCAAAACACGCACCCGGCTGATTACCTGTTCAACATCGAACGGGAGTTCAATCGCGGAAACATCTGACTGAGCGGCATGTAAAGAATCCGCTTTCGTCAACCCTTGGGGCTGAAGACTCTGTTTCGCAAAACCCGTTTCCAGCGCAGCCACCGGTTCCAGTGCCGGTGGGGTTTCAAACGCAGTCAGGGTTTCTTTGGAGCCGATGCTTGCCATAGATGCCAGTGGCGCACGTGTTACGGTTGTCTGGGCCTGCTCTCCCGGTTTTATCAGTCCCGCATTTAGCATCTGTTCATCCATGGTTTCCTGTGCATCACTTTCGAGACCTGCCGAACGGGCAGGACGCAGAGCTGCCTGTAGCTGTTCATTCCGTGAAAGAGCGTCTTTTTCTAAAGTTTCACCACGTTGCAGCACGGACTGCGCCAGGAATTCCGGTAATTCAGAACGACCATCTGCATCCGAACGGGAACCCTCCAGGGAAAGAACGGTCCCTGCAGGATTCCGGAGGCCTCCGGGGGTTTCAAGAAGATGGGGATTCCTGGTGTCCGTCCGTTGTTCCGCTAAAACGATCTTTTCTTCCTTGAGGGGTGCGGTTTTTTGAAGCACCGCCATCCTGGAAAGACCAGAGTTTGGAGTCTGTGCCGGGGTGCCACTTATTTCAGCACCTGTTGTTTGCCTGGCAGCCAGTTCCGGGGTGAAGGGAACTGCCGAGCCGTTCAGTTCTCCCGCTTCAAGCAGATCCTCAAGCGTGGCGGTTGCATCCTCCTGCAGCATCAGTTCCTCCAGTCCCGGATTTTCCAGGGACTGTTGCAGCATCAACCCGTCCAAGGTGTTTTCAAACTGAGCACCCTCCGGAGGGTTTGCTTCAACCAGGGGGGGTTCTTCACCTCCCATGGGATTGATGTTGTGTGAAACGGCATTGATCATCTTGCTTCAACCTGTCCGTGGTTGTGGTGGAAAACCTGTTTCAAACAGGTTTTCGAAGGAGCAGCCTGTCCCTTTCATCCGATCAGGGCCCTTACCTGTTTTAAGCAGCCGCTCAAGTTTCGGTAAAACCACCTGCACTGAATATAGAAATGCAGGGACGCAATTATTTCTTTTTTGCAATCTCGGCAATCAGTTCCGCCGACTGATCCGCGCTCATGTTGGAAAGTACGTCGGATGCCTGTTTTTCCTTCATGCGCATCAGTATTCCCACCGCTATTTTTCGTTCAAGTTTGGCAATTGATTGTGCGGCAGTCGCGGCATCCATTTTCGCATAAAATCCTACTGCCTTTTCAAGTAGCGCGTCATCCTGTTTCTTCTTCGCGTTTATGTCCCGTTCAATGGCCTCCTGCAGTTTTTCCAACTGACTGATTTGCCGCTGGACATCTTCCTGCAGGGCTTTCAACTGGTTTTCTCGTCTGTCCAGTTCCCGTTCACGCGTCTGCAAACGGGTCTGCTGCTTTGAAAGCCGGGTCAGTATCTGCTTTTCGGTCTCAGAAAATTCCTTTGGTTTGCTTGGACCCTCTTCCTTGTCTTCCGGAGGAGTGGCACAGAATTCAAGGCCATACTCCCAGCAAAGACCACCGATCAGCTTTTGCACCTCGTCCAGTGAAGTCGGTATGCTATAAGCGGGCCGCGAGAGCAGAAGAAAGCCCGCACAAAATAACAAAAGCCTGAAATGGTATGGGAAATCAACAAAACTTCGCATTTCTACCGTTTGGTCTGGATTGTGGCATTCATGCCGTTTTTTGAATTGATGGCAAAAAAATCATTTGGACAAGGAGTATCTTCTCAACCCCTGGGCAATTTCATCCGCTTCCTGGCGTTCACGCCGCTCCAATTCTTCCTGAAATCGCTGTTCCTGTTTCTCTTTCAGAATTTCAAGCACACGTTTCTTCTGGGTCGCCCGGGTCAATTCCTGTCTTTTCAATTCAATAACCTGTTCCTGTTCTTCGATTTGTTTTTCTGTCACTTCCACCTGCCGTTTTACACGCTGCCGGAACAGATCGCTCAACTGCAGCTGCATGATTGAGAAACCCCCTTGCTTGTACCCGTCCAGCTCCCTCTGATGCTGCGCGAGCGCGGTTTCCATCAACAACCGCTGATCCCGCAACTGCTGCTGCAGCTGCACCTGTTCAGCAAGGGCTTTCTGGTACAATTTCTCCAGACGTTCCCTGACTTTCAACGCGGTTTCCAGTCTGAATCTGGGCATAGTATGGATAAGAAAAAATGACTGATGCTGCCTGAACTTCCCTGTTCCGGTCCGAATCCTTTACCGCGGAGTCACATGCCTGAGTAATCTCAGTGACTCTGTGGTGGTCGGTCTATAAACATCACCGCTGGAATTGTGCAATTATCCTGCAAAAGAAGAATCCGCCTCCACATGGTTCAATGTGGTACTGGAACTTTGCAGCTTATGCAAGGCAATGGCCGCGGCGTTGCTGACATTGAGCGATTCAACCGCGGGGTTGCCTGCAATCGAGATCAACCAGTCGCAGCTTCTGCGGGTCAGCGGGCGTAGTCCTTGCCCTTCATTTCCCAAAACCAGGATTAGCGGCCTGTCCTTCCTCAGGGTGCTGATTTCCCTGGACGCTGAACGATCTAAACCCACAATCCAAAAACCCCGATCCTTCTTCTGCAGCAGGAACCGGTTTAGGTTTGTGACTTGAATCACCGGGAACCATTCCGCCACGCCAGCCGAGACTTTGGATACCGCCGGAGTGATTTTGCAGGAATGGTGTTTGGGAATCACGATAGCAGTAACATGGAAAAAACCACAGGTGCGGATTATGGCCCCCAGGTTTTGTGGATCCTCGAGTTGATCAAGTGCCAGCCATAACGGATTTTCTCCCCCGTTATCCAGTCCTTCCGGGTCTGCAACCGCTGGCAGTGGGCCGCACCGGAGTACCACTCCCTGGTGTGCATCCTCAGAGACCCACTGGCTGAGCCGGGCACCGGTAGTCTCGGTTATTCGAATGCTGTTTCTTTCTGCAACCTTAAGCACTTCCCGCAAACGGGAGGCGCCTGTAGGGGTCCTGCTGTAATAAAGCTGATAAATGCTCCTTTTTTTCTGTCGCAATGCTTCAAGAACAGGATGCAGCCCATATAGCAAGATCCCCTTTTCTGGGCTTTTTTTCTCGGTTCCTTTACTCATCTTCAACAGGTGTTGCATGGAACCAGGATTTCTTTCAACCTCAGTTTCAAATCACTGTATTGCCACATCACCGGAAACATAGGATAATCCTGTACAACTTTTTCAGAAGGTCGAAACAGGATACCGTGATGCGCCTCCTGCAACATCGGGATGTCGTTGTAGGAATCCCCGATTCCGGCCACCTTGAAGTTCATTTCCTGGAAAGCACGGACCGCGCGGCGTTTCTGGTCCTGAATGCGTAAACGATAATCGAGGATGTTCTGATCGTCATCGATGAGGAGGCTGTGACAAAGCAGTGTAGGGTGTTCCAGTTTGTGCATGACCGGAACAACGAATTCCCGGAATGTATCAGAAAGGAGAATGACTTCACTGTGGACCCGGAGCCAGCGTAAAAATGAAAGTGCGCCATCAAGCGGTTCAAAACCTGCCACGACGTGGTGGACGTCCTTCAAGGTAATACCGTTGAGTTCACAAAGATTCAACCGGTGGCGCATCAGTTCATCATAATCCTCAATGTCTCTGGTTGTTAAACTCAGTTCCTTGATCCCGGTGTGCCGCGCCAGCCCAATCCAGATTTCCGGGATCAGCACTCCTTCAAAATCAAGGCAGGTAACATGAAGCATGGAGCCTGGATTTAATGGTTTAAGAAAAAAACGGATTGAATGAGATGGGGAAAATGTAAAACACTAATTCCTACCCAGACTAGACAAGAATCTCAAGCACTATCATGGATTCGGAAGAATTGGATGGCTTTTTCCAAGGGACTGGCTACATTTTGTTGGAACAAAATTATCACAACTTCGCCACAGACTGATAATGAGTGCTGTGCCGGATTTGCAGTTATCGCTTCATTTGTTTTTATTCACAGGTAGTCCGCACACCCCTAGCTACCGAACACGCACACAGTTCATATTTCCGCTTTCATCCATCATTAAACTTCCATGACCATGAACTCCCCGGTTGCGGCTTCCCGGATCAAGGATTTAACCCGCCTCCTGCACCATTACAACGAGAGATACTACTGCGGAGAATCGGAGATAGATGATATGGCTTATGACGCACTGCGTGATGAACTGGCAATTCTGGAGCAAAAACATCCACGTGAGAGACGTGAGGATTCACCGAATGCCAGGATTTCTGGTGATCCGCAATCCGCATTCACCGGGCGCGGGCATCGAACACCGATGCTCAGCCTCGGCAATGTATATTCGCTGGAGGAATTGCGTGAATGGGCCGTCAAAACAGGCGAGAACTTGGGCAGTGTTCCAGAGTTCGTCTGCGAGTTAAAAATAGACGGGCTGGCGCTTTCAATCATATATGAAAACGGCAAATTAGCCGCCGGTGTATCCCGGGGAGACGGAAACGAAGGGGATGACATAACACCCAATCTTAAAACGCTCGAATCCCTCCCGCATTCATTGAAAAACCTTGTGAACCTTGAAGTGCGCGGGGAAGTCTATATGCCAAAAAACCGCTTCATCGAACTCAATTTACGGCGTGAGAAGCTGGGGGAACCACTGTTCAAAAACCCGCGCAATGCCGCCGCTGGTTCGCTGCGCATGCTTGACAGCACGGAGGTGCGCCGCAGGAGGCTTGACCTGTTCGTGTATATGAACGTGAACGGTGAAGGCAGACATTCCCAACAACTGGAGGAACTCGGCAGATTGGGCTTGCCCGTAAACCCGGAAACCAGAACCTGTGCAAGCATCGATGAAGTAGAAGCATTCTGCCAATACTGGGAAACACATAAGGGAGAATTGCCTTATGAAATCGATGGTGTGGTGGTAAAAGTTAATGACCTTCAGCTTCAACATAAACTGGGGTTTACAGCTAAATCACCAAGGTGGGCAACAGCGTTCAAATTTACCGCTGAACAAGCTGTATCCACCCTCCGGGCGGTTGAAATCGGGGTGGGACGCAGCGGGGTCCTCACTCCGGTGGCGCTTGTGGACCCGGTAGAGTTGAATAACACCATGGTCTCTCGGGCCACCTTGCACAATTATGACCAGGCAGCCCGTCTGGGACTGCACCTACCGGACCGGGTTGTCCTGGAAAAAGGGGGTGAGATCATACCGAAAATTGTAAAAGTCGATCCGGATGTGCGTCCCACGGGGGCATGGCCGGTGACGCCTCCCGAAACATGCCCGGTATGCAACGGACAGGCGGGACTCATTCCCGAAGGAGTGGACTGGCGCTGTACAAATCCGCAATGCCCCGCGCAATTGAATGAACGGATACTCCACTTCGTTTCACGACGGGCGATGGATATCGAAGCCATCGGCCCTGCACTGGTTGAACAGCTTGTCAGCTCCGGCATGCTGAAGTCCTTTGCGGACCTGTACCGGTTGCGTTACTCCGATCTGCTTCGACTGGAACGTATGGGTGAAAAATCAGCCCACAACGTCATCAACAGTATAGAACGCTCCAAACAGTGCAATCTTCCACAATTTCTTCATGCACTGGGAATTCCTCATGTCGGAGAAAAGATCGCCGGGGTGCTAGCCAGGGAATTCTGCACCCTCGACCGGTTGAGAGAGATAAATCTAGAAACATTGGAACAAATTAATGAAGTCGGCCCGGTGATCGCGAAGAGTGTGGTTGGTTTTTTTCATGACCCACTGCAGCAGTCCCTGGTGGATCAGTGTCGCGCACACGGAGTGGAACCCATGGAAAGCATGAAAGACACTGTTGTCGAGCTTTCGTTTTTTTCCGGGAAATCAATTGTGATCACCGGCACCCTTACCGAGTCACGGGATACCTGGAAATCCCGCCTGCTCGCCGCCGGCGCGAATGTAACCGGCAGCGTGTCAGGAAAAACCGATTACCTGCTGGCCGGGGAAAACCCCGGGGCAAAATTGTTGAAAGCGCGATCCCTTAACATCGAAGTTCTTGATGAAACCCGTGTCCGTCAGGAATTGAACCTTGAACAAACAGGAGTGCCCGAATGAAAGGAGTGATCCTCGCAGCAGGTTATGCCACCCGTTTTCTGCCTGCGTCAAAAACCATCCCCAAGGAAATGTTCCCCCTGATTGATCGACCGGCGATTGATTTTGTCGTGCAGGAAATGGTTGATTCCGGAATAAATGACATCCTCCTCGTATCATCAAGGCGTAAAAAAGTGCTGGAGGATTACTTTGACCGGGAGGTGGAGCTTTCCTCCGCGTTTTCCGCATCGAACCAGGTGGAAAAACTGGAAATGATCAAACCCACCACCGCAAACATATTCACCCTGCGCCAGCAGTTCATGATGGGAACCGGAAATGCGCTGATGCTCGTCGAACCGTTTGTCAACAATGAACCCTTCGTGGTGGCTTATCCTGATGACATCGTGTTCGCGCAACCCCCGCTTACACGCCAGTTGATCGATGCATGGGAAGAAAGCGGAGACTCCATTCTGACCGTGAAACAATTGCCCTCCGAAGAACTGTCCCGCTACGGGGTGATTGATCCGGTGGAGCAGGGTAAGCTGATGAAAGTGCGAAGCATGGTGGAAAAACCGCAACCAGGGACTGCTCCAAGTGCGTATGCTACCTATGGCCGTTATCTCTACACACCGGACATCTTCGATGCGCTGCGCGATACAGACCACAGTCATGAACATCGGGGGGAGTTTACTCAAACCGAGGCCATTAATGTATTAGCGGATTCAGGACGGGTTTCCGCGCTGCAATTTGAAGGTACACGCTATGATCTAGGGGACCCGCTGGGTTATCTGATTTCATCTCTCAAGGTGGCCATCGATCGTCCGGAATTTAGGGACACATTGATTGAGGAAATGAAAGAACTGATCGCTTCCGCCCGTGCCCGTGATGCCAACTGAAGGAAGCGGGATTCGCCATTTTTCATGGAACCGGTTCACGCAGGGTGTACTTGGTCCTTGAAAAAGGATTCAAAATACTGTATAAAAACAGTTGCTTCAGATTAACCTGGGGTACTTTCCCGGACTTATTTTTTTTGCTTTGATTACATCACATTCATAATGAACATGTTGAAACCTTTAGCTTTTATTACCCTCGGGCTGTGTGTGATTGGACTTTTCCTGTTCCTGTATCAGGAGGACCCCGGTTCATCGGAAGTGTACAAATCCGGAGAATTGCTGCTGGAAAAACTGGATACCAAGAACCTCAGCAAGATTCGCATCAGGGGAGACGGCGCATCCATTGATCTCAAGCAGCTTCAGGGTGGCGGCTGGAAAGAGATGAGTTGGGATTATGAAGTGGACCAGCAGGCGGTTCAGGACCTGCTGCTCGAGTTGACCGAGATCCGGCTGGGAGATCTAGTTACTGATAAACCCGATCACCATATGCGCTTCCGGCTTTTGACTCCTCCTTCAGCATCAGCAGACTGGGATGATTCCAAACACGGGGTGTCTTTGACCCTGTTCAGCGGGGAAGATACGATGATGCTCGATTTGCTGCTGGGAAAAACCAGGGAACAAGGATTGGGTCAATACATGCGCTACGCAGACATGGCCGAGGTTTTTCTGCTGCCGGATAATATCCGGGTGGATACGGATATAAATGACTGGTTGGAAAAATCCCTGCTTTCAGTCACTGAATCACAGGTGAGCAACATCCACATGCTTCGCGGCGACGGAGATAGTTTTATACTGGAGCGGGACAGTTCAACATCAAGCTGGCGCCTGCGGGATGACAACATGACTGCTCCCTTGAAAGACAAGGTACAAACAATCACTCAAAGACTGGAAGACCTTTCCTTCAGCAGGCTGCTTGAACCAGAACTCTCCGATATTGAAACAGGGCGTGAACAGTTGGCCACCCTTACCGTTACTCTTGTTGACGGCCGTATCTATACCCTTACACTGGGTGAAAACGAAACCGCGGACGGAAATTACAGCATTGCCCTGAGAATGTCTATCCACCGACAGTCCAGAACTCCGTGAAGAAATGGAACAGTTCAACCAGAAAGTCGGAGGGCGGCTGTTCCAGATTCGTTCGTGGGAAGCAAAAGACCTGTTGAAACGCAGAGCAGACTTACTGGAAGAGAATTGAGATGAGTCTGCGGCTGACTGACAACCATACCGAACTCTCGTTCAACTATATGCGGGTTGAGGGAAAACAGGAAAATCTGCTTGATTTCCTGCTCCGACGATTCCGCTATCTGAATGAACAGGAATGGCTGGATAACATCCGCGCCAAACTGCTGCTGGTTGATGGTCGTGTGGGGAAACCTAATCAGCGCATGAAGGATCACCAGAAAATCACCTATTTGCGTCCGGATTTTCTGGAACCGGAAGTGGATACTGATTTCGAGATGGTCTATGAAGACGAAGCCGTTATCGCACTTAACAAGCCGGGGAATCTGCCAACCAGCCCTTCCGGGAAATACTATAAAAACACACTGGTGAACCTGGTAAAGAAACAATACGGCTGGAAAAAACTTTACCCCCTTCACCGTTTGGACAGGGAAACCAGCGGGGTGATTATTTTCGGAAAGAACCGCGACATGGCCCAGGCAATGTCCAACAACTTCAGGCTGCAACGGGTGCGGAAAATCTACACAGCGCTGCTGGAAGCTCCTCTTCCGCACAATGATGTATTTATCGCATTGCCCATAGGCCTCCGCCGTGGCTGTTCGATCCGGATCAAGCAGGGTGTTTCACCAGGGGGGAAACACTGCCGGACTCACTTCCGTGAAATCGGGCATATCATGGGATTCAGCAAAGTGGAGATTCGACCATATACCGGGCGTACGCACCAGATCCGCGTGCATGCCGAACACCTGGGTTGTCCTGTGGTTGGAGATAAGCTTTACGGACTCCCCGAAGAAGGATTCCTGCGCTGGCTGAAGGAGGGTGATGTTTATCTGCGGCGAATCGGCTTTCCCGCCTACCGACAGATGCTGCACGCACAGGAAATCAGCTTTCATCATCCCCTGCTGGACAGGGAATTCACAATACATGCGGATGACGGGAAAATGCTCAAGGACCTGCGTACAGCTTCCCTGCCTGCCAGCCCATAGCTGCCGGGAAGCCGACTTCAGACAACCTGATCCCCACACTACAGGAAATCATGGATATGCTGGAAACAGTGCGTTACTGGTCTGAAAACCCGCGTTTTGACCGGGAAACACGCGCTGAAGCGAGACGTATGTTGGATGACCGTTTTGAACAGGAACGGAAGGAATGTTTCGACGGAGTGTTGGAATTCGGCACTGGCGGTTTGCGCGGAATTATGGGGGTCGGGACCAACCGCATGAACAGATACACCGTAATGCAGACCACTGAGGGGCTGGCAAAGGTGATCCGCATGCTCGAGGACGGCAACTCATCCGGTGTCGTCATCGGCAATGACTCCAGGCACAATTCAAAGTATTTCGCACAGGTTTCGGCAGAAGTGTTGACTGCACACGACATTCCCGTTTTCCTGTTTGCTGATGAAGCCCCGACTCCCCTTGTTTCATGCGAACTGCTGCGTCGATCTGCTACTGCGGCAATCGTGATAACCGCCAGCCACAATCCCCCGGAGTACAACGGTTACAAAGTCTACTGGTCCAATGGCGGACAGATCATTCCTCCGGTGGACATGGAAATCGTCAACCAGGTCAAATTCATCGATCAGATTGATGCGATCCGCACAAAAGACCTTGACCATGCACGTCATCAGGGTTTGCTCAGGAATTGCTCAAGCGATGCGGACGAGCATTATTTAAGCCTGGTTGAAAAGCTAAGTCTGGGGCAGGTTGAGGACAATACACACTTTCCACTCGTGTATTCTCCACTGCACGGAACAGGGGGCAGACTGGTTCCGGAACTCCTCCGGCGCCGGGGATTCATAAAGGTGAAAGTAGTGGAGGAACAGGGGGCTCCGGATGGTAATTTCCCGACCGTCATATCTCCAAATCCTGAAGATCCGCGGGCATTCGAACTTGGAATCAAAACCGCATCCGATAGTGATGAACTTATCCTCTGCAACGATCCTGATGCGGACCGGCTCGGGGTCATGGTCCGGGACAGATCAGGAAACTGGCAGTGGCTGAACGGGAACCAGATCGGCGTTCTGCTGCTGGATCATGCTTTGAACGTGCTCAAGTCTAAAAACATCTTGCCTCCCAGCTGCGCCTTCATCACCACCGTGGTCACCAGTCCACTTACTATTAAAATCGCGCGAGCGGCAAATCTGGATGTGATTGAAACATTGACAGGGTTCAAATGGATTCGTGATGCAGCCTTGACCTACGAGTCTTCTGGCAAGGGCAAGTTTTTGTTTGGCATGGAGGAAAGCAACGGCTACCTGATGGGGAATCATACCGGAGACAAAGACGGTGTGTGGGCAGCCATGGCATTTGCGGAAATGGCCGCGGCGTTAAAAGTTCAAGGCTTTACGCCTTTGGCAAAACTTGCCCAACTGCATGAACAATACGGTTTTCACCTGGATGCGCTTGAAACATTGACCTTTGAAGGGTACCGGGGGACACGAAGGATAGAAACGATCATGCGCGAACTGCGGGAAAACCCACCTCTGAAACTGGGGGGATTGCCGGTTACAAAAATAACCGATTTGCTCCTCGACCGGGTGACCCACACCGGGAGTCAAGTTTCACAAGCCGGCCCTGGACTGCCTGCTTCCAATGTGCTGATCCTCGAACTGGAAAATCAGTCCCGGGTAATCGCCAGACCTTCCGGAACTGAGCCAAAGATCAAGTATTATTTTAATCTCTGTGGAAAGGAAAATCACCTGCTTCAGAAACGTCTTTCCGCCATCAAAACAGACCTGGGTTTCAGCACGGAAGTGTCATGAACGGTTTTCCATCAGCGGGCTTTCAATTCACCTCCCGAATGCTAATGTTCTTGTTGCTGGGATTATGTTGCGGAAGTTTAACTGAACCTGTGCAGTTGCAGGCTCAGAACCTGATTGTCGAACAAACTCATACCGCTGTAGCGGTGCGGCGCGAAAACCTCGACCAGGCAAAACAGGAAGCGCTTTCACAAGGCAAGCGTCTGCTGGTGAAAAGAGCGATTGAGCGGTTCCTTGATGATGAATCCATGCGGATACTGGCACCAGTGCTGGATCGTCACCTGTTGGAGTCTCCTGACCTCCTGATTGATTCATTTAGGGTCATCAATGAAGAAACATCAGATGATCGCACTGAGTTTACCATCACCTTGGAGGCGAGGATATTCCGTACACGACTCCTGACTTCTCTAAGGAACTTGGGTTTAACGACACGATCAGAGCAGGTGCCAGCGCAGAAAGTTTTGTTGCTCCACGATTCTGACACTTATTTGAGCCAGCCTGTTTTGAAATTGATCAGGCAGGAAATGCGAAAAAGGATGGCGCCTTATCATGTGGAAATCCTTGAAATGGAAAAACCTGACTTGCCCCACTCTCCGTCAAATATGCAGGGTTTCTTGGCACAGACCGGTTTTTCGAAAAACCTAGCTGCCGGGGCAATACCCCTGATGCTTTCGGTGAAGATGACCCCTCGGGAGGGTTATTCGGAGACGGAAAGCGGTGTTGCGGATGCTCTGCTTCAACTCTGGGATGCAGATGACCAGTACGTTATTGCCGAGGTGCATGCCCAAACAATGACTCAATCATCCGAACCGCAACTTTGGGTCCGCCAGTTGTTGGATGAGCTGATGCTTGTCTGGCACAAGGTGATGGGAAGCCTGCATGCGCTGAACCGGGGTGAATCACTGGTGAAGATCACAATCAGCGGATTGCCCGGACCTGCACAGGAACAGCAACTGCTGAAAGACCTTTTTCAGGACAATTCACGTTGGCAGAACCTGAAACTATATGCGCTTTCCCGGGATCACGTGGTTTACCAGGCTGTTTTTTCCGGAAAGAAAAAACTGGTGGAACAGCAGCTCCGCAAGAGACTCGGACCATCATTCCAATTGAAAAACCTGCAATGGAAAGACACGGCTATTTTAACTTTGGAACTGGAATGGGACGAAATTCCTGTAATGCTTGAGCGTTACACTCAGGTGATGGAGGTTGAGGAATTTTATGCGGAAACCGGCAGCACTGGGGATCCGATACCCGACCCTGAATTGCAGGTGCCTTTGACCATTTTCAAATCCGTTTATGAACTGCCGCTTGGAGTGGTGGTTTACGACCAGATTCGTCATCGTGGTGACAGCACGACGTATCGGTTAAATTCACTGCAGCAAAATCAAACAGTTTCACTCGACTGGTTTCGGTTGGGTAAAAGTAATCTCAAACCGTTGATCAGCCTGCTTGATGTGAATCAAAACCTGATCAAACGTCATTATCTTGGAAACAAAAAAAAGTTTCGTTTGCGCTTCCGCGCGTCAAAAGACGAAACAGTTATTTATATACGAATTTCTGATGAAACAGGGTATGTGGAAGGAATCGGGGGAAGTTTCCAGTTTGTGCACTACCTGTTGCAAAGCAGTTAGCGTATACATCAACCCTCAGAGATTTTCTCTCCTTCTTTCAGTCTGTCCTTCACAAACGCAGTACCTCTTGACAGCCTGAAACGGCAGACTGCGTCTCCGATGGTGATTTCATCCCCGTCTATCAGAATCCGTTGTTCGATCCGCCTTCCGTTAATCAGGGTAAATTCCTGGGTACTTAAATTCTGGATTTTCCATACTCCGCCGATACGCGATATTTTTGCGTGTCTGGGAGAAATTTCATCACTTTGCAGTACCAGATCATTCATGTTCGATGAACCGATTATGGTTATGTTACGAAGCAGGGGATATTCCTGCCGCGAACCTACAAATGACAAAGAGGGTGTTTCCCTGCGCAGCGGGCCCCGTGGTTTTCCGGGAGGTAACGGAACCGGCCGTTCCCGGGTGGATGGACGCCGCACGGACTGCAAAGGGGCATTTGAGTTTCGGTAAAGCAGAATCAGTTCACCGATATCAAGGATATCATTATTGTAAAGTATGGTCCGGTGAGTGCGTCGTCGATTGATCAGCAGAGCATTTTTGTAGTTTTTGTCTTCCAGCAGAAAAGTCTTTTGCTGCTGTGTCAACACCACCCGGTTCAGATTTGAGGATAGCCGCAACTTCTTACGGGTCCCAATTTCATTCAGAAATTCCAGGGAACGTGTGTTTTCGGGAATTTCTATGAATCGCTCCCGTTCGCCGCGGTTGAGTATAATAAAACCCGGCCTTTCATTTCGAGGCACGCGGGGTTTGCGTAAAACCCACATACCGAACAAAATGATCAAAGAACCGGAGAAAGCAAACAGGATTCCAACGTAACCATGCGGGGTTATGGTCCACGGAATAATGGGACCTGCATCAATCCAGTCTTCTACAACTGCTGCTGGTTGTTCCCGGGATTGGATCCTCAGCTGATAAGGTACGTTTCCGATTATGTCCGGATCGTAGGTAAGAAGATATTCTTTTTGCAACCGCAGTTGAATGTTTTTCAGCACCGCTTCGCTGCTTTGTTCTGAAACAAACCGGACCCCTCCCCCTCTCTCGGCCAACCACTTTTCCGTCCACTCCGGAACTTCCCTGTTGATGAGAAGCCATGGAGTAATCTGCCGCGCCTCTAATTGTTTTTTCCATTCACCCCAGAATTCAGATTCGGGTCCATTCCCCCGGGGGAGTTCTGATGTGATGACTATCATCACCCTGCGGGTTTTGTCCAGGGGGAACCCCTCGGAACTGTTAAGCAGCCAGATTGCAGGATCAAATGAGGCCGTCTGATTGAGACGTAACACAAATTGCTTCAGGACTTCCGGATCTTGCACAAAAGAATCCCCGGATATTTGAGGTCCGAGAATTTTCATGGATGTGGAATCGGATTTGGAGGTGATGAACGAGAATACGCTTTTGCTCAGCATCTCCCTGTTGTAGTCACTGAATCCATCAAGTTGGCCCTGTAGAATTACCCGCAGAGGATACAACTCGTCTCGACGGATCAACTGTGTCGGGAACCTGGTTTCACCGTTGACCCGGATGCTCAGGTTTTCCTTGCGGGGGGTTCCCTTCCGCTCGTCACCGGCGGAAATCAATTCGAGAAAGATATGATGGACACCACCCCAGCGACCGGAATCAATGTCGAAGGCGGTTATTCTGACTGAGGCTGGATCTGAATCAGCAGGAAACAGGGGGGACGGCCCCTGCAGATACAGGAATAAGAATGCCAGCAGGCATCCTAAATGTTTGGGCATCATCAAACTTCATGGTACTGTAGCAATGCTGTGCCCAGTTTGATGATATCTCCACGTTTCATTGATTGCTGATTGACGAAACGATAGTTGACAAGGACATCGCCTCCCGTTTCGGCGTTTTCAATTATCAACTGGCGACCTTTCCTGGAAAGATAGGCGTGCAAGTCGCAAACTTCTGCGTAACCGTCTAAGATCAGATCATTGTGCCTGCCATAACCCACTTTGTGCAGGGTTTGATCCAGCAGATACACCTGCCCTTCCTGACTGCCATTCAGCAACCTGAGAAAGGAATGAACCTGGAGATTCTCGAACAGTGACAACACGAGGAAGATCATCATTCCTCCTGCCAGCAAGCCTGTTAATTGAACAGGATTCATCAAAGGGTACAACAAAAATAATTCGAAAATACACCCGGCAGCAAACCCACCGATTCCGCCATAGAATATCCGCGGTTTCATCAACCCGGGTGAAGGATTTAACAAACCGGCGCCGGCGCCCAAGCAAGACCCCAGAAGCAACCAGCTGATCACTCTGACTACAAATAACGGGAGTTGAATCCCAAGCAGACTTTGTCCGAATCCAAAACACAAAAAACCGGAAACGGCACCAAGCAATGATCCTTTAGTTAGGAGGGATATGATGGTTCCTGAGTGGTGATGGTTCCATAAAGCAGACCTGGCCGGAAGCAGGGCTCCCAGACCAAATCCGATCCACCATCCTTCATAAAAGTAGGAATCCAGCTCAGGCAGAGGCAAATACTCCGCGATGAGGAAATGTGCCTGCAATAAAGACCATGCAAGCAACCCTCCTAAAAGACCCAGTGTTCCGTGGTATGCAAGCCTGATATTTTTCATGGCAACTGGATACAAAACATGATCCCCCTTGCATACCGAAATTCAAAAGGTCGAAAATACAATTCGATGGGGAGACTGTCCGGAAACGCTGCCTCGGGGGGTTCCTGTTTCCCTTAGGACTTAAGCATCGGTTCTCCAAGCCCCTCCTGTCATTTCAATTCATGAAGCTTCAGTGATGGGGAAGGAAACCACAAGTCAATATTGAACGCCTAAAGCTGTTTTTTTATCCGTATCTCCTGCGGATGAAGGCAGGAATATCCAGGTTCTTTTTAAACCCGGGATCATGTGGTTTATCAACCCATTCAGGAATGTATGGGCCTTTTTCAATGGGATTTGCATCTTCAGAGACCGTTGCTTCTTGCTGCAGTGGATGCCAGGGAGCAGGGCCGTGAGTTTCGAAAACAGGCAGAGGTTTTTCTTCCGTAGGAGTAGAATCCATGGTTGGTTCATCAGCAGTCTCGGTACTGGTTGCACTCCATGTACCTTCCAGGGTTGAACCGGAATCCTTTTCATGTTCAAGGTTTATCTCGATTCCCTCCCGGTGAACGTCCTGGGGTTCAGAATCATGCAGGGGTGTCGTTGACAACCCACCAGATTCCTTTTCCTGAGGTTCCCGAGACACTTCACCTTCCATATGTGGAAACTCGTCCGAATGTGCCGTATCACGTTTTCCGTCTTTATTCTCCAGTTTGAGAGCTGATTCAGAGTCGGACATCAAGGGAACAAAACCTGGAGAAGACACCGGGGTTTGCTGCGGGATAACATATTCTTCCGAAACCGGGATGGTGAAAGAACCGGCATTTGCCGAATCCAATGGATTTGCCGATTGAGTCTTGAGGGGTTGCTCAACCAGCTTGAATGGTTTCTCGGCAGCGTTTTCAAATTCGAACCCGGTGGCAATAACTGTAATCATTATCTGATCCTCAAGGTCCTCGTTTATTGAAGTCCCCCAGATGATGTTGGCGTCTTCATGTCCCTGTTCCTTGATGAAATTGGATGCTTCGGTAACCTCATGCAGAGTCATTGAATTGTTGCCTACAACATTGATGAGAATCCCCCTTGCCCCGTTGATCCGGCTGTCGCTGAGCAGCGGACTCTGAATCGCCAGTTCCGCCGCTTTCCGGGCACGGTTTTCCCCGGATGCAACTCCTGTCCCCATCACTGCTTTACCCTGGTTTTCCATCACTGTGCGCACATCCGCAAAATCGAGATTGACCATACCATCGCTGGTGATAAGATCGGAAATGCCTTGGATACCCTGCCGTAGCACATCATCCGCAAGGCCAAATGCTTCAATAATAGACGTTCGCTTGTTGATAACGCCCAGCAGGTTGTCGTTTGGAATGATGATCAGCGTGTCCACGTTTTCGCGCAGTTCTTCCACTCCTTTTTCCGCAGCGATGCGGCGTCGCTTTGCCTCGAATCCAAACGGAAGTGTGACGACGCCGACAGTCAACGCCTGAGTTTCACGAGCAGTTTTCGCAATCACGGGAGCTCCTCCCGTCCCGGTTCCACCACCCATCCCCGCAGTGACGAAAACCATGTCCGCTCCCTGGATGGTGTCACGGATTTGGTCAATGCTTTCCAGTGCAGCGTTTCTGCCGATTTCGGGTTTTGCCCCGGCACCCAGTCCACGCGTACACTGCGCACCCAACTGTAATTTGTAGGGCGCGGAAGATTTTCGTAAATCCTGAAGGTCGGTGTTTGCACTAATGTAATCCACCCCCTTCACGTCCAGTTCAATCATGCGGTTGATGGCATTTCCTCCGCCACCACCAACTCCGATGACCTTGATGTTCGGGGAGTCGTCACTGACTGTTTGTATATTCGTGAAATTCAGCATCCTGCCTCCGTCAGCAGTGGTTTCTTTGGCACTCCGGACACATCCTGCGACCGGAATCTGCTGGAGCAAACCGGAGAATCCATCACGGGACCAGCGACCCATCCTCCACCGCATTAAACTATGGTGGGGAATCCCCGGCGGGAAAACAATGAGTATGGATGTCAGAAAAATTCCTGCATCCAGTCCTTCATACGTCTTGATACTTTGTGAAAGAGATTGGTTTCATCTCCCATGAAATCGTGCTTGCCGTGACTGCTGGTGATCCCGTAACGGACAAGTCCAACGCTGGTCGCGTACTTGGGGGAGTAAATTAGCTCCTGCAGTCCGGATATGTGTTCTGGAAAGCCTACCCTTACCGGAAGATGGAGTACCTGGGAAGCCAGGCGTTCCACTCCGGGCATGATGCAGCTCCCGCCAGTGATGACCACCCCGGAACCCATCAAATTGTGATAGTGGGTTTTGTCTATTTCCTGTCCGATGAGTTCGAATATTTCCCTGAATCGATCTTCAATGATCCCGGCCAAAACTTTCTTCATCATCTGCCGGTTGTTGTGCCCCCCAACGCTGGGAACCCGGATCATTTCGTCTTCTTCAACCATCTCCCCCATCGCGATGCCATGGTTGTGTTTTATTTCCTCCGCTTCCTGGAGTGGAGTTCCAAGGCCTATGGCAATGTCATGAGTAAGATGATTCCCGCCTAGAGCAAGCACAGCTGTGTGTACAATGCTGCCTTCGGAATATATGGTAATGTCAGTGGTACCTCCGCCTATGTCGACAAGCACCACTCCAACTTCCTGTTCATCAGCACTGAGCACCGCCTGGCTTGAGGCGAGCGGTTCTAGAACAATGTCCTCGACGTCAAGGCCCGCATGGTTGCAGCATCTGATGATGTTTTGCGCTGAGGTCACCGAACCGGTGACGATGTGGACGTTCACCTCCAGGCGTGCCGCGGCCATCCCTAAAGGGTTTTGCACCCCATCCTGGTCATCAACAATGAACTCTGAGGGGAGTATGTGCAGCACCTCGCGGTCGTTTGGAATCAGAACCTGGGCGGCATCGATCACCCTCCGGATGTCTTCTTCGGTGACAGTTCGATTGTGGTACACGGTGACCATCCCACGGCTGTTTTGACCGCGTATGTGGTGCCCTGCAATTCCTGCGTACACGGAGTGAATTTGTTCCCCGCACATTAATTCGCATTCTTCCACCGCTTTTTTAATCGATTTGACCGTCTTTTCGATGTTGACGACTACACCCTTGCGCAAACCCTCTGATTTGGCTGTGCCGACACCAACCACATTGAGAGTATCCTTGCTGCCGCTTTCCACTGCAATGGCACAGATTTTCGTTGTGCCAATGTCGAGTCCGACTACGAGATGATGGTGTTTACTGCGTGATGGCATCCATGCTCCTCACTGGGGTGAAACCCCGGCGCCCGAACGGGCATTATTGTGAGTAATTTGGTTGTGGGGCTAATGCTGTGATTCCTACATCCATGTTAAATCTCAGCGAACTATGAGATTAACAGTGTTATATACTGTTTCAAAGCTTTTTTGTCAAACTTTCTTATCCGGTTTTTTTCGCAGTCTGCGTTTCTAGCATTATCTTTGAAAATAATGAAACGCTTGTCATCGAAAAAATCTGCATGGTTTCCCGTCAAGACGGCTGTATTTTACGGGAGCACATTGGACTTTTCTGCTGTTGAAAGCCCCGCAAAAATAAACCCCTGAAGGAAGCTTGGTATATATTTCATCCAGATGAGCAGTTATCTCATTATCCCGGATTGCTTGGACCCGACCACCAATAATCAAGAAACTGGGGCTCTTTCGGCCGCAATCAGTCGGCAAAGGCGTTGTTTCTCCAGGGCACCAACCTGTGGATAAACATATTCCCGTGTGCTGATGCAACCTGCTGGTATGATTGCCCATATAGTTATCCAAAGGCAATGTTTGCCGGTGAACTGAATTCTCATTACATGCAAAAACCATGAAAATTATTTATGCCTTCATCTCTCATTGAAATGAGTTCAATAAAACAACTTGTGCACGCTCTGCAAATGACGGGACCCGCAAACAGCCACAACCCGGTTTTTTTCCCGGACCTGTGTGCTTCCCACCGCCACTTCCCAATGACCGTCCTGTTCCACTCCTCCAATGAGGATATCATGCTGATGGAAATAAGAAGCCAGTTTTTTCAGGGGTTTTCCGGTTATCTCTGATCCTGGAGAAGCAACCAGTTCCACCACTTCCGCATCCACGCCATGGAGGTGAGCCACGGAAAGAAGTTCACTCCGGCGGATGAATTTGAGAATTTCGTTTGCCGCGGATATTTTGGCATTGAGGACGATATCCAGTCCGATCGTAGAAGAGAGCACGAGGTGGTCTTCTTTGTTAACCAGGGCGATTGTCTTTCCCTGCCCGCCTCCGGGGTCCCGGTTTTCGCGGTTCATCAGGTGTTTTGCCAGCAGGCAGGTGATGATGTTGGTTTCGTTGTCACCGGTAGTGGCGACAAATGTTTCCATGTTGTCCAATCCCGACATGACGAGCACATTTGCATCGGTGCCGTCACTGTGCAAGACCTGGGTGTATTTCAGTTTCTCCGCTAGTTCTTCCGCACGTTCCAGGTCTTTTTCTATCAAGGTAATTTCAACAGATTTTTCCAGCAATTGCGCAACCCGCTGTCCGACAAGTCCGCCGCCAAGGATCATCATTCTTGCAATTCCTTGGTTTTGGATGTCCATCAACTTCATCAACTCATCCATGTCTTCAGTACGGGCCATGATAAACACCTGATCCATGGGACGGATCAGTTCATCGGCCTGTGGAATGATGGTTGAAATCCCGCGGGCCAAAGCCACCACACGGAAGTGATATTTGTTGTGTGTGTTGGAAAGCTCCCGGGGTGTCTTGAGAGCCAAAGGCGATTCCTCGTGAACGCGCATGGCAAGCACCCGCATTTTGCCATTTCCCACGTCGATCATGTCGTTACATGCCGCACGCTGGACAAGCCGGAAAATTTCCTGGGCCACCAGTTCTTCCGGATGGACCATCAGGTCAATCTTCAGGTCTTCCGGGGGGAGTACATCGCCAGGTTCGAAATCTAGTGAACGCACCCGGACAATTTTCCGTTCAATGCCGAAGCGGTCTGCAATCAGGGCCGCAAGCATATTGGTGGCATCGTCATTGGTGGCGGCGATCATCAAGTCCATGCGTTCTGCTCCGGCATTTCTCCAACTGGAAAGCTGCATCACATTGCCGTGCACCAGCCTCGCGTCAAGGGTTTCCTCTGCATTCGCCAGCATCGCCTGATCGGTTTCAATGACAGTGATGGAATAACCCTCATCAACCAATCGGTGGGCGAGGTGCAAGCCCACTCCGCCGATGCCCAGAATCAGGGTATTTTCGCCGTGGATTGCCATGCTCAAATGGTCAGTTCGTATTGTTCGATGCGTGAGGAATGATGAAGAGGATTTTTGCTTGAGAGATCCACCTCATAAAAATCATCCGCCTGCTGCACTGATGCAGCATCATAAATTCTGTCCGGAGGATTTCCATATTCAAGAGACTGCAGGATCGCGTTTCCGATCCAGCGCTCGATCTTCAACACCACGAATTTTTTCCGCAGACGGCCCTGATCATCCCGGTTGAGCACACTGGGGATGGTATTGGTGGTAATAAATTGATTCAAGTTTGGTGAATTCAGGTTTTCCCGGGCTTCCGGAGAAATATAGGTATGAGTACAGTAAAAGAAAATATTTGCCGGACGGCAGCGTTCAGATTCCGCAATGGCTTTGATGTTAGCCGCAAGCGTGCCTCCGGTGCGGACCATATCATCGAGGATGAAAATGTCCTTGTTCTTCAGCAATTCAACCTCTTCACTGAGGTCAAGGCTGACCTCCCGCTGCCCATGTCTGGTTTTCCGAAAGGTGACCAGGACCGAGTTGTGCAGCCCGGTGAATTCACGGACTTTGCTGACGAATTCAGCAGCCCCGTCATCCGGCGCTACAAACCCCACATTCTCCCCATAGTTCCATAACCGGACGAGTCCGGAGCGAAGAATGTAATTGGCGATGATTGGAGAAATATCCAGGTTTATGAAGGGGGGGAGTTTTTGCGACGGCTCCGGTTGATAGACACGTTTATAAATGGATTCCATCACCCCGGGTTTGTGGTTGTGCACCGTCATCACCAAGTCTACTCCAGCTCTTTTCAGCAATTGAGCATACAGTTCCGCGGAACATGGTTGGCCAACAAATTTCTCTCGGGATTGAAAATCTTTGGCCTGGGGATGGTCCTGTGTGCGTGGCCCGCGATCCTGTGCGGAATAGTAGAGATCAGGCTCCACCAGGGCCACGAACTCGGCACCGTTCTCCTTGGCCGCGGATGCAATCAGGAAATTACGCATCGCAAGTTCATTGCGTGAATAGTGAGGGGAGTGGGTTGAGACTATGTATACCGATTTCCCCTCAAGCCCGTGTCCAAGAGACTCTTCGGTAACCTGATCCTGTAAAAAACGTGGGCAGAATTCGCTATTCACAAATGACTTGAGAGAAACCATGTCTGAAATATCGAAAGTCTGAGAACGAGCATGTCCTACGCCGATGGCAAAGGATGCGTCACTGACATTTGAAACGATGAGATAATTGTTCACGTTTTATCCGCCTGCAATTTGGATGACTTTGAAAGATTGATCACCAACTTCTAAGTAACTTCAACTCCTTGTTGACACGGTACTA
>CAYFLK010000026.1:0-16806 GCA_964344035.1 uncultured Pseudomonadota bacterium
CTTTAATCCAAAGGTTGGGAGCTTTTTTTGTTATGAATCGCTCAAGTTAGGTTCAAGAACATTGCTATCCATCAAACATAGTACGCTTTAACCGGATCCTTTTAAGCCGGAAAACATGACCACACGCGATCTTGATATCCACAGCATCGAGACCTTCAGCAACCAGACGATGGCGCTGGTGCGGGTGCGCACTCGTGACGGTTCGGAGGGCTGGGGGCAGGTGGCTCCCTACCATGCAGACATCACCGCGCAGGTGGTGCATCGGCAGATTGCGCCCCATGCGCTGGGCCGGGACGTGCTGGACATCGTACGCTTGGTCACGGAAATTCCGGAGCGCGAACACAAGTTTCCCGGCTCCTACCTGCGGCGGGCGCTGGCGGGGCTGGACACGGCGCTTTGGGACTTGTGGGGCAAGCTGGAGGAGGGCAAGCCTGTCTGCTCGTTGCTGGGGGGCTACCCAAGGCCGTTCCGGGTCTATGGCTCCAGCATGAGCCGGGCGATCACTCCGGAAGCGGAGGCGAAGCGTCTGGCGCGGTTGCGGGACGGGTGCGGTTACGATGCCTTCAAGTTCCGCGTGGGCAAGGAGTGCGGCCACGACGAGGACGAATGACCCGGACGCACCGAGGCGATTGTCCCGGCGGTGCGCAAGGCAGTGGGCGACGAGGTGGCGCTGCTCGTGGATGGCAACAGCGCCTACACTCCGGAAAAGGCGATTGCGGTGGGGCGGTTGCTGGAGGATCACGGCATCTGCCATTTTGAGGAGCCGTGTCCGTACTGTGAACTGGAGTGGACGAAGCAGGTGACGGACGCGCTCAGCCTCGATGTCACCGGAGGCGAGCAGGACTGCTATTTCACGATCTGGCGGCACATGATCGAGATGCGGGCGGTGAACGTGGTCCAGCCGGATGTGTGCTACCTCGGTGGCCTCGTGCGCACCCTCAAGGTCGCCGAAATAGCGCGAGAGGCCGGACTGCCCTGCACCCCGCATTCCGCCAATCACTCGCTGGTGACGGTCTTCACGCTGCATCTGATGGGGGCGCTGGAAAACGCCGGGCCTTACGTCGAGTTCTCCATTGAGGGCACAGACGACTTTCCGGAGCAGGACAGCATCTATCAGCCCGCGCTGGTCGCCGTGGACGGCAAGGTGCAGATTCCAGAAGCACCGGGCTGGGGGGTAGAGATCCAACCGGAGTTTCTGGAACGGACGAAGTATCAGGTCAGCACCCTGGACTGAAGAAAACGATGAAAATCAAGGATCTGAAAACCTTTGTGGTCGGTACGCCTCCACCGCATTTGGGAGGCCGCTACTTCGTGTTCCTCAAGCTGGTTACGGATGAAGGCATCGAAGGCGTGGGCGAGGTCTATTGCTCCACCTTCGGACCGCATGTGATGGCGAAGATGGTGGAGCCTGTTACGGAGCGTGTCGGTTTTCATTTGATATTCTACGACACCTTTTTCAGAACCGTCCCAGCTGACGCATGGCGTCATAAACGACGATGGCGACGGATGACCCCAGGTTCAGACTGCGCACTCCTTTTTCCCACATCGGGATAGTGAATGTTTGAGTGGCAAAACGGGTCAGCCATTCTTTAGGCAAGCCGGTGGTTTCCTTGCCGAACAGCAAATAATCCCCTTCTTTCGGTTTCATTTTACTGTAGGGACGTTTCCCGTGTACGGAAAGGCAATGAATTTTATCCGCAGGAATTGATTCCAGAAAGGCCCCGGAATCCGGATGGTGTTCCCAGCTCACCCACTGCCAGTAATCCAGTCCCGCGCGCTTGAGGTGGCTGTCTGTCAGTTCGAAACCCAGCCGGCCGAGCAGTATCAGATGATTGCGCGTGGCGGCGCAGAGACGGGCGATATTGCCTGTGTTGGGAGGAATCTGCGGTTCGTAAAGAACAATGTTGAGTGCGGGGGAATCAAACAGCTTCATGCTCTTTCATGAAACCTACTCCATGGCCAGTTCAATCAACCGATCGAGCAAGCGCTGGTAAGACAATCCGGAAGCTTCCCACAGTTTCGGGTACATGCTGATGCTGGTGAAACCGGGCAGGGTGTTCAATTCGTTGAGCACTAAAGAACCGTCAGGTTTTAAAAAGAAATCCACGCGGGCCATACCCCGGCACTCTGTGCAGAGGAACGCATCCACAGCGGTATTGCGAATGCGCCGGGAGATTTCAGGCTCCACTTTTGCGGGAATGATCAGTTCCGCACCCTCTTCGTCCACGTACTTAGCATCGTATGAATAGAACTCGTGCCGCGGGATGATCTCACCGAGAACCTCCGCCGCCGCCGGATGCTCGTTGCCCAGCACGGAACACTCGATCTCACGTCCGGAAACCGCCTGCTCAACCAACACCTTGCGGTCCACCGCAAATGCCGTTTCAAGAGCGAGTTCATACTCCCGGGCATTGCCGACCTTGGAAACTCCCAGTGACGAACCCTCACGGCTCGGTTTGACGAACAGCGGACAGCCAAGCCGCTCAACTGCATTTTCAAAATTCAGTTCCCCCGGGGAACGAATTGCCCTGTACTCGGCAACCGGGATTCCATGCGCACGCAGCAGACGTTTAGAGACGTCCTTGTCCATGCAGATCGCTGAACCGTAAACATCCGCACCAACATACGGTTTCCCCGCCAATTCCAGCAGCCCTTGAAGCGCCCCGTCCTCGCCAAGCCTGCCGTGTGTGATGGGGAAGAAGACATCCACATCAGCCAAAGAGTTTGTGGAAAGGGAAACCCCGCCTGCAAGATTACGCTCGGGGATCCGCGCCGGGAGGGAGGTGTTGAAACTGACCTTGCGCACGTCCTGCACGTTTTCAAGAAAGGTCCGCGGCTGTCCCAGGTACCAGGCCCCGTCCTGGCCGATGCCGACCATAAGGACTTCGTATTTTTGCCTGTCAAGCGCGGCCTGAATATAATGCGCGGATATCAATGAAACCTGATGCTCGCCGCTGGTGCCGCCGCAAATCAGTCCAACTTTAGTTTTTCGGGAAGTCGCAGGCAATGACTGGTTGAAGTTGAAGTATGAACCAGAACCTTGTCGGGAAACAGCGCTTCCTCAATGCGCCGTTCCTGATCAATCTCAGCAAAAAGGATTTCATACCTCGTTTCAAATCAAAAGCCCAATTGAAGATTCATCTCAAATCCGCGCTTTGGGACTGAAAGGGGGGGTGCAGTCCCTCCACGCGGAATTAGGGTGATAGTTACTGCGTTTTTTTAAGGACGCCTCTTGGCCCATGCGGACCCGTGCTCATGTGGGAATTAATCGCGGCGGCCTCATCCGCGGTGATGCGTCCTTCTTCAGCGGCTTTTTGGACGATTTGAGCAACCTTGGCGTGCATCAGCGTCTGCATTTTTTCGAAGTTGATGTTGTACTTCTGCAGAAGCGCCCGCATGGAGTATGCCTCGATATCCTTTTCGATTTGCCCGACCGATTGACCGCTCAACTCGGCCAGCACCTGGATTCGCGCCTGCTGCATTTCTTCACGAAACAAGCGGCCCGGTCCGGCCATCCCCATCATCGGGGCATGGAAACGCATCCCGTACCGGGGGCCGGGTCCATGCATACCCTGCGGGGGGCCCTGCATGCCTCCTTTACCCCAGTGACCGTATCCACCATACCCGTTCCATCCATGCGCGAGTGCCACTCCACCCGCAAACACACCCGCGCCGACAAATGTAGCGATCAGCGCTTTCATTGACTTTCTCATAAATCCTCTTCAAATGGAGGTTAATCAAACGAATCAAAAAACCCACTGTTTTTTGACTTGAGTACAGATTACCCAATCAATGTGAAGAGAATTTGAAGAAAAAATGGGAATGTGGAGGAGATCCGTAGGCGACTTGGAAAGAGATTGATTCGGTTGTGTTAAATCAAATAAATGCGGGGAATAGTCAGTTCGAGAGTGATCCCGTTTGCTTCGCGGTTGCTTTAACCCTGAGATGCAATTCGTCCAGCTGTGCCGCGTCGACCGGGGAAGGCGCTTCGGTCATCAGGCAGGAAGCGCGCTGGGTCTTGGGAAAGGCAATTACGTCCCGGATCGATTCGGTTTCGAGAAGGAACATCATGATGCGGTCAAACCCCAATGCAATACCTCCATGAGGCGGGGCGCCGTAGGACAGCGCCTTCATCAGGAACCCGAACTTGGAATTGATCTCCTCATCAGTCAGGTTCAGCAGTTTGAACACACGATCCTGTATGTCCCGGCGGTGAATACGGATACTTCCGCCTCCGATTTCAATGCCGTTGAGAGTCACATCGTACGCCAGCGAACGAATGCGCTCAGGCTGCTTGTCTCCAAACTCATCAAGGTCATCCAGGTTGGGCATGGTAAACGGATGGTGGCTGGAAACATATCGTTTCTCGGCTTCGCTGTATTCGAAAAGAGGAAACTCCGTGACCCATACAAAGCTGAACTGGTCCTCCGGAATCAAGCCCCTGCGACGCGCGATCTCCTTGCGCAGATTACCCAGGCTGTCGTAAACCACCGCTGGTTGATCCGCGCAGAAAAGCACCAAGTCTCCGCCACTCAAGCCGGTGCGTTTCTCCAACGCCTGCTGATGCTCAGAGGAGAAGAACTTGGCGATCGGGGATTGCCATCCATCGGCGTTGCGTTTGATCCAGGCCATCCCCTTCGCGCCGTAGATGCGGGCGAATTCGGTCAGATCGTCAAGCTCCTTGCGTGAAAAATCCGCGCCCCCCAGAACCCGGATGGCCTTCACCATTCCTCCTTTTGCCACCACCTCAGAGAAGACTCGCAATCCGCATTCCGCGGCAATGTCTGAAATATCAATAAGTTTCAACTCAAAACGCGTGTCAGGGGCATCCGAACCGTAGTTCTCCATCGCATCCACGTAACTCATGCGTGGAAATGGGGTTTGCACCTCGACCCCGAGCGTTTCCTTAAACAACACTGATATCAGCCCTTCAACCAACTCGAACACCTCTTCCGGGTGGGTGAAACTCAGTTCAAGATCGATTTGGGTAAATTCCGGCTGCCTGTTTCCGCGCAAGTCCTCATCCCTGAAACAGCGCGCAATCTGCATGTAGCGGTCGTATCCGCTGATCATCAAAAGCTGCTTGAAAAGCTGGGGAGACTGTGGCAACGCGTAAAACATCCCCGGACTCACACGGGAAGGGACCAGGTAATCACGCGCCCCTTCCGGAGTCGATTTGGTCAGAATCGGGGTCTCCACTTCAAAAAAACGCTGCCTGGTGAAATAAGCGCGGACAATCTGCATCGCTTTTGAGCGCTGCATCAGGTTGTGCTGCAGGGTGGGATTCCGCAGTTCCAGAAAGCGGTTTGCGAGGCGGATCTTTTCGTCCACGTTTTCCCTGTCTTCCTGCACAAAAGGCGGAGTTTCGGAGGTGTTGAGGATTTCCAGTTCATCCACAAGCACCTCCACTTCCCCGGTCGGCAGTTTAGGGTTTACGTTCCCTTCCAGGCGGTGATCAACTTTCCCGCGGACTGCAAGAACGTATTCGTTGCGGATACCGTCTCCCAGTGTGTGGGCTTTGCTGCTGATTTCACGTTTGAAAACGACCTGCCCGATGCCCGTGTAATCGCGTAAATCAACAAAGATCACTCCCCCATGGTCCCGGCGAGTCTGGCACCATCCCAGCAGCACCACTTCATGTCCAACATGTTCAACCCGTATGTCTCCGCAAAAATGCGTCCTTTTCCAATCCATGATCTTCAGTTCTAATCCTTGGCTATTGATGATTTACAGTAAGAAAACAAACATTATAATTTATCACAGTTCATCAGTAATCTACAGGAAATATTAACTTCATTCTGAGCTGCAACCTGCTGTACACACAGGATTTGGGGCTTTCGGCTTTCATGGAGATAATACCAATGATATGCTTCGGCAGCAGCAGCCATGCAGAATAAACAAATATTGCCAATGACTTATCCTCGCAGAATTAACAAATTATTGCCGTTGTTTATTTTGACGTTTTGCCTGCCTCCTGTGGTAAAAGCCGATGCCCCGCCTATTGCAGCCCGGAAATCGGCGTTGATGCAGGAAGAATACATCGTGGTGCGGAAGATGCGGCACCGCCTGCGGGCGCTCCTCGAACGTGAGAAACTGGAAAACACGCTGCAGGAGAGCAGCGATGTATTTCAGGACCTGCAACGGTTGGAGCAATGGCTTCAGCACTTGAAGAAAAATCCGGGCCGGGAAAACACGGATGAATTGCTGAGGATGCTGGACCGTTTTGAGGAACGACTGCAAAGCAGCCTGCAGGAACAGAAAAAGACCGCGGAATGGCTGGGGAACATGGCTTCTCCCGCGGAACTTCTGGTAATCCCGCTGGACACGGTGATGAACACCCTGCGGGAACTTATCAGTAAAGGACGCATCGGAGAGGCCCAGCAACTGCTGGATCAATTGCTGTCACAACTGATACGGCAGCAGCAGTCTCTGGAAACCGCAATTTCGGATTACTACAACCAGCAGTTTTCTGATATTGAGCGGCAACTCGGTCACATCATGAACATCGCGAAGCGATCCCTGTTTCTTCAAGAGCGGGTGCAGAAACAAATTCAACCTCATTCCAGTCGTAACAGAATACCTGCCGTTTCAGGCCGGGAAACCTCTATGGTACAGAAACGCATCAGTGAACTCATCCGGTATATGCAGAATAATTTGAAAGCCATGCCTGAATCACCAATGCTGAACACTCGTCAGACATTTGATGAACTGCTGGAAAGCGGGAAGCACTCACGCAACACAGAAAAGCTCTTGGGAAGCTTGCTGTCTCAACCTGCGTTGAATGCCGCGCAAAAAACCCGGGACAGCCTGCAGCGTCTTTCGCAAAACCTGCAAAACCTGCAGCAGCAGGCCCGCCGGCTGTCAAGTAGAGGGATGTCTGCAGGGACGGGGGAAACAAAACGGCGTTACTGGTCTGAAAAAGGGGTGGGGCCACTGAAACTGGAATACGAATTTAAAGCCAACCCGATGTTTCGTGATGCCATTGAACGGGAAAACCTGAAAGAAAGCGCGAGCAGAACTGAAAGGCAGCAGCAGTATCTGAAGGAAGTAACTCGATGAATTATGAATTGGGGATTGGGGAAGCTAAGTGGTGTGGCATTTTAATCACTTAACTTTGAATTGTGATGCTAACTTCATTTCCTTCCCTTGGTGGAATCAAGAAGTGTGGGAGGCAAGAAAGTATCAAGGAGTGGGGTTGAATGTATTTTCAGACCCGGATAGTATCAGGTTCAGACCTGCATCCGCATCACTTCTTCGTAGGCACCCACAAGCTTGTTGCGTATCTGCAGCATCAGCCGCATGGAAATATCCGCCTTCTCCAACGCGATCATGGTCCTGTGGATGTCCTTGTTCTCTGAAGTCATCAGTTCAACCTGCTTAGCTTCCGCCTGTAGTTGCTGCTGGTTGACTTCCTGGAGCATTTTCTCGAAACTCTGACCGATGCCTCCTCCGGGGGACGGAGTTTGTGCATCACTTGCTTGACGGTTGAGCGCATTCTGCGGATTGACCGGGGAAACCGGCGGTAGTTTCAGGCTCATGTCATCTCCAATGCTTGGGCATCATGTCCAAATCGTTAATCCTAAAGTCAAGCCCGTTAAGCGTTCTTAACTCAAGTCTTTGAGGACTTGACTTAATAGCCGAAGGTGTTGAGTTAAGGCCATCGGTAAGCGATTCTGATTCCGAGCTGATATTACGATAAGTTTTAGACATATTGTCTAAGAAAATTTAATGAGATTATAAAGCTAAACCACTAATCGTATATCTCATCTTAGCCTATGCCTCGTCCCAAATCCAGCGCGGATTGCCACATGTTCTTGGACGCATTATAGGCAGCGATATTGGCTTCATAGGAACGTGTTGCCTCCATCAGGTTGACCATCTCCTCCATCGGGTTGACGTTGGGCATGGCCACGAACCCTTCTTCATTGGCATCCGGATGCCCCGGTTCAAACCGCAAAATAGGCGGGCGGTCGTCCTGTACGATTCCCACCACCTTGACTTGCGTGGCGGTATCAAGGGACCGTTCCTGTGCCAGCAGTTCCTGTTCGAAACTGCGGTCATTTGCAACCGCCGCGAAAATTACCTCCCGTCTGCGGTAGGGTCCCCCCTGCGGAGTGCGGGTGGTGTTGGCGTTGGCAATGTTTTCGGAAATAGTGTTCACCCGCTGGCGCTGCGCGGTCATACCGGAGACGCTGACAGAAAGGGAAGACAAGAAACTCATTATCGTCCTTCGGAAATCACGGATTTCAGCATCCGGAATTGATGTGAGAGCATGCGCAGGGACGCATTGTACATTAACTGGTTCTCCGCGATCTTGGCCATCTCACGATCCAGATCAACGGTGTTTCCATCAAAATCGGGGAATGGCGCGGCACTGAGAATCCGCTGGGCTTCAACTTCCTCAAGCGGCGGCGTCTGCCTGCCGTCAAAATGGCGGGAATTGGTGGTTTTGAGCATCCCCGGTTCATCCGCGTGCAGGGCCTTTTCCAGCCGCGCCCGAAACACCAGGTCTTCAGCCTGGTATGCGGGAGTGTCTTTGTTGGCGACATTGGACGCCAACAGGTCATGCCGCTGGATCCGGAAATCAAGGGATTTCTGCGCCAGCGTGAAAACCGTGCTGTTGAAAATACCTGCCATGTATATGCCGGATGGTTGATAAACTTTGGCTGCTGTATGATTTAATCACTGTTGCATAAAATGCAAACCGAGGGCCAAGACCCGGGTTACCGCCAGCCAATTTACGGTGAATCCCGAATTTCCTTGTGTTTTCACGCTATTGCCTCATTTTTGGAGGTTAAACCCTGAGCGTAACGAATCACCTTTTCTGTCTTAAGCGCTATATTGATGGTCTCGTAAAAAGTCCCAAAACGCACAATTTCGTTCTCGTAACTCATTGAAATCATTAGATGCAAAAAACCGGATTTCGACTTTTTACGAAACCATCTATATTGTGCAAAGAAAAATTTATGTAGAACCCAGACAAAAGACAAAATTTCAAACTTCAAAGCTATTGAATCACGAGCAATGACGAAACAAAAATCGACCCTTTGGGGAGGACAACTGAATAATCCACCCGAGCAAAAAAATGTCCTGTTTTGCGCCGGGCGGGATGTGCAGACGCTGCCGATGGCCGATGAAGTGCTGATCCCTTACGACATCTGGACCAACCGTGCGCATTGCATCATGCTTGCACGGCAGAACCTAATCGGAAAGGGTCATTTGAAGAAGATACTGCGAGGGCTGACACGGCTTGAAAGCGAGTCGGATTCGGGCGATTTCGTTCTGGATCCGGCAAAGGAAGACGTGCACACCAATGTTGAAGCATTCGTTACCAAGCACGAGGGGGTAGATGCGGGCGGACGCATGCATATCGGACGCAGCAGAAACGACCAGTCGGCCTGCGACATGCGCCTGTACCTGCGTGACCAGGGGCTGCGAATATTCGACGAGGTCCATGCGCTGGCAAAGACATTCCTTGAACAGGCCGGAGAACACAGCGAAAGCGTCATGCCCGGGTTCACACACTATCAGCCGGCCATGGTCACTACGTGGGGGCACTGGCTTTGCTCATACGCCCAGGGTCTCGGCAGGGACCTCGAAAGGCTTGAATTCGCGCTCAATCTGGTCGACCGCAACCCGCTGGGCGCCGCCGCCGCATTCGGCGCCTCATGGCCCCTGGACCGGAAATTGACAGCGGAACTGCTGGGATTTGCACGTGTTGAATTAAACACCCTCGATTGCATCGTTTCACGCTGGGAAAATGAAGCGCAGCTGGCCCATGCCTGCTGCATGCTGATGAACCGGCTGAGCATCATCTCGCAGGACCTGATTATCCTTGGCATGCCATCCCTGGCCCTGGTCAGGATTGATGATGCTTATGTGACCGGATCCTCAATCATGCCGCAGAAGAAAAACCCGGATTTCGCCGAAGTGATCAAATCCAAGACTTCCGTCGCTCACGGCCAGCTGCTCAGCTTGCTAGGTGTGCAGAAAGGCGGACTGAGCGGATACAACCGGGACACGCAGGCGACAAAATACCTGATCATGGACCTCATCCGGGATTGTGCTCCTGCCGCGGAGATCCTGAAGGGAGTCTTTCAGACACTGCATGTCAATGTCGGCAGGATGCGTGAGCAGTGTGAAAGCGGTTTCATGAACGCCGTTGATCTGGCGGATCTGCTGACCCGGGAACTGGATCTACCTTTCCGGGAATCCCACCGGGTGCTTGCACACGCGGTGAAACTCTGCGGGACTTCCCCGCAAATTTCTGCATCCGCTCTGCGTGACGCGCTGCGCGAATACGGGCATGACCCGGATCGCTTGCCGGAAAACATGGAATCATACCGGGATCCGGCTTGGTTGATCACTCAGCGAAATCACCTCGGCAGCCCCGCACCGGCAATGGTCCTTCATCAAAAAGAAGTATTGGCAGAAACTCTCAAAGAGCAGGAGAAAGTCATCGGAAAAACACGGACAAGGATTGCATCCGCACGGGAACGATGCCGGGCTTTCCACCCTGATACTTCCCTGTGAAAGGTAACATCGGCCCGGGCTGTTTCCTGAAAAAACTTGTCATGAAGATGCATGTTTGGGAAAATCAGGGTAACTGACGATATATTTCCCCTGTCTGGATGAGGCACAAATCTTCCTTGCAGGAGATTTTGCCCAAGGATGGAGAGAATATGGCAAATGATAAAGTGATTCATCTGGACAATTCCAATTTTGATGAACAAACAAAATCCGGGTACGCCCTGATCGACTTTTGGGCATCCTGGTGCGGGCCCTGTCTGGCACTGGCCCCAACCATCGAATCGCTGGCGGAAAAGATGGATGGAAAACTGAAGGTCTGCAAACTCGATGTGGACGCCAACAATGATACCGCCGCAAGGTTCGGGGTCCGCGGCATCCCCTATGTAGTTTTGCTCAAGGACGGAAAAGAGGTCGGCAGTGTCGTCGGCAACGATCCTTCCCGCGTACAAGCCCTCGCTGAACAGGCGCTCACCTGAACCGCGGGAAAGCCGGGTGAACGCCAGGCGCAACTGGCTTCTTCTGATTTCTTATGACGGCGCCTGTTACCGCGGTTGGCAGGTGCAGCCTAACCATCACACCATCGAAGGCGCGCTTGAATCCGCACTCCAGCGTCTAACCGGAGAATCTGTCAAGGTCTTCGGCGCGGGCCGCACCGATTCCGGGGTGCACGCGCTCAACCAGACCGCCAGTTTCGTCTCCTCCAAACCATTCTCCCCTGAAAAATGGCGTGTTTCCCTCAACGCGGTGCTGCCCGAAGACATTGTCGTCAAGCACGTGCAGCCTGTCCCCGATGATTTTCATGCCCGTCACAGCGCCGTCGGCAAACGCTACCGCTACCAGATCTGCAACCTCCCATACCATCCTCCATTTGCACGGAAAACAAGCTGGTGGGTGCGGTTTCCACTTGATATCGAAGCAATGCGGGAAGCCGCCTCGCATTTTGTGGGAGAACATGATTTTTCAGCGTTTCGCGCAGCGCAATGTTCCTCTCCAAACCCGGTGAAAGAACTGCGGGAATTCAACATCAATGAAGACCGCACGCAAAAAGCTTTCCTTCAGGTGGAAATGGAAGCAAACTCGTTCCTCCAGCACATGGTCCGCATCCTGGTCGGTACGCTGGTTGAAGTCGGATTGGGTAAGTTGAAACCTGAAGAAATGGATTCTATCCTGAAAAGCAGGGACCGAAGCCTGGCCGGGCAGACCGCACCAGCACACGGACTTTGCGTACTCAGAGTGATTTACCCGGAAGCAACGGTATCCTGGCCGGCAGAAGTGATGGACCGCTGAAAAGGAATCAGGCATGTCCGAAAATCGTAAGTTTGAACTCCTATCCGATTTCCAGCCGACCGGAGACCAGCCCAAGGCAATCGGGGATTTGGTCTCAGGCATTCGCAAACAACGCAAACACCAGGTTTTACTCGGCATCACCGGCTCCGGAAAGACGTTTACGATGGCCAACGTGATCCAGGCGCAGCAGCGCCCCTCTCTGGTGATCGCGCACAACAAAACCCTCGCGGCGCAGCTTTTCCATGAATTCAAAGCGTTCTTCCCTAAAAACGCCGTGGAGTACTTCGTCAGCTACTACGACTACTACCAGCCCGAAGCATATGTTCCGCACAAGGACCTGTACATTGAAAAGGATACTTCCCTCAACGACGAACTCGACCGTCTCCGTCTTTCCGCGACTCGTTCGCTGCTGGAGCGGGAAGATGTGATCATAGTTGCCAGCGTCTCTTGCATATACGGAATCGGCGCTCCGGAGGAATACGGGAAGATGCTGATTTTTCTGCGTGTCGGAGAACGCTTCCCCCGCGGAAAGATGCTGGAGCGGCTGGTCGAACTGCAGTATGAACGAAATGACATGGATTTCCATCGCGGAAAATTCCGTGTGCGCGGGGACGTAATTGACATCTATCTCGCCGAAGCAGAAGCAGCCATCCGGGTGGAGCTGTTCGGAGATGAAATTGAACGCATCATCAAGTTTGAACCTCTGACCGGGAAAAAACGTTCGTCGCACCAGCATTACGTTATCTATCCCGCCTCACATTATGCGACATCCCCGGAACACATTCCCGAAACCGTGAAAATGATCCGCGAAGAAATGCACGAACGGCTGGGGCAACTGCACCAAAACGGGAAGCTGGTTGAGGCACACCGGCTCAAGCAACGCACTCAGTTTGATATCGAGATGATCGAGGAGACAGGGAGCTGTTCCGGGATTGAAAACTACAGCCGCATCCTGCAACGCAGACCTCCCGGAAGCCCCCCCGCAACGCTGATTGACTACCTGCCTGAAAACGCTCTGGTTTTCATCGACGAAAGCCACGTCACCCTGCCCCAACTGCGGGGGATGTTCCTGGGAGACCGCTCCCGCAAGGAAACACTTGTGGAGCACGGGTTCCGGCTGCCCTCGGCGCTTGACAACCGCCCACTGCAGTTCAACGAATTCGAAAAAATTCCACAGAACCTGATCTGCGTTTCCGCTACCCCGGGAGATTATGAATTGGAAAAAGCCGGTCAGCAATATATAGAATTGGTGATCCGTCCGACCGGGCTCGTTGATCCGAAAATCGAGGTCCGTCCCGTGCTGGGTCAGGTTGACGACATGCTGCATGAAATACGCCTGCGCGCCGAACGCCGAGAACGGGTGCTGATCACCACCCTGACCAAGCGGATGGCGGAAGACCTCTGCGAGTATTACCTCGATCTAGACGTACGCGTGCGTTACATGCACTCGGATATCGATGCGGTGGAACGAACACGGATTCTGCATGACCTGCGTGCCGGAGAATTTGATGTGCTGGTGGGGATAAACCTGCTCAGGGAGGGGCTTGACCTGCCGGAGGTTTCCCTGGTGGGCATATTCGATGCTGACAAGGAAGGCTTCCTCCGCTCCTCAAGATCGCTGATCCAGACTTGTGGACGGGCCTCGCGGAACGTTAACGGGATGGTGATCCTTTATGCCGATCAAATCACCGACTCGATGCGGGAAACAATCGAAATCACTGAATCACGGCGACGGAAACAGATTGCCTACAATGAAAAACACGGCATCGTCCCGCGCACAATCCAACGGCAGATTGCTCCTTCGCTGGCGCCGATAGAACTGGAGGAAGCCCTGGAAGTGGCCGAGGAAGCGGCAACATACCAAAACACGGAACGTCTCGAGAAAGAAATCGAGGAACTCGAAGAAGCCATGCGGCATGCCGCGGAAGCGCTGGAATTCGAGGAAGCCGCGGGTTACCGGGACCGCATCGCCGCACTTAAATCTCAACTCGAAACCGTGTGCTGAATGTCACTCCCTCTCCCAGGGGAGATGGTTGGGGCAAGGGGAAATGGAAAACGGGATCGGCTTTGGTTCCCACACCCTCACATCCCCTCCGCCAGTTTACCCAGATAATCTCCGTAACTGCTGCCCCGGTATAAATGCGCTGATTCACGCAGAGTATCCCGGTCGATCCAACCCTGTTTGAACGCAATTTCCTCCAGGCAGGCGATCTGCAGCCCCTGCCTCTGCTGCAGGGTACCGACGAACAGCCCTGCCTGCAGCATCGATTCCGCGGTCCCGGTATCCAGCCACGCGAAGCCCCGTCCGAGCTGATTTACGCGCAGGCGCTCATCCTCGTGATACATCCGGTTGAGGGTCGTGATCTCAAGTTCTCCCCGTGACGAGGGCCGTACCCTTTTCGCCATTTCCACCACTCCGGTAGGATAAAAATACAGCCCGACAACCGCGTGGTGTCCGCGTGGAGTATCCGGCTTTTCCTCAAGGGAAAGCGCATTTCCGGATTCATCAAATTCCACCACCCCGTATCTTTCCGGATGATCGACCGGATAAGCGAATACAGCTGCTTGTCGATACTTTTCGACTTCCTCGATGGTTTTTTTGAGAAGCTGCGCAAGCTGGTTTCCGTACAGAAAAGTGTCTCCCAACAACAGGCATGCGGAAGCATCGCCAAGGTACTCCTCACCGATCAGAAATGCCTGCACCAATCCATCGGGCTTCAGCTGCATCGCATATTCGACCCGCATTCCGTATCTGGCGCCCGCACCAAGCAGTTTCTGGAACTGTGGCAGATCCTCAGCGGTGCTGATCACCAGCACTTCCCGGATACCCGCCAGCATCGCCACGGAAAACGGATAATAAACCATCGGTTTGTCATATAGCGGGATCAGCTGTTTGTTGACTCCCATGGTCGTCGGGTAAAGCCGGCTGCCGGTGCCGCCTGCAAGGAGGATAGCTTTCATGTTGATGTTTCGAAGCAAGCCGTTTCCGCAGAGTTTTTTGACTCTCTGAATTTACAATTCTTCTTCATGTACGCGCGAAAAAGCTCCGCACCTGATGCGCATTATGGATGAGACTAGCATTTCATGGTGTGACATTCAAAAGCTGATCTGTCTTCCGTAATCCGAAGTTGGAATCGGGTGTCAATGACTTGTGCGATCTGCTATGATTTGCGCTCGAACATGCGGATCATATTCCCAAAACAGCAATCATTCCTGAAATCATTTTTATGAAAGCCTGGTTCACTGAAGCATTCGGAACTCCAGAAAAGGTTCTACGCTGGTCGAAAGGCAGCACGTTAAATCCCGGAAAAGGTCAGGTCCGCATCCGTGTTCATGCGGCGAGCTTGAACTTCCCGGACCTGCTCTGTATCCAAGGTAAATACCAGGTGCGGCCTCCATTGCCATTCACTCCCGGCACTGAAGCTGTGGGGGTTGTCGAAGAATGTGGTGCGGAGTGCAGTCTTTTTGAAGAGGGGACCCGCGTGATGGGGCTCGCGACAAGCGGGGCCTTCGCGGAGCAGATGCTGCTGGATGAATCCCAGGCTTACTCTGTACCGGATTCGATGCCGGATAAACACGCCAGCGGTTTTTTGATGACGCACCAGACATCGTACTTCGCCCTAGTCCACCGCGCACGGCTGCAGCCCGGAGAGGTTTTGCTTGTGCATGGGGCCGCGGGCGGCGTGGGAACCACGGCGGTCCAGATCGGCAAGGCACTTGGCGCAACAGTGATTGCAACCGCGGGATCTAGTGAAAAAATAGAAATCTGCCGGGAGTGCGGTGCTGATCATGTGATAAATTACCTCCAGGATGATTTCGTGGAAGCGGTGAAAGGCATCACCGGCGGCCTGGGTGCGGACGTGATCTATGATCCGGTGGGAGGAGAAGTGCTGGAACGCAGCACCAAGTGCATCGCCTGGGAAGGACGTTTGCTGGTGATCGGTTTTGCGGGTGGTACAATCCCCTCCCTGGCAGCGAACCGCATACTGCTCAAAAACATCTCCATTGTCGGGCTGTACTGGGGCAACTACATGAAGTACAACCCTGCGCTGATCCGGGAAACACAAAAACGACTGTATGAAATGTACGAGAAAGATGAGCTACGCCCGGTGGCGGACGATTCCTTCTCCATGGAACAGCTGATTTCAGCGCTCGACCAGTTGATTCAACGTAAGGTGCATGGAAAACTGGTGTTGACCGTGCCTTCATGAATCATTTGCCCGATCAAAGCCATTCACTCCTTTTCATGAGTTTTGTTCATTATGGAATTGATGACGTCCTTTTTTCCTTCAAATGACGTTCAGTTCCGGCACGATTTTATGTTTGGCAAACCGTGAATAGTGGAGGCGCTCGATATTGAGTGATGACGCGGCGCCGTCGATCAGGATTTCCGCCATCAGTTTTCCGCAAACCGGTCCCTGCATAAAACCGTGCCCGGAAAACCCGGTGAGCAAGTAGAACCCCTCGACCGGAGTTGAACCGATGACCGGGTGAGCATCCGGGGTCATTTCATACAAGCCTGCCTGGCGGTTGCGGATGCCTGCTGTTTCAAGTTGCGGCATGCGCGCAATCGCCGCCTGGATATGGAACATTTCCCATTCCTGATCGATGCGCTGGTCCTCCCCGGGCTGCTGATCAGGGTTTGACATGCCTGTCAGCAGGCCTTGCCCTTCACGGTGGAAATACAGGCTTTGGGCGAAGTCGATCACAAACGGAAATGTTTCCGGAACAAAATCAAGTGCATCGGTGACAAACCACTGTCTTCGGAGTGGCCTCACAGGGAGTTCCACACCAGCCCAGCGTGCGGGGGCGGCGCTCCATGGTCCGCAGGCATTGACCACCATTCCGGCGCCGATGTTTCCACGGTTTGTATTAACCCCTCGCACCCGGTTTCCGTGAGTGTCAATACCCGTTGCCACACAGTCGGTTAAACAAACAGCACCTAGCCTGCGCGCCGAGTCGATGTATCCACTGACCACGCTGTGGGGG
>CAYFLK010000026.1:16818-45929 GCA_964344035.1 uncultured Pseudomonadota bacterium
ACATCTTCTGCTTCCAGCCATTCGGTGCGGACCCCCAGTTTGTTTTGTAACTCAACGGCGTTTTTGTAGGCAAGAACGTCCGTTTCACGCGTGAGGGCAAAAAGGTATCCGCACTTTTTCACCATCGCCGCAACTCCTGTCTCCTCCTCGAAGGAATCGAGCATCGGCAGGCTGATTTGCGAGAGGCGTATGTTTATTTCAGTGTTGAACTGGAAACGGATGCCTCCCGCGCAGCGCCCTGTGGCGCCTGTCCCGAAAAACGCTTCACGTTCCAGCAGGACCACGTTTTTCATCCCCCCGCGTGCGAGGTGGTACGCGGTACTCGCGCCCATCACGCCGCCTCCTAGAATTACCGCATCCGCGGTTTTGGGAATCATCGATGAAATGGGAAAAAGTATCCGGAGCGAATACGCGTTTACAGGGAAACGATCTGCCCGAGACCATCCTGTTCGGCGCGGTTGAGTGCGATGCGGGTCGCCACGGCATCCTGCACCGCAACTCCGCAGGATTTGAAAAATGTGAACTGGTCAACGCGTGTGCGGCCGGGCTTGTTTCCATTAAGTATTTCACCCAGTTCCGCGTGTACATGGTCCTTGTTGATCAAACCCTGCCGCAAAGGAACAAGCAGGTCCCCAGTTTCGGCAAACGCGGATTCCCGCGAATCAACTACAACCATCGATTGTTGAATGGTTTCAGTGTCAATTTCCTGCATGGAAGGCTGAAATGATCCAACCGCGTTTACATGGGCACCTGGTTTGAGATCTTCAAACGCGAACACCGGGGTGTTTGAAGTGGTAGCAGTGCAGACGACATCCGCGCCCCTGACTGCCAAGGCCGGATCAATCACCGCGTGAACAGAATCTGGGACGGGTCCCTTCCCGGACATTTCCGCGGCAAATTTGCCTGCATGCTCCGAGTTCGGGCTGTATACCCGGACCCGTCGGATTTCACGGACGCTGCAAACAGCTTCAAGTTGCGTACGGGCCTGGGACCCGCTGCCGAGGATGGCCGCCTCGCTTGCGTCGGGATTGGCAAGCGCGTCGGTCGCCGCCCCGCTGCCGGCACCCGTCCTGACCGCGGTCAGCACCTCGCCATCCATCAATGCTGAAGGAATTCCGGTTTGGGCATCAAAAACCAGTACCACCGCGTGTATCAACGGTAAATCCCTGGAGGGATTCGCACCGTAAACCGAAACCAGCTTGACCGCCATTTCGCCATCATCCGGTATCGCGGCGGGCATGGTCAGCAGCACTCCTTCTGCATCCGGAATGGTGATGCTGCTTCTCAGCGGCATTTCGCATCGCTTCTCCGAAAGTCGGCAAAATGCGCGTTTCATCCCTTCAATGGCTTCCGGCATCGGCAATGCCGCACACATTTCAGCGGCGTTCAATACGCGTATTTGCATGATGACGATGTAAGTTCAAAAATGCGGTGTCGGGAAAACAGGACACCTTTTCAAATGCTTTAGAAGGCAACTTTCTGCCGCGCCTGGTCGAGGGCTTCACCTATTACTTTCCGAAAAAACTGCCGGTTCGGATATCCCCCGGGCTGCAGGTAATCAGAGGCTGGAAACTGCTGTTCAAATTCCCTTTTCCTGCTCACCACTTTAACGCTTTCGCCCTCGCGCCCAAAGGATTTCATTTTGAAACGGTAGAGTGTCTCCAGCCTCTCGTCCCTGATTCTCAAATTGCACAAAAGGTGATCAAGATTCGGGAATTCCTTCGAATCCGGAGGATCGAGCTTGACTTCAGTCCATTCCCCCTTCGCCTTGCGGTATTTTTCCAGAAACTGGAACTGGGTGGTAAAAGTGAGCAGAAAACTCTGCAGGATGGAATGCATATAAACCCGCAAATCGATGCGTCCCCCTTCACGCAATGCCTCTGGACCTCCAAACAACAGGAACAGGCTTCCGGACTTGTCGGTGACCGGACAGTCGGTGGGCAATGAGAACGACCACGAAACCGTTTGCTCTTCCTGAACATCAAGAGTCTGCTGAATCAGCAGGGATTGTTCTTCAAGCACCGACCAGGCCCCGGGATCTGCTTTTTTGACTGCTTTTCTCAGTCCATATGCCAGAATCAGTTTTGCCTCGGCGAGTGTTTCCGGAGCAGTACCGTTGTTGCGCACACGGAGGACGCCTTCAATCACATTTCCCTGGCTCCACTCCTCCACGTCGGTCTGGATCTGAAATTCAAGGGGCCTTTGATAAAATGCACTTCTCATGGTTTTTTTATAGGATCAAGATGCAGGTTGTGTCAGTTTTTTTTTCAGTACAGATTTGATCCGCTCTTGGATCGATTCCGGGCTGATGCTCCCGTCTATGTGAACAAAACGATCCGGTGCACTGGATGCCAGTTCATCATATCCCCGTGAAACCCGCTCGAAGAACTGGATCGATTCCTCCTCGAGACGGTCCCGCTGCCGGGATTTTCCGGGGGATGCATCTATACGCTGCAGTGCAGTCCGCGGAGGAACCACAAGCAGAAAGGTGAGGTCCGGGGGGTGTGGCGTGATGCAGACTCTGACGATGGAACCCGTCAAGCTCATATCAAGCCCACGTCCGTAACCCTGATAGGCGACCGTGGAGTCATGAAAACGGTCACAAAGCACGATCACGCCTTTTCCCACGGCGGGAAGGATGACTTCCTTCAGGTGCTGGATGCGGTCCGCAAGATAGAGCAGCATCTCTGCTTCAGCAACCAGTTTGCGGTTCTCACGCTGGAGCAGCACTTCTCGGATCTGTCTTCCTATTGCGGTCCCTCCGGGCTGGTAAGTTTGCAGCACTTCATATCCCTGCTCCTTCAACCATGCTGCTGTCAGTTTCATTTGAGTCGTTTTCCCGCATCCGTCAATTCCTTCAAAGGTGATCAGTTTCCCGGGATGCATCTTTTCAGTGAAAGATCAAAGATATTGATTAAGGCCGACTGAATCCTGGTTGCCGGGTAGCGGGACAGGAGCCGGTATGGAATGTACAGAGGAGGATGTTTGCCGGAATTACTTCTCGTAGATTGTGTTGATCTTGTTTTTGATTTCCTTGTGGACTTTCTGCGCTTCACGGATCACGTTGTTGCATGCATCCTTGAACTGCTTGACTTCCTCCTCGTTTTCATTGGATTGCTTGTATTGCTTGTAGCTATCGTAAAGTTCATGCACATCCTTGTTGAGGTTCTTTTTGACCACAATTGCAGAAGGCAGTGCGGCTTTCAGCCCATCCTTGTCGTTCACGTTCAGCACCTCGTCCCCGGCAATTTTAAGCGAATTGCTTTTGACGGCCATGGTTTGATATTGCTCCTTTGTCTGCTGAGGAACTTTCTGCACGGTTTCCGGGATTTCAATCGGAGACGTGCCGAATTTTCCTTCAACCACTTCCGATTTGCCTCCCCCTGCATTCCCTTCGTTTTGATTTGCCATGGTCCTCTCTTACTTATTATGCGTTTTTATTCAAGTCCTTAAGCTTACAATATTCTCCACTTCGGGCAAAGAGAACAGGTACGTTTCTCCGTGTTCCACGCAGCAGGCAAAACAGTAGGGTTTTACCTTTTTTTACCTGGCTTTCATTATGCTTTGAGGCCCCACTGAAGCAGCAAATTTAATGGTGCCCGGAGCCGCTTGAGTTGTCCTCTGAATTACTGTAGATTGTAATGCAATTATCAAGACTGATTTCATCCTATTCCGTAAATACTCAGGTTTTTCAGTCTTTTGTGCCTGACAGTTTTCAGCAACAATACACTTTAACTTAAAACGCCGCTTTAAGGGAAATTTAGCGACCACGCAGGTTCACCCGAAATGGGATTGCTCCGTATTGCTTAAGCCTCCGGTCAATTTACCCAAACAGTTATATCGGCTCACGATCATTCTCCCAATCCACGGACACCATGGCTCAGGTCAGGAAAAAAAACAAACCGGAAAAAATATTGCTGAGTGATGATCTTTACATCCTCTGGCGCGATGGACATGAAAGCCGCTACGGGTTTTTTGATTTGCGAGATGCGTGCCCTTGTGCGAGCTGCGTTGATGAAATCACCGGAGAAAAAACACTGGACAGCAGCAGCATTCCGGATGATATCCATGTTGAAAGCTGTGAATACGTGGGAAACTACGCGCTCCGGATACGTTGGAGCGACAACCATGATACCGGATTGTACCATTACAGAATGCTGCGGGAAAAGGGTTGAAACGAAATGACAGGTAAGGAAAAATGAATGACATTAGCGGAGAACTGGTCGCAAACAATATGAATATCGCGTTCGTGGTGGGTCGTTTCAACGAATTGATCTGTGAGCGGCTGCTTGAAGGTGCGCTGGACACTTTTGTCAGGCATGGCGGGAACCGCGAAAAAGCCCAGGTGGTGAGGGTCCCCGGCGCATTTGAAATGCCCCTGACTGCAAAAAAACTGGCCGCAAGCGGAAAATATGATGCTGTAGTCTGCCTCGGGGCTGTGATCCGCGGGGCCACCCCCCATTTCGATTACGTATCCGCAAACGCTGCGGGAGGAATTGCTTCGGTTTCGCTGGAAACCGGGGTCCCCGTCAGCTTTGGCATCCTCACGACTGATACCATCGAACAGGCGCTGGAACGCTCGGGTACAAAAGCTGGAAACCAGGGCAGGAATGCCGCAAGCACCGCTATCGAAATGGCTTCGCTGCTCAGAAAACTCTAGTGGTACGGATAGTGCATGATAGCTCGCATGCCCGGATCGGGGTTCGCAACAGAGTTAGTCCGAGTTGGACATCGGGTTCGGGTCACTTCCAAATGTGTAGGAGGTACGATGAAATCATCGTTGAAGCACTTCGCAGACGAATTGGAACGTCTGTGTCGCCGGAACATTCCACTCTCACGGGCATTTGACATGCTGGAAGCATCGGCCCATTCCTGCAGAGATTTGATTGTGATAAATGTGATGCGGGATTCTTTTCATGAACTGATGCTAGAGGATTGTGGTGCAAGATGAAATAATCCAACGGGACAGGCGCTGATCCTGTCCCGCCCCCACTCCTCCCGCCGTTTAGCCGCAGACATAAAAACTATACCTTCCTGCACAACTCTTGTCGGGTTTCAATATTTTCAAGTGGACGAAAATTTAGAAAGGGGCTGGTCAGATAAGAAAACCATACTCCGTCTGTTATTCGTTATTCTCATCTTGTGCAGCCTTTCATTACAGCCTCGGCAGTCATTTGCGTTTTTTGAAGAACAGGGCCGTTATGCATTTGAAAAGCATTGGCTACCGAAGCTGGAAAGCCCGGTGCTCGGCGAACGTTTCCGTGCCATGCAAGCTTTTCTGGCATTTCCGGAATGGGGAACTCCCTTGCTGCGCGGCAGCCTGAAGGATTCCGGAGGAATCGCCCGGCCCTGGCGTGCGGCCATGCTGCTCGGGGTGTTGGGAAACGAAGAGTACCTCAATCTGCCCTTAAACGATCAACAGCAAAAACAAGAACTTGACCGTCCTGACGCCTGGCTGGGAGCCATTGAGCGCCTGTACTGGAAAACACGGATTCCCCCGGAAAAATCCCTTTCCCTCGGTAAACTTGCCATCAGCAAAACCCGCAAACCGGTAATGATGAACAAAACTCTGCGGGAAGCTGCATCCATTCAATTTCAACTAGTCAATCGTTCTTCACAGATGCGGCTGGTTCTCCCGCGGTTTGATTTTTGGATCGGCAAGCCCGAGTCCGTGCCTGAATTGAAACTGATCCGGATAAAACCGAAAAGCGCCGTCAACGTCACTTTCCCGGTCGTCTTTCGCGTTTCCCCCGCCCGCCAAAAAGTGCGCCTTGATCTGCGTATCCGGGAACTCGGAGCGCCCTCCACGCTGATTCATCAAACCGCTTTTCTGGCTCTGAACGAGGAGTCAACTCCCTAAACTCCTTGCTTTTTTCCACCAGGGTGTTTTTTTGTTGATATAGCACCATTCCGGTGCTATATTGAATTGCAAACCAGAAAAACGATGCTGAAATTATCAAAACGCACTGATTACGCAATCATTCTGCTGACCCATTTAGGGGAAGCGGATGAACCGGTAAGCGCCCAGGAGGTGGCGGGACATTACCGTTTGCCCCAGCCGATGGTGGCGAACATACTCAAGCAGTTGACTGCTTCAAAACTGATTGAATCCGTCCGGGGACAGCATGGTGGTTACGCATTAGCCAAACCGGCGGATCAAATCAGTTTGGCGGAAATCATCAGGATCACGGACAATCCGTTCAACCTTGTCGAGTGCGCGCATGATGAGGAAATGTGCAAGGTGTACCATTGCTGTCCTACCCGCGAACCCCTTGTGGCTCTCCACCGCAGCATCCAGCGGTTCATGGAAGAAACGACTATCGCAACGATCATGAAAGAGGCATATTTCAATAATCCGGACATCGAGGATCCATATCATGAAACTGCCCATATATCTTGATTATAACGCCACCACTCCGGTTGACCCGAGGGTTGTCGATGCGATGCTTCCGTACTTCACGGAAATATACGGCAACGCCGCGAGCCGCAACCACTCATTCGGCTGGATCGCTGAAAAAGCAGTGGAACAGGCTCGTAAAACCCTGGGCGAAGCAATTGGCGCGACGGCGAAGGAAATCGTCATCACCAGTGGCGCCACCGAATCAGACAACATGGCGGTGCTTGGGGTCGCGGAATTCTACAAGGAAAAGGGACGGCACATTATTTCCAGCCCGATAGAACATAAGGCCGTCATCGATCCCTGTCACGCCCTGGAACAGCGCGGGTTTGAAGTGACTTTTCTCGAAGTCGATGAACACGGAAGGATCGACTTGGCGCAACTGCGGGACTCGATCCGTGAGGACACCACCCTGGTTTCGTTGATGGCGGGAAACAACGAAATCGGCACGCTCAATCCGCTGCGGGAAATCGGCGAAATAACGCGCTCCCGCGGGAGCCTGTTTCACTGCGATGCAACCCAGGGGGTGGGTAAGGTACCGATCGACGTGGAGGAAATGAACATCGACCTGCTTTCGATGTCCGCGCACAAGCTTTACGGCCCCAAAGGCATCGGTGCGCTTTACGTGCGGCGTAAAAAACCGCGGGTGAGGCTGTCTCCGATCATGTTCGGGGGTGGACACGAGCGCGGGTTCCGCTCGGGCACTCTGAATGTTCCGGGAATCGTCGGATTCGGCAAAGCGGTTGAACTCTCCCTCGAGGAAATGTCCTCTGAAGCCGAACGCCTGATCGGCCTGCGTCAGCACATGTATTCACGGTTGACCGCCGAACTGGATTACGTCCAGATCAACGGTCATCCCTCCGAGCGTCTGCCAAACAACCTTAACCTCAGTTTCGGTTATGTCGAGGGTGAAAGCCTGATGATGGGAATCAGCGATATCGCGGTTTCTTCCGGGTCCGCATGCACTTCCTCCAGCCTCGAACCCTCCTACGTTCTGCGTTCAATGGGAGTGGGAGACGACCTGGCGCATTCATCGATCCGGTTTGGTTTTGGACGCTATACCACTCTGGAGGAAGTAGATTATGCGGCGGACAGGGTCATTGAAGCGGTCAAGCGGCTCCGCGAGATGTCGCCCCTCTACGAGATGGTGCAGGAAGGCATTGATTTATCCAAGGTGAACTGGTCCTCGCATTGAAACAACCTTCTGGAAATTAAATGAAAAGCAGGAGAACTCATGGCTTACAGTGATAAAGTGATCGATCATTACAGCGACCCGCGGAACGTCGGCAGTTTCATGAAGGAAGAAGAAGGCGTGGGTACCGGATTGGTGGGTGCTCCGGAATGCGGGGATGTGATGAAACTGCAGATAAAGGTCGAGGAAGACCGGATAGTCGACGCGAAGTTTAAAACCTTCGGCTGCGGTTCCGCCATCGCCAGTTCGAGTCTCGCAACCGAGTGGGTGAAAGGAAAGTCGATCGAAGAGGCAATTGAGATTCAAAATACTGATATTGTTGAAGAACTGTCCCTCCCCCCGGTGAAAATCCATTGTTCGGTGCTGGCGGAAGACGCGATCAAGGCGGCCATTGCAGACTACAAAGGCCGCAACGGGTCCGGGGATTCCAACTGACTGTTGAAAAGGCAGCGCCATTGATTCCTGACCCACCATCACCAGCGGACTGTGAAAGGTGCGGGACCGAACTGGTTTCGCGCCTTTTTTGTTTTCAGTGCCGAATGCTCCAGCATTTTCCCGCAAAACTGGATCATTTTCAGGTACTTGGACTGCCCCGACAGTTTATACAGGATGCGAAGGTTTTGGAGGAACGTTTCCAGCAGCTCGTCACGGAAACTCATCCTGATTTTTACATGAATGAACCCGCGGAGTTGCAGCGTCTGAGCGAGCGGGCATCCATGCTGCTCAACACCGCTTACGGCGTCTTGATCAGTCCCTTTTCCCGAGCGGAGTATTTGCTCAAACTGCTGACTGAACCCGGTTCCTTCAACGAAAGAATTCTGCCCGCGGGGTTTCTCGAAGAAGTGTTTGAACTGCAGGAACGCCTTGACGAACTGCAGGTGTGCGGGGCTGAAGAGGAACTCTCGCGGATGAAGGAATCATTGAAAAACCGCTGCACGGAAATGGAAACCAGGCTGCCGCGGATGTTCGCGCTGTTGAACAATCACAAACGCATGGAAAAAACTCTGGAACAGGTGCGGATGACACTGAACGCCGGCCGTTATCTGCAGCGGCTGCTGGAGCGCTTTGAAACAGAGACGGTGTATGAATAACCCCGTAATCGGCATTGATCTTGGCACCACCAACAGCCTGGCGGCAATGGTGTTTGAACAGGGTCCGGAAGTAATCTGCAGCGGAGAGGACCAATGCATGATCCCCTCAGTTCTGACCCGTGAAGGGTCAGGGTGGCTGGTGGGGAAAGAAGCCGATGCTTCCCGGCTCAGCAAACCGGAGCAGACCGTTTATTCGGTAAAACGCCTGATGGGACGCGGCTTTGAGGAACTGGAAACGGAAATACGGGAACTGCCCTACAAAGTGGAGAAAGCACAGCGCAAACTGGTGCGGGTGAGCGTCTGCGGGAAAGCATACACGCCCCAGGAATTGTCCGCTGCTATTCTCGGCAAGCTCAAAGAACGCGTGGAAGAAAACCTCGGCTTCCCTGTTTCCAGGGCGGTAATAACCGTCCCCGCATATTTCGATGACGCGCAACGGCAGGCGACGCGGGATGCCGCGCAAATCGCCGGACTTGAAGTGGTCCGCATCATCAACGAACCAACTGCCGCGGCAATCGCCTACGGACTGGATCAGAAAAAACAGGGACGCGTCGCTGTTTACGACCTCGGCGGTGGAACTTTCGACATCTCTATTCTCGAACTTAAAGGAAAACTATTCAAGGTCGTCTCAACCCATGGTGACACGAGGCTGGGCGGGGACGACTTTGATCGTGAACTGGTGAAGCTGCTGAAGCAGCGGATGCACCGTGAATATCCCCATGCTCGGTTTGATGACCCCGAATCACAGCAGGCTTTGCGGAAAACTGCAGAGGAAATCAAGATCCGTCTCTCTTCTTCAACTGAAACAGAATATTTACTTGAATGGTCGTCATCAGGTATCCGGCACACTGGAAAAGTCAACGCAGGTGAGTTTGAGGATGCAATTAGGCCCCTGATCGACAAAACCCTGGACAGCTGCCGCAAAACTTTGTCCGATGCCGGGTTTGGCGTCGAAGACATTGATGAGGTGGTGCTTGTCGGTGGTTCGACGGTGGTGCCAGTGGTGCGCAAACGGGTTGGGGATTTCTTCGGACGCCCTCCGCAGGTAGCCATCGATCCTTATAAAGTAGTCGCTATCGGCGCGGCGATTCAGGGACATATGCTTGCCGGGGGACGCAGGGATTTCCTTCTGCTCGATGTCATCCCCCTCGCGCTCGGCATTGAAACCCTGGGCGGGACCTTCAGCAAACTGATAACCGGAAACACTCCTCTTCCGGCAGAGGAGACCGAGGTTTTCACCACCCACGTCGATGACCAGACCGGGATCGACATCAACATCTACCAGGGTGAGCGGGAACTCGTCCGCGATTGCCGCTGTCTCGGTCAGTTCAAACTGCGGGGCATTCCCCTGATGAAATCCGGGTTCCCGCTTGTTGAAGTGACTTTCCGGGTCGATGCAAACGGGCTGCTTACTGTTTCCGCACAGGAAAAACGCGGCGGCGCACGTGCGGAAATCGACGTGATCCCCTTCCACGGGCTGACCCGGCAGGAAATTGAACGGATCATGGAAGACTCCTACGAACATGCGATTGATGATTTCAACACGCGGCAACTGATCGAGTTCCGCCAGACCGCGGACCGCATGTTCCGGGGTATCGAACAAACCTGGCAGGTAGCCGAAGAAACACTTACGGAAAAAGCGAGGGAAGCCATCCGCGGTCAAATGAAAAAGGTGCGCCTTTCCATGGAAAAAGACGATTCCCAAAGTTTGAAATCTGAACTGGACACACTCGGCGACCTAACCCGTCCGCTTGCTGACACAGCCATGGGACGCGCGGTGTTGTCTGAATTGCAGCGCACCGAAAGCTGAATCGGCTCCTTGCCTTTCACGCCCCTGTTGTTTATGGTTCAACTACCGCGTTCAACAAGAATTTTCGGGCATCATTCACACGGTATTTTAGTGTCCCTTTCCCCGAATGCTGTCACTGCATAACCGCTTTTACTCAATTTAGTGAGAATTAAACACAGGAACAACTGAATGACAGTTCAATGCTAATTTTGACTTTTAGGCTGCATTGCAGTTCAATAACAGCTTCTTGGCCTGAAGGTAGAAAATACCCAGGCCGCTCTTCACTGGATTGTTCCAGCAAATTAATTATCAAAAGAAAGGAGAAATCGAATGGCAGAATATGTTTGCGACAAATGTGGAATGGGAGTCACCGGAATGCAGTGCGCCAAGTGTGGCAAGGACCTGGTGCACGATCACATCAGCAAAGATGACGGAACCCAGGTAGGCGTTGCCAAGTGTCCGGACGGACACGGCATGATCAAGTCTCCCATGTGCTGCGGTGCTGATATGAACTGCAGCGTCTGATCAGAAGAGCACGTATTTTCAATACACTTTGCTTTTCGCCACATCCCGATGCGTTTATCCGGCAGCATTGCCGGTGAGATTCATTTGACTCGGGATGGACACGGAAATTCCGTTTGATATGAAACCCTGGCCCCTTTGACGGGGCCGGAGGATCTTCCGCCCGGAATAGATCAACCCCGCATCCAGTTACTATCCCCCGGATGCACTATGCCGGCCTTCAGTTATCTGCATGTTCCAGTTTACAAAGCTCCTTCCGCATGTGCAGATGTTTTGCAGTGGGGAAAATCCAATCGGCATTCGCTGAAGAGGTGGCATGTTTTTTTGCAGATGAATACGAGCAACAGCATCAACGGCACTTCAATCAAAACGCCGACAACCGTCGAAAGCGCGGCGCCGGAGGACAATCCGAACAGAATGATCGAGGTGGCAATTGCCACTTCAAAATGATTGGATGCTCCGATCAGAGCCGCGGGCGCAGCATCATGGTATGAAAGCTGAAGCCACCTAGCCAAGACAAAGTAACCGATCGAGAAAATGAAGATTGTCTGTACGAACAATGGCACGGAAATCCAGAAAATGGTTAGTGGATTGCCGATTATCACCTGCCCCTTAAATGAGAAAAGCAGTATCAAGGTAAAAAGTAGAGCAGTGATGCTGACAGGCGTCAGCCAATGTAAAAACCTTTCATTGAACCATGTAATTCCTTTGTGTTGAATGATCCACTTCCTCGAAAAATAACCTGCAACCAGGGGTAACGCCACATACACTGAAACAGAAAACAGCATCGTTTGCCAGGGTACAGGCATGGAATTGACGTTCAGCAGCATCCCCCCCAATGGACCGTAAAGAAAAAGCATCATCAATGAATTGATTGCCACCATCACCAGGGTCAAACCATCATTGCCCTTAGACAGATATCCCCACATCAATACCATTGCCGTGCAGGGCGCGATTCCGAGCAGGATCGCCCCGGCAATATAACTGCGCCACAACTCAACTTCTTCTCCATTTGCCAATATTTCCGTACCCGGCAAAAAATCCCTGAAGAGAAACCCAAGGAAAAAATATGCTATCGCAAACATGGTGAAGGGTTTAACCGCCCAGTTGATAAACAGTGTCAGAAATACAGGTTTCGGTGTTTTTGCGGATTTCAAAACCTGGGTGAAATCAATTTTCACCATGATCGGATACATCATGAAAAACAGGCAGACAGCGATCGGAATCGACACCTGGTAAACTGAAAAATCATTTAGTGCAGAGGCGATTTCAGGGGCCGTTTCTCCTAAAATAATTCCTCCTCCAATACAGAGAAATACCCACACTGAAAGATAACGTTCAAAAAGCGACAATTTTTTTTCTGCCATTAAAATTATCTCCTGTTTGCTTTATTAATTTATCCCGCAGCCGCGAACATACAGACAGCCGGCCTCAGTATTGGTCTTGCAATGAGCTTATCCACATGCATGAAGAGGCTCAAGCCCGGTCTTTTTTGTGTGCAGCAACATCGTGCTGAATACTACCCCCTTAACATCTGCATTGATCTTCCTGTTCTTCGAGGTCATATTCTCAATTGTGTGGAATTATTTGTTTCAGGCATTTCCTCTTTCCGTGGGTTTGATAGCAGGAAGCACCTTGCAGACACAGGTCATCGTACAAAGGAGATCGTCATGGGAATCAACAGGATCAGCATTGTTTCCGTTCCGGTCAAGGATCAGAAGGAAGCGAAAAAGTTCTATTGCGGAGTTTTAGGGTTCGAGGTAGTACGTGACAACCCAATGGGTCCGGAACAACGGTGGGTGCAGCTTTCCCCCTCGAACACGGTGACTTCGATCACGCTGGTAACGTGGTTTGAGAAAATGCCTCCGGGGTGCGTTCAGGGAATGGTGCTTGAAACTGACGGCATCGATGAATCCCATGCCCTGCTTAAATCCAAGGGTCTTGTAATCACAAAAATCGAAACCGCACCCTGGGGCCGGTATGCCACTTTTCAAGACCCCGACGGCAATGGCTGGGTTTTGCAGCAAAGCAGTGCCGATGCTTGATGTGGCAAGCAACCAAGGGTCTTCTAAGATAATGCCGGCATGCGGGTGATGCGAAGCTGAAAAAATAATAAACGACAGCAGGAAATGGAAAACAACTTCACCACCCGTCCTGAACTGGTGGGTACCTTCGGCATGGTTTCCTCGACGCACTGGCTTGCGTCGGCCGCGGGAATGGCAATGCTGGAGCAGGGAGGAAACGCGTTCGATGCGGCGGTGGCATCCGGGATGGTGCTGCAGGTCGCGGAACCTCATCTCAACGGACCGGGCGGGGACCTGCCGCTGCTGATTTATCCGGTAAAAGAAGAACGAGTGCGGGTGATCTGCGGACAAGGCAGTGCGCCCGCCAAAGCGACCACCGCACATTACACCGGCCTCGGTTTGAAACTGGTTCCCGGGACTGGACTGCTGGCGACGGTCATCCCCGGCGCGTTTGACGCATGGATGCTGACGCTCCGGGATTATGGGACAATGCCGCTGGCGCAGGTCTTTGCACCGGCGCTGCATTATGCCGAAACAGGGATACCGGTAATCGCCGGGATCAGGAACACAATCGCTTATGTTCAGGACCTGTTTCGTTCTGAATGGCCCTCCTCCGCTGAGGTTTATCTGCCCGGCGGTAACGTCCCTCATCCTAACCGGCTTCTGCGAAACCCCGCACTGCATTCAACTTGGACAAGAATTATCAAGGAATCCAGGGCGTCCTCTTCCGGTCGGGAAGCGCAAATCGAACATGCACGACGGATTTTTTACCGCGGCTTTGTCGCCGAAGCGATCGATTCCTTCTGCGGCAAAAACGAAGTATTGGATAATTCCGGAAATCGTCACCACGGAGTGCTCACTGCGGATGACATGGCAAGATGGCAGGCCGCATACGAATCCCCGGTTTCTTTGGATTGCGCGGGTTTTACCGTCTGCAAGTGCGGACCCTGGTCGCAGGGACCGGTGCTGTTACAGATGCTGGCACTGCTGGCAGGGTTTGAGATGAGAGACATGGACCCGCTCGGAAGCGAATTCGTGCATACCGTTACCGAGTCCATTAAACTTGCGTTCGCCGACCGGGAAGCCTATTACGGAGACCCTGATTTTGTTGAGGTCCCACTGTCTTTTCTGCTTTCCAGGGCATACAATGACGAACGACGCAAACACATAGGAAAAGACGCGTCGTTGGAGTTATCTCCAGGTGCTGTCGGGGGCATCAAACTAAGGATGCCGGTTTACGAAAATTCAGGCAGGAAAGAGGAACGCTTCAATGCGATGGGGATCGGGGAACCAACGGTTTCAAAGCAGGGAGCAGTACGCGGAGACACATGTCATGTGGACGTGGTCGACCGCTGGGGAAACATGGTTTCCGCCACTCCGAGCGGTGGTTGGCTGCAAAGTTCTCCGGTTATTCCCGAACTCGGTTTCTGCCTGAACACACGGGCGCAGATGTTTTGGTTGCAGGAAAACCTGCCGAATACCTTGGCCCCGGGAAAACGCCCGCGCACCACTCTGACCCCATCGATGGTGCTCAAGGACGGAAAACCCTACCTTGCCTGCGGAACACCGGGAGGGGATCAGCAGGACCAGTGGCAGACAATTTTTATGCTGCGCCACTTTCACCATCACTTTAACCTCCAGAAAAGCATCGACGCTCCGTCGTTTCACAGCGAGCATTTTCCTGAATCATTCTATCCGCGCAAAGCCGAACCGGGAAAGCTGGTGTTAGAAGGGCGGTTTGCCCCGGCTGTGATCAGGGAACTGCGGGACCGCGGACACCAGGTAACGATCGGGCCTGACTGGTCTGAAGGGAGGTTGTGCGCGGTTTCGCTGCAGGACGGGCTTTTCAAGGCCGCTGCCAACCCTCGAGGAATGCAGGGATATGCGGCGGGACGCTGAAATGCGGAACATGAGCAGCATCCCACTGGTCTATAACCCATACCACTCAAACCGCGGATGGAATAAAGAGCACCGTTTCCCTATGCAGAAATACCTGCTGCTGCAAGAAGTACTGCTCAGCGAAAAGGTGGCGGTACCCAGTCAGTTTCTCCGTGCGGATAAGGCTCCGCGTTCCGTTCTCGAAAAAGTGCATGACATCCTCTACCTCGACGATTTCGAGGATGGAGTACTTGACAAAAGGATGCTGCAACGCATCGGTTTGCCCTGGTCGCAAGACCTGGTTGAACGGACTTACGCATCCGCCGGAGGGACGATGCTGGCGGGAAGACTGGCGCTTGAGTCCGGGATCGCCTGCTACCTCGGCGGAGGGACCCACCATGCTTTTCCGGATCGGGGAGCTGGTTTCTGCATCCTCAACGACGTCTCGGTCGCTGTCCGTCAATTGCTGTCGGAAGGACTCGTTTCACGGGTCTTGATCGTCGACCTCGACGTCCACCAGGGAGACGGCACCGCATGGATTCACCGAAATGAACCGGAGGTTTTCACTTTTTCCATGCACTGCGAAACGAATTTCCCCTTCCACAAGCAACAAAGCGATCTCGATCTCCCCCTTGTGGAAGGAATGGAAGACCGGGAATACCTGCGCATTCTGTCCGGGCACCTACCAGATTTGCTGGACAGTCATCATCCGGACATTGTCTTTTACAACGCAGGATGCGACCCGCACCGTGACGACATGCTGGGGCTGCTTTCGCTGAGTTCTAATGGGATTTATGAACGGGACCGATACGTCATCGACGCTATCCTCTCTGCCGGATTGCCCATTGCCTGCGTGCTTGGAGGAGGCTACAGCGCGGATCATGATGAACTTTCCCGCCGTCATACGATTGCCATCAAGGCCGCATCCGCGGTTTTCCGCGAACACGGGCAGTAAATCGGCATGTTGGTCAGGGACTATTTTTCCGTGCAATCCGGACGGTACCGGGAATGCAGGCCGACTTACCCGGACGGGCTGTTCCGCTACCTCACCCGCGCTTGCCGCCGTCGCGAACTTGCATGGGACGTGGCCACGGGAAACGGACATGCGGCGGAGGGGCTGGCCGCACACTTTCAGCAGGTATACGCGACGGACGTCAGCAGGAACCAGATCCTCAATGCGGTTGAGCTTCCCAACATCTTATACGAGGTCGCGGATGAACGTTTCCCCACGCTGAAAAAGCGCTCCGTGGACCTCGTCACCGTCGCCCAGGCACTGCACTGGCTGGACACTGACGCGTTCTATCCGGAAGTCCGCCGTGTCTTGAAAAAATACGGCGTCCTTGCCTGCTGGGCGTATCAACTGCCAAGTGTATGCCCCGAGGTCGACAATTTGCTGGCGCATTTCTATGGCGAAACCCTCGGACCGTATTGGCACCCCGCACGGAAACTGGTAGACTTGGGATACCGCACCATCCACATTCCGTTCAGGGAGATGCAGACCCCGCGCTTTGAAATTCGTCTCAACTGGAACCTTATACAGTTTCTCGGATACCTCGAAACCTGGTCCGCTGTCAAGCACTATTCAGAGCGTGAAGGAAGGAACCCTCTGCAGGAATACCGGGAGCAGTTCGAACACGCTTGGGGGAACCCGGAATACGAGCGACCGGTGACCTGGCCCATCGTGTTGAAAATGGGATGCATGCGTTAGCAACAACCGATATGATTGTTCCCGTTTCGCATCAGCCACGTGGATGGAGATAGTCCGTTTCGCATTCGCGCACAGAGAATGTAAACAGGGACTGATGGATTATTTTATGCAGAGTTTTTTAGTTTTCAGCGATCAGTGCAACGCCTGTTCCCGCAGTTTTTTTTCAATCCTGTCGATAGCCTCCGCGGGGGTGATGCGGTTGAGGCAGGCCAGGTCTCCGCGTTCACAGGTCCCGGGAAGAAGACCAAGGTGGGTGTGAGTGCAGGGGCGGCATGACAGTATAATTTCCAGCGCCCCCGAATGCTGCTGGAGCGACCCCCAGCGTTGTGGGAGGTTCGGTCCGTATATGCCAAGGACGGGCAATCCCTGGCTGTCTGCCAGGTGCAGCAGCCCTGCGTCGGTGCCGAAAAAAAGGTCCGCGCTGTTTTTGAAAATCCAAACCCACTCAAGCAGTTTCCAGCGGTTGATCCAATCGAAGTATCCGCTCGCGGAGCGCAACAGTTCCGGACGCATCTCCTCTTCATCCGGTCCCCCGGCGACAACAAGAACGGTTTCTTCGCTGAAGCGATTTATCACTTCAATGAAGTTCCCCAACTTCCAGCGGCGCAAAAGTCCGTTCGGGGTGCGGCTCGAACCGGGATATACGACAAGCACCGGTTTTTCCGCAACTTTCAGCGATGCACATGAATCCTCCAGTTCCACGGAGGGTTCGTAGCCCTCGAGCAGTTCCAGGAGCAGTGGAGAATATTCTAAAGAGCGGTCGCGGTTCACTCCGGCAGCACGGTTGGCGAGGGCAAGGAATTGCATTTTTTCATTCCGCGCCGGGTCATAAACTTCGGCAAGCGGAAAGGTCCGGCCTTTTAGAGGTGTGCTGAAACCGGCACAATTGCGGCCAAAGGCCGCCAGGATTTCCGAAATCCGGTAGTACTGGTCAAAATCGAGGATCAGTTCATATTGACGCAGTTCCCGCCAGCGCTTCAACAGAAACCCGGCCAGAGGCAGCGGTTTAACCGGCATGATGATCCGTTGTTCAATAAAAGGAATTGCCGCAAACAGGTCCGGGTGCACCCGGTACGTCGTCAGCCAATCGATTTTCGTGTCCGGCCATGACCACGAGAGCTGCCGCAGCGCCGGCATCAGGCAAACCGCATCACCGATCGCGGAAAGTTTGATCACGAGTATACGCTTCGGCGGGGATTTCAGGTCCCAGGTTTTTTTCGGCAGCAGAGTCACCAGAAAACGAAGCAGACGATCCCCCTGCTTTAAAAAACTGGTTTTCATTTTTTATCCGGCAATGCTGAATCAGGAAGGTGCGTATTAGTTCGCGCGTTTATGTAAAACCCAAGATGATAGAAATTAACATGAACCGAACTTGCGGACAATTCAATCCACTTCTAAGCAACATCCGGCGATTGCCTTCTCAGTTTATTTTGTTACCATGTGGTGACGATCATTCAACCCACTTGATAAACTGAAGGATACCCATGCTTTCTGCGGAAACCATAGCGAAACTGCTTGAACACGGGCTTGCCCAGGGTGCGGACTTCGCTGAAGTATTTGTTGAGGATTCACTTTCCTCCTCATTCAACCTACTCGACCGGAAGATCGATCAGATCAATTCCGCCAATTCTTTCGGGGTCGGCATCCGCCTTTTTTACGGCAATGAATCGTATTACGGATACAGCAGCGATCCCGCGGAAAAGACCCTGTTGCAGCTAACCAAAAACCTGGGACAATCGGGAAAGTCCGGAGAACCTGGAAGCCAAAAGCCGTTGGCTCGCCAAGCAGTGGAAGACATCCACCACGTTGCCATAAATCCCGAAACAGTTGCCGACCGCGAGCGGGTTGAACTGCTGCGCCGGCTGGATGAACAGACGCGCAAGCACGGCAGCGACATCCGTCAGGTAAACGCGAACATGAACGAGAAACGCCGCTCGGTCCTCATCTCAAACAGCGAGGGGCTGCTGGTGGAAGACAGCCGGGACTATTCCAGATTGCGGCTGTCCGCGGTTGCAGAAAAAAAAGACGGGCCACAATCCGCGGCGGAAAGCCCGGGAGTGCTGGGAGGATACGAGTTTTTCCGGGAAATTGATGTCGAGAAACTCTGTGAAGAGGCGGCACAGTCAGCACTGCGCATGGCTGACGCAGGTTACATCGACGGCGGCACTATGCCGGTTGTGCTGGGCAACGGCTTTGGCGGAGTAATTTTCCATGAAGCCTGCGGCCACCCGCTGGAAACAGAAGCCATCCGCAAAAACGCTTCTCCGTTCCGCGAAAAAATCGGGGAAGCGGTGGCACAACCGATCCTCACCGCCATCGACGACGGGACCCTTGCAAACCGCTGGGGTTCACTGAACGTCGATGATGAAGGACTTCCCTCACAGCGCACAATGCTGATCGAAAACGGGGTGCTCCGAGCATATCTCAGCGACCGACTCGGTGCAAAGCAGCTGGGCATCGTCCGCACCGGGTCCGCGCGTCGGGAATCATACAAGTTCGTGCCGGTCTCCCGGATGCGCAACACTTACATCGACAACGGCACTGATTCAATTGAGGACATGATCCGTTCCATCGATTTCGGACTGTACGCGAAAAAAATGGGTGGAGGTTCGGTAAACCCCGCCACTGGAGAATTTAATTTTGCGGTCCAGGAAGGTTATGCCATTCGCGGTGGCGTCATAGCAGAGCCGGTGCGTGGCGCTACGTTGATCGGCAAGGGTTTTGAAATACTTCCTCGTATTTCAATGATAGGAAGCGATCTTGAACTGGCGGCAGGCATGTGCGGCGCGGCCAGCGGGTGGGTGCCGACCACCGTGGGTCAGCCCACGCTGAAGATTGATTCCATTCTTGTCGGAGGCCGCTGATGAACCTTGACACTGCCGCAAAAGCCACGATTTCCCATGCAAGAGCGCTGGGACTGGCACATGTCGATGTCATGGTGGAACGCTCCGAAGAGATGGAAGCGCAGATCCGTGATGGAAAAGTGGAGAAAGTGGAACAGTCGACGAGTCTGGGACTCGGTGTGCGAGTGCTTGACGAAGGCCGCAGCGGGTTTGCCTCCACCGAACGGCTTGATGAAAAGTCGCTCCAACGCGTGGTCAGGAAAGCCCGAGACAACGCTGAGTTTCAGGACCCCACCGAGGTGGTGATGCCTGAGGCTACACAACCCCTGGTTTCAGCGGAATCCCTTGGACTGTACAATCCCGAACTCACGCGACTGGGGATTGAAGACCTTTCGCGTATGGGGCTGGAAATTGAAGCCGCGGCGCGAAATGCCGATTCCCGCGTAACCGCAATTCCCTACCTCGGCGTTTCCCGCACGGAAACGGAAAAAATGCTGTGGTCAACCCACGGCACGGATCATTATGAACGCGGCAACAGCGTCAGCGCCTACTGTGGGACGCTGCTTGAGGAGGGGAACCAGAGAAAATCGGGGTTTGAACTCTGGTCGCGGAGGGAATGGGATGAAAACGCGGGAAGCAACATCGGCCGGGAGGCCGCGCGCAAAGGGGCGGAATTGCTGGAAGCAAAGAGCATTCCCAGTGAAACAATGCCGGTGGTCATCGATGAACACTGCACCCCGCGTCTGCTGGGGATGTATTTCCGCGCATTTCATGGAGAGGCGGCGCAAAAAGGAACTTCGCGGCTGAAAGACCGTCTCGGCGAGGAAATTTCCATCGCCGAGCTGACCGTAATCGATGACCCATATACAGAAGGGGGCCGCGGTTCACGCGCAATGGACGCGGAAGGGACTCCGACCCGCCCACTGACATTGGTCGAAAACGGTGTTTTCAGGAACTTCCTCTACCACGTTGAACCGGCACGGCGCGAGGGACTAGAATCAACTGGACACGCCTCCAGAGGCTATAATACAGGTATATCGACCCGCATCCACAACATGATTTTTCCCCTCGGCGGTAATTCGTTGGAGGAATTGTGCGCTCTCCCGGAACGCTGTCTGCTGGTCACCCAACTGGAAGGGATGGCGGGATGCAATCCGATCAGCGGGGATATTTCCATCGGGGTGCAGGGGTTCCTGATCAGCAACGGAAAACGCGTCCAGCCTGTGGACAGCGTCACCATTGCCGGCAATTTCTTCGAACTGCTTAAAAAAGTCCGGGCTTTCGGGAACAGGGTGCAGCCAAACCTGACACGCTACTACATCCCCGCCCTGCTAGTCGACGGTTTCTCGGTTTCAGCATGACCAGATGAAAATCCGCTGTTTCCACGCAATTGCCTTGGACGAATCCACGCTGGTGGAACTTGCTACAATGGCGGAGCGTCTATCCGGACAGGATCGTAAACGCCAGGTGCGCTGGTTGCCGATGGAGAATTATCACCTCACCCTCGCGTTTCTCGGCGACATCGACCCCGATCATGTCCCCGGACTGACCCTCGCGCTTGAACGCAAGCTCGTGGGGTTCGAACCCGGATGCCTGCGTATCACAGAACTTTCTCCCTTCCCCTTCAATTCTCACCCGAAAGTCATTGCCGCCTTGGCAGAACCCTCGGACTGGCTCAAATCGCTCCATGAAAAGGTCTGCCAGGCTGTCCGGAACTGCGGCATCCCGCTGGAACGGCGGAGATTCGAACCGCATGTCACCGTGGGACGAGCCCAGCGCAAAAAACGTGGACCGCTGAACATACCACCGCTCGCGACTTGTCTGGAAATGCCCGTCAGGGAAGTGACACTGTTTCAAAGTGAACTGACCCGTCACGGCGCGCTTTACTCCGCCCTTGAAACTGTGATGTTTAACTCTCACGATTGAGGAAGTATCACTCAACCAAGGGATACATAGTAAATTTTTACGGAACTAAGACACCGGGACGATTTCAGATTACTTGCGCCTCATTAGCAATTTACGAACAGGTGCGAATCGGTGTATGATGAGTCGTAATAAACCAGTTTGATAATGAAAAAGCTTCACGGCATCCACCCTTTTATAAGCCATCTATTCCGCCTATGAATACCAAGGTGCAGGAAGAACTCTTCAGTCCGGAACAATACACCAGGCGCTGCGCAATGTGCCGCGGGGAATTACCCCGCACTCCGGACTTTTTCCCCCCGGGAAAGACGAAGGACGGGATGGCTACCATTTGCCACAAATGCGCCCAGGCACGGCATCCCAGAAATAGGGATGAAGCAGAAACGGGAATGCCGTCCGCGCGGGAGAAATGGTGCATAGCCTGCAACCGCAACAAGCCGCTCACCGATTATTTCATGGATTCCCGTTCCGCGGACGGGAAAACACACCTCTGCAAAGAATGCACGAACGCCAGCTTCCTGGCGTGGGAGGAGCGGAAAAAAAGGCTCGGGACCGATTCCTGGGCTGTGTATTTCATCCAGGATTCCCAAAATCTGCGCGTAAAATTCGACTGTGCCACGGACCCTTATGACGGTATCAAACAAATGCAGCAGGAGTCCACGATTCCGTTGAGACTGCTGGCGTTCATCGAAGCAGGTGAACAGGCAAAGGCTAGGTCGAGAGTGAGAGAGTTGCAGGATCAGTTCCAGGCTTTTCATGCCGGAAATGACTGGTTTGAATGCGAAACCTCGCTACAGCAATACATCAGCCTGCTTCAGCAAACCACTGAAGGGGCACAGGTCCTGACCCAACCTGTTCCGCCCTTACGCTCAAAATCGCACAGGACCAGGCGCCCACCCTCCAGGCCTGTGCGGGTGGAAGGACAGCTTTTCCCTGACCTCGCCGCAGCCGCCGACGCGACCGGTTTCTCCACCGAACAAATCGAATCGCTTGGATCAGGCTTGGAATTCAGCACACCTTACGACGGAAAATAGAAAAAGGGAATAGTACAATCATTTTTGAAACATGCATCGCAAATCATCATTCTTGCGTTTTCAACAGGTGAGAAGATGAGTTTAAAATAATGTCTTCTCCTCATTTTTCTGAAAAAACAGCATTGGATCAAATATCATTGAGATTGTACATTGCAAAAGGGACATCCAGTTCCAAAATGGCATTGAAAGACTTAGAGTATTTTTGTAATGAGCATCTGAAAAAAGGATATGAAATCGAGATCATCGATATTCAAGAGGAACCTCAAAGAGCTGAAGCAGACAAAATTTATGTCACCCCCACATTGATCAAAACATCACCTTTGCCATACCGCAAACTGATCGGGGATTTTTCAAAAACAAAGGAAATGTTGAAGGCGCTGGATTTGACGTAAAAGAAAAGCGAGCAGCAAGACGGAAATTGAATCGTTCCCTGTACTACGGCGTGGAACGTTTCCTGGGACACTCATTTGATTATAATTTCACTTGTGTGGGAACAATAAAACACCGCATGTGTAAAAACGTAAATTTTGCAGCCGGAAACACCCCGCCGACGATGAACCGGAACTAAAACATGGGAACAACAGTCATGACTGACAATTCCCAAAAGAACCACTCTCATAAAGTCAAAATCCTGCTGGTCGATGATAAACCCGAAAACCTAACGGTCCTGCGAAGCATACTCAAGTCTCAGGATTTCCGCTTGATCACAGCGCGCTCCGGACCGGATGCGCTTCAACAGCTTCACGATCAGGAGGACATAGCCCTCATACTGCTGGATGCCTTAATACCTGGAATGGATGGCTTTGAAACAGCCAAGCTTATCAGGAATCTTGAGAAATACAATCACATCCCCATCATTTTCATCTGTCCCGCACACCTGCATGAATCCGATGTTTTACCTGGAGATGAAATCAACCTGGCTGATTACCTGTTCCAGCCCTGCAACCCCTCTGTCCTCAAGAGCAAAGTCCGCATTTTCCTGGAACTGCATCGACACAAAGAACAGCTCAACAAGTTTTTAAGCGTCCTCGAACAAACTCCGGATTGTGTGCTCATAACCGACAAGGAAGGAATCATCGAGTATGTGAACCCCGGATTTGAACGGATCACCGGCTACATGAAAGATGACGTAGTCGGAAAAACTCCACGGCTGCTGAAATCCGGGAAGCACCCCGCTGTATTTTATGAGGAACTCTGGTCCACTATTCTCTCCGGAAAAAGCTATCAGGCTAAATTCATCAACAGGAAGAAAAACGGTGAATTGTACTATGAAGAAACCACCATCATGCCTGTTAAGAACCTGGAAGGCAGGATCACCCATTTTATCGGCACGGGCCGGGATGTCACTGAAAAAGTGCGGGCAAAAGAAGAAATGGAAACAAGCCGGGAAAATTTCCTCGGACTGATCGAAAAAAACGTTCAAGGCATCCTGATTGTGGACGGTTCGGGTGTGGTGCGTTTCATCAATCCCGCGATGGAATCAATGCTTAACCGCAAAGCGGAGGAATTGATCAATCAGTTGTTTGGAATTCCACTTGCTGACGGTTCCCTGGAAATCAACATCATCCGCAAAGGTGGAGAAATCGGCTCGGCGGAAATCAAGGTGGACAAGACAGAATGGCGGGGTGAGGAATGTTCATTGATCTCTATTCACGATATCACTGAACGCAAAAAAGAAGAAAAGGAACTGCATGAGCTGGAAACCGAACTTCGGCAGGCGCATAAAATGGAAGCGATTGGTACCATGGCCGCGGGGTTCGCCCATCACCTGAACAATCTGCTGGTCCCGATCATGGGTTATGCCGAGATGGAACAAAGAAAACTTGATCCTGAATGCAACACCTACCGGAACCTGGGAAAAGTGCTCAAATCGGCAAAGCGCGCCAAAGACTTGGTGAGTCAAATCCTTTTCTTCAGCCGCAAAACCGAATCGAAGAAAGTCCCCGTCAACTTGAGCACAGTGCTTAATGAAATCTTACCATTACTGCAATCTACGCTTTCCTCCACGGTTTCCATTAAATTCGAACTCGCGCCGAACCTGCCTAAAATCCTGGCCGATGCCGGCCAGATGCATCAAATCCTGCTCAACCTGTGCATCAATGCAGGTCATGCCATGCCTGAAGGAGGCACTATAACCATCGGTCTTGAAGAACTTGGATTCCGTCGACTCACCACCGCATATGGTGAAAAAACGGAGGACAATTTCGTCTGTTTGAGTGTGCGCGACAGCGGATGCGGCATGGACCCGCAAACCCTGGAGCGGATTTACGATCCATACTTTACAACCAAAGCAGACGGAGAAGGAACTGGCATCGGACTGTCCGTGGTGCAGGGAATAGTGGATCAGCATAAAGGCACTATCGACGTTGACAGTGAACCGGGGAAAGGAACTGAATTTCGGATATGTCTTCCAATTTTGCATGGAGGAGTAGACACTTTTTCTGAAAACCCATGCAATCGTGATTGAGTCAATGTAATTTGATTTAATGTCTTTTTGCCGGATCACATATTATTGCCTTCCACGTTCAGTCTTTCAACCCCCGTTGTGAACATGATGCACGATGTGAGCTCGTGCATCAAAAATGCAAAAAGCCTCAAATAAAATGCACAACATGAAACATAAAGCCAATATCCTGGTCGTTGACGATGAACCTGGGGTCCTCGAATTTTTTTCCGACTCGCTTACTGGGGAGGGTTACCGAGTCGTGGGGGCAGTAGACGGAAAAGACGCCTTCAGCCGTTTTCAAGAGGAATCCTTCGACCTGGTGATGACCGACCTGCGAATGCCCGTTATGGATGGAATCGGGCTGCTCAAGGAAGTGGTCAAGCACGATCCGACAGTGCCGGTGATCGTGTTTTCCGCCATCGGGGAAATGGAGGACATGGTGGAAATCCTGCGCCTGGGCGCAGCTAATTTCTTCCGCAAACCGCTGCAATGGGACGAAGTGCTGTTTGCCGTTGAAAAAGCGCTGGAAAAGCGGGAACTGCTGCTGGAAAAAGCGAGGCTGATTGATGAACTGAAAACCATCAACCAGGAACTCGACACTAAAGTCCGGGAACGTACGCGGGAACTGGATCACGTCGGGCAAACCTTTCAGCTTTTCGTGCCCAAACCATTCCTTGACCGCATACTGGCAAAAAGCTTCAAAGTCGGTCAATTCGAGGAGGAATCCTTTTCCATCCTCTTCAGTGATATCCGCTCCTTCACGCGGATTTCAGAAAAAATGGCCCCAAGTGAGATATTTGAGTTTCTGCATGCCTTTTTCACCCTGAGCGAACCAATCATCGCGAGAAACCAGGGTTTTGTTGACAAGTATATCGGCGATGCAACCATGGCCCTGTTCGGAGGGCCGGAAGCACCTGAAAACGCGGTCAGAGCCGCGGTGGAAATCCAACAGGAAATGGTCATGTTCAACATATCCCGGACCATCCAAAGACTGCCCCCGATCCATATCGGCACCGGGATCAACACCGGCAAGGTGATGGTGGGAACGATGGGTTCCTATCGCCGGCTGAGTTCCACCGTAATCGGTGATCCGGTGAATGTCGCCTCACGCATCGAAGGCTTGACCAAGCGTTACAATGCCCGCATTTTGATCTCGCAGTATACCTTTGAAGCATTGAAAACCGAGCGCTTCAGCATCCGTGAAATTGACATGGTGAAACTGCGCGGGCGCAAGGAACCGATGAGCCTGTACGAGGTGTTTGATGGAGACGATGAAGAGTTGAAGGAAAGAAAGCTCAAAACGCGTGACAACTTTGCTCAAGGCATGGCCCTGTACCGGAACAAGGAATTCAACGAAGCACTCACTCTATTTCAGCAGTGTCTGGAGAACCTGCCACAGGACAAGGTGGTTTTTGAATACATCGCGCGCTGCCGTTATTTCCAGAATTATCCACCAACCGGAGATTTTAAGCAGGGAATCTTTGAAACACCGGACAAACTCTTCAATTACATGGCCCGTGAAAGATCCCTGCGGCATGAAGTTAATGCCCATGCCGAGGTGTTTCATGCATCGAGGACCAGGGCTTCCATGCAAAGCGTGGGGATCCCCTTTTCAGGAGCGATCACCAATATCTCCTCTACCGGTATCCAGTTAAGCATGGATTATCCCCTCGAGGTTGGAGAAACCGCGATGATCACCGCGAATTTCAAGGACACTCCCTTTGAACAGTTTCTTGGCAGGAAATCCTATCATTTCCTAGGCCGTGTTGTCTGGGAATACGAGGCGTCCTCAGCAGGCAAGGACCAATGGAAAATGGGACTGGAAATCGTGGTGATGCAGATGGATCGGGAACGTGAATTCCAAAACGGGCTGGATCAGTTCAATCACGAAGATGCCTGACGGCATGGCCCTGGCACTATTTGATTTGGACCACACCCTGCTGGCGGGAGACAGCGAATCTCTCTGGTATGGTTATCTCTACCGCAAGGGGCTGGTGGGTGAAAAATCGCTGCGTGCGCTCGCAAAATACTCATCGGATTACGAAAAGGGGAGACTTGATTTTGAGTGTTACATGAGGTTTATGCTGAACCCGTTGGTGGAACATCCGCGTGAGAGAATGGTCCAACTCCGGCGGGAATTCCTGGATTTCCACATCATCCCGCTACTGCGCATGCGGCGGAGGCTGGATTGGCATCGAGTGCGTGCGGATCAACTGGTGCTGATAACCGCCGCGCACGCATTTCTCGCAAGGCCCATCGCGCGGATGCTTGGCATGGATGTGGTGTTGTGTACGCACCCGGAACAGGTGGAAGGGAAATATACCGGAATGATCTCCGGAATTCCCTGTTTCCGCGAGGGGAAATCCACCCTGCTGGAACAATGGCGGGCGGCATGGGGGAAAAACCTGAAGGGGAGTTGGTTTTACACCGATTCTCACAACGACATGCCCGTGCTGTTGAGGGTTGAACACCCCGTGGTCGTCTCCGCGGATTCAACCCTTCACAATGAAGCCTTGAAGCGTGGTTGGAGAATTCAGATCAACTCCCCCTAAGCAAAGTCAGGACGATTTCGCGTAACTGAGGGCGTTGTTCAGCCAGCGTTGAAGCACCTGGATTTCTTCCCGTGTTGATGCTTCTATCGAACTTTCCGAATTCTTTATATAAACACGAATCAGGTTGGGGTCGTTGTGGTAGTGGATCACCAGTCCTGATTTGCACGGTTCGACTTCCGGACAGTTGAAAAGGACGCTGTTGACATTGATGTCGAGTATGATGTTCAGGTCGCGACCGAGGTACAGCTGCCACCCCACCCTTTTCATTTCCATGGAGATGGTCTTGTCCGCCGATTGGTAGTCACACTGATGGCTTTCACACTTCACGTCGGTGAAGTTAGTGTTGGAGAGAATGAGGTCATAAACCCCGATGCCCAGTTGGGAGGTGTCTTCTCCGGCGCCTGCTGCCAGCGGTGCAAACAGAATCAGGATAGAGAAGAAGATACAGGTCGTTTGTTTCATAAAAACTCCTTGATAACGATTAAATATGCGGGATTGAAGGAAATTGTCCTGAGTGGACGAATTGAATTTATACCTGGTTTTGAAAGCTTTCAAGACATATCCCTTGCTTTCAACTTTCGCTTGCAGGCAATATACGGTACCAAGTTACATTTATATGGACCTGTGGTATTCAAAGAAGCAAGGCAATGACTGATACCCTCGGAATCGGATTAGCTCTCGGAGGAGGAGCATTCCGCGGTGTAGCACACCTGGGAATCCTGAAAGCCCTGGAAGAAGAAGGGTTTCGTCCGGCATTCCTCAGCGGAACCAGTTCCGGCGCACTGGCCGCGGCGTTTTATGCCTTCGGCAAGACCCCGGAGGAAATTCGCGGATTGGCGAGAAAACTGCGCTGGATGAAAATCTCGAACTTGACCCTGCCGCGGCTCGGCCTGCTGTCGAACGTGGAAATAGGGAAATTCGTCGAACATTATCTTGGCGATGTAAACGTCGAAGATTCCCCCATTCCGCTGGCCATTATGTCCACAGACATTTCCACCGGAGAGCGCGTTGTGTTCAAAACCGGGAAACTCTCCACCGCAATCATGGCCAGCACCTGTATCCCCGGTGTGTTTATCCCCGTTAAGTTCGAAGACAGGATGCTGGTGGACGGTGCGATAGTGGAGAATGTGCCGATGTCCGTCCTCGAGGAAATGGGAGCGAAAGTCCGGGTGGGAGTGGACCTGGGGGACGGAAGTTACCGAAAACCGCAAAACATCATTGAGGTGCTGCTTAATTCCTTTGCCATTGCCATCGAAACAAACGTGTGTGTGCCTGAGAGCGAAGTTGAGGTGTTGCTCCGACCAGCACTGGCGGGATACAGTTTCATCGAATCCGGGAATTCCCTCAAACTCTATGCTGAGGGATACCGCTGCGGAATCATGTCCCTGGACCGCATCCGTGCCGCAGTTGAACGATCCGGCCCGACTTCGCTGGAACTGGTCGAAGCCAAATTCCGCAAGTGGCTGGAAAACTGAACATCCACCCCGTCTTATCCGTTCCAGAACAAGCCTAATCCCGCGTCATGACCTCGTTGAGTTTGTCTCTGAGGTCATAAAGGGAATAGGGTTTCTGAATGAAACCCGCTAAATGCATCACAAAATCCCCGGTGAGGTCTTCTTCACTGTAGCCGGAAGAGAGGATGACTTTCACATCTGGGTTAATCCGAAGTTCCTTAAGTCTGCCCCCCTAAAATAGGTTTAACGCACTGATTT
>CAYFLK010000027.1:0-9304 GCA_964344035.1 uncultured Pseudomonadota bacterium
TATCTTAGCTGTGTTGCTGGATAATCAACACTTAACTCGAACAGAGCCTTTATTTTTGTGCCATCCTTCAAATGAATGAGTTATGCGCTTGTTTCGAAAAATGCCGACCGCGACTGTTCAATCATTTCAACTTTGTAAACAATGAATAAATCTACCCTAAACCACCAGACTCCCGTTGAAGAAGATTGGTGGAAATCAGCCGTTTTTTACCAGATTTATCCGCGCAGTTTCTATGATGCAAACAACGATGGCATCGGCGACCTGCAGGGGGTGATTGAAAAACTGGATCACCTCAATGACGGCAAGGGCGGGGGACTTGGAATCGACGCAATCTGGTTTTCCCCTTTCTTTACTTCACCCCAGGCCGATTTCGGATATGACGTCAGCGATTATTTCGGCATCGACCCCGATTATGGTTCTCTTAGCGATTTTGACCGCCTGGTCGCCGAAGCACACAAACGGGGTATGCGGATTGTGCTGGACCTGGTGCTCAACCACACATCCTATAGGCACCCATGGTTTGTAGAATCACGGCGGGATAGGGAGAACCCCAAAGCCGACTGGTATGTGTGGGTCGACCCCAATCCTGAGGGCCAGCCCCCGAACAACTGGCTATCCGTATTCGGCGGCTCGGCGTGGACCTTTGAACCTCTGAGGGGGCAGTATTATCTACATAATTTTCTCAAGGAACAGCCGGACCTCAACTGGTACAACCCGGAGGTGCGGGAAGCATTGGCTGAGGTGGTGCGGTTTTGGATGAACCGGGGAGTCAATGGTTTCCGCCTCGATACCGTTAATTTTTTTGCCTACGACCGCAAACTGCGTGACAATCCCAGGCGTCCCAAGGAACTCAACCTGCTGGAAGATGGGCAGGAGGCAAATCCTCTCAGCCAGTACATCCCCAGGTTTTCCCGGGACCGGCCGGAAAACATGGAGTTCATCCGGTTTCTCCGTGGGATATTCAACGAAGGCAGCGCCATCACTTCAATCGGGGAAATAGGCAGCATCGCAGGCTTGGAGTCCACCCTCAAGTTGAGCGCGGATTATGTGAAAAATGGCGACGGGCTGCATATGGCTTACACCTTTGCCATGCTCAGCCAGCACATGGACGCGGCATATTTTGAACGGGTTGTGCGGTACACCGAAAAAATAATTGAAAACGGCTGGCCCTGCTGGTCTTTGAGCAACCATGACTGCGTCCGCATGAAATCGCGTTTTTCCGCCTCGGGAGAGAGGGAAGGTTTTCAGCAGATGATGCTGCTGCTAATGCTGTCTTTAAGAGGGACCCCGATACTTTATTACGGGGAAGAGGTTGACATGGAGGAATATCCTATTTCCCGTGAAGAACTGAAAGACCCACAGGGCATCCATTTCTGGCCCGACATCAAGGGAAGGGACGGGTGCCGCACCCCGTTTCCCTGGCAAAGCAATTACCCTAACCAGGGATTTAATGCCGGGGCCAAACCATGGTTGCCCGCAAAAAGCCCGCTGGCTTTGGACCAGGTCCAGGACGATCCGCACAGTACACTGCATGTCTTGCGTGAAATGCTGCGCTTGCGTAAAGCTTTTCCTGCCCTGCGGATCGGCGAATTCCGAGAATTCCTGTGTGAAAACGAGTGTTATGTTTTTGAACGCAGCAAAGACGGTGAAACAATGGTCGTTGCCGCGAATTTTTCCACCGAGGAACAATGGACGTCCCTGCCTGCTGGAACCATCACAAGCTGCACTCCACCTTCGCATGCAAGATCCGGAAAGGTGAAAAACAACTTGGTCCATCTACCCGGATGTGGTTTCTACCTCGGCCGTAAGACCTGACAGGGAAATATCCGGGCCTGGCACATAAATCGGCAATCCGGGTAGATCTCCGTGTCTGTCCAAGACCTGCCATGTAAACATCCAATGACTGATGATCTGCTGCACCGCAGAGCATCCGGGGTCCTCCTGCATCCGACCTCCCTTCCCGGGGGTCAGGGAATTGGCGATCTCGGGCCGACGGCCTTTCGGTTTGTCGATTTTCTGGCGGAATCCGGGCAGTCATTCTGGCAGGTGTTGCCTCTCGGTCCGGTTGCGTTCGGGCACTCCCCCTACCAGTCTCCTTCTGCTTTTGCCGGCAACCCCTTGTTGATCAGCCTCGACCAGCTGCTGCGGGAGGGTTGGTTGAAACCGGATAGACTTGCCGATGCACCGGATTTCCCCGAAGAATACGTGGATTTTCCCCGTGCAGGGGGATGGAAACTCTCCCTGCTTGAAGATGCCTGGCGTCTGTTTGAAAAAAGCGCTTCACCCTTTCATAAAGAGGAGTGGAAGGTTTGGTGTGCGGACAATGATCACTGGCTGGATGACTACTCGCTGTTCGCCGCGATCAAAGAGATCTGCGCGGGAAAAAGCTGGGTCGAGTGGCCTCACGATTGGAGATCGCGGGATGAGGACGCCTTACGTGACTTCCGTGAAACACATGCCGGGCGCATTTCTTTTCACCGGTTTGCACAATGGCAGTTTTTCCGGCAATGGGACTACTTGCGGAAATATGCCCATGAGCAGGAAGTGCATCTAATCGGGGACCTGCCGATTTTCGTCGCACACGACAGCGCGGATGTGTGGACAAGCCCTGACCTTTACGAACTAGATGAGGAAGGGCGGCCCATGCGGGTCGCGGGAGTACCTCCCGATTACTTCAGTGAAACCGGCCAGCGCTGGGGGAACCCCCTGTTTCGCTGGGAGCGTATGAAAGAACGGGGATACGTATGGTGGAAACAGCGGTTTAGGGCCCTGATTAAACAGTTTGATTTAGTTCGAATCGATCATTTTCGCGGCTTTGCACGCTATTGGGCTGTCCCGGCGGAAGAAACCACCGCGGTAAAAGGCTCATGGGAACCCGGACCAGGGCAAGCTTTTTTCGAGGAAATAAGCAGAGATTTGGGAGGACTGCCGGTAATTGCCGAAGACCTCGGCATGATCACCGCTGAAGTAAATGAACTGAGAAAAGCCTGCGGAGTGCCGGGAATGAAGGTGCTGCAGTTCGCGTTTACGGGTGACTGGAACAACCCCTTTCTACCGCACCTTTACGAGAAATGTACTGTGGTTTATACCGGTACACATGACAACAACACCACCCGCGGCTGGTGGCGGGAAATCGATCCCAAGGGACGGGAACAGCTAAGGATGTACCTTGGACGGGAGGTTGACGGGCAAAACACGGCCTGGCAAATGATCAGACTCGCCTGGCTTTCTCCAGCGAATCTCGCCATCGCCCCTCTCCAGGATCTGCTCAACCTCGGCGGGGAATGTCGCATGAACCTTCCCGGGACTTTGGAAAACAACTGGCAGTGGAGATGTACTCCTGAACAGTTTGAGCGCCTGGATGCGACAGCCTTGAAAATCCTCACCGAACTTTCCGCTCGAGCCTGAACCCTGCCTGCCTGTGACTTCAGCTTGAAAAAAAATATAAACTGAAATAAATTATTAAGTGCATCTATATTCTCGCCCAAAAATCCTATCCGTAAAATTGCGTACACGGGGACATCCCCATTTTATGTTATCATTCTGATTCATAACTTTGTTCAACCGATCAGGAGAATTCGATGATCATTGGAGTGCCGAAAGAAATCCATCCCGGTGAAAGGCGGGTAGCCCTTGTTCCTTCGACATTGGGACAACTGGAGAAGCTGGGACATCAAATCATAGTGGAATCCGGCGCGGGCGCGGCAGCGAATTTCCCTGACAGCCAATACAGGGATGCCGGGGCCGAGATTGTGGAAAGCGCCTCGGAGGTATGGGAACGTGCAGATCGGGTGGTGAAAGTGCGTGCTCCGGAAATGAACAAAAAGCTAAGGAAACACGAAGTATCGTTGCTGCGGGAGGACTGTTGCTTGATCAGCATGCTTGATCCGGGAAGAAACAAACCGCTGCTGAAGAAACTCGCTGCCTCGGGAGGCACGGCTCTCTCCGCCGACGCGATTCCGCGCATTTCCCGGGCGCAGTCAATGGACGTGCTCAGTTCCATGGCGAACATCTCCGGTTACCGGGCGATGATGGAAGCCGCGCATCTCTTCGGACGTCTCCTCAACGGCCAGATCACCGCGGCGGGGAAGATCCCACCGGCCAAAGTGCTGGTCATTGGCGCAGGCGTCGCGGGGCTTTCCGCGATAGGCACGGCCCGGAACCTGGGCGCGATCGTCCGCGCCTTCGATACCCGTCCGGCTGTCAAGGATGAAGTGCAAAGCATGGGGGCGGAATTCCTCGAACTCGATTTTGAAGAAGACGGTACCGGGTCCGGAGGATACGCAAAGGTTATGAGCAAGGCCTTCATCAAGGCGGAAATGGAACTCTTTGCCGCCCAGGCGAAAGATGTGGACATCATCATCACCACGGCCGCGATTCCCGGGAAAAAAGCCCCGATTCTGATCACCGAGGAAATGGTCAAGTCGATGAGACCAGGTTCGGTGATCGTGGACCTCGCCGCGGAAAGCGGCGGCAATTGCGCACTTACCAATCCCGGGGAGCTGGCAAGGGAGCATGATGTCATCATTATCGGTTTCACCGATCTCCCCAGCCGCCTGCCTACCCAGTCCAGCCAGTTATACAGCAACAACCTGCTGAAAATCCTGCAACACCTTGGCGATGGCGTGAGTTGCAATATCGACATGGAGGATGAAATCAGCCGCGCTATAACAGTGGTCTACGAGGGCGAAATCACCTGGCCTCCGCCCGCGCCTGAAATTAAGGAACAGGAAAAACCGGCACAGCCGGCACAAGTTGCTGAAACAACTGAAAAGGAATCGATTGCGGGTACTGAAGAAGTTACCTCAAAATTATCCCCTAGCGGCCGTATTGCGAGGGGTATCGGCATGGCTTTGGCGGCTGCGCTTCTGATTTTGATCGGTTTCTCCGGATCGTCCACTTTCCTTGCGCACGTCACCGTGTTCGCTTTGGCTTGTTTTGTCGGATACATGGTGATTTGGAATGTCACTCCCGCACTGCACACTCCGCTGATGAGCGTTACCAATGCTATCAGCGGCATAATCGTCATCGGGGGGATGATCCACATTGCCGGATCTCAGCCTCTGCTGGCGGGTATTGCGATACTAATTGCCACCATCAACATTTTCGGCGGGTTTCTGGTGACGCAGCGGATGCTGGAGATGTTTAGGAAATAATGCGGCAAATGGCAAATAACCGTCACTTGTTCGGGTTTTGTTAATCTACACACAAAAAACCACCCATGCCTGAAGGACTCATCACTATCGCCTATCTTGTGGCAAGCATTCTCTTCATCCTCAGCCTCGGGGGTTTGTCACAGCAGGGAACCGCGCGTCGGGGCAACCTCTATGGAATCGCAGGGATGGGACTGGCCGTCGTTGCCACCCTGCTCAGCCTGAGAGGAGAGGCGTCAGATTATTTCTGGCTGTTGGCGCTGATGCTCGTCGGCGGAGGACTCGGGGTTTTTGTTGCCCGCCGAGTGGAGATGACTGCGATGCCGGAGTTGGTTGCAATTCTCCACAGCTTTGTCGGGGCGGCCGCGGTACTGGTCGGAGTTGTAAGTTATCTGGAATCCGGCAGACTTCAGGGGAGCGATTTGATCATTCATGAAGTGGAAATCATAATCGGCGTGATTGTCGGCGCAGTCACATTCACCGGGTCCGTGATTGCATTTGGAAAGCTGCAAGGGATCATCGGCAGCAAGCCTCTTTACCTGCCGATGAGGCACCAGCTCAATTTGTTGATGGTCATTGGCTGTATTGTGTTGGGTGGTTTTATTCTCGCGGGAGAACCCGGGGGAGCTTTGAACTCGCTGCTGCTGATCATCATTATCTCTTCTGTACTCGGTGCCCACATGATCATGGCCATCGGCGGAGCGGATATGCCGGTTGTGGTATCCATGCTTAACAGCTATTCCGGATGGGCCGCGTCGGCCGCGGGATTCATGCTTTCGAACAACCTGCTGATCATCACCGGGGCGCTGGTCGGCAGCAGCGGGGCAATCCTCAGCTACATCATGTGCCGGGGCATGAACCGTTCCTTCATCAGCGTGATCGCCGGTGGGTTCGGTGTTGAGGAGGGGACCATGGCCGAATCCACCGGGGATGAAGGGGAAGTCCACGCGATGACTCATGAAGAAGCACGTGAACACCTGCTTGCGGCGGGTAAAGTTATAATCGTCCCTGGTTATGGAATGGCTGTCGCTCAGGCACAGCATGTTGTGCAGGAACTGACAGAAATGCTGCGCAGCCGCGGCAAGGAAGTCCATTTTGCTATCCATCCCGTTGCCGGAAGACTCCCCGGTCACATGAACGTCCTGCTCGCCGAAGCAAATCTGCCTTACGATATCGTCTTTGAAATGGAGGAAATCAACCCTGAATTTGAAAATACCGACGTGGTGTTGGTCATCGGCGCCAACGATATCGTCAATCCGGGCGCCCTCGACGACACGTCCAGTCCGATTTACGGAATGCCTGTGCTCGAAGTCTGGAAATCCGGAATGGTGGTGGTACTCAAACGCAGCATGGCGACCGGATATTCCGGAGTCGGCAACCCCCTCTATTACCGTGAAAATACCTCGATGCTTTTCGGCGATGCCAAGGACAGCATCAGCAAAGTGATTGCCATGCTCCAGATGTAAAAGGGGTATTCAGACTTTTTTAACCAAATTCGGTCAGCGTTTTTTTCCTTTAATCTGACCGGATATTTGAATCCCCGCTTCAGCATCAAAAACGCCAGGGCCCTCTTGGTGTATAATACCACTCCTGTACTGAAAACAGTTCGGCAGGGTTAGCAAAAATAGCCGCCCCCCTTACGCTTTTCTTTCCACCCGTAAAACTCATCGAGGGTTTACCTGCATTGAAAGCTGGAATTTCATTTGCAGTAGCAGTGTTCTGCTTGGCAAACTCTCCCTCCGTTTTTGGCATCATCTCATGTGTATTTTATGTTTTCAAAGTGCTTTCCAATTTTCACAGGTTGCGGTGGGGGCTGTGCTTCATTGATTGCGTTTCAGGTGTTTCCTGATGTTTTTTAGCATGCCCGCCAATCTTGAAGGAAAACATAATTCGGAATCATCGGTTCCGAATTGAGAAAATGTAGAACTCCCAGTTCTGCTTCAGGCATTGTTTTCTCTCCCGGGGACGTAAGCATAACCAAATGAAATTATTTATATTATTATAACAAAGTTGAATAATGACTGTCTTTGCTCGGTTTCAGCGGACATCGGGTCGACACGTTTCCAAAAACCGGAACAGGGTGTTCCTGTTTCCCAAAACAGCTAAAATAATCACTGTATTATCAACATGATATGAGTGGTATTCAAACTGCAATCAATAGCTTTAGAGTATGCAAAAACTACAATCATCCGTACCAAGGTGGAAATGGACGCATTAAACGCAACGGAATCTCTGGGGCGGGTTTCAGAAGAACCGAAGACGCGGGAATCAGAAATTACTGACAGAAACGTTGAACGCTGGTCTCTGGAAATTGTTTCGAGGTACGCCGGGCAGTTACATTTGCTGCTGGATTCGATCGAAGAAGTCTATATTACAATGATACCGGAATCTGATCCGGCCGACGTTCTGGAGGCAACCAGAGTGGTGCGGGATTCCGGACGTTATGCTGTTCCGCATCTGGCAGCACGTAATCTCATCGACGAAGAGCAACTGCGCGGGTTGCTTTCCGAATTCCAGGACCTCGGTGTTGACCGCGTTTTACTGATCGCAGGTGGACACTGCGCCCCCCGCGGTCAATTCAGTTCAGTAATGGACATGCTGAATACCGGCGCCTTTCAGCAGCACGGCATTTTCAGCATTGGAGTTGCTGGGCATCCGGAAGGAAACCCGGATGACCCGGAATGCGATTTCAGCCTGCTGAAAAAAATACGCTGGGCAGAAACCAACGGGGTGGAAATGCGTATTGTGTCACAATGGAGTTTTGACTCATCAGCGGTCAATGAGTGGATCTGGCGGCTGCGTCAGCAGGGGATAGAAAACCCGGTGCACATAGGCGTCGCCGGACCCGCGACAATGAAATCCCTGATGCACTATGCCAAGGTCTGCGGAGTAAAAGCGTCCTCATCAGTTTTGAAAAAACAGGGGTTCAACTTGAGCAAACTGCTGTTTATCAACAAACCCGATGTCATGGTGTCTGAACTTAAGGGGTACGATCAATTACATCTGTTTCCCTTCGGAGGGTTGTCTAAAGCCTCCGAATGGTTGAATGAACGGGGAGCAGGGAATAATCTTTGACCGGACTTGTACAAAAGTAAACCAATGCCTATGAAAGCGGACAGAACTTTGAAGGTGGTATTCACGCCTTCCGGCATGCGCGGCAGTTTTCCCGCTGGTATTACTGTTTTGCAGGCCGCCAGGGAACTCGGGGTGGACCTCGATTCCGTATGCGGCGGAAGAGGAATTTGCGGACGCTGCCAGGTAAAGCCGGCTACAGGGGAATTTGCCAAGCACGGGATCACATCCCTACCGGATAACCTGTCCTTGCTGGATGCCGAGGAATCTGCAAATGTCCGTCTGGGTGAAAAATTGAAGCCCGGACACCGCCTCGGCTGCTTGGCAAAACTGCTGGGCGACTGCGTAATCGACATTCCCCGCGAAAGCCAGATTCACCGGCAGGTGATACGCAAGGAAGCGGAACTTTTCAGCATTGAACTCGATCCGCCGATCCGCTTGTATTACGTCGAAGTCCAACAGCCCAAACTTGAGGAGGGCGGTTCTGATTTGCGGCGTTTGACCGACGCTCTTTCAAGCGAATGGGGGTTGTCGAACCCGTGCTTGGATGACGGTATGTTGCGCACAGTTCAACGGACGTTACGTGAGGCTGATTGGAAAGTCACCGCCGCCGTCGATCAGCTTGGAAAGGTGCGCACCGTTTTTCCGGGTTACAGGGAATCGCTGCTGGGGATGGCGGTAGATGTGGGATCGACCACCATTGCCGCCCACCTGTGCGATATAAAATCAGGAGAAATCCTGGCCACTGCAGGCATCATGAATCCGCAAATCCGCTTTGGAGAGGATTTGATGAGCCGCGTTTCATACGTGATGATGAACCCAGGAGGGGACCTCGAATTGACCAAGACGGTCAGAGAAGCGATAAACCAGTTGACTGAGGAAGTTACCGAAAAAGCCGGGGTGGTTCCTGAAGACGTGATCGAAGCTGTGTTTGTCGGCAACCCGATCATGCACCACCTGCTGCACGGGATCAGTCCGGTGGAACTGGGCGTCGCGCCGTTTGCGCTTGCGACCGACGGTCCTCTGGAGGTAAAGGCGGGGGACATTGATCTGCGTCTGCACCTGGGTGCGAGAACGTA
>CAYFLK010000027.1:9314-12583 GCA_964344035.1 uncultured Pseudomonadota bacterium
TACACGCTGCCCTGCATAGCCGGACATGTCGGGGCGGACACCGCGGCCATGATTCTTGCGGAAAGCCCTCATCACGGAGACAAAATCACACTCCTCGTCGATGTGGGCACCAACGCGGAAATAGTGCTGGGAAATTCCGAACGGCTGCTTGCCGCTTCCAGTCCGACCGGACCCGCTTTTGAGGGAGCACAGATTACCCGCGGCCAGCGTGCAGCGCCCGGCGCCATTGAACGGGTACGCATTGACCGGGAAACCCTGAGACCTCGTTTCAAAGTAATCGGCTGTGATTTGTGGTCCGATGACCCGGACTTCAAGAACGCTTGCGGAAAAACAGGCATCACCGGCATCTGCGGTTCGGGGATCATCGAAGCGATAGCGGAGATGTATTTGTCCGGAATCGTCAGCCCTGACGGCATGATTGACGGGACCCACGCGAACCGTACCACGCGTGTGAAGGAAGAAGGCCCCGCTTTTTGCTATGTCCTCCATGAAGGCCTCCAGAATTTGGCTATCACCCAAAATGACGTGCGCGCGGTGCAACTGGCAAAAGCTGCGCTGTATGCAGGCATCCGGCTGTTGATGGAAAAGATGGGGATCGAGAGCGTGGATCGCATCCGTCTGGCCGGTGCATTCGGCAGCCGGATCGATGTCAAATACGCGATGGTGCTGGGAATGATTCCGGATTGTAACCTTGAAGATGTAAGCTCCGCCGGAAATGCAGCGGGGACTGGCGCACGCATTGCCCTGCTCAATTACAGTACACGGAAGGATATTGAAAAAGTAGTGCGCGTGGTGGAAAAAGTGGAAACCGCGGTGGAACCTGAGTTTCAGTCGCATTTTGTGTCCGCGATGGCTTTTCCGCATCGGACAGATGCATTCCCGCATTTGTCACGGCATGTGGAACTGCCGCCTCCTGTAAAGTCGGGACCTGGCGTAACAAACAACAGGCGCCGGAAACGCCGGCGTGTTCAGGCAGCATGAACAAAGGAGTGAAACCATGAAAACACACGCGAGAGTGGTGATCATCGGCGGCGGGGTCATGGGTGTGGGCCTGCTGTATGAACTGACAAAAGCAGGCTGGACTGATGTGGTGCTGGTGGAAAAAGGGGAACTGACTTCTGGTTCGACCTGGCATGCTGCCGGGTTGATCCCGCATTTCATCGGGTCGTTCAGCATGGCGAAAATCCATTACTACGGCGCGGACCTATACACCAGGCTGGAAGCGGAAACCGGGCAGGCAACCGGGTGGCATGGATGCGGGGCCCTTCGGCTCGCCTTTGACCAGGACCAGGTGGACTGGTTTCACTATGTTAAGGGCATACTTGACCAGGTGGGAGCTGAGTGTCACCTTATCGGTCCGCGGGAAATCAGGCAGGTCAACCCGCTGCTGAATACCGACTCGGTTTTGATGGGGGCATATACGACCGGAGATGGACATGCCGACCCAAGCGGAGTGACACATGCCATGGCAGCTGGTGCTCGCAACCACGGCGCGGAGATTTACCGCAACAACAGGGTGACAGGCATCAAAAAGCGTTCTTCCGGTGAATGGGACGTTATCACGGAACAGGGAAACATCATCTGTGAACACGTGGTAAACGCCGCCGGTTCTTTCTGCGCCCAAGTTGGTGAAATGGTCGGTCTCAAAGTGCCTATGGTCAACATGGTACACCAGTACTTGGTGACAGAGGAAATCCCCGAGGTTTCCGCGCTTGAAAAAGAGCTGCCTGTGACGCGGGACCCGCGGTCCTCGTGCTACTACCGGCAGGAACAGAACGGACTCATAATCGGGCCTTACGAAATGCAGCCTGAAGCATGGGGGCTGGAAGGCATAGATTGGAGTTTCGACAATGCTCTGCTTCCTCCGGATACCGGGCGGCTGGAACCGCATCTGGTAGTGGCCGCACAGAGCCTCCCCGTTTTTGAAACAGCCGGGATCAAGAAGGTCGTCAGTGGGCCGATCACCCATACGCCGGACGGGAATTTCCTGCTCGGTCCGGCCCCGGGACTGCGTAATTTCTGGATGTGCTGCTCCGCCAGCATCGGCATCACCCAGGGGCCGGGAGCGGGCAAATACCTCGCCCAGTGGATGATGCACGGGCAAACTGAAATCAATGTGCGTGAATTCGATCCGCGCCGGTTTGGGGATTGGGCGCTTGGCCAGTATGCACTGGACAAATCGATTGACGAATACAGGCACATGTACGCGACTTATTACCCCGGAGAATTCCGTGATGCCGGCCGTCCGGTGCGTGTGACTCCGATTGTTGAGAACCTTCGGAAACAAGGCGCCGTTTTCGCGGAAACCTATGGCTGGGAACGGGCGAAGTGGTTTGACGGCAAACGCGAAGGAGAGCGCTACAGTTTTAGGCGCAACAACTCCTTTGCAACCGTGGCGGAGGAATGCCGGGCGGTGCGTGAAAGGGCTGGGTTGCTTGACCTCTCATGTTTTGCAAAGTATGAGGTGAGTGGTGCTGACGCAGAGGGTTTTTTAAACCGGATCTGTGCAAATAGCCTCCCCGACAAGCCCGGCGGGATTGCACTCGTACACATGCTTACCGAATTGGGCGGGATCGAGTGCGAAGCAACGGTCACCCGCCTGGATCAGGGCCTCTTCTATGTTCTTTCCGCCGCCGCTGCTGAAACTCACGACCTGGACTGGATGAACCGGCATGTGGGCGATGCCGAAGATGTATCCGTGATCAACGTCACGGATAATTACGGCGTGTTGGTTCTATCCGGACCGCGCTCACGTGAAGTGCTAAGGAAGCTGACCGACGCGGATTTAAGCAATGATGCTTTCCCTTGGATGAGTGCAGCGCGGATAGAGGTCTCAGGAATTCCCACGCGTGCCCTCCGGGTCTCCTATGTCGGCGAACTGGGCTGGGAACTGCACCATCCCATGGATCAAATGCAGCGGCTTTATGACGCGCTGATGGAAGCCGGGGCTGAATTCGGGATCGCCAATTTCGGCACCTACGCGGTCAACTCGTTGCGCATGGAAAAAGCATACAAGGGATGGGGGAGCGAGTTGACCACCGAAATCACTCCGATGGAAGCCGGGCTGGAACGTTTTGTGGATTTCAGCAAAACCTTCATCGGCCGTGAAGCAACATTGTCCAGAAAACTGCTCGGGGGCAATACGAAGCTGGTCTACCTGTCGGTGGACGCGGAGGATGCGGATTGTCTGGGCAACGAACCGGTGCTCGATGGGGAAGAAATCATTGGGGTGACGACCAGCGGAGCATACGGGCACACTGTCGGCATGA
>CAYFLK010000027.1:12593-29357 GCA_964344035.1 uncultured Pseudomonadota bacterium
GAGCCTGGCTTTCGCCTATGTTTCCCCACGGTACTCGGAACCCGGCACCCGTTTCGACATAAGTCTGCTGGGTAAACGGCGCATGGCAACCGTGTTTGAAAAAGCACTTTATGACCCGGAAAACACGAGGCTGCGGGATTAGGGTTGTAAATTTCATGAGGCAAAATGGCAGGCACACACAATGTTAGGATGGGTGGTAGAAACGCTCGGAAAATGAAACGGGCGGCGGCGCTTCCAGAACACCTCAAACCCGTTCGCCCAGGGATGGAAGGAGGGCATTACCAGCCACTGAAAGAAACAGACCTGCCGCGCATTCACGAGGCGGTGCTGCAGGTTTTGGAGACAGTGGGAATGGCGGATGCCATCCCTTCATGCATCGAACTATGCCGTGCCGCGGGCTGCAAACTATCGGATGAAGGGCGTCTGCTGTTTCCACGCTCAGTGGTGGAAGACACCATTTCCGGAGCCGGACGGGATATCACGCTACATGGGGCAAGCCCGGAATTCGACCTGCACTTGAACGGCAGGAAAGTATATTTTGGTACAGCGGGCGCTGCGGTACACATGGTGGATGCGGTCACCCGCGGTTACCGGGAATCGACGGTTTCAGATCTTTATAATATCGCCCGACTTTGTGATGCGCTTGAACATATCCATTTCTTTCAGCGCCCGGTGGTGTGCCGGGATTTGACTGACCCTAGGGAAATGGACATCAACACCTGCTATGCCTCCATTGCAGGGACCCGGAAACATGTGGGAACAAGTTTTTCACATCCGGAACACGTGGAGGAAGCGCTGCAGATGCTCCATTTAATTTCCGGCGGAGAAAAAAAATGGCGGGAGCGACCGTTTGTCAGCAACTCCAGTTGCTTTGTAGTTCCCCCTTTGAAATTTGCTGAAGACGCATGCCGCTGCATGGAAGCGGCGGTGCGCGGTGGGATGCCGGTCAAGTTGCTTTCAGCCGGCCAAGCGGGTGCGACTTCTCCTGCGTCTCTTGCCCAGAGCATTGTGCAGTCTGTTGCTGAAGTCCTGGCCGGACTTGTATATGTGAATGCCGTTCAACCCGGTGCGGTCGCAATATTCGGGACATGGCCCTTTGTATCCGATCTTCGCACCGGCGCGATGAGCGGAGGCAGCGGAGAACAGGCAGTGTTAATGGCGGCGTGCGGGCAAATGGCACGGTTTTATGATCTGCCTTCCGGTGTTGCCGCGGGAATGACCGATTCCAAAATTCCCGATGCGCAATCAGGGTATGAAAAAGGATACACCGTCGCCCTGGCTGCTCATTCAGGGGTTAACCTCGTTTATGAATCGGCCGGCATGCAAGCCAGCCTGCTCGGATGCAGTCTTGAGAGTTACGTCATCGACAACGACATGCTCGGCGCCATCAACCGCACGGTTAGGGGCATCGAATTCAGTGAGGATACACTGGATATTGCCCAGATCAGGGAAGTCTGCCTGGAAGGGCCGGGGCATTACCTGGGCCATGAACAGACTTTGAAGCGGATGCAAACCGACTACCTTTACCCATCAATCGGTGATCGTGAAAACATCAACAATTGGGTTGAACAGGGAGCTGTAGACGTGGTCACTCGCGCAGCGCGTGTGGTGCGCCAGGTGCTGAGCACGCATTACCCGAATCATCTGGACAATGCAATGGATCGTGCAATTCGTAAAAGATTTCCGATACGGCTGCCCGTGGAAAAAATGAGCCCGACTTTGATCGAGGTGGGCATGAGCGAAGGAGCCAAGAACGGTTTAGGCCCGCAAATTAACTGAATAAGAAAATGCGTATTTGCGATTTCACCACCCTCACTTTCGATGTGGCAGGGACCCTGATCGATTTTGAAACGGGGATCCTTAACTGGTTCAAACCGCACTTGAAAGCGCTCGGATTGGAAAAAACTGAGGATGAGATACTCACCGGGTTTGCCGGGACCGAGGCAAAATACCTGCGTCTGCTTCCGCAAAGTTCGTTTACTGAGATTCTGCCGGTAATATACAGCGACATGCTTTCACGCTGGGGATTGAAACCCAAGGAAAAGGATGGGGAGCGGTTTCAGCTTTCAGTCAGGCAGTGGCCTCCGTTTCCGGACACGGTGGATGCCCTGGAGGAATTAGGGCGTTATTTCCGCCTGGTTGCAGTGACAAACTCTGATCAGCGATTTTTAAAGTACATGTCCGCCAACATGGGCAACCCGTTTGATGATGCCTTCACCTGCGATCGGGTGGGCGTGAACAAGCCGGACAAACGCCTTTTCCAGGCGGTACTCAAAAGTATTGCCCCTGACCGGATTGATGCCGGTGAAATCCTGCATGTGGCTCAGAGTCAGTTTCACGACATCATCCCTGTTACCGAATTGGGCTGGGCAACAGTCTGGATCCACCGCAGGCACAACCAGCCCGGATTCGGCGCTACCCCGGAACCATATACCCTGGTACAGCCTACTTTTCACGCCCGCAGCATGGCGGAATTTGCCCGGCAGTTTAAAGTGCACAGACAGGAGGATTTGCGCAACCGTTCCGGCACATTCAGCCTGATGGTGAAATTCAACCCAACAAATTCTGATTCTAGCACGGAAACCTGCCTCCAGGAATGACTCGAACCCAAACACAAACATGACCGAAAGGCGTAAAAGAGGAGGGGGGCGTGCCGCTCGCAGAAGCGAGCGTGGAAAGCGGAATTTGACCGCCCCCCCATACATAAGCCGCAAGGTCCCGGTTTTGGAACTTCTTAACGAGGAAGAACTGCAACTGCTGGAACGGAATGCCGACATTATCCTGGAAGAAGTGGGAATGGAGTTCCGTGGTGATACACGGGCCCTGGAATTGTGGAAAGACGCCGGGGCGGAAATCAAAGGGGAACGGGTGCGTTTCCCCAAGGGGTTGTGCCGTACACTCGTCCGGAAATCTGCCCCCAGTGAATTTACCCAACATGCACGCAACTCGGAACGCAGCGTCAGGATCGGCGGAAACAACATGGTGCTGATACCTGCTTATGGGTCTCCATTCGTGAGGGACCTGGACAAGGGACGTCGATACGCGACAATTGAGGATTTCCGGAACTTCGTCAAATTGGCCTACATCACTCCCCACCTGCACCATTCCGGGGGAACAGTATGCGAACCGGTTGATCTGCCGGTCAACAAACGCCACCTGGATATGGTCTACGCTCATATACGGTATAGCGACAAACCATTTATGGGCTCGGTTACGGCGCCAGAAAGGGCGGAGGATTCGGTGGAAATGGCAAAGATCCTGTTTGGCACTGAGTTCGTGGATCAGAACGCGGTGATCGCTGGATTGATCAATGCCAATTCCCCCCTGGTTTATGACGCGACCATGCTTGGCGCCGCGCGAGTTTACGCATCTCACAACCAGCCGACCATCATTTCACCATTTGTGATGGCGGGAGCTATGTCTCCGACAACCGTTGCCGGAGTAGTCGCGCAGAACCTGGCAGAGGCGCTTGCGGGGGTCGCCTACACCCAGTTGGTCCGCCCGGGATCTCCGGTTATTTTCGGGTCATTTCTCAGTTCCACTTCAATGCAGTCCGGGGCCCCCACATTCGGCACCCCGGAACCGGCGCTGGCCTTGTATGCGTTGGCTGCGCTTGCGAGGCGTCTGGGGGTGCCTTTCCGCAGCGGAGGAGGGCTGAACGCGGCAAAAATCCCGGACGCCCAGGCGGCTTATGAATCGGCCAACACCCTGCAGCACGCGATGCTTGCCGGAGTGAATTTCATGGTCCACGTGGCGGGATGGCTTGAGGGGGGGCTGGTGATGAGTTATGAAAAATTCATGATGGATGTTGACCAGGCAGGAATGATGCAGATTTTCCTCAAAGGAGTGGATTTATCTGAAAACGGACAGGCCCTGGACGCCATTCGGGAAGTGGGACCCGGAAAGCATTTCCTCGAGTGCGCCCACACCCAGGAGAATTTCGAGACGGCATTTTACCGGTCTACAATCGCGGACAACAACAGTTTTGAGCAATGGGAGGCAGAGGGCAGTCAAGATGCGGTTAATCGGGCAAACAGCATTTGCAAGCAAATGCTGAATGAGTATGAAGCGCCACTAATCGACCCTTCGATAGATGAGGCTTTACGGGATTTTGTGCGCAAACGCAAGGATTCTTTCCCGGATTCAAATATGTGAGTTTATTCAAACTGAACCTATCTTATCAGCCTGAACCGTCAGGCGGAAACAGACTTTCCTGAAAAGGGGCAAAATGAGCAAGGAAGAAAAAGAAATGATGGAAGAAGAACTCGACCTGTCGGCTCTAGCGGATAATGAACTCGTGCAGCAGGTGCACGACGACCTCTACGACGGGCTGAAAGAGGAAATCGAAGAAGGGACCAGGATTCTTCTGGAACGCGGATGGTCTCCTGACAAAGTGCTCAGTGAAGCGCTCGTCGAGGGGATGCGTATAGTCGGTATCGATTTCCGGGACGGGATCCTCTTTGTCCCGGAAGTACTGCTTTCCGCGAACGCGATGAAGGGAGGCATGGCCATCCTCCGTCCGCTGCTGGCTGAAACAGGCGCCCCAAGCATCGGTAAAGTTGTCATCGGTACAGTAAAGGGAGACATTCATGACATCGGGAAAAATCTTGTCGGCATGATGCTCGAGGGTGCGGGTTTTGAGGTGTTCGATATCGGTATCAACAACCCGGTGGAAAATTATCTCGAGGCGCTGGAAGTACACCAGCCGGATATCCTCGGCATGTCCGCGCTGCTGACAACCACCATGCCCTACATGAAAGTGGTAATCGATGAACTGATAAATCAGGGTCGCCGCGACGATTATATCGTGCTCGTCGGAGGTGCGCCGCTGAACGAGGAATTCGGCAGGGCCATTGGGGCGGACGCCTACTGCAGGGATGCAGCCGTGGCAGTGGAAACTGCGAAAACGATGATTTCCCGGCGCCGGGAAAGCAACAGCGCTACAGACAAGTCAATTGCTGCCTGAATCAAACTATTAAATCCGGGATTTCGCCATGCAACGGCGACGACGCCATGAATCGAGCATCGCAGGCAGGATAAACAGCCATTCTGCTCATCGCAGGTGCGGGCGGACACGCAGGTCCGCCCCTACTTTTGATTCGAGACCCTGGATGGCAATGAGGATGTGTCCGGACAAAACACTTGTTCTTGCCTGCGGAGCGCTGGCTGCTGAAATATCCACGCTGGTACGTCTTAATGGATGGGATAACCTCCATGTACGCTATCTTCCCGCCGTACTGCACAACGCTCCGGACCGTATCGTTGAGGAAATGTGCATGAAACTGCTTGATGCACGAGGAAAGTATGCAAGAATATTTGCCGGATACGCCGACTGCGGAACGGGGGGCAAGCTGGATGCTGTTTTACGGGAGTTCGCGGTGGAGCGTTTACCAGGGGTCCATTGCTATCAGTTTTATTCCGGAAGTGATCTTTTCTCCGAATTGGTAAGGAATGAAATCGGCAGTTTCTTTCTGACAGATTTTCTTGTCAGGACATTTGATCGCGTAGTGATAGGCGGTCTAGGCTTGGACCGTTATCCGGAACTGCTGCGGAGTTATTTTGCAAACTACCGGAAACTGGTTTACATCGCACAAACCGATGACGAGGATTTAAAACAGAAAGCGGAAAGTTCAGCAGAAAGACTAGGGCTGGAATACGAATACCGCTTTACCGGTTTCGGGGACCTGGAAGGTTCGCTTGCAAACCTGTCCGTCGGGAAATGAACGGTGGGTAAGCGTACCATCATCTACTGGCGAGATATTCCCTCCCAGGTGGTCGCGAAACATGAAAGGGTGACTGCCAGGGCACAGTTGTCCGAGCGCTTCATGAAAGCCATCGACCGAGCAGCCATGCGAGCGGGACGTCAGGCCAGCACGGAATATTTGAGCGATTGGCGGCGTGTATCAGTTTCCTTTGCGGGAGACCCACAATCCGTTGCGGATTCCGCGGCAGCTGAACTGGAAAAACGGTTCCCCGATGAAACACTGGAGGAACTTATCAAAAACAAGGGGTTCATGTCCCCTGATCCCTCTCAGCAGCCTGAGTAATCACAAACCTAAATATAGAAATCCAAATGACAGAAACAATAATTAGTTCTGCCACCAAGGAGGTGGTGATCGGCTTTGACCGTCCGTTTGTCATCATCGGTGAACGGATCAACCCTACCGGACGCAAGCTGCTGGCAAAAGAAATGGCGGCAGGCGATTTCAGCCGTGTCGAACAGGACGCATTGGCGCAGGTCGCCGCGGGCGCTCACATGCTGGATGTAAACGCCGGCATACCGCTGGCGGATGAACCAAAAATCCTCGCTGAGACCATCAAACTTGTACAATCCCTAACCGACGTACCCCTTTCCCTTGATTCTTCAGTTGTTGCCGCGCTGGAGTCCGGGTTGGAAGTGTACCAGGGCAAAGCTCTGCTGAATTCAGTCACCGGAGAGGAGGAACGGCTGGAGTCTGTCCTTCCGCTGGTGAAAAAACATGGGTGTGCCGTCGTTGCCATTTCCAATGATGAAACAGGGATTTCCGAAGATCCGGATGTCAGGTTTGCTGTAGCCAGGAAAATAGTAGAATGTGCGGCCGATTATGGTATACCCCGGGCGGACATTGTGGTGGATCCATTGGTGATGCCTATTGGGGCGATGAATTCAGCCGGCAGGCAGGTCTTCCACCTGGTGCGGAGACTGCAGGAGGAACTTAAGGTCAACACAACCTGCGGAGCTTCAAATGTCAGTTTCGGACTGCCAAACAGGGACGGGGTCAATTCAGCGTTTTTAACCATGGCAATTGGCGCGGGTTTGACATCGGCAATCACAAATCCCTTTCATCAATCAGTGGTTCAATCGGTTTTGGGCGCTGACGTGATGATGGGGCATGATTCGGACTGCGCACGCTGGATCCGGAAATTCCGGGAACCCTCGGTGGGGAGCGTATCCGGTGGCAGACGCGAACGCCGTCGAGTGCGCAGCAGGCGTTGATACGGCTTAAATGATGCTCCTGGGAGAAACATGAACATCAGTGTTTTTGACTTGTTCAAGATAGGAATAGGACCCTCGAGTTCCCACACTGTGGGACCGATGATCGCAGCAAGAAATTTTCTGCTCAGCTGCACGGATCATTTCCCCCTGTCTAAAATATCAGCAGTCAGGGTCGAACTGTATGGTTCACTAGCTTTGACCGGCAAGGGGCATGGAACGGACAAAGCGGTAATGCTTGGACTGGAAGGTCTGAGGCCTGATGAAGTGATGCCGGAACAGGTGCCCTCAAGGCTGGAGCGCATCCGCTGCGTCGGAACCCTGCGTTTGATGGATGAGCAGCCGGTGTTTTTTGAAGAGCAGCAGCATTTGCTGTTTTATTGTGATGAAGTGCTGTCCCGGCATTCCAACGGGATGCGTTTTTCTGCGTTTGATTCATCCGCAAATATACTGCATGCAGAAGAGTATTTCTCTGTTGGAGGAGGATTTGTTCTTAGCGAGGAAGAATTTCTCCGGGAACAGGATGTAACATCTCCGGAACCGCCCTATTCCTTTCATACCTGCGAAGACCTGCTCCTGCATTGCGACCGGACGGGGAAGACCTGTGCTGAACTGATGTGGGACAATGAACGCTCACGGAGGACTGATTCGGAAATCCACGAAGGGTTGCTGAATATCTGGGGCGCCATGCAGGAGTGCGTGCAGCGCGGGATCACATCGAAAGAAACTGTGCTTCCGGGAGGATTAAATGTGCGCAGAAGGGCCCCGTCTCTGCACCGGGAATTGCTGGAAAATCCCGAACCTTCACCTGCCGACCTGATGGACTGGGTCAGCCTGTTTGCCCTGGCAGTCAACGAGGAAAACGCCGCCGGTGGAAAAGTCGTAACCGCGCCGACGAATGGAGCCGCTGGAGTGATCCCGGCGGTATTGCATTACTGCCAGCGATTCCGCATGGACTTCAGTGAGGAGAAGATCGTTACATTTCTTCTTACCTCAGCCGCGGTCGGCATCCTGTACAAGGAAGGGGCATCCATCTCCGCGGCAGAGGTGGGCTGTCAGGGAGAAATCGGGGTTGCTTGTTCAATGGCCGCGGCGGGACTTGCGGCAGTAATGGGATGCGAACTGCGGCAGATTGCCAACGCGGCGGAAATCGGAATGGAACATAACCTTGGCCTCACCTGCGATCCGGTGGGAGGATTGGTGCAGATCCCCTGCATTGAAAGAAACACCATGGGGGCCATTAAGGCCATCAATGCCGCGAGGCTGGCCAGGCGTGGAGACGGAAACCACGTCGTTTCTCTTGACAAGGTGATCGCCACCATGCACAAAACCGGGGAGGACATGCTGCACATTTACAAGGAGACATCCCTCGGAGGATTGGCCGCACATCTGCCTGAGTGTTAAATGATTTTTGGTTTCAACCGCCGGATGCTGCGACCCTGGCTGGGAAATTTTTTCTTTCTACTAGCCTGATTTCACAATCTCGTCAACAGTCTTGACCTGTGTATAGAATGTTTCAGGGAGGCAGTTAAACCTGATCCACCTTGCATATTGCCATCCTTGCAGTCCGTTTTTCCGTCCCGGGGACTTTGCTAATCCCCAAGTACTAATCCGGGGGAAATATTGATCCTGGAAATGTATTCGGAAGCGGAGAGTTTTTTGTCGTCGTGTGGCCTGACTCGCTGCACGAGGATGCCTCCACCGCTTGCGGCGATCGTGAAACCGGTATCAGTGACCTCTATCACTTCACCGGGCCGTCCGGCAGTTTCGACCTTCGCGCAGTCGTATATTTTCAAAACATTACCCTCGATCGTAGTCCACGCCCCGGGTTGCGGATTGGTCCCGCGGATCAGGTTGTGAACTTCGGCAACCGGTCTGTTCCAGTCGATTTCAGCGTGTTCGTGTTTGCACCACGATTCGTAAGTAGCCTTTGAATCGTCCTGTTCAATGCGTGGCGCGTTTCCTGTGCGCACCATGTCAATCGCCTCCAGCACCGCTTCGACCCCGAGGGGAAATATTTTCTGGAAATAAACTGTTCCAAGAGTGTCATCCGGGTCGACCGCCACTTCCTTCTGCAGCAGGATTTCTCCTTCGTCAAGTCTGTCGTTTGGCCAGAAAATGGTCAGTCCGGTCTTGGTCGCTCCGTTGATAAGGGCCCAGTTGATTGAACTTGGACCGCGGTGCAACGGCAGCAGCGATGGGTGGAAGCAGATCGAGCCGTGAGTAGGGATGTCACGCGCTTTATCTGGAACGAAGATTGTCACGTATGCCATTACGCAGAGGTCTGAGTTGAAAGAGCGCATCTCGTCCAGGACAGCCTTGTCCTTGAAGTTATCAGGTTGGACGACAGGAATACCCTGCTCCAGGGCGAACTCCTTGATTGGATCAAGCGGACGGCCTTCCTTGTCCGGAGCGCAATAGACTGCCGCCACCTCGTCTTCGCTTCTTTGCAGGATTGCCTCCAGGCAGGCTTTGCCGAAAGCCTGCTGTCCCATAACGATCAGTCGCATTGTTTCCTTTCTCACTTATTGAGGATTGATCAAACCGCCCTTTCCCTTTTGGATTCTGCGATATCTGACTCATTGAAACCGATTTCCTTCAGTATTTCATCGGTGTGTTCGCCCAAAAGTGGTGAGCGCCGTACAACGGTCGGGGAATCCGAAAGCTTGATCGGGTTGCCCACGCTCAGGTACTTGCCGCGTTCAGGGTGGTCCACCTCGACAACGGTGCCGGTGCCCCTGAGAGACGGTTCTTCAGACAGTTCCTTCATGCTGAGTATAGGGCCGCAGGGTACATTCAGCGGATTGAGGATATCCATGGCCTCAAACTTGGTCTTGGTCATTGTCCATTTTTCAATGGCTTCAAAGACCTTTTCGAGCTTGGGCAGACGGACATCGGGTGTGGCCCACTCCGGATCATCGATCCAGTCCTCGCGGCCGATTGTCCTCGCAAGCGCAGGCCATACCGCTGCCTGTGTGATAACATAGATGTAGGCATCCGGATCGGCTTCCCAACCCTTGCACTTGACGATCCAGCCGGGCTGGCCACCGCCCGAGGCGTTGCCGCTGCGCGGGGTGGCTTCTCCAAACTCGCCATTGGGGTACTGTGGATATTCCTTCAGCGGTCCGTGAGAAAGCCGCTGCTGGTCCCGCATTTTCACCCTGCATAAATTCAACACCCCGTCCTGCATGGCGCAGGTAACGCGTTGTCCACGACCGCTCTTTTCACGTTGAAAAAGCGCGGTGACAATCCCGAGCGCAAGGTTCAGTCCGGTCCCGGAATCACCGATCTGAGCACCGGTGACCATCGGGAATCCCTCCAGTTCGCCTGTAGTAGATGCCGCTCCGCCGGTGCATTGCGCGACGTTTTCGTACACCTTGCAGTCCTGATAAGGGCCTGGACCGAATCCCTTGACCGAGGCATAGATCATGCGGGGATTGATCTCCTGGATTTTCTCCCACGGGAACCCCATGCGGTCAATCGCCCCGGGGGCGAAGTTTTCGACCATCACATCGCAGTGTTTGATCAAGCGGGCAAACACGTCTTTTCCCTTCGCGCTTTTCGTGTTCAAGGTGACGCTGCGTTTGTTGTGGTTCAGCATGGTGAAATAAAGGCTGTCTACATCCGGGATGTCCCGCAACTGGCCGCGTGTAGCATCGCCGACTCCCGGACGCTCCACTTTGATTACATCAGCCCCGAACCACGCGAGCAGCTGGGTGCAGGTTGGTCCGGATTGTACGTGGGTCATGTCCAGGATCCGGATTCCTTCCAAGGCTTTGGTCATGGTCTTTTCTTCGCTGAATAAGTTGTGATGTTATGCCCTGCAACTGCATGGGTAAATGCTAATGAGCCCGCGAAAAGTCGTCAACCGATCAACAGATTTCATTTCTAGGTGTCTGTACGTTTTCGTGTTATTCCCGGGAAAGAGGGAATCCTGCCTGCCGCGTTGCTTCCATTGTTCACTTGTACATAGTCTGGGCTTTGGTGCCCGGTGCGTATTCGTCCGGATCGAGCCAGACATTGATCACCGCGGACTTGCCGTCTCGAGCCACGGCTTCACGGGCCCGGAGCAGGGCTGGGCCGATCTGGTCGGGATCGCGTACGGCCTCGCCGCAACCTCCGAGCATGTGCGCGAAGATTTCGAAATTAACGTCTCCGAGGGTGTTGCCGACGTTTCCCCGTTCATTTCCGTACTTGACGATTTGGCCGAAACGGATCTGGTTCATATGCGAATTGTTCCCGACAACGGCGATGTAAGGCGCTCCGAAGCGGTTTGCGGTCTCCATGTCAAAAGCGGTCATGCCGAAGGAACCGTCCCCGTAGAGGCACAGCACTTCCTTTTCCGGGTGCACGAGCCCCGCGGCCATGGCAAAGCCGGTCCCTACACCAAGAGAGCCGAGTGCGCCGGGATCCATCCAGTTGCCGGGGCGACGAGGCTGCACAGCCTGGGCGCTGATGGTTACTACATCCCCGCCGTCGCCGATGTAGATTGTATCGTTGTTTAAGAACTCGTTTATTTCCCAAGCCAGGCGGTAGGGGTGGATGGGGGTCGAGTCGGAGAGGAACATAGGCATCAGTTTTTCAGTCCTCTCGGCCTCCTCTCCCCTCAGACTGTCCAACCAGCTTCTGCGTCTCTCCGACCCGTTGTCCAAACTGCCTGTCGTTGCCTGCAGCACAGCGGCCAGGATGGCCCCCGGGTCACCCGCCAGGCCGAGTGAGATGTCCCGGTTTTTCCCCACTGTCCGGTAGTCCTGGTCAATTTGAATGAGCGTCGCTTCCCGGCTGATGCGCTTTCCGTACCCCATCCGGAAGTCGAAGGGAGTGCCTACGATGACAATGACGTCCGCCTTTTTGAAGGCGCTCGAACGCGTGCGGTGGAAGTAGTGAGGGTCACCGGGAGGCAATATTCCGCGGCTGGCGCCGTTCATGTAAAGGGCGATATTCAGGCTACGTGCCAGGTCTATAGCCTCCTGGTGTCCGCGGGACATGAACACTTGCGAACCAACCAGCATGGCGGGACGCTCCGCGCGCACAAACAGGTCCGCCAGCTTTTCGATATCTTCAGGGTCACCGATGGATCTGACCGAGGCTCGGTAGTTTCCCGTTTCCGGAATGACCGCGGTTTCAAGAGGTATTTCCTTGTCGAGAATGTCACGCGGAATTTCAAGATAGCTTGGTCCGTAGGCCCCGGTGAAGCATTCGCGCGCCGCCATGGAAATCATGTCCGCAACACGTTCCGTGGACATCACCCCGGCGGCGAACTTGGTGATCGGCGTCATCATGTCAATATGCGGAAGGTCTTGCAGCGAACCCATTTTGTGCTGGGTTAACGAACTTTGTCCGCCGATGTGAAGCACCGGGCTTTCCGAACGCAATGCGGTGGCAACTCCGGTCATGGCGTTGGTGCAGCCCGGACCGGCGGTGGTGACCACGCAGCCGAGTCTGCCGGTTTGCCGGGCGTAACCATCTGCTGCGTGTGCCGCGGTTTGTTCGTGTCGTACATCGACAATGCGGATCTCCTCGTCCAGGCACCCGTCATAGATATCGATGATATGTCCGCCGCAGATTGTAAAGATGGTGTCTACTCCCTCGCTCCTCAATGCCTTGGCGACGAGATGGCCTCCGGATATGACGTCTTCCGAGCGGCTTTTTTTTGCCAGGGTGTCTGTTGCTGTACTGGCCATAAATATACCTTTCAATGTGGTTGCTTAAGACATAAGCAATATATTGAGAATGAATGAAAACATCTAGCGTGAAACAGTCAGTTCTTCGAGAAAAAACGTTTCTTTAAGGGTCTGATGGCGGGCAGTGCAAAAAGTATGAGGGCAATGACTGTGATCGGGCCGGCTAGCGGTCGGGTGAGGAAGACCGTAAAATCTCCGCCGGAAATCAGCAGCGACTGACGAAGCGCGGGTTCGGCGATTGGTCCCAGCACAATTGCAAGCACCGCGGGAGCCATCGGATAATCCAACTTACGCAACAAGTAGGCGCCAATGCCGAATATCAACATCAACCAGACATCATGCATGTCTTGGGTGGGTGAAAAACCTCCGACCAGGCTGAGGACAAAAATTATCGGCGCCAGGATCGTGAACGGCATTTTCAGGATCCACAAGAAAGCCGGAATGAAAGCTATGTTGATCAGGACTGCGAACAGGTTTGCAACATAGAGGCTGGCTATCAGCCCCCAGACAAACTCCTTCTGTTCAACAAACAGCATCGGTCCTGGAACCAGGCCCCAAATGACCATGCCCCCCAGGAGGATGGCCGTTGTTGGAGAACCAGGAATGCCGAGGGTCAGCATGGGTAGCATTGCCCCAGTTGAAGCGGCGTTATTGGCCGCTTCCGGGGCAACCACCCCGACGACTTCACCCTTGCCGAATTTTTCCGGTTGCTTTGAGGACATCTTGGCGACACCGTATGCCATTAAGGAACCCGGAGTGGCTCCGGCTGCCGGCAATATCCCTACTATGAATCCGAGGATTGAACCCATCAGCCACGTCCTCCACGTTTTCCAAAGTTCGCTCAAGTTTCGCAGGGTGCGTTCCAGTGTGAACACTGCCTTCGACATCGAAACTTCTCCGCGGCTGGAGTCGATGGTCCACAACATTTCGCCGATGCCGTAAATGCCGATTGCCAGCACCAGGAAGTTGATCCCGTGCATGAAACCAATGATGTCAAAAAACACCAGCCGCGGCTCTCCGGATATGATGTCGAGGCCGACGGCGCTGAAGACAAGTCCAATGCTGATGGAAAAAATTGTCTTTGGGATGTCATCACCACCAAGCCCAATGAAAGTGGCGAAAGCTAAAAGCATAAGGGCAAAGATTTCCGCATCACCGAAATCCAACGCAATCTGGGCCAGTGGAGGAGCAAACCCTGTGAACAGCAAAACGGAGATAGTGCCTCCGCAGAATGAGGCCAGCGCGGCGGTGATCAGCGCCTTGTCAGCTTCGCCCTTGAGTGCTAAGGGTCTGCCGTCGAAGGTGGTGGCGACCGCCGTTGAAGCACCTGGAATGCCAAGCATGATTGAACTGATAGCGCCGCCGTACATTGCTCCGTAATAAAGAGCGGCAAGAAAAATGATGGCCCCGGTTGGGGGAACGAGAAAGGTCATCGGGAGCAGGATAGCCGCCCCGTTCACCGACCCCAATCCCGGCATGGCGCCGATGAACAGCCCTGCAATCACCCCAAGCACCACCAGCACCAGGTTGAGGGGTTGCAAGGCGGTGTGTAAACCTTCAAAAAGAAGCTGGATGATATCCATCTCGTCTCATGGCGGAACTGATAGAATGACGGTTATGACTGTTTTTAATCGCGATTGGTTAGTATGGGATAAATACTTCGGCGTAATTGGTTCAAAGGAAAATTCGATATAAGGGCAGGAAAAGGGGCTCAAGATATCCCTTGGGCAAAACGATCCGAAGGGCAATGTCAAAAAAGAAAAAAATAATTACAGGCGCGCTCAGGGAAACCAAAATCGTCGTGATCCAGCCATGACCGCCGAAAAAACGCAAATACAAAACCAGAAACAGAGGAATGCTGCCATACATCCCGATCAGATGGACCAATCCGATCATGGCAGTCACCGCTCCTCCAACCATAAGGAACCTCCTGAATACATAGGCATCCATGAACGGTTCATCCGATTTGGAGGGCGGTGTCTTCTGCCTGTATGAGTTGATCAACGTGATCAAACAGCAGACCAGCATGATGGCTGAAAGCCAGAAGGAAAAAGCGCCGCCGCCGGGGCCTTCATCCGGGATCCAGCCAATCGGCAGTTCCGCGCTCTTCCACATAAGGTAAACTGAAAAGACCGCCATCAACACGGCGGTGACCATTTCAGCGCGTCTCATGATATGACGGTCTTGTTGTTTTTCCTGTCCAGACTAGTTCAGGTCAACTTATTTGATTGCCCCCATTTTTTGCAAGATGCCCCGGTGGATCTCACGCTCTTTCCCCCAGTAAGCTGACAAGGCGTAGCTTGAAAGATAACTGCCTTGCAGGCTTTTCTTCTTGCGATAATTCTGCCATTCCTCTGAGTCGTAGACCTTCTTGAAGAGGCCTTGGTAGAATGCCGCGGCGTCACTGCTCATGCCCGGCGCGCCGACGATGCTGCGCTGCATGAAATACACATAGTCTTTACCCAACTCGCGGAAAGTCGGGGCTTCGGGGAACAGCGGCAGGCGATCCGGTGTGAAGGACGCGATAGGCAAGGTGGTTCCTGCTTTGTGGAAACCTTCCTGCTCCGAGGGGTTGTTCACAGTGGAGTTAGCATGCATGCCGGCGAGCTGCTTGGCCACCGTACCACCCCCCTTGTAGGGGACATACTTCATGTTCAGCCCGTAAGCTGCGTTCAGGAAGTCCGTCAGCAGCTGGTCTTCCTGCAACTTACCCGTTCCGGCCATGATCCAGTTGTTGCCGGCAGCCTTGGCTGCTTTAACGAACTGGTCGATATTTGTAATCCCGGAATCCTTATGCACCCAAAGCAGGAAGGTGTCTTCGGCCATTCTTGCTACCGGGGTGAAGGTTGAAATGTCCACTCCTAACCCCGGCTGACGCAACGGTGTGGTATAGAAACTGTTCAGGGTTACCATGATGGTGTGGTTTGGGTCGCGGGCTGTGTTCAGGTGTACAAGTGCTTCTGCTCCTGATCCGCCAGGCTTGTTGATTGGAGTGAGGGGCATTGACGACCACCCCTTCTTCTCGATGACAGTCTGCATCAGGCGCGCCATCTTATCGGCGCCCCCCCCTTTACCAGCCATGATGACAAATTCAACCGGTTTTTGCGGCTCCCACGCTGAGGCGGCCATCGGCGCTAGTGCCAGACACAAACCGGTTCCAAGGATAATGCTGAGGTTGATCAGTTTTTTTGCTGTTTCTCCCATGTTGTCTCCTTTAATTCGGAATGAGAAAAGTCGCCCGGCATTAAATATATAACATATAAGAATATGTATTATAATACTAGACGAGCGTTATTAAAATAATTCCCGAGGCTGATGTCAACAATCTTTTTGCTGTCAGGACGTATTTGCTGAAAATCTTTATAATTTTTTGAATTCAGTTGTAAAATATAGTCAATTACAATTGTGGTTTATTGAGGGGAAGCAGCCAATCTGAATGAGTGCAGCCCACGGGAACTGAACAGGGTAGCAAAGAAATGCCGTTGCAAAACGGAATTGTTCTTGTAGATTTGAATAACGGACTTGGATTCCTTGCTGAAGCCATCCCGTGCGGCTGTGAGGTGTAACAGCCTGGCCGGTAAAGCTTCCCTGAAGTGTTATCGGCAAAGATAGTTGACAGAGAGATAGGAAGGTAGCAAACTTCCTGTGGCCGGTGAAACGGACGTGAGCAACGCGGGAGCGCGACTCGCCAGGGATAGCCGATCGGGAGGCAGCAAATATTTTTCAGAGGTAAGTGCGTTACCCGTCCCTTGCAAGTGGGTGATGGCTGTTCTATATGCTTAGCTTCCTCAATTCCTCACAAAAACTCAGGGGTCTGGTGCATTGTTTCCGGCGTTAAACCGGCGGCGGCCGGTCGTGGGTAACGAGTAAGACATGTTTGCCATAAACACGCTTGCCGGGACAAGAAACCATCAATTCAATTTCTCAATCGAGCGATAATTATGAGTAAGCAAGCCAATCAAAGTGGTCTGGAAACCCGGTATCCGAAAATGCCTGTCATTCCTTCCGACATTGAAATTTCACAAAACGCGGATTTACTTCCGGTACGGCAGATTGCGCGGACGCTTGAACTGGAGGGTGAAGACCTGGAACAGTACGGCCAGTATA
>CAYFLK010000027.1:29367-34753 GCA_964344035.1 uncultured Pseudomonadota bacterium
AGACCGGGTCTGGGATCGGGTAATGGGGCGTGAGGACGGTAAACTAATTCTGGTCACTGCCGTGACCCCAACACCCGCCGGGGAGGGAAAAACCTGCACATCCATCGGACTGGCCCAGGCTTTTGGAAAACTCGGGGTTCCGCACGCGCTTACATTAAGGGAGCCGAGCATGGGCCCGACTTTCGGCATCAAGGGGGGCGCTGCCGGAGGGGGTTATTCGCAAGTGCTGCCGATGGAAGACATAAACATGCATTTTACCGGTGACCTGCATGCGATTGCGGCGGCGCATAATCTACTTTCCGCTGTGCTGGACAACTCGCTGCATTTCGACAATCCACTGGATTTGGACCCGGAGAAGGTGACATGGAGGAGGACCCTGGATATTTGTGACCGGCAGCTGAGAAATTGCGAAATCGGCCTTGGATCGAAATTCGATGGATTTCCCCATAGCGCCGGGTTTGACATAGTCGCTGCCTCCGAAGTGATGACGATCATGGCGCTGGCGCGCGACATGGATGACCTCCGTGAACGTCTGGGCAGGATTGTGGTGGGATACAACCGTGCCGGAAGCCCGGTCTTCGCGCGGGAACTCAACTGCATCGGAGCGCTTTGCGTTATCCTCAAGGACGCTTTGAAACCGAACCTGGTCCAAAGTTATGAACACACTCCGGTGCTGATCCACTGCGGTCCGTTCGGTAACATCGCCCACGGCTGCAACAGCGTGCGTGCCACAAGGCTAGCACTGAAGCTTGCGCCGTACGTGATTACCGAAGCGGGGTTTGCGGCCGATCTCGGCGCGGAGAAATTCATTCACATCAAATGCCGCCAGACCGGACTGACCCCCAACGCCACCGTGCTGGTGGCGACCGTCCGTGCGCTGAAGTATCACGGCGGGGTGGAAAAGGAAGAACTGGGGGTTGAGAATGTTGATGCCCTTCGAGAAGGTTGTCAAAACCTGAAAGTGCACGCCGAGAACATCGGCAAGTACGGGTTGCCTGTAATCATTGCCCTCAACCGTTTCCCCACAGACACGCCCGCGGAACTTCAGGTGGTTGTGGATTTCTGTCAGTCAATCGATGTCAAATGCGTGCTCAGTGAAGTAGTCTCTCGTGGAGGCGAAGGCGGGTTGGAACTGGCCGAAGCGATCAAACGGGTGGTGGATGAAACACCCGGGGCGCCGAAGTTTCTCTACAAACTGGATGATCCGGTAAAAACGAAAATTGAAGCAGTGGCGCGCGAGGTTTACCGTGCTGATGGAGTGGATTTCAGCGCTGAAGCCGAGGAATCAATTGCACGGTTGGAAAATCATAGACTCAGCAACTGGCCAGTGTGCATGGCAAAAACCCAGTCTTCATTGTCGGATGACGCAAAAAAACGGAACGCCCCAAGCGGGTGGAGATTGCAGGTGCGTGATGTCCGGGTTTCAAACGGGGCGGGTTTCATAGTTGCGCTTACGGGCAAGATGATGCTGATGCCGGGCATGCCCCGTGAAGCTGCATTCAGCCGGATCGACATTGATACAGACGGAAGAATCAGCGGCCTTTCCTGAAAAAAACCTGATTGACAGGAAATCAACCCATTGTTCCGGAACAGGGGTAATAAAACTTGCTCCTGTTCCGGTAATTGACGATCATTTAACCAGTTTTTTTATTAGGAACAACCTTGGAAGAACCCCTATCGCCCCAAACCCTCCTCTACGAATTCCTGGAACGTCAAGACATCGACTACGAGCAGCGCGACCACAAGCCGGTTTACACAGTTGAGGAATCCAAAACCCTTGATCTGGGCCTGAACGGCGGCGCCACGAAAAATCTTTTTTTGCGGGATAAGAAGGGCAAGCGCCATTTCCTATTTTCCGTGGAGCAGGATAAGCAGGTCGATTTGAAAGAACTGCCGGGGCTGGCTGGTTCAAGCAACCTCAGTTTTGGGTCTCCTGAAAGACTCAAAACACATTTGGGCATCGAACCCGGTTCTGTGAGCCTGCTGGCGCTTGTTAACGATCCTTCAGGACACGTGGAGGTGCTGATTGATGAGGATTTATGGCGTAAGGATACGATCCTCTGCCATCCCTTGGTGAATACATCCACCTTGGCGTTAAGCAGGGAGGATCTTGAAAAATTCATCCATGCCACCGGACACAGTTTCCAGGTGGTGCGGGTGCCTGTGAAAGAAGAATAGGAGGTCTGAATGAACCGCACTGCAGATGTGATCATCGTCGGCGCCGGCGTTATCGGCGCAGCCACTGCGTTTGAACTGGCAAAACGCGGATACAAAACACTCAACATCGACAAACTCCCGTCCGCCGGTTATGGCTCGACGAGTAATTCATGCGCGATCGTGCGGGCCCACTATTCTACTTGGGATGGAGTGGCGATGGCGTACGAAGGTTTTTTCTACTGGGATGACTGGGAAAATTATCTCGGCGTCAGTGATGAACGGGGACTGAGCAAATACATGAAAACCGGGTCGATCATGTTCAAGCTCCAGGGGGAGGATCACTGTAAAAAATCGTTGAAACTGTTCAAGGAAATTGGAGTTGAACATGAAGAGTGGGATTTGCAAACACTGAAAAAACGAATGCCCATATATTCGCACGATCAGTATGACGGCACCAGCCGTCCGGATAAGGACGAACGTTTCTGGGACAAAACCGGGAAGCAGATTGAAGGCGCCGTATACACTCCCGGGTCGGGATACGTCAGTGATCCGCAGTTGTCGAGCCGCAATCTGCAAATGGCGGCGGAAGCCCATGGCGGGGCATTCCTATTCAACAGCGAAATCGTGGAAATCCGCCGGCACAACGGAAGGGTGCAGGGTGTGACGCTCAAAAACGGGGAGCAAATTGACTCTCCGGTGGTGGTGAACGTGGCCGGCCCGCATTCGTTTGTCATCAATCGCATGGCCGGGGTTGAAGAGGACATGAATATCAAAACCAGGGCATTAAGGCACGAAGTGCATCACGTCCCTTCACCTAAGGGTTTTGATTTTGAAAAAGACGGGTTTCACACATCGGATGGCGACAACTACGTTTATTTCCGCCCGGAAACAGGGAACACGATCCTTGTCGGCAGCGAAGACCCCGAGTGTGATCCACAGGTATGGATTTCTGACCCGGACCATTTTGACAACAATGTCAGCGACAGCCAGTGGCAGGCTCAGGTTTACCGGCTGGCACGCAGGATTCCGTCGCTTGAAATACCTTCCCGCCCCCGCGGATTGGTAGACCTGTATGATGTTTCAGATGACTGGCTGCCGATTTACGATTGTTCCGTGTTGAAGGGATATTACATGGCAATCGGGTCCAGCGGAAACCAGTTTAAGAACGCTCCTGTTGCAGGGCACTGCATGGCGGAACTGATAGATGCATGCGAAAAGGGTCAGGACCATGATGCCGATCCGGTTCAGGTCAAGACTGTATACACGGGGTTGACACTCAACATGGGGTTCTATTCCCGCAAGCGTGAGATAAATCCGGAGAGCAGTTTCTCAGTCAACGGGTGAGCATGAGTTTCCAATTGACATGCCCCAACTGCGGGAAAAGACCGGTTTCGGAATTTGCCTTCAAAAGCGAATACCTGCCGAAGCCTGCCGCGGACGCTGATTTTTCGCAATGGGGCGATTACGTTTACTTACGGGAAAACAGAAGGGGCAGGCAGACCGAATGGTGGTTCCACCGTTCAGGGTGTCAAAGCTGGTTTCTGGTCGAGCGGGACACCTCGAACAATGTCGATCACCGCAGTTTTTGGCCGGAGGAAATGCATTCACTGCCTCAAGATCCCGAGTGAACAATGCCCCGCAGAATTGTTGAGCACAAATATGCACCTTTGCCCGAGCAAGGGGATGAACTGAGTTTCCGCTTCGATGGCAGGATCATCCGCGCACGCGAGGGCGATACCATTTCTTCAGCGCTGCTTGCCTCAGGCATCCGCATCTTCTCCCGCAGTTTCAAATACCACCGTCCCCGAGGGGTGTACGATGGGGCAGGCTATGGTCCGGAAACTCTGGTTACAGTGGATGGAGAGCCGAACCTCCCCGCGGACCGCGTTTTTGCTCGTCAGGATATGCTTGTCAAGTCTCAAAACCGCTGGCCTTCCCTCCGGTTTGACATGGGAGCAGTAAACGACCTGCTGGTGCCTTTGCTGCCGAACGGGTTTTACTACAAGATGTTTCACAAACCTCGGTGGTTGTGGCCCATAGCCGAAAAACCGATCCGGAAAATGGCCGGCCTGGGGCGTATCGACCGCAGCGGACGGCACGTTGATCGGCGCTACGAAAAACGATACCGGTTTCCGGATGTTTGCGTGGTCGGCGCCGGCCCGGCCGGGCTCGCTGCAGCCAGGGCAGCACTGGAAAAAGGACGCAAGGTCTTGCTCATCGACGACCAGCTGGAATTGGGCGGTCACTCTCTGCACTCCCTGAAAATGGTCAGAGAATGTGTGGAATCGCGCTTGAACGGTATGCCGGAACATGAAGCGGTCAATCAACTAGCTGCTGATGTTTTGGTGCATGAAAAGCTAGAGGTGCTTCACTGCACCACGGTTTTCGGGGTTTATGAAGACAACCTTGTCGCCGCTCAACAGGGTAGCGATCATTTCAAGATCCGCGCGGATTCGGTAGTGCTTGCCCCGGGGGCCTCGGACCGGCACCTGGTTTTTGAAAACAATGATCTTCCCGGGATAGTCACCGCGCGCGGGGTGGAAAGACTGATCATGCTGCACGCTGTCACACCCGGCGAGGAGGCGGTGATAGTGACATGTCATGATGGGGGCTACCACACTGCATTCATGCTTCACGGCACGGGGACAAAAGTTGCAGCGATTGTCGATTCCCGCCCATCCGGGACCGATGGTGAATTCGAGCGGAAAATCCGGGAACTCGATGTGCCCGTCTATCGTGAATTGACGGTACATGCCGCTCATGGGGGAAAATATGTGAACAGCGTTGATGTCGGTCCATTTTCCGGGGGAGAATCCACGCGTTCATTTGACTGCGATATGCTGGTCATCGCGGCTGGTGTGATGCCGAGGCTTTCACTGCATTCCATGGGACGGTCCAGCCCGCAGTGGGATGTCCGGAGGGAAATCCTGCGCGTACAATCACTTCCGCAAGGTCTATATTCTGCTGGAGAAGTGGAAGGGGCGGCCGGGTTTGCCCGCCTCTATGAGGAAGGGTTTCAAGCCGGTTCTGCCGCGGCTGTGAACGAGACGCATGCGGAAAGTGTCCGCTACGATGAAGATATCATTTCCGCCCTTCCCGCGGATATTGAATCCGGGGGGAATCATCACTTCATTTGCAAGTGCATGGACATCACACGCAAGGAAGCACAAGAATCGATCAGCGAGGGGTTTGATCAGGTGGAATCGCTTAAACGCTACACCAGCATGGG
>CAYFLK010000027.1:34763-45926 GCA_964344035.1 uncultured Pseudomonadota bacterium
CCAGGGTAAGAGCTGTCATGAATCAGTCGCCCGTCTGGCTGCGCTTGATACAGGATTGCCGGAATCAGCAGTTGTCCCAACAAACATGCGACCTCCGGCGTTTCCTGTATCGTTCGGCATCCTGTCCGGACGTTCCCACCTACTCTCCCCGACTAAGCGCACGCCGATGCATCACTGCCATCTCGATTTAGGGGTCCAGTTCCTAGATGCCGGCGCCTGGAAACGTCCGCATTCGTATGTTGATCCCGGGCAGGAGACATTGTCCGTGCGTACAGGTCTCGGAATGATCGATGTCAGCACCCTCGGTAAACTGGAACTCAGCGGAGAGGATGTGCTCGAGTTCCTGCATTTCATGATGCCCGGCAAATTTGCCAAGCTCGCGGTCGGGCGAACGCGTTACGTGATCATGGTCGGTGAAGACGGGATCCTGTTTGAGGACGGCACGATTTCGCATCTCGATCCGGGACGTTTTTACCTGAGTACGACCACTGGAAACCAGGACGCGATATATTCCCTGTTCCAGTGGTGGCTGACAACCGGGAATTACAAGGTTCAGGTGAAAAACCTCAGCGCGGTTTATGCCGGAGTCAACATCACTGGACCAAAATCGAGGGAGTTTCTGCAAACCCTGATCGGTCTCGATCTTTCCAACGAGGCATTTCCATACATGCACTGCCGGACAGGAGAAATGGCTGGAGTGCCGTTGCTGCTGTTCCGCATCGGCTTTACAGGTGAATTGGGGTATGAACTGCACTTCCCCAGTGAATATGGAGAATCGTTGTGGAAACATCTGCTTAAAGAAGGAAAAGATTTCGGATTGAAACCTTTCGGGGTGGAAACGCAGAGGGTCCTGCGCCTGGAGAAGGGACACCTCATCCCCGGGACTGATACGGACGCGCTCAGCAATCCCTATGAAGCCGGGGTCGGTTTCGCTATCCGGGAAGAAAAACAGGATTTCCTCGGCAAAGCATTTCTCAAACAGTTCCGTGAAAGAGGTCTGGAAAACCGCCTGGCGCCTTTCCGTCTGCAAGAATCAGGAATGTTGCCGGAAGACGGGGTGGCGGTAATAGTGCAGGGAAAACCCGTTGGACGAGTGACCAGTTCAAGGATGAGCCCGACCCTTGGTTACGGCATCGGCATGGCCTGGCTCCCGGAATCACGCGCGGCAGCCGGTAGCGAATTCACCATTCGCTGTTTAAATGGTGCGATGGTAAATGCCACGGTTATCGATCATGCCGCATATGACCCGCATGGGGAAAGGTTAAGGGGTTAAAAAACCGGGTTTAATGATTTTCTTCAAGTACACAGAGTTCTGTAATGCTCGATTTGAGTAGTCTCGAAAAGGCTGTGACATCATATGACGAGGTGAAGGCTGAATGCGTAATAAAGATAACCTCAGAATGAAATGATACTAGATGTAAAATCGGGGAGCTTGAAGAGATGATTAAAACCAGCCCTCTGTCTGGCATATACCGTAGTCACCAGGTTCAATTGACGGAGGTTTCCGGATGGGAAATTGCCCAGCATTTTGCTTACTCGGAGAGCGAAAAGCGGAATTTACGTGAAGGGGCGGTGCTCGCGGACTGGTCTCATATCGGAAAAATCTCACTTTCCCGCGGTGAGGCTCCAAAAGAAGCAGAAAAGGTATTGCCGGGAGCAGCGGCTATTGCCCCGCTGAATTCTTGTGTAAACGCGGAATGCACCGTTCTGCGTTTGACTGGAAACGATTATTTAATTCTGTGTCTTCCCGGATTGGAAACGGACCTGCTTGAGAAACTGGACCGGAACCAAACCACTGTCATTAACCAGACCGGGGGTCAAGGATGCTTCGCACTAGCTGGTCCACGGCGTGACGAAGTACTCGAGCGTTCAACAGCGGTTAATTTGCGTAGGGACTTGTTCAAGCCGGGAATGGTTTTGCAATCCACCGTGCACACAATCCCCTGCACAGTTTATCGAACGGATACGCGGGATATCCTTGTGCATCCGCGCACCCTCTCCGAATCCCTTTTCGAGGCGCTGATGGATGTGGGAATGGGGGTCGGCCTTGCACCGGCGGGCGTCGGCACGCTTCCGGTTTCATTCATATTGGAGGAGGAATGAGCGAGTGGATGTGGCGCAAGCGGGAACTGCTGCACAGTTATGACGTGGTCATCATAGGCGGCGGAGCGCATGGTTTAGCAACAGCCTATTACCTGGCAAAGAATCACGGAATCACCAATGTCGCGGTGTTGGAACAGAGATTCATCGGGTACGGTGGTTCTGGGCGTAATACCGCGATTCTGCGCTCTAATTACCGCACAGAGGAAGGGATCCGCTTTTATGATCAGAGCCTGAGTTTATATGATGATCTTTCCCGGGACCTAGACTATAACCTGATGTTCAGCAAGCAGGGTCATTTCACTCTCGGTCACACTACCGCCTCGATGCAGGCGTTGACAACTCGTGCCGCCTACAACCAGGCACTGGGCGTGGACAGCGTCATCCTGGACCCGTCCGAAATCAAGAAAAGGCTTCCGGACATCGACATTTCCTCTCATCCGCGTCTGCCGATAATGGGTGCGCTTTTTCATCCCCCGGGAGGAATCATCCGCCATGACGCGGTTGTCTGGGCCTACGCGCGCGGAGCGGATCGTCACGGCGTGCACATCCACCAGTTGACCGAAGTTCAGGACATCCTCGTTGACGACGGAAAAGTGCGGGCTGTCAAAACGAATCGCGGAATCATTCAATGCGGACAGGTGGTCTCTTGTGTTGCCGGCTGGAGTACGGAAATATGCAGTATCATCGGCCTGAAACTGCCGCTTGTTACGCATCCGTTGCAGGCGCTGGTGACACAGTCCTACAAACCGTGGCTGCACCATGTGGTGGTCAGCTCCACCCTGCACATATATCTCAGCCAGAGCGACAGGGGTGAACTTGTCTGCGGAAATGGTATCGACCATTATCCACATTACGGAATGCGCTCGACCCTGGGGTTCCTGGAATCCTATGCTGCTCATGTGTTGGAACTGTTCCCCATTCTCCACAACGTGACCGTTCAGCGCCAATGGGCGGGGTTGTGCGACATGACTCCGGATTACAGCCCGATCATTTCCCTGGTTGAAGAAGTTGATGGATTTTATGTCAACTGCGGGTGGGGGACGTGGGGCTTCAAGGGCGCACCGGCCAGCGGATTCAACACGGCAGCCATGGTTGCGGAAAGGAAGACCCCGGAAATGATCGCCCCATTCCGGCATGACCGTTTTGTTAAAAATCAACTCGTCGGTGAAAAAGCCGCGGCTTCAGTCGGCAATTGAACATTTGAACCTTGTCCAATGACAAGCAAGTCATGAAAAATCATCACAATTGAAACAATGGAGTAATCGTGGAAATCATAGTGCCAATCAGACAGGTCCCGGATGTTGCGTTAAACATCCGTGTCAAAGACGGAGCGGTGGTTGAAGAGGGTCTCAGTTTCGTGATCAGCAGCTGGGATGAAACAGCCATTGAGGCAGGATTGCAAATGACCGAGGAGAAGGGAGGAGAAGTGACCCTGCTCGCTATCGGCGGAGATAAAATCGCGGAAGCGTTGAGGAAGGGGCTCGCGATGGGAGCGCACAAAGCAATCCATGTACATTATGAGGAAGGACAAACGGATTCTTACGGTTACGCGAAAATACTGGCAAAAGTGCTTGAAGGTCGTTCCTATGACATGATTCTCACGGGTAAACAGGCCCAGGACACTGACGCAGGCTTGATGCCTTCCATGCTGGCGGAGTTTCTCGACCTGCCCCAGGTGACCAACATCATCCGTTTCAGCGACCTGCAGGAAAGCGGGATCAAGCTTTTCCGTAAGGGGGATCATGGGACCGAGGTCCTCGAAATGACTCTCCCGGGGATGATCACGGTCAACGACAGCCTCAATGAACCCCGGCTGGCGTCTATGCGGGGAATTATGATGGCCAAGAAAAAACCGATCGAATCCGTTGATTTGGACAGCCTCGGGCTGCCCGCGGGGATGCTCGGACTTAAAGGCTCGATGACCGAAGTGCTGCAGTTTGAAAAACCTGAATCACGCAAAGAAGGACAGCGCTTTGAAGGGGATGAAACGGAAACAGTGCCTCAGACTGTGGAGAAACTGGTCAGTGAAGCAAAACTGTCGTTGAGATAATTCATGTTGAAAAGGAATATGATTTAAGGAGTTTTCATGACAAAAATAATAACCGTGGCGGAAGTAAAAAACGGTGAGGTGAAGAAACCCACTTTTGAACTGCTTGCTTTCGCTAAATCCCAGGGGTTTGATGCGGACGCGGTCTTGATTGGACACCAAATGGAGGGTCAGGCGGAGGTGCTTTCCGGACACGGCGCGGGGAAAGTCTATCAGGCTGACGACCCCGCTTTAGCAATCTACAACAATGCCCAGTACACCAGCCTGGTTGTTGAAGCAGCAGGGAAATCCGGAGCATCTCAAATATGGCTGACTTCATCTGAAATGGGCAGAGACCTGACCCCGAGAGTGGCCGCGCGTCTTGACGTGGGGGCCTTGAGCGACATCACCAGCATGGAAATTGACGGCAACGAGATCACAGCCATGCGTCCGTGCATGGCGACCAAGTTGATGCAGAAGTGCCGCTTCACCAGGGAAAGCATCCGGGTGGTGAGTATCCGGGCCGGTTCGTATGAAGCAAATGAAGCTGCCGGCGCTCCCGCGGATGTAGTCCCCCTCGGCATTCCCGCGGGAGACTCAAGGGTCAGGGCGCTGGACATCCAGGTTGAAGAAAGCGATGAAGTCGAACTCAATGAAGCGGACATCGTTGTCACAATCGGACGCGGCGCCGGAGGAACCGAGGGCTGTGAATTTGTACGCCCGCTGGCCCGGCAGATGGGTGCGGCATTCGGCGCCTCGCGCGCGGTTTGCGATGCGGGGTGGCTGCCTCACAAGCACCAGGTCGGGCAAACAGGGACCGCTGTCACCCCGGAATTCTACTTTGCATTCGGCATTTCCGGAGCAATCCAACACCTCGCGGGAATGTCCGGGTCCAAAGTGATTGTTGCCGTCAACAAGGATGCGGAAGCGCCGATCTTCAAAGTCGCGGATTACGGAATCGTCGGGGACTTGTTTAAAGCGGTGCCTGTACTGCGGGAGGAGATGGAAAAATTAAAGGGTTAGCCAGGCATTTCAAGGCGGCACGCCTCAGTTGTCAGTGGTTGGACTGAAAGCACGTAAAGACCGGAAAAAGAACCTGTTTTGTGGGCGCGCTGGTACTTGGAGATGAGGTGCGGCTTGGCTCGGTACCCATTGAAGATATGGATTTGGTGGTCAATCCAGGCAGGAGAGAACTCACCGTTGACCCGGCCAGTCCCAACATCCCATATGCTCGGCTGAAACGGATGTGAGCATTCAGGCATTATGTTTTCAGCAACCCGAACCCTATGCAGCCTGAAACCTTAAATAACTTAAACTCCCAACCAAATAACCGATGCAAAGGAGAACATCATGAAAACACACTATCGAGCAGTGATCATCGGGGGTGGAGTGGTAGGAACCAGCATCCAGTATCATCTTGCAAAACTCGGCTGGACCGACACTGTACTGTTCGAAAAACTGGAACTCACTTCAGGTTCAACCTGGCATGCAGCCGGTCTGCTGCCGCTGTTCAACATGAGTTACAGCGTGGGCAAAATTCACCGCTACAGCGTCGAATTATTCGGGCAACTGGAGGAAGAAACCGGACAGCAGATCAGTCTCCATATCAACGGAAACCTGCGTCTGGCGACCAACCAGGAACGCATGGACGAATATAAACGCTATTGTGGTACGGCAAGCACGGTCGGAGTTAATTATCACCTGCTGGGCGTGGATGAAATCAAGCGCATCTGGCCGTTCATCAACCCTGACGGTCTCGTGGGCGCCCTGCTGCATCCCGACGACGGACACGTCGCTCCGGTTGACGTGACCATGGCAATGGCCAAAGGCGCGCGCATGAACGGAGCGGAAATATATACTGAAACGGAAGTCACGGCGATTCGTTCCAAAGCAAATGACGAGTGGGTCGTGACCACGGACAAAGGGGAAGTCACTTGTGAAGTGGTGGTCTCATGCACCGGAAACTATGCGCGTCAAACCGGTAGAATGGTCGGCTTGGAACTCCCCGTTGTCCCGGTGGAACACCAGTACATAGTCACCGGACCAATCGAGGAACTGGCTGAATACAACCGCGCCGGCAAACCGGAAATGGCCGTTTTGCGGGAAAGCGATGCTTCCTATTACTTGCGACAGGAACAGGACGGTCTCATCCTCGGTCCCTATGAAAAAGGGGCGCCCGCGTGGGCCTTGGACGGTGTCCCGGAAGGGTTCGGCCAGCAACTGCTGCCTCCGGACATAGAAAGACTGGAGCCGCACATCATTGCCGCCGGGAACCGGGTGCCGCTGTTTAAAAACGCTGGAATGAAGGAATGCGTCAACGGACCAATTGCTTACACACCGGACGGCAACCCGATTGTCGGTCCGGCATGGGGTCTGCGCAACTTCTGGCTTTCTGAAGGCCACAGTTTCGGCATAACCGCGGCGGGCGGTGCAGGAAAATACCTGGCCGAGTGGATTGTTGACGGAAACCCGAGCATCGACATGACCGGAGTCGATCCGCGCAGGTTCAGCGCGGCGCAATCAACCCGTGATTTCATCAAGGAAAAAAACGAAGAAACCTACGAACACGTTTTCATCATCCACTACGATTTCGAGGAACGTCCAGCCGCACGTCCCGCAAAAACCAGCCGCGTCTATAAACGGCAGCAGGACCTAAACGCAGCCTTTGGACAACGTTACGGATGGGAGCGTCCCAACTGGTTCGCGAAACCAGGGATGGAGCCGAAAAACAAGTACAGCTTCCACACACGCCGCACCAACTGGTTTGAAATCGTGGGAGACGAATGCCGGGGGGTGCGGGAACGCGTAGGCATGCTGGACCTCACGCCCTTCACCAAGCACGAAGTTTCCGGTCAGGGCGCGGAAGCATACCTGGATGGAATGGTAGCCAACCGCATGCCGCGCAAAACCGGGGGGACCGTGCTGGCGCATGCACTGACCAAAGCCGGAGAAGTTGAATCTGAATTCACCATCACCCGCACCGGCGATGAGGCATTTTATCTCGTCAGCGCAGGCGCCGCGGAGCGCATTGACCACGACGTTTTGCTGCGCACACTGCCCGCGGACGGCAGCGTAACCCTGAAAAACGTGACCACGGACATGGGGACCCTGGTGGTTTGCGGCCCGGAATCACGGAACCTGTTAATGAAACTCACCGATGCGGATTTATCGAACACGTCTTTCCGCTGGCTGACCTCCCGACAGATCGAGGTGGCGAATGTTCCGTTGCTTGCTATGCGCGTCAACTTTGTCGGAGAGCTTGGCTGGGAACTGCATCACCTGATCGACCGGCAGGTGGAACTGTTCGACGCAATATGCGCCGCGGGGGCCGGCTTTGATCTCGTGCATTTCGGGATGTACGCCATGGAATCGATGCGCGTGGAAAAATCCTATCGCATGATAGGCATGGATCTCGCGCGCGAATACAGCATCCTGGAAGCGGGGTTGTCCCGCTTTGTCCACTTTGAGAAAAATTTCCCTGGAAAGGAAACTCTGCTCAGGCAGCAGGAACAGGGACCTCCCTTGAGTTTTGTAACAATGGAGGTGGAAGTAACGGATGCCGACCCGCTGGGCAGCGAACCGGTTTACCATCAAGGCAGGATGGTCGGTCGAGGCACTTCCGGATGTTACGGACACACCGTCGGCAAAGCGCTTTCACTCGGATATGTGCCTGTCGAATTATCCGCGGTGGGCAGCGAGTTTGAAATAGAAATCCTGGGAGAAAGGCGCCCCGCGCGCGTGATCCCGGAATCCCCGCATGATCCGGACAACCTCAGGCTGCGGGCATAAGTGAACAAAAGTGAGGAACATGCACGCTATCTGCTTCGGGATGCCCTGTCGAAAAAGCGCATCGTTTTTCTGACCGGCGCGGGTGTTTCCGCGGAATCGGGGATACCAACCTTTCGGGGATATGAAGGGCGGTGGACGGTCGGCAGCCGAAATTACACCCCGGAAGAAATGGCGACCCTGGAGTTTTACAACTCGAACCCTCTCGAATCTTGGCGCTGGTACATGTCCCGTTTTCACGGCTGTCTCAGCGCCAAGTCGAACCCCGGGCACTTTGCCCTGGCAGCGGTTGAACGACGGCTTGGCGAACGATTCGGACTGATCACCCAGAACGTGGATAACCTGCATCTCGACGCGGGCAACACACGTGCGCGTACAATCGAAATTCACGGGTCCATCCTCTACCAGCGCTGCAGAAAAGCCGTTCCCGCCGGACACCCGTGGCTCCCCAAGCGCTGTAAAGACTCACTGCAACCCATCCCCTGGAATGTGCTGCTGGAGTCCGATGATTTTGAAAAAACCATGCGGGAGTATCTTGTATGTCCGGAATGCGGCGCCCTCACCAGGCCGCACGTTCTTTGGTTTGACGAGGAATACCTCAGCAGCTCCCATTTCCGCTATTGGGAGGCAATGGACTGGCTGGAACGCGCGGGGTTGCTGATCATCGCCGGCTGCAGCGGAACCCTGTTCCTTGCCAATCACATGGTTGAACTGGCGGAAAGCTGGAACCTGCCGATGATCATCATTGACCCAGAACAGCACGAATTCGTGCTCAAGGTCGAGCGGGCGGGAGGAATCTACCTGCCGGGAACGAGCGCGGACTGGCTGCCCGCGCTGCTTGCTGTGGAGGACTGAAGAAGCTTGAGTAAGCAGTATGAGTGGCGGTTTTTTCCCCTCATTTGGAAGCGGATACTTTCCTGCTCGACCGTTCCGGCGCTTCCCGTTCCTGGGAAGTCACCCAGGTAAATGAATTTCTGACGCGGCTTGAGCAATTCCGCGGGGTGTTTTTCGCAACGACAAACCGCATGAAATCACTCGACTCGGCGGTCTTGAGGCGATTTTCCTTGAAACTCGAATTCGGTTACCTCAACTCGGAGCAGCGGGTAACAGCTTTCCGGAATTACTTCACACAGCTTTTGCAATCCTCAGGCGGAATAAACGCGGAACTTTCATCGGCGCCGGCGCCAATGAAATATCTTACTCCCGGAGATTTTGCAGTCGTGCGGCAGGTGTGTCAGTTCCAGATTAAACCACCAACGCAGGAAAGCCTGGTCGCTCATCTTGAAGCGGAAATGAGGATGAAACCTGTAAACGCCAAGCCAACTATCGGGTTCCGCTAATCCAGTTTCTACCTTTCAATATAGACAGTTAAACAAATCCCGGGAAGCCTCAGTTGCCCGAATACCGCAGGAACAGCTTGTATTCAGGTTCGTTCCTGCTGTTTGAGTAATTTCTCATACTCCGCATGTTTACCGATCCAAAACCAAATGATTTCATTTTCCTTCAATATACCTATTGCTCTGTAATTTTTTGAAATACGCACGGAGTAAACGGGACGCCTGGAATGCACCCGTTTGAAATTCAGTCCGGGATGGAAGGGGGTCTTGTTTAAATTGCAGGTAGGCGTTTTGCGCCTGCTTCCGCACTTCCCTGCTCAAATCCGCCAGCAGTTTTCTGAACCGTTTAGTCGTGTGGGAAATCAAAGCTTCTCAACATCGAGGGGCTGGGTTTCTCCCTGCTCGTGTTCGGCGAGAGCTTCATCCGCCAACCTGTCCAGAACATCTTCGGATTCGGCAAACAGCCGTTCCCATTTATTCTCGGATCCAAGTTCATCCAGTATCCAGCGGGCCATAATATTCTGTTCCACCTCCGGCAGTTGAGAGGCCGCCTTAAATGCTGTTTCAAGAAGTTGAGTCATGGGAATTCCTCGATTTTCACAGTTTGGGAAAGCAATGCGTTTTCACGCCAGTGCATTCACTTTTAACACGGTCCGCTTTCAAGTCAAGATTTTATAGCCCTGCTTGCGGTTTGTCACCCCTTGGCCTTCCGAGTAATCGATGGGAGGGATTCCGCATAAATTTCATGATTCTGCGACCCCCGTCGCAAACGTGCGGAAATGCTCTTGAAGCCGGTTTGTGCGAAGCGAAACATTGGATTTTAGCTTGATATCATTTTCTTAATAGACTAGTCTGACTAGAATATTTTGTTGAATTGAAAGGAGGAAATATGGAAGATCAGTGGAAGCTGCAAGATGCGAAAGCGCAATTCAGCAAGCTTGTAGAAGATGCCCTGAAGACGGGGCCTCAATATGTCACGCGCCGTGGGAAAAAAGCTGTCGTAATCCTCTCTACCAGGGAATATGAGGATTTGGTTTCTGAAAAAACCAGTTTCAGAGATTTTCTTTTAAACTGTCCTAAAATGGATCCCGATTTTGAAATCGAGAGACAACGGGATTTCTCTAGGAGCATTGAACTGTGAATTATCTGCTGGATACCTGTGTCATTTCAGAACTTGTGAAGCCCGATCCCAATCCGGAAGTGATCCAGTGGTTAGACGGCATCTCATCGGAAAAATTATTTTTATGCTCCCTGACGATTGGGGAAATCCGCAAGGGGCTGGTTAAACTCGCAGAATCAAGGAAGAAGGAAAATTTAACAAACTGGCTGAACACTCTGTTGGAAAACTACCAGGACCGTATTCATCCCATTGATATTGCGGTTGCCGAAAACTGGGGATTCATGCAGAGGCAGGCTGAAATAAAAGGGACCCCCATGTCTTCAATCGACAGCCTGACAGCAGCTGTCGCCTTGACTCACAATCTCACCATGGTGACAAGAAACGAGGATGACTTCCAGGCGAGCCACTTGCCCATTATCAATCCATGGAAATCAACCTATTAGTAAATTGTTTTTACTCACTCCACAGTTCTTATCTTGATCCGTTCATCGTTAAACTACTTTTACTGTCACACGGGAGATGAAGCAAACGTTTTGTTCTTGATCATAGCAACGGCACGTCTCTCAAAAAATTGTCCGCCGGCACTCTGCTCAAAATTTCCTTCAGAGTCAAATTCAAGATACGTTTCAAAGTTGTTGCGGTAGTAATATCCGGTAATTAACCCCATGCCGGGACACTAGCCATCGTATTCCCGAAAGTGCTTGATATTGCTTAGTAAAAATGTTCTCAGAGCATCACTAAACCGAAGTTCCCTTAAGTGATCAGTCATATCTCTTTGATTAATTTGATAA
>CAYFLK010000028.1:0-9729 GCA_964344035.1 uncultured Pseudomonadota bacterium
GGGACGTAGTGCGAGTCGAGGTGACCGACACTGGAGAGGGGATCCCGGAACAAATCCGCGAAAGGATCTTCGAACCGTTCTTCACCACCCGCAAACCCGGCGAGGGGACCGGGCTGGGACTGGCGGTTTCCTACTCCATCATCAAAGCCCACAACGGAGACATTCGCGCCGAAAGCATACCAGGAGGGGGGACGCGGATGATCATCGAGCTGCCCGTGAAGGGAGGATAGACTTGAGTTAAGGACGCGAAGGAGACTTGCCTGCCTGTCGCGTTCGCGACGCAGTCAGGTGTCCGCCCAAGCGAACCCGATAGCGAACACGATTTCGACTACATCATGGGATTAATCTAAATCGGGATCGAAATCGAAATCGGTATCGAAAAGCGATAGCGAACCCGATTTCGATTACATCATGCGATCAGGCTGTAGGGGCAGGCCTGCCTGGCGCAGACAGGTGCCTGCCCTTACGGACCCGTCACCAAACCCGTGGATTGAAGAACCTTGAAAAGGATTATGAACCCTTTTCAAGGTTGATCTCCCCCACGGGGAGAAGGAGTACTGTTTCGATTTGGATAGCGATTTCGATTGCGATAGCAATGGTGATAGATTGGGTCTTGGATTCTTATACATGAAACGGCCGTTGAATCTACAACCTGTAAAGAAAGGATAAGAAAATATGAATAATAAGAAATTTACAGTGATCATCGAAAAGGACGAGGATGGCTTCTTCGTTGCGAGTGTACCTTCTTTACCGGGATGCCACACTCAGTCCAGGAAGATGGAAGAAATATATCCACGCATCAGGGAAGCCATTGAACTGTGCCTGGATGAAGAGCAGGCGCCGATACAAATGGACTTAGTAGGAGTGCATGAGTTGGAAGTAACTTATGCCTAAAATCCCCATGATTACCGCCCGGCAATTAATCAGGGTGTTGACGAAACTTGGTTTTGAGCAAACACGACAGAAAGGCAGCCACCGGTTCTTCAGACATGAGGATGGGCGGACAACGGTTGTTCCAGACCATCCCGGTGAAGATTTAGGGCGGGGTATCATAAGTAAGATTTTGAACGATACGGAATTGAGCAGGGATGAGTTCTTGAATCTTCTGTGACCATAAACAGTGTGAGTGGGTGGAGCGAAAGGCGGGAATTATTAAATCGGAACGTGTCTGCTGTGCTGCACCTGGCTTGCGAAGGTCAGGATCGAAAAAAACCTTGAAAAGGTTACCGGAATCTTGAAAAAGTTTAAACCCTTTTCAAGGTTGATCTTCCCCCACGGGGAGAGGGAGTACTGTTTCGATTTGGATAGCGATACCGATTTCGATTGTGATCACAACATGCGATCAGGCTGTAAGGGCAGGCCTGCCCTTTCGGTGGGCGAACACGGGGGTTCGCCCCTACGGACCCGTCGCCTATCCCGGGGCGTTGTCAAGTCAAGTCCGTGGGGATTAATCGAAATCGGTATCGAAAAGCGATCCCGAACCCGATAGCGATACCGATTTCGATTGTGATCACAACATGCGATCAGGTTGTATGGGCGTCCCCCAGGGAGAGGGGGGTTTGATGGCGATCTTGACCAGAGGATGGACAATTAACAGGTGCAGAAAAAATGACCAGGAAACGCATAATCATTGTTGATGACGAAGCGGATTTTGTCAGGATGCTGGTGAAGAACCTGGAAGTATACGGTTATGAACTGGCAGAGTGCACCACCCCCAGGCAGGTCCTGAACCGTTTCAAAAAACAATCGTATGACTGGGCGCTGGTGGACTACCGGATGCCGGAAATGAACGGAGACCGGCTGATCCGGGAAATCGAGGCCCTCGATTCGTCATGCAAATTCATTGTGCTGACCGGTTTTTCGGTGAACATGGAGGTGCGTAAAATCGTGGAAACGAACCCGAGGGTCTTTGCCTGCCTGCAGAAACCGTTCGATGTGCAGGAACTGGTCAACGAGATTGAAAGAAATTAATATCATTTCTCAAATACACTCCTTTTCATGCCTCTCAGTTCATTGTTCGCTTGAGGATCGCATATATTCAAGCCTCGGTCATATCTCAAGATGAGTTCCTCTATTTTATTGATGTACATGGGCTGACCGGCCTGGGTTTCGGGTTTGTAGATGTGCATTTGTTAGCCTCATCCTTTCTCCTTGAAATCCCAATATGTTCGAGGGATAAGAGACTTCGTACAGCAGCAGAAAAGTTAGGTGTTCAGTACGATCCCCGGGATAATGGACTAAAAAAGGTATTGTTGAAGAAACGTGGTCGGGGTGGAGAGATTTGAACTCCCGACATCCTGCTCCCAAAGCAGGCGCGCTACCGGACTGCGCTACACCCCGTTTATGTGAAGAAATGCGGCAGGTTGGATGACCGAACACGGGCGCATTGGCAAAGGTCCGTGTTTCATCCTAAAAAGCATGACAAACCACGGGAGAAATTTCAAGCGCGCTCAAGACTTTAGGTTTCCGGCGGACTTCTTCACGTTCAAGCTGCAAGTCAGTTGATGCGCAGGTTTTCCCGCTCTCGGGGCAGGACCCTGCCGATCAGGGCGGCGGCAGTGACTCCGGAGTTATGTAGCGCATCAAGCGCCTGTCCCGTCTGTGATTCCGGAATGGAGACGAGCAGTCCCCCGCTGGTCTGCGGGTCAAAAAGGAGTTCCTGGTGTTGCGGGCGCAGGTTTTCGGAGAAAAGCAGTCGGCCTTCGACCATCTTCCGGTTTGAGCGGTTGACCCCGGTAGTCACTCCGCGCTCATACATCCGCAAGGCTTCGCGCATCACCGGGATGTTTTGAAATTCAATCTCAAACGTGACATCCGAACCACCAGCCATTTCAAAACCGTGACCCGCCAGTCCGAACCCGGTGACGTCGGTGGCGGCATGGACTTCGAACCCCAGCAGGGTCTCCGCCGCGCATTTATTGAGGACGACCAGGGTGTCGAGACATTCACGCAGCGCATCGGCGGAAACCCAGCCCTTGAGATTGGCGTTAAACAACACTCCGCTGCCGATCGGTTTGGTGAGGATCAAACCGTCGCCGGGGCGGGCGCCTACATTGCGCCATATTTTTTCCGGATGCACGATGCCGTTGACCGAGAGCCCGAATTTCGGTTCCTCGTCGTCGGTGCTGTGTCCTCCGATCAGCGCCGCCCCTGATTCATGGATTTTGCTCAGCGAACCGGCCATGATACCTTCCAGGATTTCCGGTTCCAGTTTTTTCGAGGGAAAGCCGACCAGGTGCAGGCAGGTCAGCGGCTTGGCGCCCATCGCGTAGACATCGCTGAGGGAATTTGCCGCGGCGATCTGGCCGAACAAGAAGGGATCGTCCACCGGGGGGGTAATGAAATCCGCGGTCGTCACCAGCGCCTGTTCCGCATTGAGACGATACACTCCGGCGTCGTCGCTGGTTTCAAAACCAACCAGCACATTCTGGTCCGGACCCTGTTTTAAAAGTTCAAGCTGCGTGTTCAGCCCGACCGGACTGAGCTTTGCCGCTCAACCGCAGGTTTTCGCCAGGCTGGTCAGCGTGGCTTTGCGGAATGGATTTACTAGTTTCATTGAGTTTATGAATGTTGATTGACAAACGATGACGGGGTGATCACGAATGCCGCATTAAAACTTCCGCATGATTGCCGCCCTTTTGTGAATACGTTCAGAGTTCAGCAAATGCACGGCAAATGAACAAGACCTCCCGGAGTTGTATCATGTATGTGCGGGGAAACACGATTTCAGGCTTTCCGGAATCAAAGCGGCTTTCAAGCCGTTCTCGCGCGTAATGTCAGGCACCACCCAGGCGCGCATTTCAAAACCCTCTACGGCCTTGCGTCCGCCATTGGTTATCTGGTGTGAAACCGTGAGGCGTTTTTCCTTCCATTCACTGATCCAGCTGGTGATTTCGAGCATGTCTCCGTAACGGGATGGTGACAGAAAACGGGCCTTCGCATCGACAATCGGCAGGATCCCCCCGTGTTCCTCCATCAAACGCCCGATGTTTGCCCCGGCTGTGTCAAACAGATGGTGTGCACCCTGGTCGAACCAGGTGAAGAAATTCGGATAGAACACGATCCCCGCGGGATCGCAATGGCCCCACTCAACTTGGACGGTGATGGTATTTTTCAACATTAGTGCTGAAGGTTATAAAAGCGAGGGCGTTGAATGTTTGGGCGAAGCCGCGTTAGGGTTTTTGAAAGCATCAAGCATATTGCAGTGACGGCGCATGGTAAAGTCATTCATAGTGTGTTCAATAAACTAAAGTTCTTCCTCGCGATGCCGATACCAGAAACAGTTACTGTTCCATGACACAGCTGCAGGATAATACAGAAACCCGGAACCCGGCATGACACGGATTTTGAAAACAGTAAAAAACATAGTTTCACTGGCAACGATAGGGCTGGCGCTGACCGGCTGCGCCGAAATGGCGGAGTTGACCGGGCAGCAGACCACCCGTCCACCTTGTGCGGACCGGGTGATAGACCGGGCTTTCACCCTTTATGGAGAAGCAAAATCGGGTCTGGCGCTTTTCATGGAGGAACACAATGACAACCGCCTGTTTCAGGCGTATTACGCGGCATGGGATTCGCGCAGCACCGCGCGGGCGGTGAGACGATGCTGGGACCGCCGCCGTTCGCATTTCAACGCGATGCAGAATCTTGATGAAATGAACTCCCTGCTGGCCCATCTCATCCGCATGAACATGCCTGACGAAGATCCCGGCCACATGGTCGCAATTTACCGTGAGCAGTATGAGCGGATTATGAAACCACTTCCCTGAACCCTCCAGTCACACATTTAAATTTCATTGTACGATCCCCAGGACTTGACTTAGCGAACGGGGATTTCCTTAGCCTTAAGTCCTGTCTGCGTCGCGAACGCGACAGGCAGGCAAGTCCGCTACGCGTGCTTAACTCAAGTCTTTGGGAATTGACTTAGTGAACGGCACTGCTGTGAACGGCCGTTAGGATAATCGGGATCGAAATCGAAGGAAAAATAGCCTATAGATATAGTGAAATCGATAGCGATAGCGATTTCGATACCGATGATAGCAAATCCTAACCAGTGGCTGAACCTGACGCGGGGATTTTTGGTTCTTTTTAATAGAAGAGGTTAATCAAAGTACGGGGTTCTTTTGAAGTTCTGTGGTTTACCCCCGCGCAGGTTAGCCAAACGTTAGGCGGGGTTGAGTTAAGAACGGTAGCCTTGGTCGCCCCTCACCACGGTCTCTCCCACGGGGAGAGGGAAAGGGGGATCGATCCCGATTTCGATTTCGATAGGGATTTCGATTTCGATTTCGATAAAGAACCTCTTGCAGTTCTTTTCTTTCCGGTTACAATTCATGCCCTGAAGCCGACCACATGCGTGGTCCCATGGATATTCTGACTCCGCACCCTTCCAGGCAATGAACGCATCTTATCCAATGACAAAAGCTGGTTACAACCAGTTGAAGGAGGAATTAAAACGCCTGACCACAGTGGAACGTCCGGAAGTCATCAACGCCATTGCTGAAGCCCGCGCACACGGGGACCTCTCGGAAAACGCGGAATATCACGCCGCCAAGGAACGCCAGGGATTCATCGAAGGACGCATCAGCGAACTGAACGGCAAACTGGCAACGGCGAAGGTGATTGACACTTCCAGGCTGTCAGGTGACAAAGTGGTATTCGGGGCGGAAGTGACCTTTGTCAACGTCGACACGGATGAAGAAAAACGCTACGTGATCGTCGGCGAGGAAGAAACCGACATCAAAAAAAACAGGATTTCCGTCAATTCTCCCATTGCGCGCGCGTTGATCGGCAAGTCGGTGGGCGACACACAGGTGATACCAATTCCAAAAGGGAAAATCGAAGTGGAAATTCTGTCCGTTGAGTTTGACGAAATCACCTGAAACACTTATTGTTCTTCAATCTTCTCCGGGTCCTCTGCCTTCTGTTTCATTCCCAGCGCACCAGTTCGAATTCCATTTCACGCCGCGGTGCGTCGACCCGCACCAGCCTCAAACGCAGTCGCTGACCAATGCGCACGTTTCGTTTTCGCTGCTGTCCCTGCAGCATCAGCCGCACCTCGTCGAAGACATACCAGTCATCCCGCAGAGATTCCGACGGAACAAAGCAATCGATCCCATGCGGCTCGATTTCAACGCGGATGCCTCGGTTTTCAACCATGAGGATGACGCACAGGAATGTTTCAGCGACATGGTTTTCCAGGAAAATGGCTTTCATCAGCTCGACGCTCTGCGATTCCGCTTTCTCCGCCAGTCGTTCCTGGCGGGAACAGTGCAGGGCGGTTTCCTCTTCAATGGCGTGCCATTCATGTTTTTGCGGTTTTTGTTTTGCGTGTTTTTCAACGGCCGCATTTGCGGCCATTTCCATTTTCAACGCCCGGTGCACAAGCAGGTCCGGATACCTGCGGATGGGAGAAGTGAAGTGGGTGTAGAAATCCGCCGCCAATCCAAAATGCCCCTGGTTGCGGGTGCGGTAGACCGCGAGGGCCATGCTGCGCAGCAGCAGGGTCTGGAGCGCTTCGCTGCCAGGCATTTGCCGGATCTCCGCAAGTGCCTTGTTGAACCCGCGCGGTTCAAGCGAATCCGAGAGCGGCACTTTGATGCCGAAATGCCACAATGTCCTCTGCATCCGCTTCAGCTTTACCCGGTCGGGAGGATCATGCACGCGGTACATCGCCGGAAGCCGTTTTTTTACGCAGTGCGCGGCAACGGTTTCATTTGCTTCGATCATGAACTGCTCGATGATCCGCATCGCACATGACTGGACTCTTTTCGACATGCCGGTCATCCTGCTTTCCGCGTCAAACTCAACCACCGATTCAGCAAATTCAAACTGCACGGAACCGCGCAGGGAGCGTTTCTTTTCCAGCACCAGCATTAATGCGTGCATCCTTCGCAAGTGGGTGCACAGCCGCGGGTTTTTGACTGTCGGCGATCCCTTGTCCAGAAATGCCGCCACATCCTCATAAACCAGCCGTGCCCGGCTGCGGATAAGGCTATTGTAGAGGGCATAGCCAACGCGGTTTCCGGGGGCATCAATGCGTATTTCGCAGGTCAGGGTCATCCGGTTGACTCCCGGGCGGAGGCTGCAGAGGTCATTCGATAACGCCTCGGGCAGCATCGGCACGGCGTGCGAGGGAAAATAAACGCTGGTTCCCCGGCGGTAGGCTTCTTCATCCAGCGCGGTCCCCGCCTGCACGTAGTGGGCGACATCGGCAATGGCGACATAAAGCGTGTATCCCTCCCCGGTTTTTTCCACGCAGACAGCATCGTCGAAATCCCGCGCGGAATTCCCGTCTATTGTTACATAGTCCAGTTGGCGTTGATCGATGCGTCCGGACTTCGGATCGAAGCAGACTCGTCCGGGCCGGGTTTGCGCCTCTTTCAATGCCTGCGGAGGAAAGATGGTGCGGACGCTGTTTTCATGGACAATCATGCGGAACCCGAGTTCCAGGCTGGAATCGTCCTCGATGGTCCGCAGCACCTTGCCCCGCAGTCTCCGCGTTGTTCCGGAAAAGTGCGGGGAATCCGGTTCCAGCAGTTCGATTTCAACCAGGCTTCCCGGGTTGGCGCCGGGGAGTTCCCCGTCCGGGGGAATGACGATTGGCGGGAGGCTGGATTTAGGGTTTACCGGGAGCGCCAGCGTATTTCCTCTTTTGTGTTCCAGACGGGCAAGCACCTGCCGGGTTGCGCGTTCCAGGACGGCGACTATGCGTCCCTTTCGCCGGCCTCGGAATCCCCTTTTGCGCAGCCATTCGACTTCCACCTTGTCTCCCTCCTGCGCCGACCCCTGGTCGAACTGACTGATGTAAAGGTCAGGTTCGGCGCTTCCGAGCTGCACGAAGCCGAAACCTTTCGGGTTCCGTGTGAAATAACCGACAGCTTTTTTCCCGGGAACAGCATTCCGTGTCTTTTCGCGTGTTTCCGCGGCAAAATTGGCAAACCGATGTGTTTGTCCACGAAAATGGGATTCCGCGCTAATCAGTGCGGCGCTCCCGTAAAGGCTGCCTTTGCGTACCGCCTTGCCCTGTTTCACGAGTTTCTGCAGCCAGGCTTTCAGCTTTGGATTGTGAGCTTTGCTCAATCCGAGCGATCCGCGCATCTGCTTGACCGACATCAATCCCCCGGATTGTTCAAGCATCCGCAGCAGCGTCTTTTTCTTCAGTTTCATCCGCGAACGTGGGCAGGCTGTGTCAAAGGGCGCCTTGAGCGTGCAGTTTCTTCAGGTGGGAGCACACATTTTTCAGGGCATAGCCATGGAGGCGGTTATCGACGTCCCGGTACAGTTCCGCAACCATTTCCCGCGGCGTTTTCCCTTCATGGTAGAGACGCGCCACCGCGGCTTCACGTTCACGGCGATGTGCCAGTGTTTCCTCCAGCCGGTGTGTCCCCCGCATGGGGATCCCGTGGGAAGGGATGATCACTTTCGGGGCCAGGGAGATCACCCGTTGAAGGGTGGAAAAATACTTTGCCATGTCGCCTTCCGGTTCAGCAATTACAACCGTCCCGATTCCCTGTATCAGGTCGCCCACCAGGAACCATGACATCGATTCAGGGGCCAGGCCAAGGTGCCCTTCGTCGTGTCCCGGTATTTCATAAACCCGGATTGGTTCTCCGTGCCAGCTTGTTAAAACGTCTCCTTCCCTCAGCAGTCTTACCTTGATCCCGGAAAAATAATCAACCCCCATTTTTTCGATAATGCGGTGATGACTGTCCGCGCTGAGCAGGATTGGCAGTCCGCGTATCCTGGCCAGGCGGTTTGCGTATTGGTGATGATCCGCATGATGGTGTGTGAGAAAAATCGAGTTAAGCGGCTCATCGGCAAGAGTGTTGAGCAGACGCCGGAAAACCATTTCCGACTCCGGGGAGGGATCGATCAGAACCCGGTGCGCATCTTCATCGCCCAGCAGGAATGCGTTTGTCCTTTGCGCGGGAGGCAGGGTCGCCGACGGCACAGGCAGCATGCGTATTCCATGCAGCAGGCTCAGTTCAGGTATGAACCTCGTTTCATCATAGCGAGAGGTGATATCCCCCAGTTCACGTGCGTCCGGGTTGCCCGCCAGCCCTTCCAGCACCCACCGCGTGGGGGGGACCATCAGCGCTTTGCCGGATTCATATTCCTCCAGCAGTGCCCCCGGGGTGGTCCAGGATCCCATTGCAAATTCATCCGCCGTCCATTTGAAAGCAAGGGGTTCACGGAGGTCGACGCGATAAAACCAGGTTTTGAAACGGATGGGCGTGAATCGCGGAGCAAGCGCCATTGCCAGCGGGGATATCCCTGTGACATGACCTGTGCGGACAGCCTTTTCCAGGTCGAAATCCAGCTCCTCCCTGATTTCACGGCAGAGAGCGTTGAAATGAATAAGTGTCATTCCCGGAACCTGGGGAACATCTTCACCCGGTAATTTGTCGATTGCATCGATCTTTCCTCCCGGAAAAGAATGATACCCAGGGAACGCGTGCAGATATGGCTGCCTTTCCACTGCGTACACCTGCCCGCGTGAAATAAAAACCGCTGAGACCGATTCATGGAGTTCAGGTGATCCGTGCATCGGATTCGTGCTGTGACAGATGTCCGCGAAGTGCGGTCGTAATTTTCTTTTTCCCGGAATCCAGTTCGGCTTCATCCAGCGGGCAGACCGTGATCCGGTGCGGTTTTACCGCCTCGACAAAGACAAAAATGAATTGCGGGGTCCAACCCTTCAGCACACGGACCCCCTCGCTGTACCAAGCC
>CAYFLK010000028.1:9739-11341 GCA_964344035.1 uncultured Pseudomonadota bacterium
GGTCCGGATTTGATCCCTGCAGGATTCGATTCCCGCGCCGCGTGTGAATTTGAGGTCGATGATTAGACGTTTACGCAGGTCCAGCCAGTCCAGCCTGCCCTTGCAGTACAGGCCATGCTTGGAATTATGCCAGAATATTGAGGTTTCAGGGGTCCCTGAAACCATCAGTCGTCCGATTTCCGGGAGTGCTTGAAAAGCCTCGCGCGCGGACATCAGCCGGTCCCAGATGTTTGTACTCAGAAAGGTTATACCCGGATGCCGCGCTTCACGCTCCGCCCAACGGCGCTTCCCATGCTTTCCCCGTCTGCTCAGTCCCACGGGCGCGCGGGCGTAGGTTTTTTCGAAACGATCCGGTTCAAGCAGCAGGCAATGCCCGGCGCTGCCGATAATGAATGCCTCTTTTGAAATTGTCCCGGGTTCGCCGGGCTGCTGTTTCAAAAACCGTTTCAAAGTACTCTGGTTGATCCCCGCCGCCTGCCGATATTCAGCAAAGGGCATCCCGGTGATGACCCCTTCCGGAAGCTTCCCGTTGCTCTCCCGGGTTTGTTTCACTCCCCAGACTCGCAGTAACTTTCCAGGGGCGGGCAGGAACAGACCACGTTCCGGTCCCCGTATACATTGTCGATGCGGTTGACCGGGGGCCAGTACTTGCCGCGGCGCAGGCTTTGCAGTGGGAATACCGCTTCCTCACGGGTGTAGGGGTGCTTCCATTCCGCATCGGTCAGGTCTTCCGCGGTGTGTGGTGCATTATGGAGCGGATTGTCCTCCGCATCCCATTCACCGGTTTCAATGCGGCGTATTTCTTCACGGATTGAAATGAGCGCTTCGCAGAAACGGTCAAGTTCCGCCAACGGTTCGCTTTCCGTCGGTTCCACCATCAACGCCCCGGCTACCGGCCAGGACATCGTCGGGGCGTGAAACCCGTAGTCGATCAGCCGTTTGGCAACGTCTTCCTCGGTGACTCCAACGCTGTCGCGAAACGGACGGACGTCGATGATGCATTCATGCGCGACGCGTCCGTTGCTGCCGGTGTAGACGATGGGGAAATGATCCTTGACCCTCCGCGCGATGTAATTCGCGTTGAGGATGGCAACCTGGGTTGCCTTGAGCAAACCTGCCTTTCCCATCAACTTGATGTAAATCCAGGAAATGGGAAGGATGCTCGGGCTTCCATACGGTGCGGCGGAGACCGCGGTATTTTCCGTGGGCACTCCCGGAACCGGGCTTACGCAGTGGCAGGGGGCGAAGGGAGCAAGGTGTTTGCGGTATCCGATCGGTCCCATTCCCGGACCCCCGCCTCCGTGGGGGATGCAGAAGGTTTTGTGCAGGTTCATGTGCAACACGTCCGGTCCGAGCTTTCCGGGGTAAGCGATCCCGACCAATGCATTGAGGTTTGCCCCGTCCATGTAAACCTGTCCGCCGTGGCGGTGAATGATTTCACAGATTTCAATCAGGCTTTCCTCGAAGACGCCGTGTGTGGAGGGGTAGGTGATCATCAGTGCCCCCAGTTCTTTTGCGTGTTTTTCCGCCTTTGCGCGGAGGTCATCGAGGTCGATGTTTCCCGCGTCGTCACATTTGACTATGACGACCTTCATCGAGGCC
>CAYFLK010000028.1:11351-18105 GCA_964344035.1 uncultured Pseudomonadota bacterium
CGGGGTTCGTCCCGTGCGCGGAACCAGGGATGAGGCAGATGTTTCTGTGTCCCTCGCCACGGTCAAGGTGGTAGCGATGAATCAGCAGCAGTCCCGTGTATTCACCCTGCGCGCCTGAATTGGGCTGCATCGAAATCTCGTCAAACCCGGTGATGCGCTTAAGCTGGTCTTCCAACTGCCCGATCATCCGCAGGTATCCCCGAGTCTGTTCGGGAGGGGCGAAAGGGTGCAGGTCGGTGAATTGCGGCCAAGTGACGGGTATCATTTCCACCGCGGCATTCAGCTTCATGGTACACGAACCGAGGGGAATCATTGCGCGGTTGAGTGCGATGTCCTTGTCTTCCAGTTGTTTGAGATAGCGCATCATCGACGTTTCAGAATGATGCTGATGAAACACGGGGTGCTGGAGTATATCAGATGTACGGCGCAACGACGCGGGAATCGCACTTTCACCAACGGCGCTCAGCGTAGAGTCTATTTCTTCCAGGGAGGGGTTATCTCCGGGGAAGAGAGACCACAGGTTAATGATGTCAGCAGAAGTGGTTGTTTCATCCAGGGCAATGCCGAGGCGGTCCTCCCCGATTTTCCGCAGGTTGATGTTCGCGTTCAAGGCTCGCGCAAAGATGGAGTCCCGTTGTTCCCCGGCCCTGACATTGAGTGTGTCAAAGAAATGCGGGCTGTGTGAGAACCCCTGCTTTTCCAGGCCTTTGCCGAGGATGACGGCAAGTCTGTGTATGCGTCGGGCAATGGCGCCCAACCCTGCCGGTCCATGGTAGACCGCGTAACACCCTGCGATTACCGCCGGCAGCACCTGGGCGGTGCAGATGTTGCTGGTCGCTTTTTCGCGGCGGATGTGTTGTTCGCGGGTCTGCAGGGCCATGCGCAGGGCATTCCGTCCTCGGCGATCGATAGACACGCCGATCAAACGGCCCGGTATCGAGCGCATGTAACGCTCATGAGTCGCGAAAAAAGCCGCGTGCGGTCCGCCGAAACCCATTGGCACGCCAAACCGCTGCGCGCTGCCGATTACCACGTCGGCGCCGAACTCGCCCGGAGGTTTCAGCAGGACCATGCTCATCAGGTCAGCGGCAACAACGACCATCGCCCCGGCGTCATGCCAGCGTGTGATCAAACCGCCGAGATCGCCGATCTCCCCGGTTGTTGAGGGATACTGCAAAAGCGCGCCAAACAGGTCTGTTTCACGGTGCTCCCAGGGATTGCCGATCACCAGTTCAAAACCCATCGGTTCCGCGCGTGTTTTCAGCACGTCAATAGTCTGTGGGTGGCAGTCTTCCGCGACAAAAAAACGACTGCTCTTGCCTCGCGTGCTCCTTTTGCAGAAAGCCATCGCCTCCGCCGCGGCGGTGGCCTCGTCAAGCAGTGACGCGTTCGCCAGGTCCATGCCGGTGAGGTCGATGATCATCTGCTGGTAGTTGAGCAGCGCTTCCAGGCGGCCCTGAGAGACTTCCGCCTGGTATGGAGTGTAGGCGGTATACCATCCGGGGTTCTCCAGCAGGTTGCGCAGGATTACATTGGGCAGGATCGTCCCGTGATATCCCATGCCGATGTATGAGCAGGCGAGGATGTTTTCCCCGGCTATTTCATTGATTTCCGCGAGCACTTCCTCTTCCGTGCGGCATCCAGGAAGGTCAAGTTCTCCTTCGGAACGGATGGAGTCCGGGACAGATTCATCGACCAGGGCTTCGAGGGAGGGTATTCCCAGGGTGTTTAGCATTCCTGCAATTTCATGGTCGGAAGGGCCAAGATGTCTGCGGATGAAAAGTTCCCGTTGTTCCAAGTTTTCAAGCCGAGGACCGGCTGTGTTGGATTCCGGCATAGTCATTTCCGTTGGGCGAAAGGTTTTGGGGCCGGTTCTCCAGCCGCCGTCATGTGGCGCGGCGAACCGCATGATGAACAAAACGGAATGAGTCAGGGTAACGCTCCTGGATCATCCGGGATTGCTCAAGACAATGATATTGTATGTGTTTCTATCCTGCTCCCGCGGAGTTACGTGACTGGATGATTGTACAAAAGACCCTATGAATTCTAACAATATGTTGCGTGCAAGACAACTGAGTTGTAGGGTGAAAAAAGCAGGAGCAGATTCACCCGGGCTTCGTCAAATGGAGTTCCGTGGTGCTTGAATCGCCCTGTCTTAACTTCCTCTTTTATCATTTCCCTGACTTCCGTTTTGTTTTACGTTTTTTCCCGCTGGAAGCATGGGTGGAAACCTCTGCATTGCGAGAATTTTCGGCAGTGTCCGCCATTTCGTACAGTTGCTCATCGGGAAGCCACAGACGCCGCGTGGTGATCCAAACCAGCGCAATGAGCACCAGCAGCACACTGATCACATATGGCGCCAGAATGACCGTGTTTCCCACTGTAAAAAACTGGTTGTCCATCCGCAGGTGAGTGAGGCTTCCGCGGATGACAGAATAGCCCACCAGGTAAAGTGCGCCGATGAACCCCGGGCGGAAATTGCGTAGCCGCAGTTTCCATAACAGGATGAGCAGGATAAAATTCGCGCACGATTCATAAATCATGGTCGGATGCACTGGCTGTCCATGCGCATAACGGTCTATCGGGGTCCCTTCCGGGAAGGTGATGCCGGTCCAGGAATCGGTGACCGGACCAGCCGCTTCACCGTTGGTGAAATTACCCCAGCGGCCGATCGCCTGGCCGAGGAGGATGCAGAACGCGGCAATGTCAAGCATGGCGGACAGCGGTATTTTTTTGAGCCTGCAATACAGCATTAGCGAAAGGGGGCCGAGTACAATGGCGCCATGGATGGCCATGCCTCCTTCCCATACCGCGAACACTTTCCACCAGGGCTGGTCCCGGTAGTAGTGCGTCCATTCAAAAATCACTTCATACGCACGGCCTCCTATCAGTCCCGCCAGAAAAATCAGCAGGGTGCAGTTCATTACCTCGTCTTCCGTAAGCCGGATCCTGCGGCGACGCACCTCGGAGAGCACTATGCGTACTCCTATCAGCACCGAAACCGCATAAAACAGGCCGTAAAACCGCGGTTCAAGCATAATTCCCAGCCACGGGATTTCAAGGGAAAAAATATAGGGATGCATCAGCGCTCAGTTGAATAATCACGACTCGAATCACGAATTTTGACAGATTCGCTATAAGTCATCGCCAGATCCATTCGATGAAGAAAACAAGGGTTTTATTCGTTTTTGTCATTCACGTGAAAGCGGGAATCCAGTGTTTTATCATTAAGTTGTGGTTTTTTTCTGCGTTACCCTGCGCACGGAATGGCAAACCAAGTAGCAGAAAATCGTTCAATCCGGGCTTTTTGCATGATCATCAATTTTGACACGAAATGAGACGACATGAACAATGATGGAGAATCTGGACTACCCGGTCCCATCCAGAGACATGCCCAGGATGCTTTGCTCAACTGCGATGTGGGAGCGGATCCCGAGTTCCGCATAATCCAGCATGGTGTCCAGTTCCGTACGAGAAAAAGTGCGGCCTTCCGCGGTCCCCTGGACCTCGACGAATTTTCCTGTTTCAAGCATAACCACGTTCATGTCCACCGACGCCCGGGCATCTTCATTATAATTCAAATCCAGCAGCGGCCTCTCGTCAACCATGCCAACACTGATTGCCGCGAGGAAGTGTTTAACCGGTAACGAATCCATCTTTTCAGCGGCAACGATTTTTCTCAGCGCGAGGACGAGGGACACGAACCCGCCGGTAATTGCCGCGGTGCGTGTGCCTCCGTCAGCCTGGATCACGTCGCAGTCTATCCAAATGGTGCGCTCGCCCAGCGCATGCAGGTCCACCACGGATCGCAGCGAGCGTCCGATCAAACGCTGAATCTCCTGGGTGCGTCCGTCAACCTTGGCGCGGTCCCTGCGTTTTCTGGCGCCGGTTGAACCGGGCAGCATTCCATATTCCGCGGTAAGCCAGCCATGTCTGACTCCTCCATCGGGTTTCCTGAGAAAATCCGGGACTTTTGTTTCAACCGAGGCGGTGCAGATCACGCGCGTGTTTCCGGATGAGGCAAGAACCGATCCGGGTGCATGCATGGTGTAATCCGGAGTGATATCCAGAATGCGTGCTTCATCGTCACGCCTGTTGTCATTTCTTGTACTGTCAGCATTCATTTCTTTTTAAATAACGGGTTTGATGGTCATAAAATCATCAGCATATTTAAATACGGTTTTTATGCGGGTTCATCATTAAAGCAAGAAGGAGGGCCTTCAGCCTGATTCCCGGGGTTTCCAAATTTCCGCCGTTTCGCCATATTCCGCGCTCAACTCCATTATTCCCCGGGCATCGCCGATGATGGTCAGACGGTCCCCCGCATGAAGGATTGTGTGTCCATGTGGAACAATCGATTCACCCTTGCGGCGGATCAGCGCCACCAGCGATCCTTCCGGCATATGCAGTTCTCTCAGGGATTTTCCGATCAGTGCCACTGATTTATGGTTTTCCCGCAAACGCAGGGAGAGGAAACGCTCATCCCGCAGCAGCACCTCTTTCAGTTCCTGTTCGTTTTCCGCAGCCAACCATTCATGCATGAAGTCCTTGCCGTCCACCCTGCCGGCAATCTGCGCGAGGATCCGTAAATGCTGTCCGGGGTTTTCGTTGGGACTGATGAAGAAGAAAAAGGCATGGATCAATTCACCCTCATCGTTATTCCGCAACTGGGACGACTGGATAAACCGGCTCCCTGAAATGGAACGCACCAGGATCATCTCTGCCTGCTTAATCCCCGGCAAACGCATGTGTGGTAATGCGGCTCCCTTGTCAACAGGGGTCGCGCCGAAGCGATTGCCCTGCATAAAACCTTCGCGTACCACGTCCGTGTGGACCTGAAACATCGCCGCAAATTTTGCTGAAACCTGTTCCACGAGCTGCAGAAAATCAAGTTCTTCACGCAGGTCCATTACATCGGCACGTGTGACCACTTCATCGAAGGGATCTTCTTCCCGCAGCCCCTTTTCCTTCATGATGCCGCGAAGTTCACGGTCCAACCCCTCGAAACGATATTCTCCAAGACGCGCAAACCAGTGCAGTACTGCACCTGACCGGATCACTCTTGGACTCGCATAAAGCAGAAACCAAACCGTTGAAACAGTCAGCAGCCCGAGGGTAAGGAGGATCGGCAGCAGGCCCATTTCAGCAATCAGCCAAAACGGCGCGAAGATGCCGAAGATCTGCATCCACGGATACCAAGGTGTATGGTAACCCGGATCATAGGCCTCGATACGGCTCTCGCGCATTACAATCACAGCCAGGCAGATCAGGGAAAACATCAGCAACTGGAACGTGCTGGCTAGCTTCGCGATACTGACGACATCAAGTGCAATGACCAGCCCGGCGATTGATGTCACGGTGAGGACGATTGCCGGAAGAGGCATTCCGCGGCGGGTCAGGCTGGAAAACCGACGGGGGATGAGATGATCCCTGCTCATCGCCAACGGGTAACGCGACGCGCTGAGAATCCCTGCGTTGGCCACCGATGCAAATGCAGCGATTGCGGCAAGCGTGAGGGTGAATTTGCCCCAGTTTCCCATCAACCGCTCCCCAGCAGAGGCGACAGGGGTCAGGTCATGTTCGAGGATTCCCGCGGGCAGGACTCCGACCATGACCGCCGTTCCCAGCCCATATACGAGCATTGCCGTCAGCATGGCAAGAAACAATCCGAGCGGCAGATTGCGTTCCGGACTGCGGATTTCTTCGGCGACACTGGCGACGTTTGTCACTCCGACATAACTTATATATACCATCCCCGCCGTTGAGAGTACCGACATCGTGCCTTTTTCAAAAAATCCATGCAGTCGCGCGGTTTCGATTGCGGGCAGCCCCTTGCCGATGAACAGCAGCAGAATCAGCAGCAGGATGGCGACCAGAAATGTTTGAAAAGCACCGGTTTTTTTTGCCCCGAAGAGGTTCAGCATGCCGAACAGAATCGCAAAAGCGACTGCCACAATTTCCAGCGGCGCTTCCTTCCAGAATAATCCCAGGTATGCGCCCATGCCGATCAGGGCAAAAGCAGTTTTGAAGATCAACGCCAGCCAAGTCCCCAGTCCGCCAACCGTACCCACGAAAGGCCCCATGCTGCGGTCTAAAAAGTAATAGGCCCCACCGGCACGCGGCATGGCTGTTGCCAGTTCAAGCACGCTGAACATGGCCGGGATCAGGGGGATGACGGCGATCAGGTAGCTGAGGATCACTGCCGGTCCTGCCTCCCGAAAAGCGAGTCCGGGGAGCAGAAAGAACCCCGCACTCAGAGTTGTGCCGGTTGCAATTGCATAGACGTTGAGGAGGGTCAACTCCTTTTTCAGCCGGATTTTCTCCTGTGCCATACCGCGGTTTCAGGATGCAGTCCGCTCAGGACCATGGACAGGGGTCATTCAGCCTCAATCACTTCCATTCCCTTCGTCACCTTGAAATGGAATTGCTCCACATCAAGAGGCACGTTATACCGCATTGACTGGAAGGCAATGGTGCGGTGGTTGTTCTGGGTATCCGCAAGGAGAATTCTCATGAGATCATATGTTTCAGGATGCACTTCCAGTTGAATGTATGCAAGGTTGGCAAGCGATTCCCGCGGTTCCATTTCAACCAGCAATCCGGAAACGTCTTCCATGTGTGATGTGGTTTGTGGGCGGTATTTGAAATCGGACTGCAGGTCCCCGATACCCAGCAAAAAAGAAAGTGCGGTGCCTTCCGTGATTTCGGACAGTTGCTGAATTGTAACGTTTTCCAGCAGGGGATCATACAGCCA
>CAYFLK010000028.1:18115-43986 GCA_964344035.1 uncultured Pseudomonadota bacterium
CTCCGTCAGTCACCAGCAGCTGTTCTTCCGGACTTTCGTATTGCCAGCGCATCTTTCCCGGGCGCAGGAAACTCACCATACCGGAAGCTTCCCTGGGAGGAAGTTCCGAACCCGCACGCAGGCTGATTTGATGAAACCTGCCTTTAAAACTGGCAATACTCTGGTAACGCCGCTGGATGGACTGCACCAGCCGGTCGGGATCATCCGCGCGTGTGTTTCCAGGCATAAATCCCATTGCCATCAGCCCGCAGAGCAGCAGTAAGGCAAGCTTGAAAGGGCCGGGGATCATTTCATGAAAGGAACATGTCATCTTGAATTCACCGTTAAGGGTTTGCCCCGGACCGATTTTCTGAATCGAGCGCTGAAACCGTATATCAGCACTTCCCGGGCATTTTGCAGGTGGAGATCGCGTTTGAACAGGTTGTAGAGACCGTAAAGCGCGATAGCAGAGGGAGGCGTCCAGAGCACATGGGAGTCGAATTTCATGGAAACAGCCAGTTCTTTTGAACCCAGCCAAAGGAGGTAGTAGATAGCAACCAGAATCAACGCCCGCAAGTAGGCCCCGGTCCTTCCTCTCCTGGGTTCCACCATTGCCAGGGAAACCATGCTCAACGCGAAGGCGAAACACGCCCAAGGAGTGGTCAATCGCAGAAACAGTTCAAGTCTGGATTCCGTGTCGGCGTCATTCCACAGTTTGCGGGTAGGCACTGCCCAGATATGCCCCCCTTTTTCGTTTGAGACGATTTCCGGAGGTTTGAAAACATAACGCAGCCAGTTGAAATCGATGATGCGGTAGCTCCCCGCGGAGTCATCCATATGGATCTGACCTTGCTCGAGGTGTAGGACGAGGTCTTGTTCTTTTTCCCGGATTTCAATTCTGCCTTCATCAGATACTGTCACCATTGAATCTGCGTTCAATTCCCTGTCGGTGATAAAAACTCCTTGCAGCCGGTCATCCTCCATGCGTTCCTGAACGTATAACACCTTGTCGGCAAAATCGTAGTTAAGGATTTGGGCTTGAATGGTTTTGGCGGTCTGTGATTTCAACAAGCGCAGTTTTTCCTCTTCAAACGCGGAATAACCGGTAGGCTGCAACCAGAGAGTGATGAGCAGGCTGAAAGCAGTGGCCGCCATGCCGAAGAGGATGATCGGGGCGCCTATCTTCCAGGAGTTGATGCCGGCGGCATGCATGGCGGTTAGTTCGAAGTCAGTGGAAAGTCTTGAAATCAACACAACCGCGGAAATCACAACCGCAAGCGGCACAGTAACGGAAAGGAATTGAGGCACCCGGTACATCAACATCAGCAGCACGATGCCCACGCTGACCCCTCGCTCGATGATCAGGTTTATCAGGCGGTAAACAGTGTTCATCGATAAGATGAAGGATAATATCAATGTTGCCAGAACAAACGCGGGAAGCAGTTGCAGCAGGTGAGAGCGGAAGAGCAGCTTCATCATGGAATCTGCTCCTTGATCTCCCAGGCAACGCGCATGGCATTCAGACCATCCCTCGCTGGAACTTTAGGTTCTCTGCCGCTGCGGATTGCGCTCAGAAAGTGTTGAATCTCGGTGAGCAGAGCGTCTCCCCGTTCGAGTTGAATCTCTTCCGGATGCAGCATCTCCGGCTCCAGGGGTTTGTTGCCGTCAACCTGAAGACGGCGGGCGAGACCGTTTCCGAAATCAAGCGAGAAGTATGATCCCTGTTGAAACACGCGCATTTTCCTCTCTGCCTTGTCTGAAACTCTGCTCGCGGTCAAATTTGCAATGCAGCCCCCGGGGAACCTCAGCCGCGCGTTTGCCAGGTCTGTGGTAGGTGTGAGAATGGATACCCCGGTGGCTTCTACTTGTTCAGGATAAGAACCGGTAAGCGACAAAATCAGGTCGATGTCATGAATCATCAAATCCAGGATCACGTCCACATCCGTCCCGCGTTTTGGAAAAGGGGCAATCCTCAACGCTTCGATGAACCGGGGGCTGTTGATGGTTTTTTGAAACTCGGTGAAAACCGGATTGAATCGTTCAAGGTGCCCGATCTGCAGGCACAGTGATTGGGTTTTCGCCAGCATCTCCAGTTCGCGAGCCTGTTCCAGGTTGCCGGCAAAAGGTTTTTCGAGCAGCACGTGGATGCCCCGGGCAAGGCATTGGCTCGCAACTGCATGGTGATGCACAGTCGGGACGACGATGCTGGCGGCATCAGGTTTTTCCTCAAGCTCCCGGATTTCGCTGTAATGCGGAACCCCCAGTTCAGTGCCTATTTCTGCCGCCCGTTTTGGGTCTGAATCGATTACTCCAAGGAGTTTGCAATCGGGTAGGGCGGCATATTTCTGGGCATGGAAACGGCCCAGGTATCCCACCCCGATCACCACGGTTTTCAGCATTTGCATCAAACGCTACAGGAAATTTGTTTACCCCGGATCATGACGCAAGTCTCCTTCAGCAGTCCAGTTGCGGGACCCCTCGAATCAGCCGGCAAGCCGTTCCAGTTCCCGCAGCTGCCGCCTCAGGGCGTCGATTGTTTTTTCTGTTGCGCCAACCTTGGTGCGCAACTCGGAAACCACCGATTCCGGGGCATTTTTGAGAAACCCGGGGTTGTCCAGTTTCCCCCGGCTTTTTTCCAGGAAAGTAGATTCACTGTGCAGTTGCTTTTGCAGGCTGGCCATTTCACGGTCCCAGTCAACAGCAGAGGCATCGATACGCACCAGTGTATCACTGAAATAGGCGGTCAACGAATCTCCGCCTGGGGCCGCTTCGGCTTCGCTGACTGTCAGGCTGTTCAAGCGCGCGAGGCGGGTGATCAGATTTTTCTGCTCGCGGAATACATCCGCGTGCAGTGCCGAATCGATGCGGGCATCCACTTTCCTGTCCATGCCGATGTTCGCTTTGTCCCGAAGAGCGCGGATGTTTGAAACTGCGTCGCGGATCAGTTCGATGCGCGCATGGTTGTACGGGAAATAATAACTCCCGGAAACCGGCCAAGAACTGTGTGCGAGCATTTTCTCCCGCGGGAGATTTTCCCACAGCGCTTCGGTAACGAATGGGACATAAGGATGAAGCAACTTCAGCAAAGTACCGAATGCGTGTGCAAGCACCCGGTTGTCTTCTTCCGACCTTTGCGGACGCTTGTCCATCTCCAGGTACCAGTCGCAGAAAAGCCCCCAGAAAAAACCCTTGAGCGTGTCCACTACGTCCGCGAGCCGGTACGCCTCCAAACCTTCCTGTGCCTGCGCCACCAGTATATCGAGTTCATGCAAAAGCCATTGGGCAATTGGGGAGTTGACAGTTTCCGGGGGTTCCATCCGCGTGTCCCGGGGAATGGTCATCAGGATGTAGCGCCCGGCGTTCCAGATCTTGTTGGCGAATCGGCGACAGCTTTCCAGTTTTTCCGGATACAGCCTGAGATCCTGTCCGGGACCCGTGCCGAGGATCAGCGCCAGCCGCAGCGCGTCTGTACCGTATTGCTCGATGCTTTCGAGGGGATCGATGCAGGTGTCCGGATCTGATTTCGACATTTTCTTTCCCTCGCGGGTGCGCACCAGTCCATGGAGGTAGACCGTTTCGAAGGGCACTTCCTGGACCATGTAGGTGGTCATCAGGATCATCCGCGCCACCCAAAAAAACAGGATGTCGTATCCTGTTTCCATCACCTGTGTCGGATGAAACTTGCGGTAATCAGGACTTCGATGGAGCAATTCCTCAAAAGACAGGGTTTCATCCTTTGCCAGTTCCGCGTCAACCAACGTACTCCAGGTCCAAAGTGCCGAAGAAAACCACGTGTCCAGCGTGTCCGGGTCCTGCTCCCAGCCATCCCCGGGGTTGGGCGGAACTACGGATGCGCGCATCTCCTCCCCGCGATAATATACAGGGACCCGGTGTCCCCACCAGATCTGCCGGGAAATGCACCAGTCCTGCAGGTTTTCCACCCAGTTGAAATAGGTGGAGTCAAAACGATCGGGCACCAGCCGGATTTCTCCACTGCGCACCACCTCGATCAGGATTTCACGCAGGCTGCGGTTTTTCCCGTGCCACGGCACCACCGGCTTGTTGACATTTATGAACCACTGTTCCTTGGGAAGCGGTTCAATCGGGTGCTTCGAGCGGTAGCAGATGGAGAGGGACTGCTGGTAGGTTTCAGTGTTTACCAGCAATCCGGCTTCTTCCAGGTCCCTGACAAAAGTTTCGCGGCACTGCAAAACCGTCATTCCTGCATAACTCCCCGTGTTTTCTGCCATCCGTCCGTTTTCATCGATGACCTGCGTCACCTGCAGCCCGTGCTGCTGCGCCATTTGAAAGTCAACCTGGCTGTGTGCGGGAGTGACACCGATCACTCCCGTCCCGAATTCCGGGTCCACCTGTCGGTCAGCAAACACTTTAACGGAAATGCTCTGGCCTTTGGGCCACGTTACTGTGAGGGTTTTTCCTACATATTCACGATACCGCTCATCGTCTGGATGCACCGCGATCCCGGTGTCCCCTAGTTTGGTTTCCGGACGACTGGTGGCGACCTCGAAAGGTCCGTATTGCAGGTAATACAGGGTCGACGAGGTTTCACGGTGATCGATTTCATCATCGGAAATGGTGGTTTGCAGGGTGGGGTCCCAATTGACAATACGTACGCCGCGATAGATCAATCCCTGTTCAAACATGCGGGTGAACACTTCATTGACACAGCGGTTGAGCTGGGGGTCCATGGTGTAGCGTTCCCGGGACCAGTCACAGCTCGAACCCATCGCCTTGACCTGGTTGCGAATAGTACCCCGCGACTTGTCCACGTATTCGGCGATTCTTTTCAGGACTTCCTCGCGTCCCAGTTGCGAACGCGGGTCCTCGATTCCTTCATCAAGCTGAATTTGTTTGAGCACCACGTTTTCCGTGGCAATTGCCGCGTGATCGGTGCCCGGCACCCAGAGCGCTTCGTACCCTGACATGCGGCGCCAGCGGATGAGGATATCTTCCAGCGCGAGCATCACTGCGTGCCCAACATGCAGCTGCCCGGTTGCGTTGGGCGGGGGCATTGATATCGTGAACGGCGGAGCGTCAGAACTGTTGTCTGCATGGAAGGCCCCGTTTTGTTCCCATTTCTCTGATATATGCGGTTCAAAGACCAGCGGGTCGTAGGCTTTTGGAAGGGGCGTCATCGATTATGGTTCAGAATTTTTTGCAGTGGACAGTGAAGTGGGAGTCAAAGGATGTGTTCCAGCCCATAAACGAGTTCCCGGAGACCCATCACTTTTTTACACGCCAGGCAGACACCGGGCATAAACGATTCGCGATGAATTGAGTCATGACGGATCGTCAGGGTTTGGCTGGGCCCGCCAAAGATCACTTCCTGATGTGCGACCAGTCCGGGCAGTCGAATTGAATGCACGGGGATACCTTCGGCGGACGCACCGCGCGCGCCGGGAAGGATTTCCTTCTCGTCCCGAGCAGCGAAAATCTCGGTTCTTGCGCCGGCCACAAGGCTTGCGGTTTTGATCGCGGTGCCGGAGGGAGCGTCCGCCTTGCGGTCATGGTGCAGTTCGATGATTTCTGCATGGGGCATGTATTTTGCGGCTTCCCCTGCAAACTTCATCATCAGCACGGCGCCGATGGCAAAGTTGGGTGCGATGACTCCGCCGAGACCCTTTTGCGCGGCAATTGCCTGTAGCGTTTCCACCTGTTCAGGCAGCAGTCCGCTGGTCCCGATCACCGGACGCACGCCGGTTTCAAGAATTATGCGCGTGTTTTCAAATGCCGCTGAGGCAGTGGTGAAATCGACCACCACATGCACGCTGCTGCGTGAAACAGCGCCGGAAAGGTCATCGTCAATGTCCGTTTGACCAACCAGGGTCAATTCCGGGTCCTTTTCAATGGCCGCCGTCGCTTCACGGCCCATCCTCCCTTTTGCTCCGTTGACGATGATGCGTATCGCTTCCATTTCAACTTCAGGTTGTATGCTCGCTTGATTCAAGGCTACACTGTAGTGGAGTGTTCCGGACACGATAAAATATCTTCCCAGCCCTCCAAAGACAAGGCATTTGCAGATGAAAACTCAGCGTTTTTATGAAATCCGGAGCAGGAAATCGGAAAACTCTTCAGCAGGGATCCGGCAGATCAGCTTTGCTTGTGAAGGTTCTCCTGACCTCTTTGCTTTCCTCTGGGTTGACGCGGAAGGTATATTAGTACACGCGCAATTATTGTACGATGAAGTGGCGCTGGAATGGAGTCAAACTCAGGGAGTGACATGCAGCAGGACGAACAGGACACTGGAACCGGTCAGTGGAAGGGGGATTCGCAAGGGCGCTCGCTCCCTGCATGTCACCCATGATCCTGGGCTGCTTGAGGAGGCACTGAACAGGTTGCGGAATTCCATCTTCCCCGCGCCATGGCATGAAGCGATCCGGGAAAAATTCCAGCCCTAAACATCAGCTTGAACGCCTTTCCTTGCCTGGGCGCGAATCGCGGTTTGTGCGGACAGATACCCCGTAAGGATGCCGTCTTCATAATTGAAACCCGGGTCCCTGAGCAATTCAGGGAAATCCTGAGGGTTACGGATGTCTTCCGGAGTCAAGTGAGGAAGCAGTTCCCGGGCGATGCGGAGGACTTTCGCCTGCTGATGTTTGATCAACTCCGACAGCAGGGATTCCACTGCATCAGTATCATGGGCCATCAGAGTATACGAAAGGAAATCGGATAGGATGCAAAAAGGGATGCACGCTCAACCGGAGACTGTCCCGGTTCAGTCTGAAATCACCTCCTTGAGCATGGCGCGCAGTTTTAGGATTGCCTTGGTGCGGATTTGCGATACCCGGGACTCCACCACCCCCAAAACTTGGGCAATCTCCTTCAGGTTCAACTCTTCCTCATAGTACAGGGACAACACCAGTTGCTCCTGTTCAGTCAGTTTCAGGATAGTATCCGCCAGTTTATTCTGCATCTGCTGCATTGAAACCAATGAAAAAGGGTCTTTGCTCTCAGGGTCCGCCAGGATTTCCAGCAGGTTCACAGCCTCTTCTTCACCAGTGTGTGTTTTGAATTCCTCACTTGAAATAAGGGGGATCGGGTTGGCCTGGCTGATGAACCGGTGGTATTCCTTCAGCGGCATCTTCATTTGAGACGCCATTTCCTGGTCGGATGGATCACGTCCCAGTTCTGATGATTTGGCCCGCCACGCTGATTCCCACTCGTTTCCTTTAGCCCTGACCGAACGAGGGACCCAGTCCATCTCTCTCAATTCATCCAGGATAGCACCCTTGATGCGGAATTCCGCGTATGTTTTGAACTGAACGTCTTTTGATGCATCATATTTTTCCATCGCATCCAGCAAACCCAGCATCCCGGCCTGGATCAGTTCATCCTGATCAACTCCCGGTGGAAACCGTGCTGCCATCCGGGTCACGATCCGTTTGATCAGCGGTGCGTGTTCGAGCACGAGTTCTTCACGCGACTGCTGAGTCAACTCCGTGTAAGGGTTGCTGACGTTTCGCGACTGCCTGGTTGTCTCAGCGTTTGGGTTGCTGATGTTCATGTGTTCAATTGAAACAGGGATGGTTGCCGGGACTCATTAAGCGATTCTATATGCTGAGAGGCAATACCTCGTGTCCCTCTGATGAGTCCCCCATTAATTCCCTTAACTGAGGGAATGGGGCGGTTCAAGTGCCGGAAATGTGCAGGAGCAGATCAACCAACCGCTCCTTGGTCGCTGATTCGATGTCTTCCGGAACATTCTGCCCGGTTGTAAGATACGAAACGGGCTTCTTGAAACGTATGGTGTGATTGAAGATGCTACCGTAAAACGAACTTTCGTCGAGCTTGGTGAAGATGATGCTGTCCAGCGGCATGCTGCCGAATTTTCGGGTGATCTCGTTGGCGTCACTGTCCTTCGTGGAAGCGCTGAGCACGAGGATGTTGTACAGTCTTCCCCTTTCATCGAAGATTTCCCGCAATTCGAACATCTGGGTCTCATCCCTTTGGGAACATCCTCCGGTGTCGATGATGATCACTTCATAATCCGCATAACTGGCGATTGCCCGGTCGAGTTCGGTTTTATCGGTAACAATGCTCAACGGAACATTGATCACTTTCGCGTACGCTCGCAACTGTTCCACCGCGGCGATTCGAAACGTGTCAACGGTGATCAATGCGACCTTACGCTTGTAGCGCAGCATCTGTTCGGATGCAATTTTGGCCGCGGTAGTTGTCTTGCCTACCCCGGTCGGGCCGATCAGTGATACAATCTTCTGGGGGGTGCCTATGTTTTCTATCCCGTTTGTGGTTTTAATGATTTTCATCAGCATGCGGGCAAGGAATATTTTCACATATGTGAAATTCTGCAGGTCTTCTTCGGAGATGTTTTTCTGCGCTTCCATCACCACGCGTCTGGAAAACTTTTCTTCCAAACCGCTGAATTTCATCTGCTGATACATCATCATTAAATTTTCCGGGAGATGCATCTCTTCATGCAGGTTTGACTGCGTAAGGATCATGTGCAGCATGTGCCGCATTTCACCAAGTTCATGTTTCAACTGGTTGATGGCATGATCTCCATATGTCGCGGTTCGCACTTTGAGATCCTCCACAAGTTCTTTCATCTCCTGAACTTCTTTCTGCAGTGGGAGGAGGATCGTCTGTAGGTCCCGTGTTTCGCGCAGTGCCGACGAGCCTGTTTCTTCAACCGCTTGTTTTGCAATTGTGGGATAACCTTTGACCACTGGGTCCGAAATTGCGGGGTTTGTTCTGATATTCTGGGCCTCCGTTTTCTTCTCGTCGGTAGTTGCGGTCACTTCCAGCAGGGTTTTTCCGAAAAGCCCGAAAGCCCCTTTCCCTTCCTTGATCTGCCTGGTGGAGACAATTACCGCTTCCGGACCCAGGTCGCGTTTGATCTGCTGCAGTGCTTCCTGGATATTATTGACGCGGTATCGCTTAAGGTTCATTTTACGTTGCCGGTTCGGTGTTCAGTTCCACAATCCCCAACGCTTCAATACGAACATCAGGGGCAACCTCGTTGTGGGAAAGTACAACCAAGTTAGGAATGAATCGTTCAATCAGTTTTTTCATGTGAGGACGGATAAGCGGAGAACAGAGCAGGATCGGCTGGTAATTGTTGATACTGAACTGTTCCAGCTTTGCATCAATGGCATTGATGATCGCTTGCGCCACATTAGGGTTCAAACCAAGATAGGCGCCTTGTCCGGAATCTTGAATGGCGCCTGCAATCTGGTTTTCAAGGTCCTGGGTCAGGGTTATCAGCGGGAGCAGCCCGTCCGGGGTCTGGTATTGACGGGTGATCTGCCTGGAGAGCGACTGCCGCACGTGTTCGTTGAGGAGGTCCGCGTCCTTTGTCAGTGTCCCTACATCAGCCAGGGTTTCCAGGATGGTATGCAGGTCCCTGATGGAAACCTGTTCCTTGAGCAGGTTTTGCAGAACTTTCTGGACCACACCCAGAGGAACGACATTAGGCACGAGTTCCTCAACCACCTTCGGCTCAGTCTGGGCGTGGCTGTCAAGCAGTTTCTGGGTTTCCTGACGACCGATGAATTCATGGGCGTGGTTTTTTAGGATTTCCGTGATATGAGTGGCCAGCACGGTCGGCAGGTCCACCACGGTGTACCCGGCAAACTGCGCACGTTCTTCATCTTCTCCGGCAATCCAGATAGCGGGCAAACCGAATGCCGGTTCAACGGTATCGATCCCGGGAATTTCTTCGTCCACATCTCCTGTTTTCATGGCAAGGAAATGACCTACCATCAATTCACTGCGTGCGACCTCGATGCCTTTGATAGTGATTGAGTACTCCCCTGGAGAAAGTTCCAGGTTGTCCTTGATGTGCAGGGGAGGAACAATGTATCCAAAATCGAGTGCCAATTGTCTGCGGATTGCTTTAATGCGTTTCAGCAATTCACCGTCCTGCTCCTCATCTACCAGCGGGATGAGTCCGTACCCAAGTTCAAGTCCGAGTACATCTATCGGAAGCAGTGATGCAATGTCTTCGGGTTCTTCGCTCAATTCCTGCTGGACGCGAAGCTGCTCCGCCTGGTGTTCCTCTACCGCGAGTTTTTCATTGCTTCGTTTGGTTGTCTGCGCGAGAAAAAAAGTGACAATGGCCAGCATCAGGAAAGGAACTATCGGCAGCCCCGGGATCAGCGCAAATGCCACCAGGACCGCTGAAACCACGTACAGCGCCTGAACATTGCTGAAAATTTGAGTTTTCAGGTCAACCGACAGTTTGCTTTCGCTGGATGCCTTGGTGACGGCAATACCGGCGGCAACGGAGATGATCAAAGCCGGGATCTGTGAAACCAGCCCGTCTCCGATAGTGAGGGTGGCATAAGAATCAAATGCGTCTCCCGCTGACATTTCGTATTGAGTAACGCCGACCAGCAGTCCCCCAAGAATATTGATGGAGGTAATGATCAACCCCGCGATTGCGTCTCCTCGGACAAACTTGCTGGCCCCGTCAAGCGCCCCGAAGTAATCAGATTCCTTCTGTATCTTGCGCCGTCGTTCACGCGCGTCTTTATCGTCGATGAGACCGGCGTTTAGGTCCGCGTCGATGGCCATCTGTTTTCCCGGCATTGCGTCCAGGGTAAAACGAGCGGCTACTTCAGCAATCCGTCCCGTGCCCTTGGTGATGACAACAAAGTTGATGATGACCAGGATCAGAAAAACGATAATCCCCACAATCTGGTTGCCCCCCACCACGAATTCGCCAAAGGCGTTTATGATCGCGCCCGCCGCGCCGGGTCCCTGGTGACCTTCCAGTAGAATCAACCTGGTCGACGCGATGTTGATGGAAAGACGGAACAGGGTTGCAATCAGGAGCACACTGGGGAATGAGGAAAATTCGAGGGCGCTTGAGGTGAAGAGGGACACAAAGAGGATTAAAACGCCAACGGTGATGCTGAGCGCAATCAGCAGGTCGAGAACCACCTGTGGCAGTGGAATCACCATGATCAGCAGCATGCCGATCACTCCCCCGGCTAATGTGACATCAGAATTCTTGATGACGTTGTTCAGGGGGATGCTGGTTCCTGCAGCCACTGGGGCACCTCAATGGTAATAGATTTTATGGCCATTCCAGGCCAGGGAATTGGAGGAAGTATGAAACTGCAATTTCTCAGGTTAAAATGCAAGATGGAACTCAAACCGGGAAATATTATTTTTCACTTGGCACTTCCCGACCGGTCTTTTTCGGGAAATGCAGGGTCCCGGATTCATCTCTTAAGCGCTGCGCAGGCGGTACACATAGGCAAGGATCTCCGCGACTGCTTTGTAAAAACGTTCCGGGATGCTGTCTCCAATTTCCACCGTTGAATACAAATCACGGGCCAGCACGGGCCGTTCCAGGATTGGCACTTCATTTTCCCTGGCAACATTGCGCATGCGCAACGCCAGGTAATCCGCGCCTTTTGCAATCACAGTCGGGGCATCCATCACCTCCCGGTCATACTGGATGGCAACGGAAAAGTGGGTCGGGTTGACTATCAAGGCGTCTGCTTTGGGGACTTCCTGCATCATTCTCGCATTCGACATCTCACGCTGTATCTGCCGGATGCGGTTTTTCAAATGCGGGTCCCCCTCTGTCTGTTTGTTTTCTTCCTTGACCTCCTGCTTTGTCATTTTCATCTGTTGTTCATGATGCCAGCGCTGGTAGATGTAATCGAAGACGGCAATCGCCACCAGCGCGAGCACGATCATGCCGGTAATTTCTGCTACCGACCGGAAATTGAAGAGGACAATATATTCTGGGCCGGCAACGGACAAACCATTGATCTCGGTCATTTTGCTGGCGTAAATGTAAACTCCGATGAACCCGACAATCACCATCTTCCCCAGACTTTTCAGGAAATCCGCCAGCGCCTGTGTTGAAAAAAGGCGTTTTAGTCCGGTAAGGGGATTGATTTTATTAAACTTGGGCGCCAGCGCTTTGATGGTGAAGCGCATTCCAACCTGCAACACCGAAGCAAGAATGGCGAGGGCAAACAGGCTTAACGCGAAGGGCAGCAGCGCTGGCATCAGCGCCGACAATGCGCTTGATAGGATTTTGTGAAGTAATGTGATGGTAAGATCTTCCGACAGGACCATTTCCTGAAACGAACCTGTCATCATTTCCCGAAAGGCGCTGAGGATGATTGGACTGGTGGCAAGCAGAATCAGTGTTGCGCCCGCCAACAGGACAGCCTGGGTCAGTTCACGGCTGAAAGCTACCTGGCCTTCTTCACGGGTTTTCTGCCGTTTTCTTTCTGTCGGCGCTTCAGTTTTTTCCTGAGCCTGCTGTTCCGCCATCTGTCAGTTTCCACTTTTCAGTTTTCGGACCACACCGTTTTTATTAATCAGGATACAAAATCCCTGCAATCAAGACATCGCTGTTCCCGATCAATAGGCGGGATTGGCCGTTGAACACATGATCGGGATTCAAGGACCGCTCAGAAGTTGGATCATGTTAAAAAGCTGGTTGTCAAACATTTCAAACATTCTCCTCACCGCTTGCACGAAAAAAGGGATGCCGAGCATCAAAAAAACAAATCCAAGCATCAGGGTCAAAGGAAACCCGACAACGAACACCTGGATTTGCGGCACTGAACGTGCTAGCAGTCCGATAATCATGTTGGCCAGAAAAAGCGCAACTATCAAAGGTGCGCCAATCTGAAAACCAAGGGCAAAAACGCCTGCGGACAAACGCATTATTTCACGCGCCAGTTCATTGCTCATTTGCGCCCCTCCAGGTGGGAGCAGCGAGTAACTGCGCACAATCGCCTGCACGATGAGCAGATGCGCGTCCATAACCAGAAACACCAGTGTCGCTACCGCGGTCTCAAATCGTGCAACCATCGAAACCTGCTGCTGAGACATGGGGTCAAACATGTTGGCCATGCTCAAACCCATCTGGAAACCGATCACTGTCCCGGCAAATTCAACCGCTGCAAAGAGGAAACGGCCCACCAGACCCAGCACCAGCCCGATCAGCAGTTCCGAGGCAATTAACAGTACGTATTGCCCCGGACGGTCCGGGAATACTTGAGGAATATCGACGAACGGCTGGATGATCAGTCCCAGCACCAGGATCAGCACAATTTTGACCTGTGCAGGGACATTGTTGCTTCCTAAAACCGGTGCGGTGGTAATTATCCCACTGACGCGCACCAGCACCAACACGAATGCCAGCAAACCGGCAGCATCATAGCTGAACAGGTTAGGCATGCCGTTTTTCTCAGCAGCAGCAGTTGTTGACTTCCTGCTGGAACCCCTGTGCCGACTTGGGTCCACATGCTGAAAAGGACCCTTACAGCGGTGATTTCAGGCGCGGAGTTCCGCGGATAAAAGGTGTGATTATGAAACTGCGTCAATCATCACGGATGGTGAATCCCTGCATAGGCGCTCTTGAATAGGTATTCCCTGTACCCGTGGCTCGTTCCTCGTTTTGTTGGCAGGTGATGCATAAACGCGCCAGGGGGATGGCCAGCAAGCGCTGGCGGGAAATCTGGTCCCCGCATTCATCGCAAAATCCATATTCACCGGTTTCCATGCGCTGAAGCGCGTCCTCGATAGCTTCCAGGTGCAGTTTTTCGCGATCCCGAAGCAAAAGGCTGAGCTCTCTTTCCTGCTCTCCGACGGAATTGTCAATGTCATCACCGATATCATGCTCCCTGTTCGTGGTTTCAGAAAGTCGGGATTTTAAATCTGAATGAATATTGTCTTTCTCTTCGAGCAATAAGTTTCTGATTTCTTCCATGATGGTCTTTTGTCAGAAATTTGGTGATGAGTTTTGCGTGAAGCAATTTTATACAAAAGGTAACCGCATAATTGAGCGAGTTTCATCTGCAAATGCAAGGCCAAAATCAGCATTGAACGTTACTCGCGGAAACGGAGCAGTGCAGCAAAAAAACCTGTCAGCGTATCGTCCGGAAGGATTTTCAGCCATCCTAGGGGGGTTATGAATGCCTGCCATGATTCTGGAACCGTGACTAAGACCCTGAAGGAACAAAGTTGATATTCGGGATGTTTATTCAGGAACAACAATATTTGCTCTTCATTTTCCTCCGGTTCAAGCGAACAAGTGGCATACACCAGGGTTCCGGTTTTTTTTAACACCCGCGCCGACTCTTCGAGTAGGCACTGCTGGAGTGGCAAATGCCGCAGCAGTTCCGATTCGGATTTACGCCATTTTATGTCCGGGTTTTTTTTCACCGTCCCGGATGATGAGCAGGGCACATCCAGCAGGACAGTGTCAAACTGACGCGGATTAAAGGGAAGTTTTGACCCGTCAGACTGGATTATCCCCGGCATCTCCGTGCCGCTCCGGGTGTAATTTGCGCGTAGTCGTTTCAACCGTGTTCCTGATGAATCATTGACGATCAACGCACTGATTCGGGAATTCCGCGAAATTTCCAGGGCTTTCCCGCCCGGGGCTGCGCAAACATCCAGCACCGCCCCATGAAACAGGGGTCGTGACATTTTTAGAAAAATCCAGTTTGATGCATCCTGCAGATAACATTTTCCTTGACGAAATGCCGGGGTATCCAAAAGTCCTGCGCCCTGGTCGACTATCAGCATGTCCTCAACAAGTGGATGGATGACGCATTCAATATGTTCTTGTTGCAGATGGTTTTGCAGCTGGTGAATGTCCCAGGGAGGCAGGGGCCGGACACACAAGCCACCGAAATGATTGGATGTTTCACACAGCTTTTGCGTGATTTCCGGTCCATAAACCTTGTTCCAGCGATGGATCATCCAGTCCGGAAAAGATTCCCGCACACCCAGCGGGTAAACTGTGCGGTAATTGTAACCCTGTTCCAACTGCCGCTGAAAATTCCTCAGCACGGCATTGATCAGACTCTTCATGGTTTGAATCCGAAACCTGCCGGCGAGGGAAACCGCCTGGTGTATGGTGGCATGTGCCGGGACGCGGTCCAGAAACATTAATTCGAATAGACCGAGCTTGATTATTGTTCTTACCACCCGGGAAAGCCTGCGCTCAGGTTTTGTTATCCTCTTGATTTCCGTGTTCAGCAGTCTTTCATTACGGATCATACCTTTCAGCAGGTGTGTGTACAGTCCTCTGTCCCTCGCATCTGACAGTAACTCCGGCGGAACAGGGGGAGTGCCGGGCATTTTCATAAACTCAAGGAACGCCCGCACAACATAAAACCGGGTCTGAAGCCCTGATTCGTTGTGGTTTGTGTTGCTCATCCCTTCAGGTTGGAACCTATGCTTGTGCAATCGTTAAATTCGGGCATAATGAGTTGTCCATTTTACTGGATATTTACCGTTTGTGATCAAAGTTGAGTTAGAATCGGGAAAGCACGAATGAGAACTCTCCCTGAAATCTGCGGCATCTGCGGGCAGCCCGTGATCCGTTTCCAAGCTCCTCACATGGTCTGCCATCGCTGCGGTGAAGTCACCTGCAGACGCTGTCTTTCAAAATCCACTAACAACAAGCAGCGTTGGAAAGTCTGCCGCAGGTGCGCGGGAGCTTTCAATTGACCGGGACGATGCACCCACCTCCTTTCCCACATAATGTATTCGTTCAATGCCTGCTGGGGTTGATTTTTTTCTGCGTGCAAACAGGCATCCTCAACGCAGGGGGTTTCCGGGATCAACTGACCCCTGGGACCCGCTTGACGTATCAGCACTGGCACCTTAAACGAAAGGAAATCACCGGGTACAGTCACATGCAATACCAGCTTGCGGAGCAGGGAGGAAAAACATATTTGCAGGAAAAAAATGAAAACACCAAACCCGATGGGACCGTTTTTTCCCGCAAGGCCCTCTGGTTTGATATGGGCACCGGTATTCTTGAACGATATGAAGAGCAGGATTTCCGTAACAACATGCGCATCGTCAACAGTTATTCCGGAAATAAAGCCCGTACCCGTTTGACTAAGGAGCAGAAATCCCGCGAATTTGTAGTTGATTTTTCAACCGAAAATACCGTCCCATTTGAAGTGATCCTGCTTTATCTGCGGAAGCATTTCCGAAGCATAGTGAAAGCCGAACGTTACACTTTCAGCCTGTATCTCCCGGTGCTGGCGATTGAACTGGAAGAGAAGGGTCTGCCGCTTTCACTGGGCAGGATAACGATGCTAGCCCGGACTGAAGGTGAAACAATAGTTGAATCTTCCCGAGGTCGATTCCGCGCGGTGCGGATTGACGTATTCCCTGAATCATGGGCGTTAAGAACACTGCTTCCGCGGGAAAAAAGTCATTTCAGTTTTTATATCGACCTTGAATTCCCTCATCACATCCTGCAGTTCGAGGAAGGAGAAACAAGACACACGCTCACCATCCTTACGCTCCCACCTGCCTGACTAACCTTAATCCTGTGGGTGTCAACTGAAACTTATCAGATTGCCTCTTTACTTATGCACCGAAGCGGTGGAGTAAAGGCAGTCAAAAGGGGAATTACTCTTGGTCTGCATGACCCTTCCGTTGGCGGACAGGTGTCCGAGCAGTTTGAAAACCTGTTCCTCCATTCCCATGCAACCTATTCCGCGAGTAAGGCTTTCCACATTAAAAGTTTTTTCCGGATGGTCAGCCAAATGAGTCAAAATGCACCGTTGCAATGTTAGAACATCTGCCGCGGCTTTTTTCCCAGCCTCCACTCCGGGCTGGTGATATGCATTGATGCCGATTAAAAACGCATACAACCCTACCGCCCGTTCGTACAACGCAATCAAGGCGCCCATGCTTTTCGGACAGATTTCATTAAGTGTCAGCGTAATGGACTGTCTTTCTTTCTCAGACAAAGCTTCGCGTGTTCCCAGCAGAAATCCATGCAGATAATCCCCGGATGTAACTCCCGGTTCCACTTCAAGCGTTTGCCCGGAACGGTCGCGAAGGACTTCGATGAAGTTGACAAAGAAATCCGGACGTCCATCGCGCAGTTGCTGCATGAAGGCATGCTGGTCTGTCGAGCCCTTGTTCCCAAAAACAGACAACCCTTGTTCAACGATTTGTCCGTTTAAGTTTCTCTCTTTTCCGAGCGATTCCATCACAAGCTGCTGGAGGTAGCGGTTGAACAACTCGAGACGGTCCTTATAGGGAATGACGACCATGGCCCTGTCGCCTTTGCCGTTACCCGCGTGGTGCCACATCAAGGCCAAAAGAACCGCGGGGTTTTGTGCCACCTCCCGCTTCCGAGTCGCACGGTCCATTGAGCGTGCACCAGCAAGAAATTCGGGAATGCTGATGCCCTGTAGCGCGGCAGGCAGTAACCCCGCGGCGGACATCACAGAGGTGCGTCCCCCCACCCAGTCCCACATGGGAAATCGTGCCAGCCATCCTTCTTCCTGGGCGAGGTGATCAAGTGCGCTGCCTTCACCCGTCACCGCTGCTGCGTGTTTCGCAAATTCCAGGCCGGACCGGCGATAAGCCTGTGCAACTTCAAGCATGCCGTTGCGGGTTTCCTTGGTCCCTCCTGATTTTGAAACCACGAGGGTCAGTGTTTCCGGCCAGCTACCGCCGATTAAGGCGAATGTCCGTTCCATCCCGTCCGGATCGGTGTTGTCTAGAAAGTAAGAACGCAAACCCGGTGAGCGGGCATTACCCAGTGCATGGTACATGAACTGCGGACCAAGCGCGGACCCGCCGATGCCGATGAAAAGCAGAATTGTGAAACGCTCGCTTTCCGGTGGTTTGAGGGAGCCTTCATGCACCGATTCAGCAAACACGGTCACCTTTTTAACAGTTTCCCTGATTGCCTTCCCAGTTCCAGGGTCAGGCGCCAAATCCGGGTCTCGTAGCCAGTAGTGTCCGACCATTCTCTGTTCATCCGGGTTTGCCAGAGCACCTTGTTCCAGTAATTTCATTTTTGTAAGCGCGTCTTCCATCGGCGCCTGCATCAGGTCCCACCAGGAAAGTGAGAAATTCATCCTGGATACATCCAGTGCCATTCCAAGTTCAGGCATGGAACAGTACCACTTCTTGAATTTACACCAATCCGATTGTGGTTTCATAACTGAAATCTGTTGAAGAGCGTCAGCAAGACAATCTCCTTGTGCACCCTGAGCGTCAGATGTTATTCTTTGATTTTTTCATGTTCTTGCAAGCTTTAGATTAATACCTTCATAAAAAACCATGGATAACCATCTACCCGCAAATGAATTGGACTTGGATACACTGAAAGAACGCGCTCTCGAGCAGGAGACACGGATCAGTGAATTAAAGCAAAGATCAGCGACAATGGACAAAAAACCGCCGCTGCTGACCGACGCGGTTTATGACATGTATTATGAGGGTGAATACCTTTATCTTTCCGTAGACTTGCCGGGTGTGATTGAGCATGATCTGCTGATCCATCTGGGTGCCGGTGAAATACATATCCAGGGAGAATTTCCTGTCGCGCTCGGGCTGGAAAAAGCAGAATTCACCACGCGCAAACGATCTCACGGACCCTTTGATTACACGTTTCTGCTGCCTCCGGAAAAAAGGGTAAAGAGTTACGAATGGCAATTGGTAAACGGCGTACTACAGCTGAAAATTCAGCTTGTCGGAACTCATGAACTGACCAGCATTACCGAATGAAACGTCCGGACGTTTTGAATCAGCACCCATTCGCTTCAATCTCCACTCCGGCCTTAGAGTCCGATGCCAGCCAGCCTGATCTGTGTTCACAGATTGCTGTAACTCACAAACTGCCTGTTTTGTTCAGGGGGCGGAAACAATGGCCACCCAAATTGCCGCCGAGATTACTCCGATCCAGGCAACCCGGTGGGGGTCCACCCGTTCCCCCAGCCAGATCCAGGCGGTGAGGGTAGTAACCGCTGAAAAAGCGGAAAACCCGATGGACGCCCCGACTCTTCCGTCACCTGTAGAACCGTAAAGAAACGCACCCAGGGCCAGCATTTCCAGCAGCGATTGCAGGATCACCAGAGGCAAGGTGGACCCTCCGGGCCAGCTCCGTTTACACTTTCCAGCGGTTTTCCAAAGAAAAACGAAAATGGTGCAGAACAGGGCCGCCATGCGGTTGAGGTATAATGCATGAACCGGCCCCAGTACGGCGACTGCTTCCTGGGCGAAAAAGAAGCGCAGGGAAACCGCACCCGCCGCCCCGAGCCCCAGAAGCGCGGTGGTGCGCAGCCAGGCAGCACTGTAATTTTCCCACACGGTTTCCCGGCCTGAGGGCCGCGCAAGCATGGCTATTCCAAAAAAAACTGTGACCACTGCCGCGACCTGGAACCAGCTGTATGGTTCTCCGGCAAGTGCGTTCAGTGCCACCAGCATCACAGTAAAGGTGGAAGCTGCCGGAGAAGCCACTGAAACAGGTCCGCGGAGCAGTGCGCGATAAATGCAGAAGAGGGCCACCAGGTTGAGAGAACCCGATGCAGCGGAAACAGCCCAGCTGTATAAATGCCACCGCGGCCAGTCCCAAGTCACAGTGAACCACAGCGTCATCAGTGCGGAGGAGATCCCCATGACAAACAGAATGAGTACGCTGAGGGAGGTGTTCCTCGCGGTGACTCTGGCGACGCAATCGGAAACTCCGATGAATCCTGCGCCGAGCAGCCCCCACAAAATTCCGGCCATTTCAGTTGCTTTGTTCAGGATGGGTCAGTAGAGCCTGGTCTGTTGTGGATGAAGATCAGACTACCATGTGCAGGGGTTCTTCGAGGAACCGTTTCAGGCAGGCAAGAAATTGTGCGGCATCTGATCCGTCGAGCACGCGATGGTCTGAGGAGAGGGTACAGTTCATCATATTCGCGCTGACAACCTTGCCGGAACGGGAAACCGGTTTCTGTTCCGCCGCGCCCACTGCCAGCACACACGCCTGGGGTGGATTGATCACCGCGACAGCCTGGTGAATTCCGTACATGCCAAGATTTGAAACCGTAAATGTACCGTCTCTCAGTTCTTCCGCATTCAGTTTCCCGGACCTCGCGCGCTCAGTTATTTCATTCATCTCACGCGCAATCGCTTGAATGCCTTTTCGATCAGCATCACGAATTACCGGAGTGAGCAGTCCTCTGCTAGTGGCGACTGCCACAGCCAGGTTGACTGAACGGTGAATCAGAATGCCATCCTCGCTCCATGAAGCATTTGCCGCCGGGAACCTGCGCAGGGCAAGAGCTGTTGCTTTGAGGACAAGGTGGTTGAGACTAAACCCATTGTCGGCTGAGTTTCCAACTTCATTCCTGAATTTCAACAATGCGTCCACCTCGCAGTCAACCGATAAATAAAAGTGTGGGATTTCACGTTTTGCCCTGCTGAGTCTTTGGGCCGTTATCCTGCGCACATGGGTCAGTGGTCTTAGTTTTTCACCGGGTTCATACCGGTCTCCGGAGGAACCAGAAGGTGGTCCTGAGAGAAGTTCCTCGCTTTGAGCTGGAAGGTCTTCAATGCTGACAAAGGTGTTTGAGTAAGATACGTGGCCAAGAAACTTCCGCACATCTGCCTGGGATACCCGACCCTCCTTACCGCTTCCGCTTACTTCACTGAGATCGATCTCCATTCGTGCAGCGATGCGCCGCGCCAACGGGGTGGCGCCTTGGTTATCATTCACCACCATCCGAGATGGGGCCCTGTTTTTAGTCATGTCAGCGGTCATGTTGTCCGATGGCATTCAAACATGCTGATGCACAAGCATCGAGGATGGTTTCGGTGTCGAGTCCGTAATGGCGGTAGAGATCACCGAGATTGCCTGATTGCCCGAAATGCTCCACCCCCAGCGATTCAACCCGGTGACCCCTGACCCCGCCAAGCCATGAGAGGGTGGCGGGGTGACCATCGATGACGGTGACCAAGGAGGCATTGCTTGCGAGCGGTTCCAGCAGTTTTTCAATCAGGGAAACATTCTTGGTGCCGCCATGGTAACGGCTGCGTTTCGAAGCATGCCAACCGGCATTCAGACGGTCTGTCGAGGTCACCGCGAGTATTCCCGTGCCGGGCAGGTCTTCCCGGACTTGCTTGAAAGCCTGCAAAACTTCCGGCACTACTGTTCCGGAATAAACCAGCGCAAGTTCCGCCCCCGCATCCGGCTCTGATAACCAGTAACCACCTTCGATTATCGCCGTACGCTGTTCTTCACTAAGGGTGCGCCGCGGTTGTATTACAGGCCGGGTGGAAAGGCGAAGGTAGATAGAACCTCCACTCGAATCGCGCAGCCATTCCGAAGTATCCTCTCCGCTACCGTCGCGCTGGATGTACTCAAACCCCCATTCCAGGATCACTGCCAGTTCGTCAACGTAGGACGGTTCAAACGCTGCCAGCCCGTCCTGCGCCAACCCCACCAGAGGCGTCCCCACTGATTGATGGGCGCCCCCTTCCGGGGCGAGGGTGATTCCGGAAGGTGTGGCGGCGAGGATGAAACGCGCGTCCTGGTAGCAGGCATAGTTCAACGCATCAAGCCCGCGGTAGATGAAAGGGTCGTAGAGTGTGGCTATCGGGATCAGCCGGGTGCCGAACAGTTCGTGCGATAGACCCAGCGCCGCAAGCATCAGAAACAGGTTGTTTTCCGCAATGCCAAGTTCAATATGCTGCCCCCCCGGATGCATCTCCCACTTCTGCATCGATTGAACCTCGCTTTCCTGTCCGGAGCTGGTTTTGGGGAGCCGGTTGAAGACCCCGCGGCGGTTGACCCAGCCTCCGAGGTTGGTGGAAATCGTGACATCGGGTGAAGACGTTACCACGCGATCCACCAGTTCTTCATTACGGCGTGCAAGTTCGGCCAGTATTCTGCCAAAACCCTCCTGAGTCGAAATCACGTTTTTCCCGGCGGGAACAGGGATTCCAGGGACCTGGAGTTTGACATCCCTGAACCTCCTTGTGCCTTTCCGGTTGAAAGGGACCTCTTCCAGAAAAACACGGATACGCTCCTCGGTAAGATCAAGCCCGGTGAACATGTCCCACTCCATGCCCGGAAGGATCCTGTTTTCCCGGCGAAACAAGTCCATCTGTGCAGGACTCATCAATCCTGAATGGTTGTCTTTATGTCCCGCAAAAGGAAGCTGATTGCCCTTGATGGTGTATGCGATGACACATGTCGGTACATCGTCATCGAGCCGGCGAAAGGAGTCGTGGAGCACGCCCAGATCATGTCCCGCCAGGTTTGTCATCAGCCCGTGCAGTTCCCTGTCGTCATACTGCCTGATAAGCCTGATTGCCTTTTCCCGGTCGCCGAAATCATCCATAAGCTGGGTCCGCCATGCTTCACCGCCGCGGAAAACCAGCGCCGAGTAGAGGGAGTTGGGACATGCATCAATCCACTCCTTCAAAGCCGCGCCGCCGGGTTTTTTGAAGGCTTCTTCCAGGAGCCGGCCGTACTTGAGGGTCAGCACCCGCCAGCCCATCATTCTGAAAAGCTGGTCGATCTGACCGAAAAGACGGTCGGTGACTACCGCGTCCAGACTCTGGCGGTTGTAATCTATGACCCACCAGACGTTTCGCAGGCCGTGTTTCCAGCATTCATACAGGGCTTCGTAGACATTACCTTCATCGAGTTCCGCGTCCCCGACCAGGGCCACCATGCGTCCTTCCGGCAGGTCTTTCCGGACAAACGGTTTCAGACGCACATAGTCCTGCACCAGACTGGCGAAAGCTGATGCCGCTGCTCCGAGCCCCACCGAACCGGTTGAGAAGTCAACGTCATCATGGTCCTTGGTCCTCGAGGGGTAAGACTGCGCTCCTCGGTATGCGCGGAAACTTTCCAGGTTTTCTCGGTCCTGGTTTCCCAGCAGATACTGTATGGCATGGAACACCGGACTGGCGTGAGGTTTGACGGCGACACGGTCTTCAGGGCGCAGGATGTCGAAATAAAGCACTGTCATAATCGTCGCAAGGGAGGCCGAGGAAGCCTGATGTCCCCCCACTTTGAGGCCGTCTTTGTTCTCACGCACGTGGTTTGCGTGATGGATCATCCACGCGGAAAGCCAAAGTACTTTTCGCTCCAGCTGCTTGAGTACTTCCAGCTTTTCCCGCAGACCTTCTTCCTCCTCACTTGAGGCGTTATGCTCATGAATACTGTCGGGGACCTGTATCATGGACGTATTTCAGTAAAAAACTGGTCGCGTTTCATTTTGAATGTCGATGAAAATTGAACCTGCAAGGATTCCCATAGCACCGGATTCAGAGATTGAGGCTTTCAGCAACCGACGGTGAAAGAGGAATGTCATCTCGCAGCAAAGGGTCGGGAACTGGGTCAAGCTTGCGCGTCTGCATCGGCAGCACTCCGGCCCAGATCGGCAGCGCGTAGTCTTCCTCGTCATCAACCGGGGGGCCTGTTCTGGTTTTTGCCGAGGCGGATTCAATTTCTACCGCAACAACGGCGGTGGCATCCATTTCCTTCCGGTTTGGTCCACGGGCCTCTGCCCAACGTCCTGGCAGCAGATGCTCCGATATGGCTTCAAGCGCCTTCAGTTTTTCATTCTTTTCAACCACCTGTCTGCCTGTCCCGTAAACAACCGCCGAGCGGTAGTTCATGCTGTGGTGAAACAGCGAGCGTGCCAGCACCAACCCGTCGTACAATGTCGCGGTGACGCATACCGGAATTCCCGTGGAAGATTGTTTCAGAATCCTGCTGGCCTTGGCGCCGTGCAGATAAATCGTGTCGTCGACACGCCCGTGGATCATCGGGATGACAACCGGCATCCCCTTGTCAATGATCCCCACGTGACAGATCGGCGCTTCGTCAATGATCGGATAGATCGTTTCCCGCGAATATGCACCACGTTCGGGAATGCGCCGGATCCTGCTGTGTTCAGTTTGTGGGAATGCATCAGTTGTGTTTTTCATGGTATCACCTTATCAATTAAACGATTCAGGTTTTTCTAATAACTCTTGGCATTAGGACAGACATGCATTTTATCATACTTGTCATGTCTCTTATATCCTTTTCCGCCGATGTGCGGCACGATCAAGCATTGTTGCCGACACTTTGATTAGCAGGTAACTCTTCAGGAGCGAAATCGCCGCATTAAAAGCGGCACCAGCCCTCCCGCTTCCAGTATTGTCAGCAGGTGTTCCGGAATCGGGTTGCACGCGAAAGTCCGATCCTGTGTGAGGTCCTGGACAGTTGCCGGTTTTGTTTTTGCCCGCAGCCGGTCTCCGCAGTTGATTTTGCCGGCGTCCGCACAGACTAAAACCGGCAACCCGTGGTTTACGGCATTGCGGAAAAAAATCCCTCCGAAGGAAACGGCTATGACTGCCTGCATGCCAAGGTATTTGAGCACCTGTGCCGCCTGTTCCCGGGACGAACCCATGCCGAAATTACGCCCGCCGACCACAAAATCTCCTTTGTGCACCTCCCGGGCAAACCGCGGGTTTTCATCCTCCAAGCAATGGGTGGCTATTTCAACCATCGTTGACTTCATGCGCTTTCCTGAAACGAGTGCTTCAGTTGTTATGTCGTTACCGAAAACCCAGGCACGTCCCGTAGTCGATGGCTGTTGTTTCATGGTTTTTCCGTCAGCAGTGGGCGTGGGTCGGCAATCCGTCCGTAAACCGCGGACGCGGCCACGGTATAGGGTGAAGCGAGATAGACCTTGGATGTGATTGCCCCCATCCTACCCTGGAAGTTTCTTGCAGTGCTGGCAAGGCAGACTTCGTTTTCTCCCAGTTGCCCGATTCCGTAACCCGCGCAGGCGCCGCATCCGGCAGGCATCAGGATGGCGCCTGCTTCCATGAGCGTGGAGAGGGATCCGTCAGCCGCAGCCATGGAAGTGATGTGAGATGATGCCGGGGCTACCATGAGTCTGGTGTTTTTTGACACTTTACGGCCTTTGAGCAACCGCGCTGCCATTTCCAGGTCCTCGTGCTTCGCGCCTGTGCAGGCGCCCAGGTAGAGCATATCGAGCTTCACCGGTTCGACATGGGAAACCGGCAAAGCGTTGGCAGGGCTGTGTGGAAGCGCTACCTGCGGTTCGAGTGAGGCAAGGTCGAGTTCGTGATTTTCCAGCAGCGGCGCATTTTCATCATCTTGCCATCCTTTCCAATCCAAATCCGGAACCCCTGCATTTTTCAGAAATTGCTCTGTAGTTGTATCCGCGGCTATCAACCCTGTTTGGGCGCCCAGTTCAGCGGTCATGTTGCAGAGCGTCATGCGTTCGGACATGGACATTGCTGAAACTGCCTCGCCTGCAAATTCAATCACTTGGTACTGCCCGCCATCCAAGCCCAGTTTGCCGCAGAGCGCCAGCATGATGTCCTTTGCCGAGCAACCATCCGTCAAGGTCCTGAGCAATCGCACCCGTATGGTGTGGGGGACCTGAATCCAGGTTTCTCCGGTGGCCAGCACCCCTGCCATGTCAGTTGATCCAATGCCGAACATGAAGCATCCGAAAGCGCCCCCGGTTGTTGAATGGCTGTCGCCGCCTACAACAAACATGCCGGGTTTCAGGTGCCCTTTTTCGGGCAGGACCACGTGACAAATTCCTTGCATGTCATAAAAATGGGGAATTCCCTGTTCTTTCACCCATTCCCTGGTCAATTGAAGAATGGTCGTGCTTTCCCGATCAAAACCCGGTACAAAGTGATCTGAAATCACCACCACTTTACCGGGGTCCCAGACTTTCACTCCAAGCTTCTCCAGCACCGGTTTCACCCGTCGAGGACCACCAGAATCGTGAATCATCGCCAAGTCAACATTGCAGGTGTGGAATTCCCCGGCACGGGCTGATGGATTCCCCGCTGCACGGGCAATGATTTTTTCCGCAAGGGTCAGAGACATGGTTTTGTTGAAAGTGATTATGGCAAACGAATGAATTTTGTCATACATCTGTCTGGAGCTGTCAAGCAGTAAATAAGATTCACTACAACCCGTCTTCAGACCATCAATCCGCACCTTTTTGTTCCGCACGGTCAGGAACTCCATTATGAAAAAATTCACTACCGCGCTGCCCGCCATGCATTTATTTTGGCTCTGTTCGAGTTAAGTGTTGATTATCCAGCAACACAGCTAAGATATG
>CAYFLK010000029.1:0-43323 GCA_964344035.1 uncultured Pseudomonadota bacterium
CTTTAATCCAAAGGTTGGGAGCTTTTTTTGTTATGAATCGCTCAAGTTAGGTTTAATTCTGTTGCTGTTCATTTTCCGCCAGCGCAGCCCAAAATGATGCGCCGATGGGAAGAATGTCATCATTAAAATCGTATAAGGCGTTATGCAGCAGGCATCCGCCCTGTCGGTCTCCGTTGCCGATCCAGAGGTAACAACCCGGCTTGGCAAGGATCATGTAAGAAAAATCCTCTGATCCCATCACCGGAGCTGGTTCCCGGATCACGTTTTCCTCACCCACCACCATGGCGGCAGCCCTGAGGGCTATTTCCGTTTGTGTGGCGTGATTGATGGTTGCGGGGTATCCGCGTTTGTATTGGAATTCACAACCGGCGTTGTTGGCGGCGCAAATTCCTTTCGCAATCTGTTTCATCCTGTTTTCAGTAGTGTCCCTGGTTTCCGGCTGAAATGTGCGAACAGTACCCCCGAGAGTAACCGTGTCCGGGATGACGTTGTCCGTAGTTCCGCCTTGAAAGCGGGTCACGCTGACGACGACTGAATCGACGGGATGCACAGTGCGGCTGGCGATAGTCTGGAAAGCGGAGACGATCTGGGAACCGATGACCACCGGGTCGATGCACATGTCCGGCATAGCCGCGTGGCCTCCCTTGCCCCGCACAACGAGCTGATAAGTGTCCGCCGCTGCCATCATCGGTCCCGCCCAGCTGCCGATTGTTCCTGGAGGCATCCCCGGCCAGTTGTGCATGCCGTACACTGCGTCGACCGGGAAGAGCTGGAACAGTCCTTCCTTCACCATAGCGTCTCCTCCTCCCCCCCCCTCCTCGGCTGGTTGAAAGATAAAGTGGACCGTCCCCCTAAATTTCCGGGTTTCGGAGAGATACTTCGCGGCCCCCAAAAGCATGGTGGTGTGTCCGTCATGACCGCAGGCGTGCATTTTTCCGTCGTTGACAGATTTGTGCGCAAAATCGTTCAACTCCGCTATGGGCAGTGCATCAAGGTCCGCCCGCATTCCGATGGACTGTCCGTTTCCGTTGCGGAGAGATCCTACGACCCCGGTTTTTGCCAGTCCCTGGTGGACTTCCAAACCGAATTCCTGCAGTTTCTCCGCAACAAAACTGGAAGTGCGGTGTTCCTCGAATCCCAGTTCAGGATGCTGATGTATATCCCTGCGCCACTGTATCATCTCTTGATGAAATGCTTTGATCTCTTCCTTCACCGACATTAAAGCCTCCTGAGGTTGTTTTTTAAGAAACGGTTTTGCCGTTTTTCACGACCATCATGTGGTTGGCGGAATCGGCAACCGCGGAAATATCCTTCAAAGGGTCGCCTTTCACAAACAGCAGGTCGGCATAGGCGCCGTCGCTAATTCTGCCGCGGTCTTTCAAACCGAGCAGGTCCGCGGCATTGACATTCGCCCCGGCGAGCAGATCTACCGGGGGGATGCCAAGTTCGGCCATGTACTGCAGTTCCTGCGGATTGTCTCCGTGGAGGTTGAAAGGCGTGCCCGCGTCGGTACCCATCGCCAGTTTACCGCCGGCCTGGTAATACATTTTGACCGACTGCTGATGCCGTTCTTTCAAACGCAGGCTTTTTTCGATGACGAATTCCTGGATGCCGTTTTCCGCATTGTTGAGAATGTTGAGCAAAGCCGACAAAGTGGGCACGAGGTAAACTCCTTTGTCTAGCATTTCTGTGACGCATTCATCGGTGAGATATATTCCGTGTTCGATTGAATCCATTCCGGCCCTCACCGCGTTCAGAATTCCTGCCGTTCCCTGGGCATGGCTGGCGCAAACCTTGTGAAATCGATGGCCTTCCTCGACACCCGCACGTAGTTCATCTTCCGTGTAATGTGCGTCCTCTGGATTGACTCCGGGAGTCATAACCCCTCCTGTAGCCATCAGTTTTATTACGTCGGAACCGGCATGGATTTGTTCACGGACAGCTTTGATCACTTCATCGCGACCGTCCGCGATGCGTCCAAAATAGTTGCCGTGTCCTCCGGTCATGCAGATCATCTTCCCCGCGGCAAGGATGGTTGGTCCCTGCTGTTTTCCCGAGTTGCACGCATCGCGGACGGCGAATTCCAGGTAATCACGACCGCCAAGGTCCCGGAGAGAAGTGATTCCGGAACGCAGGGATGCTTGCGCGTTGCTGAGCGCGTTGATCACGGTTTCTCCCGGATCATTTTTTATCAAGTGTGATTTGGGATCCGCTTCTCCGCAGTAAACCAGGTGAACATGGCAGTCGATTAACCCCGGCAGAAGGGTTCCTCCGCTGGTGTCAATGATTTCCCCGTCAAAGCCGGCGAATTCCCCCATCGGCGCAACCCGTTTAATGCGCTCTTTTTCCACGAGGACACCGTGTTCCTCCAGCTTGCGCCTCTTGCCGTCAAATACACTACCGCCTGCAAACAGAACAGTCATTTAATTCCTGATGAATGGTGTTGAAAATACTGCTTATACCTGATTCCACCCAAGTCTACAATACCCTTTCCCACATTTCCGTTTCCAGACGTCCTTCATCAATCGCATGGCATGCAACCTGGGTCCCTTCCCCGCATTCATGAAGCTCCGGGGATTCACTCAGACATCGTGGTTCCGAAAAGGGACAGCGCGGATGAAAAGCACAGCCGGAAGGAGGATCGATGGGATTGGGCACCTCTCCGCCAACAGGGTTGCGTTTCTTCCCGCTCATGGCAATATCCGGGATGGCGTGAAACAGCATCCGGGTATATGGATGCCGGGGTGTGTTGAAGAGTGTGTGTTTGGGCGCCACTTCGCATAAACGCCCCAGATACATCACCCCGATCTCATCGGAGACATGATATACGACTGCCAGATCGTGTGAAATGAAGAGGTAGGCCAAACCGAGTTCCTGTTGCAGGCGTTCCATCAGATTCAAGATTTGTGCCTGCACCGAGACATCGAGCGCTGAAGTCGGTTCGTCACAGACAATGAAATCCGGCTCGCTTGCCAGCGCACGCGCGATGGAAATGCGTTGGCACTGGCCTCCGGAGAATTCATGAGGATATTTTTCTCCATCCTGGGGTGACAACCCCACTTGTTCCAGCAATTGCCCGACACGTTCACCAATGGCATTGCGGTTTTTCTGCAAAGCGAATGCGCGAATCGGTTCAGCGATGATTTCCCGCACCCGCCAACGGGGATTGAGACTGGTGTAAGGGTCCTGGAAGATCATCGTCATCCGCCGGCGCAGAGGCGCCATCTGGGCCCTATTACCGAGTGAGGAGAAATCCATTCCTTCAAATTCGATCCGTCCCGCAGTTGGAGGATACAACCCGACAACAAGCCTGGCTACAGTGGATTTTCCGCACCCTGATTCTCCCACCAGTGAAAAAGTTTCTCCACGCTGGATGCTGAAACTGACTCCATCCACAGCTTTCAGTAGCAGTTTCGGTTCTCCTTCGAGCATCCTGTTCAGCAGCGGTTTTGAAACGTCAAAATGTCTTTTCAGTTTTTCCACACGCAGCATGGGTGTTTCTGTAGACGTATTCTGCTTCATAGCGGACTCTCGGAATACAGCCAACAGGCGGAACTGGTCTTGCCGGTCGTTACCAGTCCGGGTTTTTTTTCCATGCAGGCATTCATGGATTTGGCGCAGCGTGGATGAAAAGCGCATCCCGATGGCCGGTCGGCAATCCCGGGCATTGACCCTTCAATTTGCCGTAGTTCTTCCATTTCCTGGTTTATCACCGGGATGGACCCCATCAGTCCCTGGGTGTATGGATGCCCAGGATGCTGAACGATATCCCGGACCGGGCCGATTTCAACTATGCGTCCCGCATACATCACCGCGACCCGGTTGGCTGTTTCCGCAATCACTCCCATGTCATGCGTGATCAGGATCACCGAGGTGTTGTGTTCGCGGCACAGCCGTTTGAGCAGCGTGAGGATTTGCGCCTGGATGGAAACATCCAGGGCGGTAGTTGGTTCATCCGCAATAATCAGCCGCGGATTGGCGCAAAGCGCGAGAGCGATCACCACCCTCTGACGCATGCCTCCGGAAAACTGGTGGGGGTAGTGTCCGATGCGTCTTTCAGGCGCCGGGATTCCCACTTCCGCCAGCAACTCAAGCGCAAGCTGAGCGGCCTGCTGTGTGCTGATCTGCGAGTGTGTTTGCAGTGTTTCTATCAGCTGACGACCGATGGTGTAAAGCGGGTTGAGGCTGGTGAGAGGGTCCTGGAATACCATGCCGATATGCTTCCCCCGGATTTTTCGTATCCGTTCATAGGGAAGATTGTCAATTCGTTCATGATCAAGCAGGATTTTTCCCGTCCCGATGCGCCCGGGCGGTTCAAGCAGACCGATGATAGCCTGTCCGGTCAGCGACTTGCCCGCACCCGATTCACCCACAACTCCGAACACCTCTCCCGGGAGCAATTCGAATGATACTCCGTCCACCGCGGTGAGAACCCCGTTACGGGTGGGGAATTCGACTACCAGGTCCTGGACCTGCAGCAGCGGGGCACTCATCGCAGTTTCGGATTCAGCACGTCCCGCAGCCAGTCGCCGAGCAGGTTCACGGCCAGCACCAGGATTGCCAGCGCCGCGCCGGGGAAGATGGTAATCCACCACTCTCCGGAGAACAGGAAATCGTTTCCAATACGTATTAGAGTTCCCAGTGACGGTTCGGTTGGGGGCACGCCGACGCCGAGGAAAGACAACGTTGCTTCCGTGATGATCGCCACTGCAAGATGAATAGTCGCAAGTACCAGGACCGGACTCATTACGTTGGGAAGCACGTGCTTGATCATAATCAATCCGGGATGGATGCCGATCACTTGCGCCGCCTGCACATATTCCTTGTTCCGTTCCACCATTGTTGAACCGCGGACGGTACGTGCGTACTGCACCCATCCGGAAATACCAATGGAAAGAATCAACACGTAATATGCCATCACATCATGCTGATCGGCCGGCAGCATGCCCCTGAGGACGCCGTTGATCAGCAGGGCGATGAGGATGGCGGGAAAACTGAGTTGAATTTCCGCGACACGCATGATGAAAGCGTCCAGCACGCCACCGACAAATCCGGAAATGAGGCCAAGTCCGACTCCCAACACAAGCGCGAAAAGTACGCTGGCAAAACCGATGAACAGAGAAATCCTCGAACCATGGATGATGGTTGACAAAACCCCGCGGCCCTGGTCATCCGTGCCCAGCAGAAAGCGCTGGTCGCCGTCGGCTTCCCAAACAGGTGGAATAAACGAATCCATCACGTCGATGGCGGCCAGATCAAAAGGATCGTGTGGCGAAACAAGCGGGGCGAAAAAAGCCGCAAGAAAATAGATCGCGGTGACAACTCCCGCCAACATAGTGATAGGGGACCTGGTGAAGGAATAAACCAGATCGCTGTTAATGAACTGCTTGAACATTTCGTCTTTGCTTACACATGTCCATGTGCTTGACCAGTATCTATCCTCAAACGAGGATCAACAACATAATAGAGGATATCCACGATGAGGTTGATAACCACGAAGAAGAAGGCGATCAGGATCAAGTAGGCAGCCATGATCGGGATATCTACATTCTGGATTGACTGCAGGAACATCAATCCCATCCCGGGCCACTGGAATACTGTTTCAGTTATGATTGCAAAGGCGATTATCGAACCCAGTTGCAGGCCGGTGATGGTAATTACAGGGACAAGGGTGTTTTTCAATGCATGACCGAAGTTCACCGCGCGGTTGGTCAGTCCGCGGGCGCGCGCGAACTTGATGTAGTCGGTACGCAACACCTCAAGCATTTCTGCGCGAACCAGGCGCATTATCAGCGTCAACTGAAAAAGACCGAGCGTGATTGCCGGCATAAGCAGTGCCTTGAGACCGCTTGCGGTCAGCAGCCCTGTGCGCCAACCTCCCAGGTCGATCACCTCGCCGCGTCCGAACGAAGGCAGCCACTGCAGCTGAACGGCGAAGATGAATATCAGCAGGATGCCGATCAGGAAAGTGGGTAGCGAAATCCCGATCAGGGAAACCGTCATGAATGTGCGGCTCAGCCAGCCGTAACGGTGAAGCCCGGTATAAACTCCCATCGGAATGCCCACAACCAGGGAAAACAGCGCGGAAATAATGCTCAGTTCAAGCGTGGCCGGGAGCCGTTCCAGCACCATCCGGGAAACCGGACGTTTGTGCTGGTAAGAAATGCCGAAATCACCTTGGAGCGCATTGTTGACAAAGCGTCCGAATTGAAAAAGAAACGGGTCGTTCAGTCCCAGCTTTTCGCGCAATGCCTCGCGCTGTTCCATGCTGGTGTCGATGCCGACCATCTGGTTGACCGGGTCTCCGATGTAGCGGAACATGGAAAAAGCAACCAGCGCCACAAAGAACATCACGAGCAGTGACTGAAAAAGCCTGCGTACAATGAATGATGTCATCCTTTGCCGGTCCGGGGTGTTGGGCCCGGAAGGTGTTGGTGCGGGGTGGGAAAGGTAAGGTCAGGGACGAACGGCATCCGTCCCTGACAGTCGGGTCAGTTCACCCGGACATGATAAAGCATGAATTGATTGTCCGCGCGTTGTTTGAGATCGATGGAATCTTTCTTGCCCCAGGCCAGCCCCTGTTGATGGAGCGGAATATAGGCGTATTCTCCCACCGTTATTTCGTAGGCCTGCCGGATCAGCTCATCGCGCTTCGTGCTGTCTGTTTCCACCAGGATTTTGTCCGTGAACGCGTCCACATTCGGGTTGCAGTATTGCCCGATGTTGAACATGCCCCTGCCTCTGTCGGGATTCGGACAGCCATGCAGGTTCCAAAGGACGTTCCAGCTGTCAAAACTACCCGGGGTCCACCCGAGCAGGAAGAAGCTGGTATCAAGGCTGGGACGCAAGATTTTTTTGAAGTACTGGGCTTTTGGCTGCGCAAGCAGGTTGACCTTGATCCCCACCTTTGCCAGCATCGAAACCGAAGCCTGGCAAATCGCTTCGTCGTTTACATAACGGTTGTTCGGACAGTCCATCCCTACTTCGAAACCGTTGGGATATCCGGCTGCGGCCAGCAGTTTTTTCGCCCCGTCCGGATCATAGGGAGTGCGTTGAAACTGGCCTGAATGCGTGAACAGCTTCGGGGAGATCATCAGCGCGGAAGGAGTGGAAAGTCCCCGCATCACTTTGCGTTTGATAGCGTCGATGTTGATCGCGCGGAAGAAAGCTTCACGCACCCTGACGTCCTTGAAGGGGTTCTTTCCTTTCACGCTGGAGTGGAGCAGTTCGTCCCGCGCTTGGTCGAAACTGAGGAAGATCGTGCGCAGTTCCGGTCCGGCCATTACGCTGGTTCCGGGATTCCCGTTGACCCGCTTCATGTCCTGCACGGGTACGGGGTACATCATGTCAATCTCTCCGGAAAGGAGCGCGGCAACCCGGGTGGCATCCGACCCGATGGGGGTGAAAATCACCTCCGTCAAGTTGTGTTGAGGGTTGTCCCACCAATTCGGATTTGGCTTCAGCACAGTCTTCACGTCTGTTTCACGCGAGACGACCATGAAAGCGCCGGTGCCGTTGGTGTTGCGTGTAGCGTAGTTTTCCTTGCCTTCGGTGACGCTGGTCGGGCTTTCAGCGCCGTTCGCCTTTGCCCATTCCTGATCCATGATGTAGCAGCTGGACCATTCCGCGGTGAGGATCGGGTTCGGCGTGGTGGTTACAAAATCAACCGTGTGATCGTCAACCTTCACCACTTCCTTTACCGTGGCCATGCATTTTGAAAGATCCGAACCCTCCATTTTTGAACGGTTGTAAGAAAAAACTACGTCGTCGGCGGTGAATTTGTTTCCATTATGGAACGTAACTCCGCGGCGCAGATTGAAACGCCAGCGGGTCGGTTCTTCAACCTTCCAATCTGTTGCGAGGGCGGGGATAATCTTCAGGTTCGCGCCACGTCGCACGAGCCCTTCATAAATGTTACCCAGCAGCCCTAAAGTGAAAGTTTCATTCAACACGTGTGGGTCCAGCGCCTGGGCGTCTCCCTGGAATGCCCAGCGTAAGGTTTTTGCCTGTATACCGGAAATACCGGTGAGAGCAAAAATTAACGCCGCGGCAAACAGACTGCGGATCATTCGATTCTTCATTGTTTCTCCTGAATGGAAATGGGGCGAATCCACCGGTCAGGGAACAGGTCCCGCCAACGGATAAATGCATGAACCGGGACCCACACGATGTGGGTCCCCGATGAACCATGCCATTATTGTTTTTCGCGTGCATTTGTCAAGAGATTCTTCAACTCTTCGTGTATTCCCAGTCCTTTGCTGAAACCAAGATATATAAAAGTTCGGTTGAAGCTTTTTCATTGCATTCTGCAAAATTGAAAATAAACGGCATGAAATTCGTTAAGCACTCTTGAATTTCAGGGTATTTCAATAAAACGCTTATATACGCCTTTCTCATGATTCCTGAAAAGTCGCGGTCTGTAAATGGTGAGCAATTTATTTTCCTGCCCACCTTGGAGTATTTATGTTATTTTCTGTTTCAAAAACAATCACATCTCGAATCATGTTTGGTTGAAATCTTGCCATGACCGATTATCCCGAATTTGAAAATCCCCAGCAGCGGCCGCGGTATACCGGGTTGGCCTCCTTCATGCGAGCGCCTTTGCAGGAAGGATGCAGCGGGCTCGACATTGCGCTTATCGGTGTTCCCTATGACGGCGGAGTGACGAACCGGCCGGGCGCCCGGCACGGTCCCCGTGAAATCCGCAACCAGTCAAGCCTGGTCCGCCGCATCAATCAGGCCAGCGGCATCTGCCCTTTCGAACTGTGCAGGATCTCTGATATTGGAGACGCATGGGTGCAGAAGCCCTTCGAACTGGAAGGGGCACACAAGGAAATTGAAGCTTTTTTCGGCGCTGTGCATTCCGCCGGGGTTGTCCCGGTTTCCGCCGGGGGTGACCATTCTATCACCTTGCCGGTGTTCCGTGCGATCGCCAGGAAACGTCCCCTGGGCATGGTCCACTTCGATGCGCACTGCGATACGGGTGACGATTACCTCGGTTCCAGGTTTCACCACGGGGCCCCATTCCGGAGGGCGGTTGAAGAAGGTCTGCTTGACCCGAAACGTACTGTTCAAATCGGCATCCGCGGGTCCTTGAACGACCGTGATGTATGGAAGTTCAGTTACGATTCCGGGATGCGCGTCATCACAATCGAGGAGTTTCATGAAATCGGATGGAAGGCGGTGGTGGAAGAAACCCGTGAAATCGTCGGCAATGGACCGGCATACATCAGTTTCGATGTGGATGGCCTCGACCCGGTTTACGCGCCAGGGACCGGGACCCCGGAAGTCGGCGGGCTGACGACTCTTGAGGCGCAGCTGATGGTCCGCGGGCTGCAGGGTTTGAACCTCGTCGGCGGCGACGTGGTGGAAGTGGCGCCACCCTTCGATCCAAGCGGGAACACCGCACTGGTCGGCGCCACCATGATGTTCGAAATCCTTTGCATAATCGCCGATTCTGTTGCTTCCCGAAAATGAGGGAATAAGACAATGATCAATCGCGCTGCATGTTCCGGAAAAAAGATAGGATGAGATTAAAGCAGAGGTAGAACTTATGTTCCTGCCCGGGCAAATTTGAATGTGCCTGGTAAAATGGCATTGTTGCTCCTTTTCATTTTTCAACGGATATTGTATTCGAGGCAGGGTTTACCCACATCTACCGCATCCGGCGCAGGCGCGGGTCGAGGATGTCGCGCAATCCGTCCCCGAGGAGGTTCAATCCGAGCACGGAGAGCACGATCGCGAATCCGGGAAGGATGGCCAGTCTGGGCGCGAAGAACATCATGGTCTGCGCCTCGCTGAGCATCTTCCCCCAGCTCGGTTGAGGTGGTTGGGTCCCCAGGCCGAGATAGCTCAATCCGGCTTCGGCAAGAATGCCGAGGGCAAACTGTATGGTTGCCTGTACGATGAGGACGCTTGAGATGTTCGGCAGCACGTGCTCGGCCATGATCCGAGTGGTGCTTTTTCCGGAGATTCGTGCCGCCAGGATGAACTCCCGCTGAAGGATGCCGAGGGAACTGCCGCGGGTCAACCTGGCAAAAACGGGGATGTTGAAAATCCCGATGGCCAGTATCGAGTTGACCGCGCCCGGACCGAGCGCGGCGGTGAGCATCACCGCGGTGAGCAGGGCGGGGAAAGCGAAGGCAAAATCATTGAACCGCATGACCGCTTCATCAATCCAGCCTCCACGAACCGCCGCGGTCGCGCCCAGGGGAATCCCCACCGACGCTCCCAGTGCAATGGCCGCCAGGGAAACAGCGACCGAGTTCCAGGCGCCGACCATCAGCATGGAAAATACATCCCTTCCGAAATGATCGGTCCCCAGCCAGTGATGCAAACTGCCTGATTGAAACTTTTGGGATATATCCATGCTCGTCACCGGGTGAGGGGTCCAGAACAGGGACAAAAGTGAAATCCCGAGCATCAGCATAGTGAGTGCGCCACCAAGCACGAAACCGCGGTGCCGCAGGCCTTCATTCCAGATTTCACGCGGGCGCTGGTCAAACACGTGCGCCTCCGCGAAGCCTGGGATCGATTAGCGCGTAAAGCATATCGACCGCGAAATTGATCAGCACCACCGTTCCTGCCAGCAGCAGCACCAGGTTTTTCACCACCACCAGGTCGCGCTGGGCGATGGCCTGAAACAGCAGACGTCCGATGCCGGGCAGATAGAAGACGTTTTCAATGATGATTGTACCCGCCAGCAAAAACGACAACTGCAATCCGAGGATGGTGACCACCGGAATCAGCGCGTTGCGTACCGCATGACGCCACAGCGCCTGGCCGCGGCTGAGTCCCTTGGCCCGCGCGGTGCGGACGAAGTCTTCCTGAACGGTTTCGAGCACGGAAGACCGTGTCACCCTGGCCAGGATCGCCGCCTGCGGAAGCGCAAGCGCCACCGCCGGCAGCACCAGCGATTTAAGCGCCGGCCAGAACCCCGCGTCCCAGCCGGCGAACCCACCCGCGGAAAACCAGCCCAGTTTCACTGAAAACAGGAGTATCAAAAGGATCGCGAACCAGAAATTGGGAACCGCCACCCCAAGCTGGGCAAATCCCATGATTCCCGTGTCCGAAATACGGCGGTGCCGGGAGGCGGCGAAGACGCCGAGAGGGATAGCCAGCCCGGTGGAAAGGGTGATGGCGATCAGCGCCAGGGGAAGGGAGAGGCCTACGCGGTCCAGCAGCAGTTCTGAAACAGGGGTATCGTAAGTGTAGCTGCGACCGAGGTTTCCCCGCAGAACTTCACCAATCCAGCGCAGGTAACGTACCGGAGCAGGCAGGTCGAGACCCATTTCCGCCCTCAATGCTGCCAGCGTGTCCTCCTGCGCGCCGACCCCGAGGATCACCACCGACGGGTCGCCTGGAAGGATTTCCAGCAGCGCGAACACCAGTAAGGACGCAACCGCAAGCGTGATGAATAGCGCGACTACACGGCGTGCGAGAAAAAACCCCATCAGCCGGGAACGGTTGTCAGTGCAGGAAAATCGACAAGAACATTGCTCGTGCACGCGAGGTGTTTCATGTCAATTTAAAAGAGGGGTCGGTTTTAACCGGTCTGAGTGGAATCTTAAGTTTACTTTCCACCCTGGCCTCACCCACCGCTTCGCGGTCCTCCCTTCCCCCCTGGAAAGGGTTGGGTTGACCTGCCTGCCTGCAGGCGAGGGGAAAGACCGTGAACAGGATATCTTACGGGAGAGCTTGTTTTTGTGTTATTGCCACGAAACTTCGGTCAGGTCGTTTGCCTGCACCGGGCTGTTTTCCCAGAGTCCTTTGAGACTGCTTTTCCACACTCCGAGTTTGGCGAGCTGGAAAAGGAACCCGTTCACCGCGTCCTGTGCCAGGATGGCCTGGGCGGCGCCCATCAAGGCGTAACGTTGTTTGGGATCAGTGGTGACGTTCAACTGTTCAATAACAGAGTTGAATCCCGGGTTTTGGTAAAGGAAATAATATTTCGCCCTTGTGTAGATGCCGATGTCCATCGGTTCGGTGTGGGAAACGATAGTGAGGTCATAATCCTTGTTGCGGAAAACCTGTTCCAGCCACTGGGCCCACTCCACCGGAATCAGCTCGAGTTCGATGCCGACTTTCCCTAACTGCGCCTGGATGATCTCACCGCCACGCCGCGCGTAAGTCGGTGGGGGCAGTTTCAAAGTCGCCTTGAATCCGTTGGGGAAGCCGGCGTCGGCAAGCAGTTGCCTGGCTTTCGCGAGGTCATTCGGGTATAGCCCTTTCAAGTCCACGTAAGCCGGGTGATGAGGCGCGAAGTGGGTGCCGATCGGTGTGCCGTAACCGAACATTGCGCCATCGATGATTTCCCGTGCATTAAGTGCGTGTGCCACCGCGCGGCGCACGCGCAGGTCGTTGAAGGGGGGTTTTTGGTTATTGGTGGAGAGGATAGTTTCTCCCTCAGTGCTTCCCTCCATCACTGTGAACCGAGGATCGTTCTTGAACTGCCCGGCCATTTCCGGGGCCGGGAAATTGGCGAAGGCGTCCACGTCCCCGGCCATTATCGCCGCAACGGCTGCCGCCGGGTCCGGTATGAATTTGAAGGTTGCGGTTTTCAACGCGGGTTTTGATCCCCAGTACCCGGAATGCGGCCCTAGTTCCACGCGGTCCCCGCTGACCCAACGTTTGAAGACGAACGGCCCGGTGCCAATGGGTTTGCTCTTGTTTGAACCGGCGCTGGCGGGATCAACCATCACCGCGTCCCCCCAGCCGAGGTTGAAGAGGAAGTGTCCTGTCGGGTTTTTGAGGGTGACAATCACGCTGTGAGCGCCTTCAGCACGGACCGATGCAATCGGTTTGAACAATGCTTTCTGCGCGTTGACGCTGTCTTCCGCCATCGCGCGTTGCAGCGAGAACACTACGTCCGCCGAGTCGAACTCGGCCCCGTCATGATATTTCACCCCTTTATGAAGCTGAAAGGTGTAAGTCAGGCCGTCATTTGAGATTTCCCAGGATTTGGCAAGCGCGGGCAGTACTTCCCCGTTGCGGTTTATGCGTGTCAGGCCTTCGAAAACATTCGCGTATACAATTTCGTCGATGGCTGCCGCCGCGCCGGCGGTGGGGTCTAAATGTGGCGGTTCAAGCACCACGCCCATGTTCAAATGGGTCTTGGCAGCATGTACGCTGCCGGACAAAGTCAACAAGGCAGCCAGCGCCGTCAAGGTTTTAATGAATCTGGATTTCCTGCTTTTCATAATGTTCCTCAAAACAAAGTTAAATCATCCGCGCCCGGTAATCTGAACGCGCCGTGTCGGAATTTCCGGCAGAAGCATGTTCACAAAATCAGCAGGAAAATGCAACCCGGTTTTTGTGTATTCAAGACTTATGTAAACCGAAATGACTGCGGTAAGCGGGCCAGCGCCCCAGCGGCTGCGCTTCAAATACTCCCCGGGCAACGGCTCGGGCCACGCAATCGGCGGACATCATGCCGAGACGGGCAACATCCAGGGCAGGGAAATCCGAAAGCGGTCGTTCTTCGGTGGAAAGGACAAACACGGTGTCGCCGTCAAACGGGGTATGTACGGGACGGATGGCGCGGGCGAGACCGTCCTGGGCCATAATCGCGACCCGCAGCGCCTGCGCGCGGTTCAGCTTCGCGTCGGTTGCCACCACGCAGAGGGTGGTGTTGGCGGGGATTTCCCGGTTTTTTTGCGATGCGGAGTTTTCGATGTCCCGGAACGGACTTTCAAAATCAAAATCGAGTAGAGGTTCTTGAATGTCTCCGGGCGGAGGAAGCCCGCCGAATTCGTTGTTACGTTCAAAAGGCCAGGCCCAGAATTCCGGACGTTCAGGCATGGTGACAGACCCGAAAGAATTGACCGCCGCTAATGCCCCGACGGTGAAGTCTTCCGGGTTTTTCGCCTCGCCCCGACTTTCTTCCACATGCGCGGAGTGGGAATCATCTAATCGCTGCGTAGATGAGGAGCACACCAGCGAAGCGCTGCCGATGCCGCCCTTGAGCGTTCCCGCGGAGGCGCCGGTGCCCGCCCCGACGCTGCCGAGGGGGAATTCATTTTGGGCCTTCCCGGCTGCGGTTTGAGCCATGAAGAAATACGAGTGAGAGCCATGGCTGGATTTGTCTCCCCCGTTGTTCAAATCGAATAGTATCGCGGCCGGTACTATCGGCACCACCATTCCGGGACCGACAGGGAAACCGCGACCCTGTTCCTTCAGCCATTCAGCGGCTCCACTGGCGGCTTCCAGGCCAAGCGCTGAACCCCCGCCCAGTACTATGGCATGTACGTGCTCGACCAGGTTTTCCGGACGCAAGGCGTCGGTTTCCCGTGTTCCCGGCCCCCCGCCCCGGCAGTCCACCGCCGCCACCACCGGGTTTTGCGGAAGGACCACCGTCACCCCGCTGATCAGATCATAATCCTGTGCGTGCCCGACCAGAATGCCGGGTACGTCCGTGATACTGTTTTTCGGTCCGGGTTTCATGTTTTTGATTAAGATTTCAGCAAATTCTGTGCTATTAAAGTTGTGATTGGTTTGATGGTTGAAAAATTAAATTTTTTCCTTCGGGGCTCGAATTGTGCCCCTCCATGATCAATTATGATGCTGTTCACAAAAAGTCACCCAGCCTTCAGTATACGTGTGAATGTGTTGCCATTTTGTCAACCAGTTGACGTGTACAGCAATCCGCGTAGAAACGCGTTTTCACCCTGCGCGCGTCGAGGTCGATCCACTGCAGGGTGATCTGCGTGTCCGGGCCGTCGCGCACGAGCTGCAGGGCGAAGAGGTCTTCGACCTGCAAAATCTGCTGGATCAAAACGAAACACTGCGCCTCCGTGCACTCTTCATAGTCCAGTTCCTGGAACGCCGCTTCCTGCGCCTACTCGAACTGGTCCTCGGGAACAAGCTTGAATCGCGCCGAAAGCGCGTCAAGCAGGGAATTTTAGACGATTTGTTTTTGCGTTTCCGTAACCTCTCCCAGGACGCTGACCGGGATTGCAATGGCGGGTCCCGGTTCCGCCTTCCGCTCGATAGTTTGGCGCTGCCTGCTTTTCGTTTGTGCCGCAGCCGTGGAGGGTGCGCTTTGCGGTATCCGCGGCACGGGGAGAAAACTACCCAGGATTGCCTCCACTACGTCCGGGCGGTTGTATTTTGCCCGCCAGTTCTCAATTCCTTCCACTTCAAGCAGTCCGGCCCCCGTGGGTACATTAAGGAACCGGTCATCGAGATGAGAACTGGAATAATACCCTTCCGGGGTCATTCTGATCCATCCGCCGGTTTCAAGTGCAACCAGGCGAACCAGTTCCCTGCCCCCAGCGACATCCCGCAGCCGGGTCGTCCCGTCAACACTTCCGGAAGCCAGCAGACGATTGCCCGGGGAAAATGCGACGGAGAATACCGAATCAGAATGCCCTGAGGGAAGGAACACTTGCGGATTCCGCGCCCAGGACTGAACAGTGATTCCGGCCACCGCGGGCAGTATCAGCAGCACAAAACGCAGGATTTTGTTTATCGCGATTCGTTGTTCAGGGTTGATGAACTAGCAAAGAGTCGTTATTCGATCAAAAAATTTCGTTTATAGGTGTCAGTTCGCTTTCTTGTCATTCCCGCCCCGCACCAAAAATGGACATGAAGAGTCCGGGGTTGGAGAAGGCCTTTCCGTCCATTTTAGGTGCGGGGCATGAATCCAGTATAATTTCAAACATTTCTGGATTCCGCCTGCCTGCCGGCAGGCAGGGATCTACGCTTCGCTTCGTCCGGTATGACATGTTTATGTGTGTCATGAACAGGCAAAATACTTTTTATGATTAAATCAGGTGTCTGTTTGTTTTATTGTCATTCCCGCGAAAGTGGGAATCCAGTAGTTATCCTTTTAAACTATCGGCCGCTGGAAGACAAGTTAGTCTCATGCAATTCTATTCTTGCCTGCCTGTGCGTTGCACCTGCCTGCTGCCTGCCTGTGCTTTGCCTGACTGCGAGCGTCCTCGCTCAGGCAGGCACGCAGACAGGCGCTTTGCTTGGCGCAGGCAGGCGCAGACAGGGACAATTCGTAGGGGCGGACCTGCGTGTCCGCCCCTCGTTGTGGGCAAACACACAGGTTTGCCCCTTCGGAACGGCCCTAAACCCTTTAACTCTAAAACCCCCTGAAATCTGTGAAAATCCGCGATTCAGACTTCATTCCGCGTTTTCATCATTTGAATTGGTTGAGGGCGAAGCCAGCGTTGATGGTTTCGTAAAAAGTCGAAATCCGGTTTTTTGCATCTAATGATTTCAATGAGTTACGAGAACGAAATTGTGCGTTTTGGGACTTTTTACGAGTTCATCAGCGTTGGGTTTCAGTTGTTTGCGCCGAGCAGATCGAGCGCGGCGGAGGCCATCACCTTGGCCGAATTGAGCATGTCGTCGATGACCACGTATTCATCGGGCTGGTGCGCGAGGTCGAGGATGCCGGGGCCATAGGCGATGCAGTCGTGGAGGTGACCGATGCGGGCGATGTGCTTTTGATCATAGGTCCCGGGGGAGATGATCTTATCCGGTTCCCTCCGCAGCACCGCGCGGATGGCCCAGTCCACCGCCCGCACCACCGGGGCGTCGGCGTCGGTCATGGTCGGGTGAAATTCCATGATGTCCCGGATGCTGTAGCTGAAATTGGGACGGGTGCGCTTGAGTTCATCGAGCAGCGCGGTGACTTCGGATTTCACCTCATCGAGTTTCTCCTCGATGAGGAAACGACGGTCGAGCACGAGGCGGCAGGAATCCGGCACGCAGGGGCTGGGCATTCCATCGAAGTTTTCCGCTTCACCGCCGTGAACCGCCTGCAGGTTGAGCGTCGAGCGCTTCGCCCCTTCCGGGACAACCGGCATGCGGGTTTGCCTGCGTTCCAGCGCCGGGTAGAGGCGCTCTTCGAGAAGATGCAGAAACGCCGACATGTGCCGCACCGCGCAGTCTCCGAGAAACGGCATGGAGCCGTGGGCGATGCGGCCGCGGGTTTCCACTTCGGCCCACCACGCGCCGCGGTGCCCGAGGCAGATGCGGTCGACGTTCAGCGGTTCCGGGATGATCACGTGATCCACGCGCGGTTTGGAGAAGAACCCCCGGCGCGCGAGATAGGCTACCCCGCCATAGCCCCCGGTTTCTTCATCGACCGTCCCGGAGATTTCCATGGCGCCGGGGAAGCGGGTCCCCTCCTCGATGATGCTCTCAACCGCGATCACCGAGGCGGCGATGCCGCCTTTCATGTCGCATGCGCCGCGCCCGTAGATTCGTCCGTCCCGGACTTCCGCATTGAAAGGATCAACCGTCCAGTCCTTGCCTGCGACAACGACGTCAAGGTGTCCGTTGAAGTGAACGCATGGTCCCGGTGCTTCTCCCTCCAGTCGCCCGATTACGTTTGTGCGTGGATGACGCGGGCTGTCGCCGGAGGTTCCCTCCGCGCGGTGATAGGAAACATCGAACCCCCTGGCCCGCAAGCGGCCGCCGAGCAGCCGCGCACACTCCTCGTATGCCTCCCCTGGAGGATTAACCGAGGGAATGCTGACCAGTTCACGGGTGAGGGCGACTATTTCTTCGCGTTTCGAATCGATGCGTTGAAAAAGGCGTTCATGCGTCATGAGCGCGTAACCCTGGAGATTTGTGCTGCTTTTTGAAAAGAAAGCGCAGGGAATTGCTGATTCTTCCGGTAAAAAGTAGGTGACAATGCCGAACTTGGCAATCCGGAAATATATTGCTCGGCAGCGCCGGGCCGGTACGCTGCCCCGGTTTTTGAAGAAGATTCTTCCCTGAACTCAGGAAGCGGACACAAAGAGGCGGGTTAAACAGGAGAAAAAAATCGGGGCGACCACCGGATGAAAAAAACCGCTAGGAGGCTGCAAACGGTCATCTTCCCAGTGACGCCCCGACAGGCCTTGCAGGCCATGAAGATTTAAAATTAAAGGGCGGCGGCTGGAAACGGTAAGCGGTCAGGAGGCTAGAAACAACTCGCCGCTCCAGCGCCGCTCTGATCAGTTCACGTTTCCTTTTGTTAGCTGGATCCCGGTGATTTCATACACGGTCATCCAATCCTCATTTTCCATTGAATCAAAAGTCAGATGAGGATTGTCTTTCTGGGACTTTAAATGCTTGATTGTTCCTCCCTTTTCGAGAAAACGCTAAAGGGCGTCCTCGATGTCCGCGTGGGTAACCGGTTTCCACGATGAGTTTCGGTACGACATTGTTCTATACTGGTTTGAGTGGATTGAAATAAATCATCGGTCACAAGAGCGTCCCCTGTCGGTGATCGCTCTATTCGCCTGTTCAGGTTGTACGCTGTGTTCAACGCCTGAGTTCCGGTTTTGATTTCAGGCATCACTGAAAAACGGGGACAATCCCCGTATACGACTGTTGGGCGAAACCTTATTTACAAATCGGCATTTCATGATACTGATAGTACCTCTCCGCCGTTTGTGAAGTCAGGTTGCCATGACCCGGGCAGGGAAACTATTCGTAAATTTACTGAGACGAACTGCTTTTCCTTTGGGAGGAGTGTAAAGGGTGTGATATAGTTTTCCACGCAATGAATCTTCCAGAATCCGGTTCCACCCCACCAAGCCTGCTGCGCAATGCGGGAGTGGTCACGGTCTTCACACTGCTTTCACGTATACTCGGCGCGGCGCGGGACCTGGTGATCGCCCATTTTTTCGGCGCGGGACTGGCGACCGATGCATTTGTACAGGCATTTACCATCCCCAATGTATTCCGCAGGCTGACCGCGGAAGGGGCGATCACCCAGGCCTTTATTCCGCTTTACACTGAGATCAGGGAAAAGGAGGGACCCGCCGCGGCTGGTCTTTTTGCTTCCAGGAGTCTTGGACTGGCTTTGATCTGTGTCAGCGGTTTGACGGGTCTGGGGATGGTTTTTGCGCCGGAACTGGTGTATCTATTCGCGGCGGGGTTCAAGGATAATCCGGGTAAGTTTCAGTTGACGGTGGATTTAACCCGGATGATGTTTCCCTACCTCCTGCTGGTAACCTTAGTGGCCTGGGCGATGGGAGTGCTTAACGCACGGTCCCGTTTCGCCGCACCAGCCGCCGCGCCGATGCTGTTGAACCTGGGGATCATCGGTTCAGCAATCGCGATTTCGCCTTTTCTGGAGACGCCTATTCACGGGATTGCCATCGGTGTGCTGCTGGGTGGTTTTTTGCAGGTCCTGCTGCAGGTCCCTTCACTGCGTGGCATAAGGCAATCACTCAAGCCGGCCTGTTTCCGGCATGACCCTGAAATAATCCGCTTGCTGAAACTGCTCGGTCCAACGGTTTTCGGCGCGGGAGTCTACCAGATCAACATTGTGGTTTTACGCAACCTGGCCAGTTTTCTGCCGGAGGGACAGGTGACGCATTACTACAACAGTTCCCGTTTGACCGAACTGGCGCTGGGAGTGTTCCTGTTTGGCATCGTCTCCGCGGCCCTGCCCGAACTGAGCCGTCACACCGCCCTGAAAGACTGGGAGCGGATGAGACGCACCCTGCATTTTTCCATGGCCGCATCGCTGGTCCTTGTTTTACCGGCCTGTATGGGTTTGATCGCAATGGCGCGGCCGATTGTTGCCATGCTCTTTTTCCATGGCGAATACTCATGGAATGATGTGCTCAGCACGTCCGCCACTTTGCAGGCATTCGCCCTGGGGCTTCCAGCGGTGGCGGTGATCCGCATGCAGACCCAGGCCTTTTATGCCATGAAAAACACCCGCACCCCGGTCCTGATTGGTGCGGTGAGCATCCCTTTCACCGGCGTGCTGGGTTGGTATTGGAGCGGCATTTGGGAAGTGCGGGGCCTCGCTTTGGGGTTAACTGCCGGGACCGTGCTTCAGGCGCTGCTGCTCAGCTTGTTGTTGCTGCGAGATACGCAAGTTACTTTGAACTGGTGGCCCGGACGCACCGTGGTAAAAACACTGACCGCTTCACTGGTAATGGGCGGTTTTGCCTGGGTAATGAGTTCCGGTAGACAGTGGAACCTGGGGCCGTTTGATTGGGTAAACTGGGTTATATTCATCGGCACGATGATGACCGCGGCCCTGCTGTATGGCTTCCTGCTCTGGTTGATGAAGGAAGAAATGCTTCTCAACTGGGCTGCGCGAAGGACCTCACCACGGTGATCAGTAAACGGGAACCGATTATTAGCAGATTCCCCTCGTTTGCGTTTGCGGGTACAGGAAAGGCGGTGAGGAAATCGAAAGGTATATCGCGGCTTCCCTTATCTTGCGGGTCAAGCACTTGACTTCCTTGACGAATTAATCCTATGTTAGTAACTGGTCCACGTGCCCGGAGGCTGGAGGCAGGTAATTGAATGAACCATGACACGCAATGGCTACGGTGCTCCGAAAACCAGTCCCGTTTTTCAAAACTGATCGCTACACCTGACGCGGAAAACTGCTTGGGAGAAGCATGGTATAAAGCAGGTGTCTGGATCAGACAAAAAATGAACTAACCTGTAAAAAAATGAAACCGCAAGTCGGCCGGTGGTTGAAAAATTCATACTTTTCTAACGTGTCTTTCAGGTTAATAGGAACAGCATTTCCGGCAGCTTTATTCATTTTTACGGCAATAACTCCGGATAGTGTTCCGGCTGCCAAACCACGGGCGGTGATTTCAGCACAATGGGGTGAAAATATTCCCTCGATAGAGGAGCAGGTCCTTTTTTATCACCTGCTGACGGTATTGCGCAAAACACATGATCTTCAGGACCAGTCCCGGTTTGAACAGGCGTTGAAGGAAAACCGGGCAGAAGGCGGGTTCGAGTGTCGACAGAGAGTACAATGCGTTCTGCGTGTGCATCGGTCATTTCCCTGGACCTTACTGTATCAGCTGAAACGGGAACAGGAAGGCAATCGCGAAAGGCTAGGGTTGATTTTTTCAACCCATTCGGGACTTTGGCAGGAATCATATTTTACCTGCACCAACTGTGAATCAAGACTGAACGAATACCTTGTTGAAATGTCCTCGTATTTCAACGCCGTTGTGTTCGGAATCAAATCCGATATAATTCCACTTGCGGGCGTGGCCGGACGGAAGCAGCCAACGGCAGCACCTGCCGGGGCCAAAAGCGCCTCAGGGATAAAGAAACAAGACGTGATGACCCGGATCGAAATCCACCATGTTCCGGACAAACCCGTCAAGCCTGTTTTGCCGGCAAGAGACACGGAGGCGGCAATGAAGCGGAAACCTCCGCCGCCCGTCACTACTGACCCGGGTTTAGGCAAACCAGAGGGAACATCTCCGGAAAGGGATGAGAAGTTTACCCTCGAGTTGTTGCGCTTCAGGCTGGCTGAACGACAATACAATCAACTCATCTGGAAGGGGATCAAAAATCGACTGATGTTTTTCAGACATCAGAACCGCGGAGAGAACCTGCGTGATCTTGAAGCAAAATTACGTTTGAATATCGATTCCACCGGGAAGGTTATCCGCAAACAGCTTTTATCTCCCAGCGATTCAAAACTATTTAATCAATCCATTCTGGATTCGGTTTCCAAACTTGATCTTCCACCTCCAATGAAAATACTGGTGGACCATCCTCCTTACGTGGTCACGATACTGATTAAACCCTGAACAAGGATTTCACATGGATGTGAACCCTCCCGCAAAAAGTCCTGAAAAGGATCAAGCTTCCACAAATGTGCCCATGTCCCCTGCAAAGGGTTTGAGGTATTCCCGTTTAACTCCTGCTGATGCACTGGAACTTGCATTCAGCGAATACACTCCCAATACTCGGCGGGCCTATGCGCGGGCTTTCCGGGCGTTGCAGGAATGGGCGGGGATCAGGCAGATAGCCGATCTGGCGGACTTCGACAGCATGCTGCTGTTAGAATACAAACAGCACCTCCGCAAGCAGGGAAAGAAGCCCTCGACCATCAACCAGCAGCTGAGTGCCATCAGAAAAATCTGCGGGGTCCTTTCTGAAGTTGGTTGTCTCCCTGGAAACCCCTTTGAAACAAACCTGATCCGCGCGGAAAAAGTCTCCGCGGGCAGCAACAAGGGCGCCCTGCGTTTGTCTCAGCTGCACGAGATGATGGATGCAAATCTGAGGATTTCATATGACCCACGCAACTCGGTACTGCTTCGCGTGCGCAACGGGCTGATACTCAAGTTTCTCTACCTGACCGCGGCAAGGCGCAGTGAAGCCGCCGGATTGTGCTGGGAGGATGTGCGTCAGGACGGCTCATTTCAGGTGGTGGTCTTAAACAAAACAAAAAGCGGAGAACCCCAGAAACTGAAACTGCGGAGCGAATTGTATGAGGAATTGATGCAGTGGAAAAACCTGCTTGTAACACACGGAATTGAATCCCCATGGGTTTTCCCGTCCCTCAGTTACCGCACCCGGGGAGGAAAAATGAGCGGGAAAGGAATCAACGACATTATCACCCGCCTGGGAACTGCAATCGGGTTGGATATCTCGGCCCATTACCTGCGTCACACGGCGATCACTCTTGCACTGGAACTTGGAGAACCCCTGCAGAAAGTTCAATCTTACGCGAGGCATGCGTCAGCGAACACCACCATCCGTTATTTTCATGATCAGCAGCTGCTGGAAAAAAACCCCACTGACCGTCTGCCGATGATTTGACTGTGATACAAGGATCGCGTGTGTTGTCCGGTTCCGGATGCAATTACTGTTTTCTCTTTCCCTGCTCTGACAGTAAACAATTGCAAATCGGTCTTCAATTGTTCATCATTGCTCTGCGACGCCGGGCTTGATGAAAGAACAGAATTGTCCTTCGGCATTTTTGCACGATCTCAGACCGCGCTTTCCTGGGGGCTTGAGGAGGGAGCACTCTGCTTGCGCGCCATCCAGGATACAAACACGCTGATTTCATACAAGATGATCAGCGGGCCCGCCATCAGAGTCTGAGTGAAAACATCCGGGGGAGTGAGAACGGCAGCGCCGATGAAGATGATCACCAGGGCATATTTGCGGTTCCTGCGCAGCCATGCCGCGTCGATGATGCCTAGACGGGTGAGGATGAACGCCACAGTAGGCAATTCGAAAACCAGTCCAAACGCAAACAGGAGGTGAATGGTCAGGGACAGATAAGATGCCATGCTGAGTGTAGGAAAGGTGATTTCATTTTCAAAACCGAGAAAGAAATCGTAGCCGATCGGCAGCACCATGAAATACCCGAACAATCCGCCTCCCACGAACAATGGAAAGGACAACAGGACAAACGGCCACACAGCCTTGCGTTCCCTGGAAAATAACGCCGGGCGCACAAACAGCCAAAGCTGACCGAGAATGTAAGGAAATGTCAGGAATAAAGATGTGTACAACCCAATCCGCAGGTAGGTGAAAAACGGCTCTGTCAGCTCAAGGAAATGCAACGGCACGCCTCGCAACTCAAGAGGTCTGCGGAAAATGGTGAGAATCGGCTGATCCAATTCCATTTCACAAACGGTGGCCACGATGAAAACTCCCAGAACAACAATGATCGAATGCACCAGCCGGGTGCGCAGTTCGGTCAGATGAGCAGTGAGGGGCATTGGAACGTCATCCGGATTCTCCGGTGTCCTCGAAGATTCGCGCTCGGTATCGGATGCTTCGCTCATAATTCTATGGGTAGTCGTACGGTATGATGAGATTGGAACGAAAACCAAAACTTAATTTTATAACATGTCTCTTCTTGATTTGCACGTCATACATTCAACCCTGTTGCCCTGAAACCATGTCGTTTTGTAAACTGCATTATTTTTCAATCCTGCTCCCCGCGCTTTTACTTGGCTTTTTAATGAACCCTGCGTGGCCGCAAACCACGGAGCAGGATTATTCCGGGGAGCCTGTTTCATCGGCTTCCAAGCAATCACTTCAGAGAGAAGACAGCACCGCCAACTCAGAGGACGCAGATTCAATGCGTTATCTCCTCACTCAAACCATCCGCCTGGGGAACAAAAGGGTCGAAGATGCATTTTTCTCTCCCAACGGCAGACACATCGTTACGCTTTCCTCAAACAACAGCATTGAACTGCATTCGCGTCAAACCGGTAAGCGTTTGCGCGTGATCCCGACCCAGGAGCATGAAGCCGTATCCCTGGTCCTGCATCCCGGGGGAGAGCTTGCCGCGACCGGCGGGAGAGACGACACGATCCGGGTGTGGGACACACGCAGCACGCTTACCAGGGGAGTCCTGCGGGGACATCTCAGTGACGTGGTAAGCCTCAGCCTTGATGTCACGGGAGAGATGCTGTTGAGCGGCAGTCAGGACGGCGCCATGATACTTTGGAACATGAAGAATCAGAAGCTGCTTAATTCCGCGGAAAAAGCCCATACCGGTGAATTATCCTCAGTGGCGTTTCATCCAAGCGGCGGTATCGCTGTCAGCGGCGGTGAAGACGGCAAGGTGCGTATCTGGTCCATACCGGACCTCAAACCCGTCCACAGTTTTACGAAACACCGCAAGCCCGTTTCTCAAGTCGGATTCACTGTCCGCGGCGACAAACTGCTGACCGCGTCGGAAGACGGCATCCTGGCCGTTTGGGAATGGGAACAGAAACGCCTGATAAATGAAATTACTATGAAACAACCCGTTTCCGGTTTTGGAATTCAATCCGATGGGAAGAAAGTCGTGGTTGGCACTAAACAAGGCCGAATCCGGGTTTATGATTTGGAACAGAAAGGCAAACCGCGTGATGTTGACTCAAACGCCGGGTCCCTTGAACATGTACACTTTGATCCTTCAGGTTCAAGTATTATAGCGGCAATGGCCAATGGACTGGTGCAGGTTTGGGAGATGGGCGCTTCCCTGTTTCTCAAATCGCTGCGCGGGCATGAACGCTCGGTCGAATCACTAGATTTTTCTTCAAACGGGACGTATCTGATCAGTTCCTCCTCAGACAAAACCGCGCGGATCTGGGATGTCGACAAAGGTGTGCAGGTCCGCAGCTATGAATTGAAAAATCACCGCGTGCAGGTGATTGAGTTTTCTCCTTCCGGCAACTCCTTTGCCACCGGGGGTGCGGATTCGACGATTGGAATCTGGGACAGTGAATCCGGGAACAGGCTGAAGACACTCAGCGACCACAAGGGTAAAGTAAACGCGATCAGCTACCATCCGAATGGACAGGCGCTGCTTTCCGGAGGATCAGACAGGCAATGGATTTTGTGGGACATTGAATCAGAAGAAGTACTCCTTAAAAACCGGGCTCACGAGGACCAGGTCCAGGCGGTTCGATTCAGCCCTGACGGGAAACTCTTTGCAACCGCGGGCAGCGACAAACTGGTGAAGCTTTGGAGTTATCCCAACGGGGACCCTGTCCTTACCCTGAAAGGACACCGCAAGGCTGTGGTTGGATTGTCATTCAATGCTGAAGTCCCCCTGCTTGCCACTGCTTCGCAGGACAACTCAGTGCTGTTGTGGGATTTGCGTGCGCCAATCAAGCTGAGACCGCCGAAAAGACTGAAAGGTCATAGTTTCATTGTCGACGAGGTTTTGTTTTCCCGGGACGGCAAAACCGTGCTCACCGCGTCCAGGGATAAAACCGCACGTTTGTGGGAATCCGCGACAGCGAAGATGCTGAGGATACTACACGGGGAATCCCGCCCCCTCCTTTCCGCGGCAATAAGTCCGGACAACCGGATGATAGCGCTGGGTAGTCTCGGGACGGAAATCACGCTGCTTTCATTCCCGGATGATTTGCCGCAATTGAAACCAGTGTTCGATGAAGAGGGGGACAACAAAACTATTGATGGACCGTCCGCTGCTGCGCGGATGGTTAAACCCGAGCAGGAAACAGTTATTCTCTCGGATTTGTCAGAGGGTGAAAAACGACCAATGTCCAGGGAGGAACTGCAGGTCTACATGACCCCGCCGAAACCCGTCGTATCCAAGCGGCACCTGGATCTACAGGAAAAATTGAACGTTTTGCTTAAGGACCCTTCCGGATGTGAGCAACTGGATAACCTGCAGGAACTGGCCCTGCTTGTGCTCGACATTACTCCGGATGATCAAGCCGCGTATCATGCCCTAATAAAAACCGGGGCGATGCGAGGGGACTTGAACCTGGCATTTCTGGCGGTGCATGTCGGATCGGAGGCAAAACTGCCTGCAGGTCGTTACGATTACCTGAAGCCGATTGAAATCCGCAATATTTTTAAATCCTGGCGTGAAGAAGTGTTTAATCCCATCCATCACCGGGGTGAGCGTTTACCGGTACTGGCCGTAAAAAACTGTGAGGGGGATGAAACCAGAATGCAGCTTCCGGAATCCGCAAGGTCATTGCGCTTGCCCAACGAGTTTCAGAGAAAACTGACTCGAATCTCCAAGATCATTGAATTCCGTGATTTTGTTGGTATTTCAGACAGGGAGTTCAGTCGCAGGATTTTCCATGAAATATCCAGGGTGCTGCATACAAGTCAACCCTATCCCCCATCACGGCTTCCTCTCAAACCAGGGGAAGCGGTGCCGGAAATACGCACCGGCACCCTGAACCTGAACCTTCAGGGCGCGAGGGTCTGGAAAAGCGAAGGGATTGCAGAATTCGAATTGAGAAAAGATACCGGTCCCTGGCAGAGTTTCCGTACCGACCAGGATGGTATAGTGGTCATGCGTCTGCCCAGGGGGAATTATTATTTACGCATAGGCAGGCAGCTGGAACAGACTTTTTTTCTGGATACGGACGCTGTGATTGACATGGTGATCAGGTAAACGGACATTTTTGCTAAAAAAACAACAACCATGAAAAGTGCAAACGCGGAGCAAAAATGGCATTTCCTCCCCGAATCGGTTTGACATAACCGAACCTCATTTGCCATGGAAGAGGCAGCGCCCGTTCTTCCAGGTCATTCAGGTTTCCCCAGCCAAACTCGAGTTCCACTTCATCAAGATACGATTGGTTTCTCTGGCCGTTCAAGAGTCGGCTTTCCAGTTTCTCCTGGTGATGCAGTTCAAATCCACTGAAATAATTGCTGTGCTCGTAACTCCAGTTGTAATGCACCTCGAGCAAGTTTCCCGGGGCATAATACCCTCTTTCACCTTCCAGGTTTTCACGTTTCCCGATCAACGGGTGAGTCCCGGAAAAACGAAAGCTGTTGCGCAAGCCTCTGATGAAAGGATACCAGTTAAAATGGAAAAACCCCCCCAGGCTGCCGTGCCCTTCCCCGACTGAAGAGGCATAAACACCACGGGGAGTGCCTGTTCTTCCCGTGGGCAATAGCATTTGAACGCCTGCACGTGTGAACCATTTGGTGCTTGACGTCATTTCATATCCCGCCTTGAGCTTTATGTCATCCAAGCCGGAATGGGTTTCTGAGGGCAGGTTTTTCAGCGTCCTCGCCCAAAGATCACTGCTGGACGCGGAATTATCCAGGGCAAGAGCAGAACTCTGAGTTTTACGAGTAAAGGGAATAGTCAATTCGGTCATCCAGCTTTCCGTCAATCCATAACCCAGGCTGAATTCAGTTTTCAGTTCTTCACGTTTCAGTTCTCCGCTTAGCTGATTTTTCAGCTCAGAATTGCGGATAACCAGTTCCCATAGCGGTTTGATACTACCAAAGGGTCCAAAAGCCCGGCTGTATTCCGGAGTCACGGTCAGACGAATGTTTGACATCCAGACTCCTTCGGGAATCCTAGTTTCTGATTCAACAGCCATGATGACGCAGGATTGGGAAAGCCCCCACAAAACCAGGGAACACACCAGCATCATCCGCAAAGATGCTCTTCCTATCCTTGGTAAATCATGCTGTTTCAGTGCATCTTTCATCAAAGTCTATGTCATGAAGTGTTTGCCAGCGACAACCATTGCCGTTTCAGCATTTGATGCAGAATTTTTTCGATGGGGAACCCCACCACATTGTTGTAAGAGCCCGTGATCGATTCCACCAAGTATGTGCCCCATCCTTGTATTGAATAGCTTCCCGCCTTGTCCATTGCTTCACCGGTTCCGGTGTACCAGTTGATGCATTCGTCGGACAGTTCCCGAAAAACAACACGAGTCCTCACCCATTCCGTCATTTCCTCCCCGCTGCCGACATCCAGCAGTGTATAGGCGGAAAACACGGAATGCTCCTGCCCGCTCAATTGATGCAGCATTGCTTTTGCGTCCCGTTCGTCCAGGGGTTTGCCGAGGATTGTTTGATCCAGAAAAACCAGCGTGTCTCCGGACATGATGATCGTGTTTTCTTCGATTCCCGTCAGGTTGTGCAAAATATACCGTCCTTTCTCCCGGGACATTCTTTTCACAAATTCAATGATTGATTCACCTGAACTGCGAACTTCCAAGATTTCGGGGGAGTGACAGGTGAATTCCAGTCCGAAAAATGCGAGCATGTCCCTGCGGCGCGGGGATGATGACGCGAGGCAAAGAGGACGGTGCTGTATCAATGGTTTCATAAAAATCAGTAAACGCAGTTTTCAAGTGATTTGTTGAAATCCCTTTTCTGCCCGGTTTGTTAAGCGCGAAAGGCAGAAGGTTTTTTGCATTTGCGTTTTCATTGACCTTCACTCACATGAAACAAAAAAACCGACTCAGCATCCACACTGCACTTGATGACGCTTGTGTTGCCCCTGTGAATCAGCATTGCACTCACAAACCGAATGCGGCACGGAGCCGCTCACTATAAGTTTTAGTGTCAAGGGATTCTTGTTTTGGAAGGGTCGTTTTTGATGCATTAACCGGGGGTTGGTATATCTGGTCCACATAATAATCCAAAATCCTCCCAGCCACTGGAGCAGCAGATTTGGACCCTGATCCTCCATGTTCAACCAGCACCAGCACCGAGATTTCCGGGTCCTCAGCGGGACCGAAGGCCACGAACCAGCCATGATTCTGCAGGGCTTTTTCTTCCTGTGCCTCTTCGTCAAGAGCAGCCAGTGTTTCCTTGCTGACCACCTGGGATGTTGCAGTCTTTCCCGCTACGGTGAACCCCTCTATCCGAACCTGTGAGGCGGTGCCCCCTGGTTCGTTGACTACGGCAACCATGCCCTCGCGGATACGCTCCAGGTATTGAGGATTCAGAGGCAGCCTTTTAGGAAGCGCGGTCTCCTGTCCGTAATATAGCTTTGGCGGGACCCACAACCCGCGGTTTGCGACAATGTTAACCATGTTCAGCACCTGGATCGGAGTTACAGTCAAATATCCCTGGCCGATGGCGAGGGGAGGTGTTTCTCCTAGATACCATGGTTCACCGTAAGTTTTGTCTTTCCAGTTGCTGTTCGGTACAAGGCCCTCTTTTTCATGCGGCAGTCCGAGTCCTGTTTTTTTGCCCAAGCCAAACATTGAGGCATAACGATAAAGCTGATCCACTCCCACTTCGGTTCCGACTTTGTAGAAAAACACATTGCAGGATTCCCTGATCGCCTGATGCAGTTGTACTTTTCCGTGACCGCCTTCCTTCCAGCATTTGAAGACAGTTTTAAATGTTGACTCTCCGGGTGCGGGCAGTTGGTCTCTCCCCAGCAAATCGTAATATCCTTTGCAGAGTTGTTCCGTGTTTTCGTCAATGACTCCCAGGTCCATCCCCGCGTAGGCAGTCACGATTTTGAATATCGAACCCAGCGGATAGAGACCCTGCATTGCTTTGTTTTCCAGGGGATGATCCGGATTCTCCACCAGGTTTTGCCAGTTCTCCCTGTCAATTCCTCCGGAAAATAGATTTGGGTCATAATCCGGGAAGCTGGCAAGCGCAAGTATTTCCCCGGTTTTCGGGTTCATCACAATTACCACTCCTGTTGCTCCCTGCATTGCTTCCTGAGCCACCTGCTGAAGCCGGGCATCCAGATTCAGGTGCAGATCCATTCCGGAAACAGGAGGTACAGGTTTGTTAAGGACCTGCAGTTCGCGTCCAAGGTGATCAACCTCAATCTGCCTCCCGCCGTCAATTCCAACCATGCGGGCATTATTCAACAGTTCTACCCCGGATTTTCCCACAATCTGACTTGAACTCCGCTTGTTTTCAGGCAGGTCGAACCAGCCTTCTTCCACCACGCCTACATACCCCAGGATATGTGAGGCCAGGTTTTTAAACGGATAATGTCTCAACGGACGGGTCATTACTGAAATTCCCGGGAGGTCGTCCAGGTATGATTCCACCAGCATCGCCTTTTCATATTGCAGATCTTCGATCAGCACAACCGGTTTAAACCGCGGGACATGCCGGTTTTCATCCAATATGGTTTTCAATTGTGATAACGGAATTTCGAGAGCTACCGATAGATTTTTCAATGTTGAATCCATATCGGGGGTGTCTTCCCGGATCAATTGCAACTGATAACTGGGGCGGTTTTCCGCCAGCACCATCCCGTTTCGGTCGTAAATGATACCCCTCAACGCCGGCTGCGGCACGAGGCGGATGCGATTTCCTCTTGCATAATCCGCATATCTCAATCCCTGCATGATTTGCAAATACCAGAGTCTTGATGCAAGAACGGAAAAAATCAGTATGATAACTCCACTGAGCATCAACGCTCGTTTCCGGAATAAGACGAGTTCTTCCGCCTGTAGTGAGTTGAATCTCATTCCGAAGTTTTTATCATGAATGCATCCAATCTGATGATTCCCCATAATACCAGTGGTCCGGCAATCCCTTGTAGTATGGATGCAGGCAGTATCCTGTTGAACCAGCTTTCACGCAAGTACAGGTTTGACTCCAGAAATGTCAGCATGAACAGCCCGAATGTACCTTCTACCAGCGATAAAGCAAAAAACGCCAATGAAGTGAAGAAAACGGTGGTCGTGTAAAACCATCCAGATATCCATTGTGCAAGAAGTATGGTCAGCATAAAACTGATTCCGTACGCTCCAATCATACCATGAGAAAGCGCGTCACAAAACATCCCCAGCAGGGCGGCAAGAAAGGGAAGCCAGCGGGGATTATATCTCAATCCGAAGGCAATCAAGATCAGAAGCATCCAGTTAATCTTAATGCCGCCGGGTTGGAAATAGCTCGACAACAGGACATGGAACCAGACACTGGTAGAGGCAATAATCAACTGAAACGCCGTGATGCCCATTACTGGGTGAAAAGGGGGGTGCCCGGTTTGTAGGGACCGGAAAGGATGATGAACACCTCTTCCATGCGACTGAAATCGACCGCTGGTTCCAGTTCGGCGGTTTGAAACAGTTCATATGGTTTAAGGTGCAGCTTGGTCACGGTGCCAATCAGGATACCCTTTGGAAACATTCCTCCAAGTCCGCTGGAAATGACACGGTCCCCGAGTTTGATCACAGCGCGACGGTTGATCTGCCGCAGGGCAAGCCCTGACTGGGTGCCGTAGACCAGACCCCTGACCCTATTCCGCTGCATCAGCGCGGGCACCCTGCTCCGCTGGTCAATAACCAGCTGTAATGATGACTGAAAAGGAGTGACCGCCTGAATCCTGCCCACCAGGCCTTCCTTGAGGATGGCGGACAGATTGCGCTTGATGCCGTGCAGGGAACCGCGGTTTATCAGACGCACCTGATGCACATTGTCAGCGGATTCTCCAATAATCTCCGCAAATATTTTTTTGTACGGCTGTCTTTGCGCAAACAGCAGTTGTCCGCGCAGACGCCGATACTGGACCGATTCCTCCATGTGTTGATTCAACTGCTCCTTGAGGTGTTCAATTTCCTGGTTCAGCCTACGGTTTTCCTGCTTCAGATCGGTCAGAAACAGATAGTTGTCAATCCAGTTGCTGATGGTTTTCAGTAAAGTGTGCACCGCCGTTTGAACCGGATATGTAATGGTTTGCACCACCATTTGCACACGGTTGGCCGCTTCAAAGTGCCTGGACTGAAATAGAATGACAATCAACCCAAGCAACACCACGAGGAGGGAAATTGGATACCGGTGGCGTTTAAGGAAATCGATCATTTCTGACTGCCGTGCAGAATATCGATTCTGTAAGAGGTGCTTGATGCTTGCGGGCTTGAATGGAACCGCGACGCCGGCTCAAGGTCTTCAAACAGACTCCCTGAGTACATTGACAGGATTAAGCATGAAGTCCTGTGTGTTTATTTCCGTGAGGGCATCCTGTAGGATTCCTTCCCTGCAGGGTTCCAGGGTCAAGGAGAAGATAACCGTTTCCCTGTCCCTCCCATTAATCCGGTGATATTGAGGAAGCTGTTCCAGGGCATAGATATTGATGCTCCGACCAGCAAAAATCTGACCGATGATGCCGACGATTCCTGGTTTGTCCAGCACCTCGAAGCGCAAAGTGTGGCGGAAAGAATAATCCTTGAAGGGCATCAGTTTGAGGCGTTTAGAAGTGTGCGGGGGAGGAAAAGGCGCGGGATGCCTCCTTATCCGGTTGAGGTCGGCGATTATCGCCGAAGCAGTGGGCAGACTTCCGGCCCCTTTGCCGATCAGGGTGATGTCTTCAGCGTGTTTCCCGTGCAAGGTAATTACATTGGTTGAACCGGTTATTTTCGCCAGCACATCCTCCTTTGGCAGCATCATCGGCAGGACATAAGCCTGAATCTGACCGTTCTCTTTTTTCAGGTGCGCCACAAGTTTGATGCGACGACCCATACGTGATGCATAATCAAAATCTGGGAGCACGAGATGATCAATGCCTTCCAGCTGAAATTCTTCCGGAGTAAACCACAAGCCGGTGACCAGGTATGTCAAAATGACCAGTTTGTAGCGTGCATCAAACCCTTTGATGTCATTGGTCGGGTCCTGCTCTGCAAATCCCAGTTCCTGTGCCTTCTCCAGTGCATCGTCAAACGCGATGTTTTTTTCTTCCATCTCGCTAAGGATGTAATTTGTAGTCCCGTTTAGAATTCCTTCCACCGCTTCCAGATCTTCAATGTGGAAATAATCCTTCAACAACCTGAGGATAGGAATGGCCCCCGCCACCGAAGCTTCAAACAACAGGTGTCGGTCCCGGTTGCGCGCCAGTTCAGTCAGTTCTGTTCCGTGAGTCGCGATCAGGTCCTTGTTGGCAGTCACCACGTGTTTTCCATGATTGAGTGCATCCTTGACCAGGGTCCGGGCAAATTCAGTCCCGCCAATTGTTTCCACAATCACTTCAATCTCCGGGTCTTCCACCACCTGCCGGAAGTTGTCTGTGATCAGTTCCGGGAACCGCTGGTACCATTCCCGAGCATGCTTGCCCTCCGGGTTTTTTTCAAGCACCCGGTTTAGGTGCAGGTGCCCGGAAGACCGGGTATGATCTTCAATAATACGCGCGACGCCGCTGCCGATAGTGCCCAGCCCGGCGATAGCAACCCTGAGAGGGTTTGTTGTCGGCATGATGTTAAGATGTGGTTCAGGTTGTCAATCCGCGGCTTTGTGCTGCTGCAATGGCCTCGATTTCCAGTCCGACGCCTTTGGGAAGCGCGCTCACTTCAACACATGCGCGGGCCGGTTTGGAACTGCCGAAATATTCGGCATAGATTTGATTCATTTGATCGAACTGATCAAGGTTTTGCATGTATATTGTGACCTTCAGCACCTGGTCCAGAGATGATCCGCCGGCTTCAAGCACCGCTTTTAAATTCAGCAGCACACGGTGTGTCTGCTTGCTGAAAGTATCCGGAATTTCCCCGGTTTTCGGATCTAACGGGATTTGTCCTGATACAAAAAGCATGTCTCCGGAACGGATGGCTTGTGAATAAGACCCTATCGGGGGCGGAGCGGCGACAGTTTGAACAATGGAACGGGTCATGCGTTAATCCTTTGGCAACAGGTTTCAGGATTGAAGCTTGCGGTTGAGGAACTGGAACCACTGCGGACGAGCATAGATGCTTCTTTCCATCACGAACCAATCCGATAATTTCAATGATGCAACATCCTTAAGCACCTGCGGGGATTTGATGTTACCCTCGGCAATCATCGGTTTGCGGGTGTGTTTTGCAATCCACTCCAGCAGGCTTTCATCTGAATTGAAACATCGGTTGAGGATATGTGCAGGTTGAGGATGGAAAATGTCAACCCCGCTTTTTTCCAGCAGGCTGATCATGCCCTCTAAATCCTCTGCGCTGAATCCGTCTTCTAGTTTATCCTGGATTGAAAACTGGAAAACCATGGGGATGCTGATGGAATCCCGTTCATGAATTGCACGGACAATTTCCAGGGGGAGGCGCAGCCGGTTTTCCAGAGTGTCAACCCCATACTCATCATCACGGGTGTTGAATTTGGTTGAAAAGCATTGATCCAGAAGCAGTTGATCCGCACCGTTTATTTCAAAAAAATCCATCCCGACTTCCTCCGCGCGTTCGGCAGCATGGACGAAATTTAGCGTAATCTCCTCATAGTCCCCTTGGTCAAACTCCCTGCTGATATCATAATCTCTGCCGAAATTAATTTCCGAAGGGCCGACCGGCTGTTCACCACAGACCATCCTGGAAGTCTTGGCGCCTGCATGGGAAAGGTTTACTCCTATTGCCGCACCTTCTTTTTTCAGGGTCCGGACCAGTTTCTCCAAACCCTCGAGATGTTCTTCATCGGAAATTCCCAATTGATTGAAATGGCTGCGTCCCTGCCTGGAAATGTATGCGGATTCTATCATTACAGTGCCTATCCCCTGCTCCACCAGAGAAAGATAATGCCGCACCAGGTTCTGGGTGACCATCCCTTTTTTATCCGCCTGGTTTTCCACAAAAGGAGTGCAGAGCAGGCGGTTGGGAAAAGGGATGCCAAACTGCTTGAACGGTTTAAAAATTGGATGGGGTTTGCTGGTTTTTTTGTCGTCAGTCTTGTTCAGTTTTTTGTTTGCTGTTTGCAATCTGTCCTCCATTGGCATGCAGTCATTAAGCAAGGGGCATGGAACGGTTCAAGTCTTTGTGACTTCAACAACGTGTTATTCTAGGGGCATAAATGCGCCAGGCAAAAACACATATAATTGACTTCACTCTTTCCGGTGCCGGGCGGCTTTTTCTTCTAATCCGGAGTGTTTCATACGTCTGAGCAATTCCTCTTCAATGTCTTGAAGCGGGATGCCCTGGTAAACCATCAGCACCAGCAGGTGAAAACAGAGGTCGCTGATTTCATGCACCTGCTCCCGATGATCAGAGTTTTTAGCCGCAAGTATGAGTTCGGTGGTTTCTTCACCCAGTTTCTTGAGAATAGCGTCCTGACCTTTGTACATCAGTGATGCGCTGTATGATTTTTCCGGCGATCCTTCATAGCGCCGATTTTCCAGGATTTGATAGAGCCGGAAGAGAATTCCCTTTTGTTTCAGTTCAGACATCTTGTTCAGAAAGGGAAGTCAGTTTTCGGGCAGTTGGTGTTTACGAATGCCCAGATATTCAATTTTCTTCCTCAGGGTATTACGGTTGATGCCCAGAATCCGAGCGGTTTTCTGCTGATTCCAGCGCGTCTGTTCCAGCAGCAGGAGCAGCATGGGACGTTCCACTTGATGCATCACCCGTATCATCAGGTCATCCACATTCCGTTGCACTCCTTGAAGCACCAGGGGTCGGAGCTTTTCCAGCATCAGTTCTTCTAAGTTGTCCCCGGATGAACTAGACGTATCTCGTCCAAGCAGGTGTTTGGGGAAAGAATCAAGAGTGATGGATTCAGTCACATTGGTGATCATCAAGCTCTTTATAATGTTTTCCAACTCCCGCACATTCCCCGGCCAGGAGTAGCGGCAAAGAGCATCCATTGCCTCTTCGGCAATGGTTTTGCGGTCCACGGCCATTTCCTGGGACCCTTTACGCAGGAAGTGTGCAGTCAGCACGGGGATGTCTTCTGGGCGTTCACGCAGTGGGCTCACTTCCAGGGTAAACACGTTGAGTCGGTAGAACAGGTCGTCACGAAAGGAAAATTCCTCAATCAATTTTTCCAGGTTTCGGTGAGTTGCCGCAATCACCCGCATGTCCGTTGAAATCAGCTCTTGTCCCCCCAGTCTTTCAAATTGTTTTTCCTGCAAAACCCGCAGCAGCTTGCTTTGCAACTTCATCGGCATGTCCCCGATTTCATCCAGAAAAAGGGTTCCCTGGCTGGCAAGTTCCAGTTTGCCCCGCTTCCGCTCGGCGGCGCCTGTAAAGGCCCCTTTTTCGTGTCCAAACAGTTCCGATTCAAGCAGTTCCGAAGGAATCGCGGCACAGTTGATGGCCACAAACGGTTTGTCCGCCCGCGGGGAATGTGTATGAATGGTGCGGGCGACCAGTTCTTTCCCGGTTCCGCTTTCTCCCTGAATCAGGACAGTCAGGTTGGTTGGGGCAACCCTGCCGATGGATTTGTAAAGGTTGCGCATCGATTTGCTCTTTCCCACCAACGCTTCGTCCTGCATGCGTGAATCCTGAGGTGCAGGATGCAACCCTTTGCCTGAATGCTGAACGCTTAGAGCCTTGTCAACCAGGGATTCAATCTCGTCGATGTCGAACGGTTTGGTCACATATTCATACGCCCCGGCTTTCATCGCTTCTATGGTGTTGAACATCGTGCTCTGTCCGGTCATGACAATCGTGATCAGCCCGGGCCGGACCTTTTTTGCTTCACGGATAAAGGTGATCCCGTCTTTTCCGGGGAGGTTAATGTCGATCATCGCCAGGCGGATGGGGAACTTCCGCAGCAGTATGTCTGCCACGTGTGCGTCTTCGGCAAGATGTGGAACGTGTCCTGAACGTGAAAGGGTGCGTTCAAGCACCCAGCGGATGCTGTTTTCGTCATCGAGAACCAGGATATGGGCCTGTTCAGAAGAATGACCTGATTCAGGAACCGTGGACATAACTTTTCAATTCATCTTTCAGGAGACGGAGACTGAGAAGAATGTCCGCGCCGTGAATTGGGTCCTCCGGTCCAAACTCCCCGCGTATCTGGTTCCTGACCTGAATGATACCCCTGGAGGTCAATACCCGTGCTGCATTGTAGTAATAAGCATCGGCCCGAACGTCTTGCCAAGGTGATTTCTCTCCTATAAAACTGGTTGAAAGTCCACTCTCCTGCGTCACCCTGATCAGGATGTCTTCCAGCATCAGGGCATATTCCGCACGAGTGACGGGTCGATTGGGGAAAAACAGGTGTTGTGGATTGACTTCCAGTCCGCGAACTTTCAACTGCAGTATCAGTTCAATCTCTTCGCGCAGTGGATGTTTTGAAATGTCTGATGCAGGAAGCGTGGATATGGGTTGGGCGGCCCCCATTTTCTTTATCGGGGATGGGAATTTTTTTGCTGATGTATCGCCGGAAGTTCCGCGCTTATAAAGATCTTCAAGGTGGAATTCTTCAATCAATAATGCCGCAAGATCAGCGCGAGTGATTTCATTGCTCAATGCGACCGTTTTTCCGTGGAGAGTCCCCGGTTGTGCGCGGACAATTTTCTGCAACAGCATCTGCTGTGTATTTGCTTCACGAGTATATCCCTGGTTGAGTTCAAGTACATGCCTGTATTGTGTGGAAGCTTTTGAAAACGAGCGCGCCTTCAGATAGGCGTTGCCCATGAAAAAATGCAGTTCAGGCAGCATTTTCCGCAATGCAGGATGGTTTTCTATCAGTTCCAGTGATTCACGGTAATGTTTCTCAGTGGTCTCAACCCAGCCTTCATCCTGGAGCAGGGATTCCGCGCGGATAGTGTTTATTCTGGAACGGGTGAGTTCCTGCTCCCCGGAAGCGGTATTCAGGGACGTTTCCAGCAGTGACCGGGATTCGGTTCGCAACGCTTCAACACGTTCCGGAGTTCTGCCTTCACGTGTGGATTCGAACGCTTTCACGATTGCTTTTGCGGACAGGGCCGGAGAATATTCCGGGTTTAGTTCCAGTGCCAGATCGAACTGTTTTTCCGCGGAACTCCATCGGTTCCGGCTGATCAGGTCCTGCCCCCTTATCGTATGGTGAGCACCTGTATCAAGTATGCTTTGCTGTTTTCTGGGCTGTACGGACTTCCCACACGAGCTGATGATCATGACCCCTGACAAAAGAATGATGACAATCAGTGTGGAGATTCTGTATGTACTGTACAGTGTTATTTCTGCAATTTTCTGGGAATGCAACAGTCTCATGGATACCTCCGGATTTGAGGGCCTATTCGAAGTTCAAGCGGTAACAGAATGTCAGCCGGTTGCTTCAGCTTGAATGCTAAAGGCATTGGGGTCCTGCAGTTTCTTCAAGTATTGTTCTTCAAAACAAGAAGGCAGGAGGTTCTTGTCCCGCAAATAGGCAAGGAGATGCAACATTGTTTCCTGCATGCTCACAAGATCATCCTCTAGTGGGTTGGCATGGTCAATGAACCATTTCCCTATAAATTCATCGAAGAGTTTCGGGGTCCAACTTGAAACCGGGGGCGGCAGGAAATCTTCCATGAACAATTCAAGGTCTTCGCTTCTTTTTTGCCGCAGTTCTTCCGGCAAGGTGTTGAGACTTAGACTGAGGTCCGCCAGAACTTCTGCTTCCATTACCGGAGTTTGCCCCATGCCTCTTCCATTTTCTTCATCATCCTGATTCCCCGCATTCAGCATATATGCATCCTGTTCATAAAGCTTCAACAGTGAAGGATCAGCCGCGGCCTTGGCGATCCATTCGGAATTGCGTTCCTCGAACTCCGTCATAGTGCCTGGCAAGTCCGGGAGTTCTATCGGTTTGCCTTCCACCTTTGCCCGTGTTTTAAGATAAAATGCAAACAGCAGGGGGTTGGAAAGATGCGGAATTTCTTCACTGTTCTGGAGTTGATGCCGTGATGCCTGTGCAAGCACCGATTTAGGCGATTGCGGGACCACCGAGTTTTCCAACTCCTCAAGCCGTACATCAAGCTGCATCAAAAACTCCTTGTCCAGCAGTTTCATCAGCATCAGCGGTTCAGAAACACCTGCATCGATCAGTTGCTCCATCCGCGTTTCATCGAAATGCAGGTCTTTGAGCAGGGGGTCAAAAGCCAGATTTGGCAGTGTGCGTAACAAACCCTGGACTTGACCGGCAGAGGTTATTTGTGCGGGTGGGCGGTTGGACATCATCTTCCGGCGCCGCAACATTTTCTTGTGACGCTTGTCCTGTTGCCGACGCTTCATTCCAGCTTTGCGGTTTTTTTCTTTCCTGGCCATAAAGGGCTGTTTAGGTCACTTGACAATGATTGAGAAGTTAAATATTAAATTATGACAAAAAATATCAAAAAATGCACGCCAAATAATGAGATGCCTAACATCAAAGCACTTGTATACTGACTTCATTTGAGCTAGCGTATGTAGGTTCATTTCCCATTGAAATCTCCAATCATTCCTTTGGTCCATCATGAAACAATCTAACAAATTCTGGTTTTGTTTTATTGTATTCGCAGGAATAGCTGTCATCGCATTTGCAGCCGGAGGAAGCTCTGGGGCAGAGCAGCATCCATTTCCTACTCCGCTCCAGGATTACAATGACACGCAAATGGAAAACCTGAGCGCAATCCTATCACATCGGATTTCTCATACCCCTTTCAATTTGTGGGGTTCTCTGGTGTTTCTGATGGCCATTCTGCACACTTTCTTCGCCAGCAAAATCACCAAAATCGCGAATGACATAGAGCATGAACATGTGACAAGTATGAGGAAACAGGGAAAATCAGAGCATGAAGTTGAACAGACAACACCGCTCAAGGCGGAGGCGCTGCATTTTTTTGGTGAAGTGGAAGCGATTTTCGGCATCTGGGTCATTGCATTAGGCGCTGTCATCATCTTTTTTTATGACTGGTCCGCCCTGAAGAACTATATCTCGCACAAGGTTAATTACACTGAACCGATGTTTGTTGTAGTGATCATGGCGCTGGCTTCAACACGTCCGATACTCAGGTTGGCGGAACAGATACTGGGGGTGGTTGCCGGCCTCGGAAAGTATTCTCCGGCAGCCTGGTGGTTTTCCATCCTCACCTTTGCCCCGATTCTCGGTTCGTTCATCACGGAACCGGCTGCAATGACCATTGCGGCATTGCTGCTGGTCAAACAGTTTTATGAATTAAAACCCACCAGGCGTCATGCCTATGCAACCATTGGCTTATTGTTTGTCAACGTTTCTGTCGGGGGCACGTTCACCCATTTTGCCGCCCCTCCGGTGTTGATGGTTGCCGCCCCCTGGGGATGGACTCTTGATTTCATGGCGATTCATTTTGGCTGGAAAGCTTTCATTGGCATCATCATTTCCAATGTTTTGTATTACATGGTTTTTCGCAATGATTTTACAAAGTTGGAATTGAAAACCGAGGAAAACGGTGATGGATCCAAAGATTGGGATCAGCGAGATGACCCGGTGCCAATCTGGATCACGGTATCGCACATTCTTTTCATGGGTTGGACTGTTCTGAACGCCCACTACCCACCGCTTTTCATTGGCGGGTTCTTGTTTTTTCTTGGATTTGCTGAAGCCACAAAACTGCACCAGAACCGCGTCAATCTGAAACCGCCGATGCTGGTCGGTTTTTTCCTGGCCGGACTGGTGACCCATGGGGGTGTGCAGGCCTGGTGGATTGCCCCGGTTTTGGGTTCTCTCGGAGACTTGCCGTTGATGATCGGGGCTACCATTTTGACTGCTTTCAATGATAACGCGGCAATCACCTATCTGAGTACTTTGGTGCCTGCATGTCCTTCTACCACGGGAAAGTGTTTCAGCATGACAGCGAAATATGCGGTTGTTGCCGGAGCGGTAACCGGCGGGGGATTAACGGTCATCGCCAACGCCCCAAATCCCGCGGGACAGTCAATACTCAACCGTTTTTTTAACGGCGGAGTGAACCCAGCCAAACTTGCTGCGGGCGCTCTTATACCCACGGTGATCCTCGGTTTTTGTTACATGGCGATTCCCACTGTTAGTGAATCCTCCCTAAAAGAAAAAACAACGCATTCTGCAGATTTCAAGCGTTGCGGAGAATCTCATGCTTTCGTACCGGCATCCTTCCTGGAAACCCCGGATATACTTGAAACAACTGCGCTCAATTGAAATAGACTGCCTGATAAATAACCGGCCATTAACCAGATTAACTCCGGATGAAATAGCATGAAAGTTTTGCTGCTTGGCGTTGGGATGCAAGGGAAGGCCACCCTCCATGATCTGGTCCAATCCCGGGAAGTAACGAAGATTGTTGCCGCTGATCAGTCGCTAGACTCCCTACACAGTCACGTGGAAAAGCAGGCTTACGGCAGCCGTGTGCAGTGTGAACCGCTGAACGCGGAATCTCCGGACAGTCTGACCCGCTTGCTTGGCCAACATCCGCAAGTTGCCATCGATCAGCTGCCAGGAAAGTTTCATATTCCTGTAGCGCAACTAGCAGTTGAAAATGGGTGTCACCTTGTCAACACTTCTTATGTTGTCCCGGCACTCAAATTACTGGACAAACAAGCCCGTTCCAAGGGAGTAGCTCTGCTGCCGGAATTCGGATTGGATCCCGGAATTGATCTGGTGATGCTTGGAGAAGCTGTACGGAAATTTGATAAAGTTGAAGAAATACGTGGTTACGGCGCCGGTTTGCCGGTGCGGGAAGACGCCAATAATCCGTTACGGTACAAAGTAAGTTGGACCTTTGAGGGGGTCTTGAATGCCTATCGGCGTCCTGCCAGGATCATCAGCAACGGCAGAGCTGTCTCAATTCCCGCGAAAGAAATCTTTGATGCAGATAATACTCATATGCTTGATGTCCGGAATTTGGGCCTGATGGAAGCATACCCAAACGGTGATGTACTGCAATTTGCGGAAGATCTGGGAATGAACCCTTCCCAATTGCGGCATATGGGGCGGTACACAGCACGCTGGCCGGGACACTGCGCATTTTGGAATACATTTGTGAAACTAGGGTTGCTGGATGAGATACCTGTTATTTTAGAGGGCTGCAGAGTCGAGCGCAGCCGTTACCTCGCGTCAGCGCTGGAACCGCTGCTTCAGTACGAACCCGGGGAAAGAGACCTGGTGCTGGTTTTAAACAAGATAAAAGGGATTTGCAATGGTGAACGTAAACAGCTCAACGTTCAGGTAGTAGATTTCCTTGACCGGGAAACAGGACTCAGCGCCATGAGCAGGACTGTTGGCTTCACTGCCAGCATCGGCGCACAGATGATTGCTTCGGGAGAGATTTCTGCAAGAGGGTTGTTGTCCCCGATGAGGGATGTTCCCTATGAATCTTTCGTTAAAAAACTCGGCAGCCGCAACATTCAGGTTTCCGAGGAATGGGTTGATTGTGCATAAACCTCAATAGCGCATTAATTTTGCGCTGTTGTTACGTGCAATGCGATTATTTTTTCATAAAAGGTTCGAGTGTGTTTCGGAGAGCCTTTAAACCAGCCCTATCTCCGGGATTGATCCGGGCCTTGGAACTGCCCACTTTCCACGTCCACAGGTTTTCCGGATCATCTCTCATCAATCCCTCGCGACCACGACCGTCGGGAGCGAATTCAGCTTGTGCGAGAACGTAACCGCTGCCGGGGTTTTGGGGGTCTGCTTCCAGTATCACCGAAACGTATTCATAATTAGGTTGATCCGGGTTGCCAGAAAGCTGGGTCTGTTGCATCTGCCTGGCGGCATGAATCACCACCCGTGCGCGTTCTTTGGCATTCATAGCTTTTGGGGCGGCTATGCGCACCAGCAGTCTGGAGCGGGTCATGCTGCTTTGATCCTCCATAGTCAATACGTGGTAGGCAGGCAGCGGCTTTTGTGTATTCATCCTGTCATGTTTTGCCACCAGTTCGAAAAGCAGAAGAAGCAGCACCGCTACGAGCAAACCAAGCAGGCCTAAGCCATACCTGGTCCAGTTTCCCGATATAAAAGGCAGCCTTCGTTGTAGCTGGTCCCACAATTGCGGAATGAAGGGCATGCTCCAGGCGATCAGGACTACACCCGCCACTGGCGACCAAAACAGCAGTGACCCGCCAATCACGAACAGCAAAAACGGAAGCGCATAATCCTGCGTTTTTGCGCGGGTCCCATTGCGGACACGTTTTTCTTTTTCCTCATCCTTGGGTGTTTCCCCATGCGTTGTCTTCAAACGTGGAGGTTCCGGTACGAACTCTTCAGCTGGCGGCAGCTTCCCGGAATCCTTGTCCCGCGGCTGGGCTTTGGTATAAATCGCTGTGCACCAGATGTGCTCGGAAAACAAAGTCGATTGACAACCTTTATTTGGCACCGGCAAGCGTAGCAGGGCTTTTTTCAAGGGCATCACCAGGTTATGACGCTTGTTGCAGGATGAGCAGCAGGCCGATGCTTTGACTTTGACTTTCTCCACCCCGTTCTCTTCCATGCCCAGCAGCCGCGCCTGATGCGATTTTTGCTGGTATTCGAATGAATCCTTACCCTGTTTGTCAAGGAACAGGGCCATGTTCCAGAAGAGCATTTGAAGGGTCTCATAATTCTTGCAATCAGCCACCAAGTCCTCATACAATTCCCAATATACATCCTCATCGCTGATATTCCTTCCACTTTGCAAGAGCATTTCTTTTTTGGATGTGAAATCACTGCTAGTGATGCCGAATGTGCGCAGGTCTTCAGGAATTGAGGCAGGCATAATTTTTGGCTCTGTTCGAGTTAAGT
>CAYFLK010000030.1:0-41947 GCA_964344035.1 uncultured Pseudomonadota bacterium
CAGTTTAGTACCGTTAGGAGGGGAAATCAACACTTAAGGAGAACAGAGCCAAATATAATGTGATACCGTAAATAAGAACCAGTCCAAAAGCAAGGATAGAAAAACCGATAATCATATATCCACCTTCAGTCCAGTTTGCAATCCTTCTCGGCATCCCGGACGCACCGCCAGCCATGAATGAATACATCAAACCGACACCGCCAATGAAGTAAAATTTGGTGGAGCGGTTGCCCCTGCTGTTGTCAAGTTCGCGGCCTGTAATAACTGGATAGTGATGATAAAGAACACCCATCCACATTAAACCCATTGCCAGTAGAACCGTCATCGCATGGCCGCCGGCCCACATTGTTCCATGTAAGTGGAATGCAACGGCAACATTTGCAACAATCATTGCAGTAACCCCATCCAAAATATAAATTACGAAACCGGCCAAAATGATCATATTGAGTTATGCCATTGCCGGTGTTGTTGTTGCAAGTTTTGGAGCAATATCAGTAAACTATGGTGTTGGTATGGGAATCCGGAAAATCCTCACTTTGCTTGCAGCAACAGTGATGATATTCTTAGGGTTCTATCTCACCGGTTGGTGGACGACAGGAATTCTCAAAATCGAACAGGCCGGAGGGTTTTTTTGGCGCAGAGTTGAGCCTCTAGCAAAAAAACTCATCCCTATCCGCTCTGTCGGCCAAGCTTTGCTTGCTGGGTTAATTTGGGGGTGGTTGCCTTGTGGTCTGGTCTATTCCGCATTATTTTTTGCAATGTCCTCGGATAACATTCCACAAGGCTTTTTGATAATGGTGTGTTTTGGCATTGGAACACTGCCCACACTTCTTGGAATCGGTTGCTTCTCCGGAACTCTGATTTCCCTCCAGCAAAAACAGTGGGTAAGAATCGTTTCCGGTCTGATTGTCCTCTGTTTCGGTATCTTTCAGTTCTGGATGCTTTATTTCTCATAGTAAAGGGTGGACTGTCGACGATACAATTGTGGCAAGTACAAGTAATATTTCTGCTTAGTGAAATCTCAAACTTTGATTCATTGCCGAGTTAAAACCGCTGCCTGGAGTAGGGTGTTTTTTTGCATGCATTTTGCGCGTCTTTGAGGGTGCGGATATCTTTTTCCTCGAGCAGTTTCAGCAACCCCAGGAAAATTTCTCCGGTGACGATAGCGTCACCGAGGGCAGTGTGACGTCCCTTAACCTGCAGATCGAGCCTTTTTGCAATAGCATCGAGTGAATGATGATCCTGGTTTGGATGCAGCACGGCGGAGAGCAGCAGTGTATCCAGCACCGGGTTGGTGAAGCGCACCCCGCTCGATTCCTCCTTGATCTGCAGAAATCGCATGTCGAACGCGGCATTGTGCGCTACCAGCACAGTGTCTTCTACATACTGCGAAAACCGAGGCAGAATTTCATCGATTTTCGGACACCCTTGCAGCATCTCCGGCTGAATGCCGTGGATTGCAATTGATTCGCGTGAAAGTTCCCGTTGGGGATCAATCAGCTGTTCAAATGTTTCGTTCAGCAGCAACTGCCGGTTGACTATGCGTACCGCGCCGATTGAAATTATCTCATCCCCTCCACTAGGTTCGAGCCCGGTGGTTTCAGTATCAAACACCGTAAACCGCAGATCCCGGAGGGGTATGTCATCCAGTTCCGGATGCCACAGTGATTTGTCGAACAGGTTAAAGTCATAAAAAATCGGCCTGTTTCCCAGGGAAATGTGCCGCGGTCCGTCCTCAACATCAACCGTCTTTTCAATTTCCGGAAACAGCAGACGCAGGCTCATTTCATTCTTTTCGGCATCACCTTCATACCACACTTCCGCGTCATGACGTTGCAGAATTTTCGTTCCCGTCAGCGTCTCTGCTTCCATCTCCAAGTCCAGCCGCACATCCAGCCATTTTCTCATTGTCTCTACATCAAGTGGGGTTTCCCGCCAGACCAGGTCTATCAGCACAAAATGCTGTTTTCTGCTCAAGCGACACCAGGGGTTCTCGATGCCAAGTCTGGATTTCAGCATGTGCAGGAGATGACTCAACAGGTTGGTGATTAAAAAACGGTTGAGCCTTGCCACGGGACTGCTGCTCCTGATCCCTGAGTCGATTTCCAGGGGGATGCCGCGTTCCGGAGTTTCGCAGAACCGTGTCAGCCACTCCACAAGAGGCACTTCTTCAAGGTGACAAACCTGGTCGAATTCCTTCGGTGCATCAGGTTCAAGCATGCGGGTAAGCTCAACTGAATTCTCAAGGATGCCTTCCAGTAGTTCCTTTTGCTTCTGCTTCGGCATCCCCGGATAATCAAGCACCGTTTCTATGGAAGCCCTGATGTTTGCGATCCCAGACCTTCGTTTCTGCTGACGGCTGTCTTCCAGCCAGGACAAAGCTGATCCGGACTCAGGACTCGGGGTGGTATCCCGTATGAGGAAAATGAACCCCTTCAGGTTACCTTTCCTGTCGAGTATCCCGAGTGTCTGAACCCTGAGCAGCAGCGGCCCGTGCCAGAGCATGAAATGCTGAACCAGGTTCGGATGCCCCTTGCTGTGCCGGTCCCGCAGATCGCGCATCGTGAATTCCAGCAAGGGAGTCTCCATCACTCGGGTTACCGGGCGGCCCAATCCCAAATAACCCTGAGGCCCAAGCTTGCTTCCTCCCGGGAGAAAAGCACTGTTGGAATGAAAAAAAGTTTTTGCGGTTTTGTTGTAAAGCAGCATGGCGCCTTCAAGATTGGTGACGATTACGCCTACATACAACTCCTCAACCAATGCCTCCAGCACCAGTTTTTCCTCTTCAAGCGCGGAACGGACGGCATCGACTTCACGGTCCACCGCCTCCTTGAGTTGACTGACCCGGTCAGCCTGCCGGTTGAAACTTGCTGCAAGTTCACGCAATTGCCTGCTGCCCTGCAGGGAAAGCCGGAACGCCGGATTAAGCATCTGGGTCAGTTCCATTTCCTCCAGCATTTTCTCCAGCGGGAACCAGTAGCTCTCAAGAAACCACTTCGCTCCCCAAATCAGTGCCACCACAAGCAGAACCAAAGGAATCAGCAGATGAAACCTGTACGGCAGAAGAACTGCCAGCAGGCCTTCCTGCTGAGATAGGGAAAGCCGCGTGAAAACAAACATCCCTGCTGCAAGCAGCACCGCAATAATCAGCATGCTTGCAATGGCCCAAACGAGAGTCAACCGGAATCGGTGTATCATCACACCTTCAATTCCTGAAAGAATAACCGTTAAAGAAAGGGGGCTTTTCCATGAGTTGTTTTCATAAATTCATTATTTGTAATCACACAGTTGAAACTGTTCTGTTTTAATTCTTTAAGTTTTTTATTAGATGCTATGCAGATGATAATTGTGTAAAATAACACATGGATGCGAATTTGAAAAGCGAATGACTTAAATGAGTATGTATTAAAAAAATGAGGATAACTTAAGCCTCCAGCAAAAAAGTGTCGCTTCTTGGTAGTCATGTTTTTTGGCGGTTATGCAATACGACACTAATCCGCCGTTAAGTAACCATGGATAAACAATGGGAAAAGAAGAACCCAGCAGCTATAAGCACATTGAGGTCCACCCTGTAGCAGGCGCGCTTGGCGCCGAAATCAGTCGCGTGGATTTCGTACGCCCCCTTGAACGCGAGGTCGTTTCTGAGATCCGCCAGGCATTTTTTGACCATCTCGTGATATTTTTCCGCGGCGGGAAACTTCCACCTCAAAAGCTGCTCGCTTTTGCACGGCAGTTTGGCGAACCTATGGCATACCCCCAGCTTAAGGGATTGAGTGAGTGCCCGCTGGTCACCGCAGTGATCAAACTTGAACACGAGCAAGTGAATTTCGGCGGAATCTGGCATTCGGACACCACGTATCTTGAATGTCCTCCTATGGCAAGCATGCTTCACGCAGTCGAGATTCCGCCTTACGGAGGCGACACGCTTTTTGCCAACCAGTACAAGGCTTACGAATCGCTCTCTAGTGGGCTTAAGAAGACACTGGATGGAATGGCCTGCGTCCACAAATCAACCAAACCGGAGGTGGCAAAAACAAGGGAAAACCGCCTGCGCGATGAAAATTCGGAAGTGAAGGTGCTCGCTGCCTCGCACCCCGTTGTTCGAACACACCCGGTAACTGGGCGCAAGGCATTATATGTGAGCAATGCCCACACAACCCATTTTGAGGACTGGACTGAACAGGAAAGCCGGGCAATGCTGGATTATCTCTTTGCACACCAGGTCCGTCCGGAGTTCACCTGCCGTTTTCGCTGGGAACAAGGCGCCATAGCTTTCTGGGACAATCGCTGCGTCCTTCACAATCCGGTGAACGACTACCAGGGGTTCAGGCGCGTCATGCATCGCGTTACGCTGGCCGGAGACAGACCTTTCTAACGCAGGGTATCGCCCAGGGGAAGGGAATCAGGATGAAGGCTTTGCTAATAAAGATTTTACAGTTTGAACAAGATCACGGGTTGAGAATGGTTTAGTCACGTACGTATCCGCACCGAGGGTCAATCCCTTCTTGACATCCACCTCGCGGCCCTTGGCTGTGAGCAGCACTATTTTTGTTTTATCAAATTTCTTTTTCGCCCTCAGGGTTTGACATAATTCATAGCCGGATAGTTTCGGGAGCATAACATCCATCAGGATCAGGTCCGGCGGCGGTTCCTGGAATGCGCGCATCGCTTCATCCCCGTCTCGTGCGATATTAACCTCGTATCCGTTTTGTTCCATTAAAAACTCAAGTGAAAGCACAATCACCGGGTCATCCTCCACAATCAGGATCTTTTTGTTGCTCATGCAAACTCCTCTGAAACCGTTATATCTCAACTCCGGCAACCATTAGATCTCTGCAGAGGCAAGCCCGGCCATGCTGGAATCCTGTATTCATTTGCGTTCCAGAGCAAAGATGTGCTGGATTCACTGCAACTGCAGCTGCTTTACCAGATTAACTGTAACCTCGGCATCCCATAAATCCATACAGTCGTTACATGTATCTTTGAAGGGATCACTGAATAATTCTCAGGAGTCAACCGTATGTGATGCAGTTTCACATATCCCGGAAAAATTCTCCACACTTCTTCACAGAAGCAGGTGGCAAATGAATTTAAAAATATGTTAAGGAAAGTCTCGTCGATGCTTTCAGGAATTCTTTGAATCAGAACCTGGAAAGCAGCTGAGCATGAATGCTAGATGAACTGAAAGCACGCCAAACTAACTCTTTCAATCATCAATGAAGTGATGAACGCCTAACTTCTGTGTTTTGTTACCGCTACAGAACTTCGGTTTGCTCAATGTTTTGTCAACAAGGAGGGCGGGATTCGAACATGGATTCGCTGGATGATCAAGATCCAGAATGCCATGCGGCTTTCACATTTGGCCTGTGGTCCGAACCCCTTGATCGCTTGACGCTTCAGGGGGCAAAATTCCTGATTTCCTTGAGTGCTTTCAGCAGTTTTTTGATCAGTTTCATATTTCTCCTGGGAATGGAAGATGAGCTTTCTGATGCAGAAATGACCGTTTCATGAGAAATGGCTTGTTGACATTCTACCGCGGGTGGTAAAAAAGCGTACCCGGTATTGTTCCTGGGAAATTCCCCAGTATCTTGCCGGGCAGGAAATAAACCGAATCCTGGACCTTTCCCACAAAGGTCTATGACAATAGGGGAGGAACTTTGCAGCCCAAACTGTTAGCCCTGTTTTTTGCGGGACTGTTTTTCCTCAATTACCCCGTTCTTTCGCTTTTCGGTCCTGATCCAGGGGTGTTTCCTGTTCCTCCCTTGTACATCTATCTCTTTTGCTGCTGGATGGCGATCATCTTCCTTTCAATATGGATCATCGAATCCGGCAGAAAATCCGGTCCCGGGAAACAGGAGACCCCGTTTAAATCCAGCAAGCCACCCGACACCCGGAACGGATCATGATCACCACCGTAGGACTGCTGCTCACCGCACTGGCATACCTTGGACTGCTTTTCGGAATTGCCTATTATGCGGACTGGATGCGGGCCCGCGGACAAAGCGTGATCAACAACGCCACCATCTATTCGCTTTCGCTGGCGATCTATTGCACCGGCTGGACGTTTTACGGAAGCGTCGGGCTGGCAGCAAAGGACGGGTTGATGTTCCTGCCTATCTACCTCGGACCCACGCTGCTGGCATTTCTATGGGTATTCCTGCTGCGTAAAATCATCCGCATTTGCAAAAGGTATTCGATCACATCAATTGCGGATTTCATTTCATCACGGTACGGCAAAGACCCGCTGCTCGGGGGGATCGTCACTATCATCGCAGTGGTCGGCATCCTCCCTTACATCGCCCTCCAGCTCAAAGCCATCGGCACCAGTTTTGACCTGATGGTCGGTCCGGGAGTGGGCCTCATCGATCCTGCCGGGAATACCGGTGTTTTCACCGGGGACGCCACTTTTTATATTGCTCTTGTGCTGATCGTGTTCACCATCCTGTTCGGCGTCAGGCAGCTCGATGCAACGGAACGTCATGAAGGGATGGTTGCTGCTATCGCCTTTGAATCCCTGGTCAAACTGATGGCATTTCTACTGGTTGGATTTTTCGTAGTCTATGGACTGTTCGACGGATTTGCGGATTTATTCGGGAAAGCACAACTGGTTCCGGAAATCAAAACCCTTTGGTCCCTGGAAAACCGGCCCCATGCATACGAGGACTGGATGTGGCTGGGACTGCTGGCAATGCTGGCGATTGTGCTGCTCCCGCGCCAATTTCAGATATCCGTAATTGAAAACGTTGATGAAAATCATGTCTACCGTGGAATCTGGCTGTTCCCGCTGTACCTGTTGGCCATCAACATTTTTGTCCTTCCGCTGGCTGTGGCGGGGCGTCTCTATTTTCCGGATGGGGATGTCAACGCCGACACTTTCGTGCTCACCCTCCCGCTTGCGGACAGGAACCTGGCTTTGGCATGGTTGGTTTTCATCGGCGGATTGTCCGCGGCGGCAAGCATGATCGTAGTCGAGGCCGTCGCACTTAGCATCATGATCTGCAACTCGCTGGTGATCCCATTGCTGATACGCTTCGGACTGCTGCGTACCGAGGAAGGGAATACCTTTGAGCGGCTTCTGCTAGGCATACGTCGCGGCAGCGTGGTGGTTATCCTGCTTTTCAGTTACCTGTATTTCCGCATGGTGATCGGCACCCATTCACTGGTTTCGATCGGGTTGGTTTCGTTTCTCGCCGTCGCCCAGTTCGCGCCTGCCGTCATCGGCGGGCTTTACTGGAAAAACGCAACCCGTCAGGGAGCCCTGTTCAGCCTGCTTGCGGGGTTCGCGGTTTGGGCCTACACCCTGCCTTTCGGACAGATGATAGAATCCGGTCTATTTTCCTCATCGATTCTGGATGAAGGGTTGTTCGGCTTAACCGCGCTGCGCCCACTCCATCTATTTGGAATGAAACAAATGGGCCCGATTTCCCAAGCGGCCTTTTGGAGTCTTTCGATCAACCTCGGCTGCTATATCGGGATATCTCTCTTCACCCGCCAGACCGCCCTGGAAAGAGGCCAGGCAAACCTGTTTGTCGATATCTTCCGCTATTCCCGGGACACCAGCTATAGCCGTTTGTGGCGCGGGACAGCAACCAACGAGGAACTGAGACAACTGCTGCAGCGTTTTCTCGGTTCACAGCGGACGAACCAGGTGATCCGGGAATTTGCCCGACAGAAAGGACTGGATCCCGGACGGGTCTGGCAGGCGGATGCGGAACTGGTGCAGTACACCGAAACGCTGTTGAGCGGGGTAATCGGCAGCGTCTCCGCGCGGATCCTAGTCGCCGCTGCGGTCAAGGAGGAAGCCCTGCACATGGACGAGGTGATGGAAATCCTTGACGCCACACAGCAGGTCATTGCCTACAGCCAGCAGCTGGAGGAAAAATCCCAGCAACTCCAGGCGGCCACCGAGGATTTGCGTCAGGCAAACCTGCGGCTGACGGAAATGGACGCGCTCAAGGATGAGTTCATTTCCACCATCACCCACGAACTGCGCACTCCTTTGACTTCCATCCGGGCGTTCAGTGAAATCCTGCATGACACTGAGGACCTCGAACCCGACAAACGCCAGGAATTTCTGGCCATCATCATTCAGGAAACTGAGCGCTTGACGCGCCTGATCGGCCAGGTTCTGGAACTCGAGAAAATGGAATCAGGAACGTTCGAATGGGTGATGCAGTCCATCCGTCTGCGGGATGTGATTTCAAGAGCCCTCAATTCGGTTCACCAGCTGCTCCAGGATAAAGAGATCAAGGTCTCCAGCGAGCTCGGGCCGTCCCACCTCTCTGTGTATGCGGACCAGGATCGGCTGACCCAGGTGATCGTTAACCTGCTCTCAAATGCGATCAAGTTCTGCCCTGAGGAAGGAGGAAGGATATGGATCTCGGTCAAGCAGCATCCCGCAGAGATTGAAGTGCGGGTCCGGGACAACGGGATCGGTATCCCGGTCAAATACTGGACATCTGTTTTTGAAAAATTCAACCAGGGTGAACCCCAAAAAAGCGGAAAGCCGGCAGGCTCCGGACTTGGACTCTCCATCAGCAAAAACATCATCGAACACCATGGTGGCCGAATCAGTGTCGCACCGGGAAGCGAAAACGGGGCAATCTTCCAGTTCTTCCTCCCTTTATCAGCCCCCGAATCACTGCAAACAAGAACTATGGAAACCGTTGTCGGCAGCTAAACATATACTCTCAGACTTTGCAATTCATGTCGAAAACCACGCTGAGCGGCTTCCAAACTGATGACAACGCGTTAGTTGAAGAACTCAAGAGACAGTTGCGTGAGGTGCGGGGTCAACACAAGGCAGACCTTGTGGAGATGGACCTGCTGCGGCAGGAAATCCACCATCGGGTTAAAAACAACCTGCAAATCGTCTCCAGCATCCTCACCCTGAACACCGAACAGGTGACCAACCCCGAAGTTGAAGAGGTGCTGAAACTGACACGCAGCCGCATCGACACCATCTCGCTGATTCATAAAAAACTTTATGAAGCCAACCAACTTTCAGGGATTGACATGAAGGATTATGTTTCTAACCAGATCCTCGATCAATTCCACATCTTTTCTAAACGGAGCAGAAAAATTTCGCTGGATCTCGATCTGCAGCCTGTTTTCCTAAGTGTAGACCGGGCTATCCATTGCGCGCTGTTGATCAATGAATTGGTGGTCAACGCCATCTGGCACGCATTCGATGGACGGGATCAAGGACGGTTGACATTGGTTCTCAAACCCTCCGGGAATGAACAAGTGATGCTGAATGTCGCGGATGACGGGGTGGGACTTCCCGAACACATCGAGCCATGTCAAACCCGTACGGTGGGTTTACGTATGGTCCATAATTTCATCCTCAGACTTGGAGGGACCCTGGAACTGAGTCGTGTAAACGGCACAAGATATAAAATCGAGTTCCCCCGGACCTAGAAACAAGGTTCAAGAAACATCTAACAGGACTTGTATCTTGCTCCCTGGATTTTACACTTGCGCAGTATAATTCCGGGGGAAAAACTTACTTTGGATACAGTTCTTCATAACCGACGGCGTTTAGCAGTTCAATTTCAAGTTTCAGCATTTCACGTGCCTCTTCCCCGGAACGTTCATGATCCCAGCCCGCGAGATGTACACATCCGTGAGCAAGCAGCCTGGTGAGTTCTGTTTCAGTGTCCCACCCATAGCTTTCCGCCTGCGCCTCGACCCGTTCGAGGGATACCATTAAGTCCCCGACCCATTCGGCTTCAGGGTCATCCTCATAATATGACCAGGAGAGGATATCCGTCGGACGGTCGATTCCTCTTTGCTCCCGGTTCAAGTTCCTGATTTCTTCATTATCCGTCAGGTGCAAGGATATGGAGCGCGTTCCCTCGAACAGCATACCCAGAAAAGTGCTGAGCACATGTTTTATGCCGGATTCGTCAATATCCTGAATTAATCCGCTTTTCCGGCTGATTTCAATCAACTGCTTCCTTTTCAAATTCAAACACGCGCAACCGAGCGCTGCGGCTGCGCGGATTGTGCGATTTTTCCTCCTCACCTGCTTTCACCGGACGCCGGGTCAACACCTTTCCAAGTGGCTTCAAGCCACAGACGCAATAGGGCAGTTTCGGAGGACAGGTGCACGGGTTTTCCCAGTTGCGGAAGCAGTGCTTTACCTTTCGATCTTCCAGGGAATGGAATGAAATCACGGAAAGGCGCGCACCGGGATTAAGATGTTCCGGCAGCAGTTCCAGCAACAGTTTCAATTCACGCAATTCCTGGTTTACAGCAATGCGCAATGCCTGGAAAGTGAGAGTTGCCGGATGGAACCCGTTTTTATGAAAGCGGCGGGGAATGGTCCGGCTGACCAGTTCCGACAGCTGCAGGGTTGTTTCCAAATTTTTTCCATGACGGGCTTCCACCACCGCCCGTGCAATTTTGGCCGCAAAAGGTTCTTCCCCATATTTCTTCAGCAGTTCCCTCAGTTCTTTTTCGCTGGATCGGTGCAGCACTTCGCGCGCAGTAAGCGGTTGAAAATCTCCGTCCATGCGCATATCCAGTGGACCCTCTTCAAGAAAAGAAAAACCCCGCTCACCTCGGGTAAGCTGCTCAGATGACATGCCGATATCGGCAATCACGTAATCGAATTTTGTCCCCCACAGGGGTAGAAAACCTCCAAGTTCCGAAAACCTGCAGCGGCGCAGTCGGACGCGGGTGCTGAATTCATGCAGTTCTTCTTCCGTGGCTTCAATCGCAGCCGGGTCCCGGTCGATTCCGCGGAGTTGCGCATCCGGAAACCGTTCTAGCAGCCTTCTGCTATGACCGCCTCCGCCGACTGTGCAATCCAGAATCGTTCTGGTATTCAAGGGGGCAAACCCTGCGATTTGCTCTGCCAGCACGGGAATGTGCCTGAACATCAACCTCCTTTACCGTTTTTGACCCAATTCTGTTAAGGCCGGATTATTCAAAACGGAAGAATTTCCGGGATTGCGGATGAAAATGAAATGATTTTTGGAAAATTGAGTTTTGCTCCGGATCCAGGTTTCTAAAAAGGACATGCGGGTTCAATCCCATGCGTTGGCTGTAGATGCGCTTCAGGACCAGTTGCGCTTGACGGGAGTCAAAATCAATCCGGGACACCAGCACGGGGAAGCGTGCAACTCCTTGCACTTCCTCAACTTGGCCCGGATAAGAACCGGCAGGCAGTTTCCACAATCGCCACCACGGAAAATCCTGACGCAGTAAACGTGCAAAACGATCCCCGGGGGATATCAGTCTCAGGTTTTGAAAACGTCCCAGCAACCCGCGCAGTTCTTCAACAGGGACAGGCGCAGCAATCATCAATGCATCCTGTAGAAATCCATTTTCGAGAATAGCGGACGGTGTTTCATCCAGCCAGGTGTAACGCCCTTCCGGGGTGTCGGATTTCCAGGTCCGAACCGCTTCGACGGCATTCGAATGGGCGAGTACGATCCGAACTCCTGGAAAAGACGCTTGGGGAATTTCCAGGGTATTGACGATCAGGTGAAGCCAGTTCGGCCACAGGACCGTCAGCACGCGTAGCCTGATTCCATTGGACATCCGCCGGTGAGCTGTTTCAGCGTCGATGATGGCCAAATCTCCCTGCCGGTTCCGCAGCTGCTGCAGGCGTTCTCCGGCGTACTTCACGGGACGCACGACATAACTCTCCGCTTTTGTGACTCCGGAAGATTCCATGATACGCGTCAGTTCCCGCGCAAATTCATGACTCCCTGTTCCGGGATACCCGCTGAGCAACACCGTCTGCGCACAAGCCCCCGTGTTGCCCCACAAAAGGCACGCGAAAACAGACAGCGCAAAGCCTCCACTAAACTTCACCTTTCTCCGTGATTCAACGTTGACATTGGGGACAAAAGAAGGTGCTGCGCTGTTGCTGCACCATGCGCTGGATGGGGGTTTCACACAGGGGGCACGGCTCCCCTGCCTTGTCGTAAACCTGGAGAAAATTTTGAAACTCACCGGATTTGTCGTCTATCTTGCGGAAATCGGAAATAGACGTGCCGTTTTTTTCGATCGCCAGTTCAAGGATCAGACGGGTGTTGTCTACAATTGCGGTCCATTCCCTAAACAACACCCGCTTCGAACGCCGCCTTGGATTCACGCGGGAGCGGAAGAGGATTTCAGACGCGTAGATGTTGCCGATCCCGCAGACCAGTTTCTGGTCCAGCAGAACTGGTTTAACCTCACGTGGTGAATTCCGCAGCACACGTTTCAGCCATCGCGGATCAAATTCTTCGGAGAGCGGTTCTTTGCCCAACTGCCGTTGCCGTTCCCAATCTTCCAGCGATTCGACGCATTCGAGGGTCCCGAAGCACCGCATATCTGAGAAGACCAGAGTCCTGCCGCTGTCCATGTGAAACCACAGCCGATCGTATTTGTCGATGTTATCAGGCTTTCCGGTGAGGATGAATTTCCCGGTCATGCGTAGGTGGCCAACCAGCCACCCGGAAGGAGCAAGCTTGAAAAGGAGGTATTTCCCGCGCCGAAGCACATTCTCGATGCCGGCGCCCTTTAAACGAGCCACAAATGCATCAGGGTCCCGGCTTATGACGGGATCATCACGGAATATTTCAATTGATGAAAAACGATCTCCGCGGAGGTTTTTGCGCAGCCCGCGAACAATCGTTTCCACTTCAGGCAATTCAGGCATGTACTTTTGTTTGGTAGGACTTGACTCCGTTTTCCTTCAGCCATTTACGGATAATCATAGCGGTCTTAGCAGGGGACTGCATCGCCTGTTTCAGCCGCTGGTCCCGACCCGGCTGTTTTTCAGTTTCAACCGGGATTTCCAGTTCTTCCTCAGGTGCCATCCAGCCCAACTGAAGCATGTGACGGGGGAGATGACGTCCCGGCAATTGATTGTGGTCGAGCATGAAGTCACGCAGTATCCATGCACCGAATACCATCCCGGCGGCAATACCCGCATACATCAGCATCTCGACAATCAACTGGTTCACTTCTAACCCCGGGCCAAATTACATCGCAGCTTACTCTCAATGGGCAACTGGTTTAGTTTAACTATCCATGTCGGAACACTCAAATCCTTTGCGCAGGTAGTCTGTGATTCAGCCGAAATGTTCCTCCATTGCTCGGTCCCACACCTTTTCTGCCTCTTCCGCGCTCATAGTCCCGTAACACTCCATGAAAGCACGCACCACCCGCAAAAAACCGTGTTTGTGCCGCCGCCGCCATTCTTCAAAATCCCATTCGCTTTCTTCCGCTTCTACCCCGGTTGGAACACCGCAGAACAATGCTTCTACCTTAATACCCCCTGATAGAACAGGATGGCAGGTTGTCAATTCGAAATCGTAATCCTCGAAGAAGCGTATCCGCTGCTCGTCCTCGGAAATGCCGGTGGTGAAAACAATTCCATTCACCTGAAATCCTGGGGCAGGCACTGCCAGCGGAAATTCTTCTTCATGCGCTTTGACCAGCCGATGATCCTCCAAAACGGCGGATGCTGATTCATCGGGATGCAAAGTTCTTCCGAGAACCACGGAAAGCATATCCAAATCCCGTAAACTGCCGTAAAAGAAATAACGCATCCCAGTTTTCCGCTTATGAGTTCATCCTGCTTGATCAAGTTTGAAAAAGAAGAAGGGCCCCCCACTAAACTGGATTGTGTCTAGGGCATGCATCACGATGAACTGATGGCAAGTGATCTATGCAAAAAAGGCTTTGACGCATATTTTCGGACATTTGTATACAATAATACACATGCCTAGAAAAACCTCCCGCACTCTAAGCATGAATCTCGAGCGGTCATCATGTCCGGATTAGACAGCCTGTGGATTTGGGAAGATCCAGATCTGCTGGGAAAAATGACATGGTACCGTGACGTGGAAGAGGCGCGTATCCCAGCCAAGTACCGTATTGCCGGCAGGGTCCCGGTTGATGTGAATCTTGCGGAAGCATCAGATTCGGCGCTTTGGAACGTTTTTCATCGGCACACCCTCGAGTTTGATGAGATCCGGAAAAGGATTCGCTCACAACAAACCGGGCTGCCTATATCTCCGGAACCCCCTCCCACGCTGCTTGATCTCTGCGGGGAACTGTCCCGCCGGATGTTACGCAAATGCAACTTCTGCCGCTGGAACTGCGGCGTCGACCGTAGCGAAGGGTTGAAATCAGGGACCTGCAAATTAAACGGGACCTCCCGCGTTTCCAGCTTCTTCCATCACCAGGGGGAAGAACTCATATTCCGGGGAACCACCGGTTCCGGAACAATCTTCTTCACCTCCTGCAACATGCGCTGCGCCTTCTGTCAGAACGGGGATATCAGTGCCGACCGTTTTAACGGCATCCCCGTTTCCTCACGCGTCCTGGCAACAATAGCTTGGCTGCTGGACCGTGAAGGGTGCCACAACATAAACTGGGTCGGGGGAGAAGCAACCATCCACCTCCATACCATTTGCGCCGCCTTCGTGAAACTGGAAAACCTGGAACCAAGCATGGACGAATTGCGCGCGGCGCTTCCCGTTAAAAACGACTTGATTGGATTTCACGAAATACGAGAACAATTCCAACCTTCCCGGGAGGGACCAAATGCACCGATGCTTTGGAACAGCAATTTCTTCATGTCCGAACCGGCCCTGCATCTGCTGCGGGTGCTGATGGATCTCTGGCTTCCCGATTTCAAATTCGGCCCGGGACGATGTTCGGTGTCTCTATCACGGACCCCATGGTATTGGCAGACGGTTACCGAGAACCTGCGGCAACTTCACGAATGGGGTGAAGAAGTGGTTATCCGGCACCTGGTTATGCCCGGGCACCTTGAGTGCTGCACACGTCCCATCCTCGAATGGCTTTCAGAAAACCTTGCTGATGTTCCGGTAAACCTGATGGGGCAGTATCACCCAGAACTGTATTGCGACCCGGGAAGCACGCGTTATCAGAAAAAATACGAACCCCTTTCACGAAGCATCCGCCCTGACGAATTGGAGAAGGCATACTCGATGGCGGAAGATTTCGGAATCCCTTACCGCGCCCTCAGCCTCGAAAGGAAACGCCGTTTCAAACTGCTTTGACCGCGCGTTCCAGCTTTTCGCGTACCTGTCCCGCAAATTCCTGCATGTCTGCCCTGCCTGTCACCGAAACCATGGAAGATGGATCGATCGCGGCGACCACGGTTTCACCTGTTTCCGGGTGTTCGTAAACAACAACATTGCAGGGGAGCAGCAGCCCGAGATCGATCTCTTCGTGAAATGCCTGGTAGGCGAGATGCGGATTGCACGCGCCTAATATGATGTAACGGGTGAAGTCCTTCCCGATTTTACGTTTCAGGGTTTCCTGCACGTCAATTTCAGTGAGCACCCCGAAGCCTTCCATCTTCAGAGTTTCAGTAACTTTAGAAACGGCATCAGCATATGAAAGAGGGACCGTGCGTTTGATGCCGTACGCGGAATCTATCTGCATTAAAATGAGTTTGTTTTAGGTTTGTAAACTTCGCATGGATGCGCCAGGGTTCGGGTCTGCGGTTCAATCATGTCTCGATTTATCCGCGCGGTACTGCTCCGGGGTCATGCGCTTGAGTTTGAAGATTTCTCCGAAGCGGCTGTAGAGGCTTCCCGCCAACCTGCCGATGGGTTGGTAGCGGCTGAAATCCATACGCAGCTTTTCCGCATCAACCGCATCTGAACGGACCGCTGCATGGACAACCTCGCCAAGTATTATACTGCGGGACCCGCCGACTTCTACTGTTTGGTAATGCAGGCATTCCAGTGCTGCCGGTGATTCCGCGATGCGCGGAGTTTTCACCTGCACCGAAGAAGCCGGGGTTAAACCGGTTTCCTCGACCTCACTGAAACCAGGCGGAAAATCAGTGGCGCACACATTCATCTGCTCCGCGATGCCCTCATCCACCATGTTCACCACGAATTCTCCGCGCGCGCCGATGTTCCGTGCGGTGTCCTTGAGACTGCCGTCCTCCCTCGGATTCAAACCAAGCACAATCAGGCAGGGATCACTCGATAGTGCGTTAAAAAAGCTGAAAGGAGCGGCGTTTACCGTGCCGGTTTCATTTAGACTGGTGACAAACGCGATTGGACGGGGAGTTACGACCCCCGTTATCAGTTTGTAACGTTCTTTCGGGTTCAGTTGCGTTAAATCAATTTCGGTTTTCATCATGATAATTGCTTGTTGTTCCAAAATGCCGGCGAAGAATAACTCGCAGTTGAGAATTCAGACTTCCGATCCCCGCTGGTTCCAGTCTTCCCAGTAACAGTGTAGAAGAAGCGAAACGACCGCTGATGCGAAGCCGAAACCAAAAAACCGAAGCCATTCAAATTCCTGCTCGAGTACGACGTAATACCCCAGTCCCAGCCAGAAACCCTGGCAGAAGGAGCAGTCCAGCAGGTCATTGACTAATGCGATTTCTCTGCATTTGAGCCACTGCCTGGGACGATCGAGGGTAAAATGATCGAAGAGAAAGAACTTTATCCCCGCCGCAGCCACCAGGTCAATCCAGTTCATTGCCGGTCTTGTCCTCTTTTTTGTAGGCCACCCACACTGCGGCAAGGGTGTCCAGGTGTTCAGGCTCCAGACGGACAACCCCGCCGTGATCATCCTTCAGCACATATTCCCCGCGCACTTGATCATAGTCCAGGCTGGGGCAGCACCTTCTTCTCCTGCAAAGGGCGATCGGCAAGGTCCAGTGTTTCAGCATGTCCCCCTTCAATTTTCAGACACAACGGTTTCCGGAGTTCAGATACAAATTCACCACTGGAATGCAACCATTATCCCCACCGCCAACACTCCCAGCCAAATCAACCCCTTGATCAGGAAGAAAGCAAAACCACCCAGCGCCAGCCATTTGACCCAGGGGGCGCCTGAACGGGAAAAAAGCAATCTTGCCCAATCTTTGAACCAAGTCACATGGACCATTACGGCCCCTATTCTAAGCCGGGAGTAAAATGATTGAGATCAGGAACAAGTGAAAATTGATCAGGAAGTCACAAGTTACCTGAAGTTTTCGACATTCACACGAGTCCATGTGATACACAAGACAAAAGCCCCTGACACCTTAGCACGTAACGGCCAAGGACCAGGCATGCTGTTTATTTGAGAGTCAAGAATAGACTGACCAGACTCACGCTCTTTCTCGTTTTTTCATGCGGTCACGCTTGTGAATTGAAAGATGGATCTTGCGGATGCGCAGGGAACGGGGAGTGACCTCCAGGCATTCGTCTTCATTGAGGAACTCGATCGCCTGTTCCAGTGTCAGCGGAAGGACCGGAGTGAGCAACAGGGCTTCATCCCTTCCTGCCGCGCGAATGTTTGTCAGTTTCTTTTCCTTGCTTGGATTCACATTGAGATCATTTTCCCGGTTGTGTTCTCCAATTACGCATCCCTCGTAAACCGGTGTCCCGGGAGTGATGAACAACCTCCCGCGTGGTTCGAGGTTGTAAAGCGCGTACGTCACCGCTTTCCCTGCACGGTCAGAAACCAGGGAACCGGTTATCCGCTGCGGGAAATGACCCCTGTATGTCTCATACCCTAACAGATGGGAATTGAGGATGCCCGTCCCGCGCGTATCGGTGAGGAACTCGTTACGATAACCAACCAGACCGCGGGTGGGGACATGAAACTGCATCCGCACCCGGCCGGTGCCGTGATTGACAAGGTTGACCATTTTCCCTTTGCGCAGCGACAGTTTTTCGGAAACTATCCCGAGGAACTGTTCTTCACAGTCGATGAAAACGTCCTCGATCGGTTCCAGCCTGGTTCCATCATACTCCCGGAAAATGACTTCCGGACGTCCGACTGTCAGTTCAAACCCCTCACGCCGCATCGTTTCAATGAGAATCGCCATTTGCAATTCCCCCCGACCCTTGACCAGGAATGCCTCGCCAGGGGCCTCCTCCATTTCGAGGGAGACGTTGCGCAATGTTTCCAGACGAAGCCTTTCACGGATTTTTGCGGACTGCACCCATTTTCCTTCGCGACCAGCAAGAGGTGAGGCATTCTGCCAGAAAAACATCGAAATGGTGGGTTCATCCACAGAAATGCGCCGCAACGGTTTCGGTGCATCCCGGTTGCAAATAGTGTCTCCAATGTGGACTGCGTCAATTCCGGAAAGGACAAGAATTTCTCCCGGCCCCACACTGTCCTGCTCACCGGTGCCAAGACCTTCGTACACCTGGAGTTTAGTCGCGCGAAGCGGAACGGGTTTTCCGTTTTCAGCGAGACAAACCAGCTGGTCGTTTTTGGAAACCGTTCCATGAGCGATCCGGCCGATTGCCAGACGGCCCAGGTAATCGGAGTAGTCGAGGTCTGATACCAGCATCTGAAAAGGCGCCCGTGGATCATGCGCCGGTGGCGGTAGGTGTTCGACTATCAGGTCCAGCAGCGGGACAAGATCGGCTCCCTTTTCTTCAAGTTTGTTCTGGGCGATTCCGTCGCGACCAACGGCATAAAGAACCGGAAATTCAATCTGCTCGTCGGTCGCCTCGAGGTCGATGAATAGTTCGTAGATTTCATCCAAGACCTCCGGCGCACGCGCGTCATCACGATCGATTTTATTAATCACGACTATTATCTTCAATCCCCCTTCAAGCGCCTTCCGCAGCACAAACCGGGTTTGCGGAAGCGGGCCTTCCGAGGCGTCCACCAGCAGGATGGCGCCGTCCACCATCATCAGCGCGCGTTCAACCTCGCCCCCGAAATCCGCGTGTCCGGGGGTGTCGAGGATGTTGATCTTGACTCCCCGCCAGTGAATCGCGCAGTTCTTGGCTGCAATGGTAATCCCCCGTTCCTTTTCAAGGTCAAGACGGTCCATCAAACGATCCGCGACTTCCTGGTTTTTGCGAAATATCCCGGTCTGCCGGAATATCTGGTCCACCAGCGTTGTTTTGCCATGATCAACATGCGCTATGATGGCAATGTTGCGGATGGATTCATTTTGTATCAACTCGCGATTCATTTAGACATTACTGTTTATTATATGCATTCATTCACCACCCGCACATTTTGCAGGAGGCAATGAAATTCCTTCCCCCTATTTTCCCAGTGATCCTGGCGCACTATTTTTTCCTGATCCACTGGTTTGGCGGGGCAATGCAAGAAGGACCATCCGGGATCAGGTCAGTAAAACCGAGGTATCCCCGCACCCAGTAGGACAGGATTCCCGCGTAACTGTAGAAGGCTTGACGGAATATCTTGATCCCCCGCCACGACGGCACCACATATTGCAGCGGGTGAGCCTGATGCATGAAATCCGTCACCAAATCGTTTGCCGAAAGCGGAATGACTTTGAAACCGCGCGCGCGAAAAGCTGCGGCAACCCTTGTCATGTGCATCGCGGAGGTGACCAGCACGATCCTGTTGCCAAGCCCCCGTTCGGCAAACAGCCGTTCCAGGTTCAAGGTATGTTCGTTGCTGTTGAGTGACTCTTCCTCGAGTATAACCGAACCGGCATCCAATCCAAGGTTTTCACGCAGAACATTTGCCTCCGAGGGAGCATCCGGATGAAACGTCCGACCCCCGGTCAGCAGCAACGGCAGCCCGGTCTGTTTCTGCAGCATTAGGCCCAAATCAGCGCGTTCAAAGCTGTTTTCTCCAGGGCGGAAACGCACGTCGTCCGGATAATAACCTCCTGAAGGGACAACAATCACCCTTGCATCCTGAAAATCTTTTGCGGTCCACTCGTCATGTGTCGCCAGCAAAGGCAGGGATAAAACCACTCCAATCCCGGGAATGAATGAGGCCAGCAAAAGCGCGAGTCCAAGCCCCAGGCACATTCGGCCGAACTTCATCCGGTTAAATAAAACACCCGCCACCGCCAACACGATGAACAGCATCGGCGGGGATAGAAATTCCATGATGATCTGTGTCTGTGTCATGATGAATTTCTGTGATTCAATGTGTTCCTCATTGTTTTATCCACGCAGTAAAATCCAGCAAGTGAACGTATTTGCTGAGAACAATACCCAACCCTCCCGCGGTTCAGGCCATAAGTAATTTTTCAGGAAGGGAAAAACGTGGAAAGCCGTTAGGGAAAACAGGTGATTAACGATCCGGATCGATTCGTTCTCCGGAAGCGTCTTTGTCAGGCATCCGCTCCCCGGCAAATTCGAAATCGCGCATCAGTTCTCCCGAGAATTCGGAAGGTGGGAGGACTTCACCCGCGGCGTTTACCGTCGACATGGTGCCGGTCGGCAATTCGACGCTGCTACCGGAGACCAGCGATGTCAATGAAACAAGGCCCTCAATAGTCCCAACGTTTGTCACATCCCCGAGGAATTCCACCACGAACTCCGTTCCTTTCACTCCAACCTGGGCATTCGGGGTCCTGATTTCAAGCGGACTTGCTTCGCTTTTCATGACCCTCGCAAGAATACGCCCGCTGATTACCAGGCTGCGTCTGCTGATGCGTGCAAGCCCCTTCGTTTCAGTTTTATCCTCAAAACGTGTTTCCGTGTTCGGGGCGAGAAACACCTGGTCGCCTCCCAGCAGCGTCAAACGCAGCTTTCCGTAATCATGGGTGCGGAGCAGATCACCGTTTAAGATGGCAACCGGGCGCTGAGTCAGTTCAATTTCCTGTCCCTGACGAACCAGCATCGCCTGCCCTGCGAGCAGCTGTGCCTGGCCTCCGCCGGAAAACTGCGCTTGGGCCGTTCCCCCAGTGCCGGGCAGGCAGACCAGCACAAAAAAAGTGTACAGTAACAGCCATGACTTCAATACTGATCCGCACAGGACAATCCCTGTTCCAATTACAGACACAAATTTTCGAAAGCTTTTAATGAGCATCTGAATGATGTAACAGGTTAGAATGCGCTGTTCAGCCTGGCGCGCAAATAGCGGCTTCTTTCAGGATCTTATTGCGTGGTGAATGAGTAGGTCTGATCCGAGGCGAGTTCAGTTCCGGAAGTGGATTTTAATTTAACATCGTCATCAATGGACTCCTTACGAACCTTGATCTTGTAAGTCGTTGAACTGCTGAGTGTCCCGTTTAGTTTCAGGGTGATGGTTTTTCCGCTGACGGTCCCATTATCTGGGATACATTTTGTAAAATTGTCACTCGATACTTGAACTACCCTCCATTCGAAAAACCCGCTTGAACACGATGAAGGGGTGGAAGATGTAGTTGACCATGCGGTGATGTTACTCCCGGTTTCATTGACTGCTCTAACGTTATCATTAAATGTAATCGTGATGGTTGGTGTTAGAGATACGCTTGTCGCGCTATCCTGTGGATCAACACTCGAAACGGAAAATGTGCCGGAGGAACCGGAAGAAGAGCTTCCAGAAGACGCGGCGTCGGAAATCGACTTTGTGTCCAGACCCTTGTCATTCATGGTTTGCTGCCCGCATCCCAAGAGGAACAGTATAATACCCGTCAGGGCCCCAAGCTGTTTCAGAAACGCCATTGCCACCTTATCTCAATTGAGTTTGCGCCTGCAAGCAGGCTGACAGGGGGGTGGCGGACAGCCGCTGTACGAGGTTTCGAATCGGAAAACAGGAGATATGCTTCCCAGCCAAGTCCGAGGAGAGTGATGGAGTCGTACAGCTGCACCCGGCTTTTGAGGGTCTTCATGGTGGCCTGATTGTTTTCGTATTCACTCTTGGTACTCGCACTTCCAGAACTTGCGTATGAGTTGGCCAGTTCCTGGTTTTTGTCGGAGAGTTCGTTGTATGACTTGGCAGCATTGTATGAAACGAGTGCAGAAACCACTGTCAGCGCGGTCGCTGTAATGTGCCATACCTGGTTGGGAGAAGGTTCGCCGGGTCCTTCAACCAGTGGTTCGGGCTCTGGTTCCTGTTCTGGTTGGGGCTCCGGTTGAGGCGGCGGCTCCGGTTTTGGTTCTGCCTGAATCCTGGTTCCCGCCGCAGGCGTCTCAACCCCTGCGACCGGGATTCCGGAAGCATCGACAATCTTGCGCACCAGCCCTTCCACCTTTGAGTTCAACTGACCGATGCCGCAACCGTCGCAGAATGCTGTACGCACCAGCCTCTGGCTGTCGAGATCGACGCGGGTCAGTGAAAGCTGGGTGAAGCTTGCTTCACGAGTCATGTTGAAGAGGAACAGGTTATCGACCTGGAGGATCTGTTGAATCAGGTCGAAACATGGGTCTTCGGTGCATTCTCTAGAATCAAGTTCCTGAAACGCCTCTTCCTGGGCCACCTCAAACGCCTTCTGGGAAGCCAGCAGATAATGAGTCGAAAGCGATTCCTGCAGGGTATTGAAGATGATCTGCTGTTCCATCTCGGAAATATCGCCCAGCGTTCCAATCGGGGCTAGCGCGGCTTTCTGTTTTTCCCGGGCCAATGCCGAGCTATAAACCCCAAGCAAAAACAGGCACGCGAAAAGAAACGCAATTAAGGCGCAAGAAAAGGACCTGGATCTAATTGTCATTTCAGTTTCTCCCGGATTTCCTCGATGATTTCAGGGGTGATTCCGGAATAGCGAAACCGCTGCTTGTCATTGCGGACCCCGATGATGGTGGGGAAGGCAAACTGGCCGGCAAAAAAATTCTTGCTCACCGACCCGAAGCTGTCCTTGTAAAAATACGATTCCGGCACTTTGAGCTTCTTGGCAAAGCGGCGGATATCCTTGCGGCCGTCTTCCCTGATTGGATCAATAAAAAGCAGGGGAACCTTGGGGAATTCCTCACTGATCAGTTTGTACAACTGGGGTATTTCCTTGATGCAGGGAATACAGTTCACATAAAAAAAACTGATCACATAAGTTTTTTTTGCCTGTTTGCGGGTGTCAAATCGCTTGCCGGCGAGGTTGCGAATCCAGAAATCAGGAAGCGTCTTCGCCTGAAGTTCAGCCCCGCACAGCAGAGCTGTCAGCATCACAAACAGAATGAATTGAACCCGTATGTTTCTTTTGAGCATTTCACCTAACCGTTTCAATGAACTGCAAAAGGTCGTCTTCCGACCACCTTTTGGCCAGTTTCTTCGCCGCCCTGCCGAGGTGTTTTTCCCGGTATGCCCGGTCACTGCCCCACTTGCGAACGGGAATGCGCTCCGGGTCGGTGGTCAAACTGGCGGTGTGTACAACCCGGTCGCCCTTCAAACGGTACGCTTCGGCGGTCATGATGATGTCCGCCAAAGCATGCCACATCATCGATTTGCTTTTTTGAATACCGCCTTCAAGTGAATAAAGGATAACCGCGGTCGCACGGTGTTTATCCAGCAAAGTCTTCATTTTCCCGGAATTTGCTTCACCTTCAATTATACCCGCCATTCCCGCGAACTCGACGGTTTCCATCTCCTCAATCAAGGATTTAAGCCCTTCACGGATAAAGGCCTGCGCCTGTTTCGAAGCGTCGGCGAAATTCCTGTCGGGATTGGTCCGGTAGAGGATGATTGTCCTCGGGTTCCGCGGGCACTCTTCAAGCAGCAATTCCCCGTAACCCCGGCAGAGCTTCTGCTTCCGCGATCCGGGAAGCTCACGATGCAGGACCCGCAGCAGCGCGTGGCGGACGTTATCCGGAAAACTAAGCGAGGACCGGGCCAGCCCATTGATCTCCGTTTCCGCGTTGAATCCGTTTAACGACAGCGTCAGGGTGTCACCTGTCATGGTAAGCCCCGCTTCATAATAACAGCTAACCGCTCGATCTTTTTCCGATATGCCAGCGGCTGGGATTTCTTTGAGCGGAGAAACGTATTCAACCACAAGCGCTTCAATCTGCTGATATACGGTGTTGCGGTCAAGATCGGCGCTGTTTCCCACAAACAGGTAACACTGCCCGCGCGCATGTCCGGATTGCCACAAAAAAGAGGGGATGAGCAGGAAACTCAATATAACAAGGCAGAATACCTTTTTCAGGTTGCCGAACACACTGGATGATCGTGGCCCACGCATCATCATTCTTTCTATGTTTCGCCTCCAGTTTGGTTTGGCAGTCAGGGTGATTTAAAGACCCGTAAAACCCGCAATGTGCCACACTTTATGCTTGGCTCCGCAGGAAGCTATATGCTCCATTAATCACGGGTTAGTGGAGTTTATGCAAAAAAATAATAAAACACCATCCAACAAGCAATGTAAATCTCGAGACAATGTGGAGCCCCTGAACGGATTCAGGGGGTGGCAATACTCATCGCCGAGACCTGTAGATTACAGAAGTAAACCAATCATCCCTTCCCACGCGGTTGAACAAATCCATGGGGATTAACGATTTTCTACTCGATTTTCAGCAGGGGCGTTAAACCCGGCGTTTATGTTCCGGATTCGATCACGCAGCCGTTGGTGGTGAAGTAGGTGTACACATGCGGGTGGATCTTTCCAGTTTTCGGGTCAACCAGCGGACCGGAAAGATCATGCATGTCATAGGTGGGAGTCAGCCCATAGAGGAAGTCGGAGAGGGTCTTTTTGTCACGCGTACTAAGCGTGGTCGGACCGACGGCAAAAGGGTACATGATGTCATTCGAGTCGAAACTGTGGCTCCAAATACCTAGCATGTGTCCAAATTCATGCACGGCAATAAACTGCACTTCAGAATCAGTGTGGTTCTCGCTGGTGACATTATTCGTATTCGTCATCGTGATGTTTTTATCAGAGCTTGCATATCCCAACACGCCGCTCGAAACAGTGCTTCCGGCAACCCACTTGACATTGACGTCTGCATTGCTGCTCACATACTGAATGGATATGCCGAGCTCAGACAAGGTATCGTCCCATTGCGACAATCCGCTTTTGAATGCGGTGATGTAACTGGCTTGACCAACATTGTTTGTCGAATCGGTGTTTACCTTGATCGAATTGTTCTTTCCCCAATGGAGAATCGTCCCCGAAACATTTGCCGCCACCGGGTAGTAATCCTTGCCATCGGCGTATTCCCCTGAATCTGCGCAGCCGTAGAGCAGCAGTCCGGAGAGCCCAAGGAGAAAATCGCGGCGGTGCAGTTGACACATAAGGCTGTCTAAAATTTAAAAGTCAGAGTCCCGAGTACTTCAAGTCCACCCAAGTCGAACACGCTCAGCGTTGGCACCCCCACGCTGTTGTATGCCGGCCTGGAGTCGTTGACGGAAATGGTGTGCCTGCTTACCGAGTAACGCCCTCCCAGCTCGATGCGGTAACGTTCACCCCACAAGTTGTACAGCAACTGTCCCATCATAACTGTCCCCTTGGTCGTGGCTTTTTGACTGCCCTCGCTGGCGCTGACGTTTGTGGATACAATGTCCGCGTCCTGGTACCCATAAAAATCGCGTGTAAGTTTGTTTGTCCCGAAACCGAAGTCGATCTCAATGGAAGGGAACCTGCCCGGAAAAACCTCCAGCAGCGCCATCGTGTTTTGCAATTGCAGAGTATTTTCCTGCTTTTCCCCGTTGAGTGTCTTGTAGCGGATACTGCCCTTGAGGTCGTCCACTTCCAGTCCAACACCCCACTTTCCACCCGTTTTACGGAAGGACGCCGAAAGCGCTGACCCGGAAAGCATTGGACTGGAAGCCCCGTAACGGTTTTTCAGAAACTTGTTGTAGTCCCCGCTGCTCGTTGACAAGAACTTTGTCAAGTACCCTCCGCGGAACAGCAGTTCCGCGCGCGGGCTTGAAAAAGGATGCCCTACCGTAATCAAAAACACCGTAATGCAAAAAATGTAACGGAAATATCGCAAAAATAATTTCATAAAACCGGGGGCGGATTTTCCGCGGAGATTCTCAGTTCCGTTCTAAAATGAACGGACTTTCAACACAGGGGCACTTACAAAATGAAAAATTAAAGCAGTTTTCGGACCAGAAACGGTTTCCCGGCAGATGAAATAAAAATACCGACTATAAGGGATTTGTCCCGGATTCATTGGAACAAAGATTGCTTTTACATCGGGAAAACCGGAGTTGACAGTTTGATTTGCTCCAAACCTAAAACAACCGGTCCTCAATCACAATGCAAGGAGGCGAAATGCAAAAAACGGAACAAAAGTTGTCACCGGAGGTCAAACACGCATTGCTTTCGGTAAGCCTACTCTCAGCATTCATACTGGTGATGTCTTCGATTTTCGGAGGAATTTTTCTTTCACTTTAATGTTCAGGTAGTCCCCCTCTGGAGTGTTGGTGTCTGCCTTCAATCGGAATTCACCCTGTAAAGTGTTGGAATTGGGCAGATCAACAGCGTTTCCCAGTCAGTTTTCTCCGGTTCTCGGCCATTTTCACCGATTTCCAGAAGAACAACACTCAGGAGGGGGACTACCAATGTTCAGGTTGCCCTGGAAAACCTTTTCATCCTGTGATCCTTATCTGAAATTCCGGAGGAAGATGATTTATTTTCTGCACAACCCGCAAACGGGAAGATTTCAGCAGTCCACGGATCTACAGGCTTTCAATTCGTTTGATCGTGAAGCCTTCAACCGGATCCTGCAAAAACACTGGCTCAACAGGGATGTTCAATCCGGAAACGGGTCAACGGTTTACCGTGTCAGCCGGATTTAATCCGGAAGGGAAAAGGCTTATGGCCCCGCGTCATCTCAGTATTTATTTCCGGCAGTTGATCCAGATGCGGCGGAGAAACCCGGAGAAGTAAAAATATATCGGCCACACACTTCCGGTGCATGGCGCTCGATTCTTCGCTGCCTGGCATACTGGATGAAATACTGAACACCCGCATCATAAGTTTTCAGGTTCATCCTTCGATCAAGCAAGCACTCCCTGTTTGATCCACCCCAGCATTGTCCGGTGCTGCTCCCTCAATTCTCCAGGCTGGATGTCTAAATTCCTGCGGGTTTCAGTCAGATGCACCAGCCCGATAAATGAACTCCAGAGAAAATCGGCCACGTCCCAGGGATGCCCCTCACGGAAATCACCGCTTTTGATCCCCTGCCCGATCATCCGGGAGAGAAGCCAGAAATTCTTTCCTGAAAAACGGACCACCGCTTCGTGTTCAGAAGCCGAAAATGCACCGGAAAAACCTGGGTCATGCAAAAATAACAGTGCCCGGTAATACATCGGGTTTTCTTCATGAAAATCATAAAACATCTCCCAGATACGTTCCAGCTTGAGTGTGGGATCAAGGGAGGATTCAATGATCGATTCCAGTCGCTGATGGATGACTGCGATGGCTTCAAAGACAATTGAGACAAAAAGCGAATCCTTGCTTTTGTAGTAACGGTAAAGCGTGCCGACTGCCAGAGTGGCCTCGTCGGCGATCAGTTCCATGCTCGTTTTGATGAACCCATTGCGGCCAAACACTTCCACCGCCGCGTTGAGGATCTCCTGTTTGCGAACATCTTTCTCTCTTTGTTTGCGTTCCCTGCGCTTTTGCAGGGAGTCAACGGTTTTTCCGAGACTCATCAGTTCACTCGAAAAATGCCCTGGTCACGGTTTCCGCCACGCATGCCGGTTTGTTCTCGCCTTCGATTTCAACCGTAACTTTTTTGATGATTTCCAGCGTTCCTTTAACTTCACGGACCTCGGTCAACTCAGAACGGGCGCGGATCTTTGCTCCGGCCCTGACCGGGGCGGGGAAGCGCACTTTGTTTGTTCCGTAGTTGATCAACCTTTGAGCTCCTGAAACAAGCGGCTTGTCCGGCCGGATCATTTCGGTGAGAAAAGGAATGAGCGAAAGAGTGAGATACCCGTGTGCGATGGTCTCGCCGTAGGGCGTCTCGACCTGCGCACGCTCAGGATCGACATGAATCCACTGGAAATCACCCGTTGCCCTGGCGAACTCATCAATCCTCTCCTGGGTCATGGGCAACCATGTTCCCACATAAACCTCGCTGCCGATTTTCGGTTGTAATTCTTTTATCGCTTCAGTAATTCCCATGATTGGCTCCTTTTCAAAATTTTTGTTTTTTTTGTTTTGGAAGCTTTTGTTATGAACTTTCCAGCAGGTCAGTAAGCGAAGTGCAACCCAAGCTTTTCAGCTCAGTTTGTGACTCAGCACATAACGCGAGTTGTCGGCCTTCCCTCGCTCCAGTTTCGTCAGCACCCCATTCACTTCGTCAAAGGAAATGGGGTGTACGGCATCTGTCAGATCGAGTTTGCCCTCCTCGACTAGGCCAATCACTTCCCTGAGGTCCCGCAGGTCTAGCCCCATTGAACCCCTCAGTTCGTATTCGTTGCCCACGAAAGTGCGGATTGGGGGCAGTTCGAGCTTTTCCATGCCGATTCCCACCACCACCGCCCTGCCACCCCGGCGGAGGCTTTTAACCGCGCTTTCGACGGTTGCCGTGAGACCGACAAACTCAAAGCATGCATCCACCCCATATCCCCCGGTGAGTTGGCGGATTTGTTTGTGCGGGGGAGTATCATCATCGGCCTTAACCAAGTCGGTTGCACCGATTTTCTCCGACAATTTGAGCGCGGAATCGTTACGGTCCACGGCGATAATTCGGGAAGCGCCAACAAGCTTGCAGAAGCGAACAGCCTGGCTGCCCAGCCCCCCCACGCCGAAAACGGCAACCGTTTCTCCTGCCATCAATTGAGCACGGCGCACCACCGCGTGATATGGAGTGGAAACCGCGTCGGTCAGAATCGCACCGATTTCAAAAGGAATTGAATCCGGAAGCCGAACCAGTGCGCGTGCCGGGGTAGTCATCCGAAAGGTCATCGCCCCGTGCCGATGAAGACCGAATATTTCCATGCGCATACACAAACCTTCACGGCCCTTTTGACAAGCCGGACAATCACCGCAAAAAGCTCCGGGGAAGCTCACCACCCGCTCACCCGCCTTCCACCCGGAAACCTCGGCCCCAACTTTTGCAACAATCCCGGCAGGTTCATGCCCCAGAACAATCGGAGAAAAAGCGGTGGGAATATTCTGTCCGCGCGCGATGTGCACATCCGTACCGCAAATGCCGCAGGCCTGCATTTCCAGGAGCACCTCATCAGGTGCGGGTTGCGGTTCGGGGATTTCTCCGGCAACCAGATTCTGCTCTCCCTGGTTGAATAACAGGGCTCTCATAATTTCCCTTCCAACTTGAATGCCCTGATCGTGTTGTCCCGCAGAAGTTTTTTCTCGCACTCGAAGGGCAGCCCCAGCGCTTTAACCTCGTCGATGCAGCGTTTGAAGGGTAAAAGCGGGTAATCCGTGGCCCAGAGCGCCTTGTCCTGTCCATAGCTGCTGATGAACTTGACAAACGATTCCGGCCAGTGCTTTGGCGCCCGGGCCGAGGTTTCTATAAAAACGTTTGGATGTTTCCAGGCGAGGATCATCATCTCCTCATGCCAGGGCTGTCCCAGGTGCGCTCCGATCAGGGTCAGTTCCGGAAAGGAAAGGGCTACTTCATCCAGGTGAATGGGCCTCCCCGGTTCCGAAGGCAGCAGGGGTCCGGTGTGCCCGACCTGGACGGAAACGGCAATATCAAGCTCACAGCACTTTGCATAAAGCGGCCAGTACATCTTCTCATTTGGGGGGGCGCCCGTCATGCCGTCGCCGTAAGCATAGGGTTCGAGGCGCAGTGCGATCAAGCCCAATTCCTCGACCATTCTCGTGATTTCGTCAAGCACCTTCATCGGCTTCTGCCGCGGGTCGACCGTACCGCATCCGATAAAGCGTTTTGGAAACCTGTGGACATATGCGGCAACCTCTTCATTGGATAAGACCTTTGTGCCCCGGAACTCGAAGGCGGACAGCACCACCTTCTCGACCCCGGCTGCATCCATCTCATCCAGCATTGCCTCGACGCTCATCCCATGAACCATCTTCGGATCTGTTTTGTATTTATCGAAAATGTGGAGAAACTCCTCCGGCCAGTGCCTTGCCCCTTCCGGAGTGATGAGCGTGCCCCATGCGTCAATTGCTTCAATTTGCTGATTCATGTCTTTTTTCCGGTTTGATTTTCAGATGCCGATCCGATGTTCGCGGGCAATGATTTCGCGCATGATTTCACTCGTGCCCGCACCGATAGTCATCGCACCCACGTCCCGATATATGCGGGCAATCGGAGTTTCTTCCATGTAAGCGTTTCCGCCAAAAACCTGGTAACACTCATTGACCACCGGGCGCACGGATTCAGTGGCAAAAAGCTTCGCCATCGAAACTGCGTTTTCAGCAGGTTCTCCCCGCACAAGCAGGTCGCAGGCGTGGTAAGTGAGCTGCCGGGAAGCCTCGAGGCGGGTCAGCACGTCGGCCAGCCGGTGTTTCCATACCTGATGGACTGTCACCGGCCGTCCGAAAACCGAGCGTTGCTTTCCGTAAGCCAGTGCCAAATCCACCGCCTGCTGCATCATCGCGTTGGCGAAGCAGGCCAGTACAAGCCGTTCGCCTTGAAAATGCCTGATGATCTGGCGGAATCCTTCTCCTTCATTGCCAAGCAGGTTTGAGCACGGCACCCGGCAGTCTTCGAAAAACATCTCCGCGGTGTGCGAGGTGTGGCATCCGGTTTTTTTCAAAGGACGCGCCTCGAATCCCGGGATGTCTGTGGGAAAGATCAGCAGGCTGATGCCTCTGTGTCCTGATTCCCCGGTACGCACTGCGAGGGTAACGAAATCCGCGCGGGTCCCGTTTGAGATGAAGGTTTTGGAACCGTTGACGACATACTTATCTCCCCGGCGCACCGCCCTGGTATTGATCCCTGCCACATCAGACCCTGCGCCTGGTTCCGTGATTCCGAGTGCGGCCAGCCGCCTGCCTGCAATCGCTGGTTTCAAAAACTGCTGCTTTTGCTCCTCCGTTCCCGACTCGCTGATTGCACCCATAGCGAATTCACACTGCACCATCACATCCACCGCTACCCCCAGCATTCCGGAGTGTACAAGTTCCTCGCATAAAATAACCGTGAACCAATAATCCAGGCCGCTCCCGCCGTAAGCTTCCGGATGCCGAACCCCAAGAAAGCCGAGTTCTCCCAATTCCTCAAAAACCCGGCGGGGAAAAGTCTGCTTTTCCTCCCATTCCTCAGCATGAGGGGCAAGGGAGCGTTGCACGTATTTACGCACCGATTCCCGGAATAGACGGTGTTCTTCACTCCAGGGATTCACGCGTATCTCCGTCTCATGATTCTATCAAGCAGAAAGGTTCAAGGTTTAGACGAGGCAACCAGTTGAAATTCGTGCCGTATTTTTTTCAAAGAAACGCCGCGGCAATCATTTCGCGCTGAATCTCGCTGGTACCTTCACCCAGTTCCAGTACCTTGCAGTCGCGGTAAAAGCGCTGGATATCGCTTTCCATCATGTACCCCTGCGCGCCGTGCAGATGCAGAGCGCGTTCGCATATCCAGGTGGCGGTCTCTGAGGCATACAGCTTGGCCATCGCACATTCCGTGTCGAACGGCCGTTCCTGGTCAATCAGCCGTCCAGCACAGTACGCCATGGTGCGGGCCGCTTCCAAACGGGTGTTCATGTCAGCAAGGATGAAGCGCACCCCCTGGTGTCCGCTTAGAAAAACTGCCCCCTGCCGACGGACCTTGACATGCTCTACCGTCTGCCGCAAAGCCTCGCTGCCCAATCCCACCGCAAAAGCCGCGGCCAGCGCCCGCCCTCGCGAAAGCAGGCGGATTACGGAACGAAAACCGGTGTGCAGTTCGCCCAGCAGTTGTAGTCCTGAAACGCGGCATTCATTAAAAACCAGTTCAGCCATCGTTGAACTGCGCATCCCCAGCTTCTTCATCGGGTTGGCGTTGAAACCCGGAGTACCGCGTTCGACAATGAACAATGAGATGCCTGACAACCCGGGACTTTTTGCGGTGCGCGCAACCAGCACCACAAAATCCGCAACCGGACCGTTGGTGATGTAGAGCTTCGAACCGTTTAGCACGAAATCATTTCCATCCGCAACGGCACTCAGTTCCACTGCCGAGACGTCCGCGCCAGCGTTTGCTTCGGCATAGGCCCAACAGCCGAGATTCACCCCTTCAAGTCCGGGTTTCAGGTAATGCTTCTTCTGCTCTTTGCTGCCCAATGCAGCAACAGCCGCGCAGGCCAGCGTCGTATGAACGTATACCACCAGGGCGACTCCCGCCGAACCGGCGGCTAGTTCCTCTATCAGCAGCATCTGCTCCACAGTCCCACCCAGCCCTCCGTCTGATTCCGGAAACCCGGCCCGCAGATAATCGAGACTGCCGAGTTTTTCCATGATTTCCAACGGACAGGTCTCGCTTTCGTCCCATTTGCGGGAGTGAGGCCGGATTTCCCGCTCCACGAATTCCCTTGCCTGCAGTTGAAATTCCCGCTGCTCCTCAGTGAGTTCTATGAATTGAGTTTTCATCAGGAGTTTCCGTGCTTTCCCATCATCGTTTGTTGGTAGAGTTTGAGGCTTTCGTGGTGTTCCGGGCTTTGCAGACACTGCACCTGGGCAAACACCTCGAAATCGAACTCATTTTCCATCTCCCTGTCAATCGAGCGGCGCACCGCTTTTTTGGTCCAGCCCATTGCAACGGGTGATAAAGCAGCCAGCCTCTCCGCCAAAGCCGTGGTGCGTTCCGCAAGCTGTTCCGCAGGGACGACCTGCTGCACCAGTCCAATCCGCTCTGCTTCTTCGGATTTGACGAAGCGGGCGGTCATCATCATTTCGGTTGCCTTGCCAAGACCCACAAGCCGGGGTAAAAAATAACCCACCGACATGTCGCATCCAGCTAAACCGATGGCAACGAACGGCGCACAGAAACGTGCAGTTTCAACCGCAATCCGGAAATCGCTTGCAATCGCCAGTCCCATTCCACCGCCCACGGCGTCTCCATTGATCGCGGCGATGACCGGTTTGGAGGTATTGGCAATGAGCCGGATGGGATCGAGATAACGTTGCACCAGCCTTTCCCATTCACTGGAATGCCGCTCCATCATGTCCTCCTGATCGGCCCCCGAACAAAAGGCCCGTCCCTTCCCGGTGAGTATGACCACCTTAACCGCATTGTCGTCAAGCAACTCCCGCAGCGCTTCAATCAGCAATTCTAATGTGCCGATGTTGATGGCGTTGAGACGTTTAGGTCGGTTCAAAGTGATATGCCCGATTGCTCCTTCTTTGCTTGCGATCACAGAGTTTTTTTCAGAGTTTTTTTCCATTTTTTAAGTCACTTTGTGTGGTTGTGATTCCTGCCACTAATCATAAAGAAAAAGCAGGTTGCAAATCTCAGCACTTTTCACGACTCAGGCAAAACCCGCATTCATCTGAGCTGCAAGATCGTCCCAGCTTCTTCAGGAGAAGCAGGGTACTCTCCCAGGTCCCTTAGCATCCGTACGGCTTTCTCCACCAGTTGTGCATTGCTGCGTGCCAAAACTCCGCGTTCCAGGTATATGTTATCCTCCATACCCACCCGCAGGTGTCCACCCATGAGCACTCCGGAAGTGGTGATGCGGAAGTGATTCTTTCCGCCGATTGCGGTGACAAGCCAGTTGGCGCGTGGGGGAAGTCTGTTCACCAGAAAGCGTAGATCGTCTTCAGCAGCGGGAGTAGTTTCTCCGGGAATGCCCATTACGAAGTTGACCAGCAGCGGGTGGTCGAACACCCCGACGGCATCCAGGGTTTTCAGGTTGTTCAGCATCCCGGCATGGTAGATTTCGATTTCCGGTTTGACCTGGTTTTCCTGCATAAGTCGGGCGGCGTTCTCCATCTCCCGGAAACTCTGGAAAAGGGGCACGTACTGGTCGCGAACCCATTCCGATCTGCCGGCATCGTAACGTCCCAACAGGCATCCCGAACCCAGGCTGAACGAGGCGATTTGCGGTTTGAGTTCCGGAATTATCCGCAGGCGTTCTTCGAGTGGCAGCCCTGCCACCGCACCGCCTGTGGTCAGGTTTAGAATCGCGTCGCAGCCTTCTTCCCGCAACCCTTCTGTGATTTTACTGAAAACCGCGAGATCTGAAGTCGCCCTGCCCGCCTTGTCCCTGGCATGAATGTGAAGCACCGCCGCCCCGGCTCTCCACGCGGCCAGCCCCTGTTCGATAATTTCCTCCGGCTGTTCGGGAAGGTTCGGGTTGGCTTCCTTGCCCTGCTGCGCCCCGGTGAGGGCGCAGGTAATGATGACTTTAGCCATTTGGAGGTTTGGTTTTCAGCACTTCATTCTCCGGAAAATTCTGCATCGCGCTTCTCCAGGAACGCGCCCATGCCTTCCTTTTGATCTTTCGTACGCCAGTTAAGCGAGACGGTGTTGATGGAAAAATCGATGGCTGCTTCAAGATCGGTTGTCATCCATGAATGAATTATTTCCTTTTGAGTCATCAGCGCCATTGGACTGCGTGTCTCCAGCCTCTGCAACCATTTTTCTGTTATTTCAGGCAGCCCGCCGGGTGGACAGACGACGTTGAGCAACCCCCGCTCAAATGCCTGCTCCGCCGACCAGTTCCAACCCGTGTAACACAGTTCGCGCGCGTTCATGAGGCCAACGGCACGGGGAAGAAGAGCGGCTTCCACAATGGCCGGTATTCCGACGTTGATATTGGGCAATCCAAAGGTTGAACGGTCAGAAGCGATTATCAGGTCACATGAGAGCGCCAGTTCCAGCCCCGCTCCAATGCAGATGCCGTCCACTTGGACCAGGATCACCTTTGAAAGGGTGCGGCAGAGATAGAACACTTCGTGCAGACGCCTGCCCACATTGCGAGATTCCAGAGGCTGCATGTCCTTGACGTATTCGACGTCAATCCCGCTGGAAAAAGCTTCATCCCCGGAAGCTTTCAGCAGAATGACCCGTGTGTCAGATCGCCTGTCGCATTCATTCAAAGTCTGCTCCAGCTCGTCAAGCATCCTACCATTGATTGCGTTCAGCACCCCGGGACGGTGGAGAGTAATTAGCGCCCGGGCGTCTTTTTGTTCAAAAAACAGGGTTTCAAGTTTCATTGTTATTTCCCCTTAAACTCAGGCGCGCGTTTCTCCGCGAAAGCTTTGGGGCCTTCTTTCGCATCCTCTGAATTGCGGACTGGTTCGGCAAGCTGTTGCTCCAGGCGCAGTCCATCCTCGAGCGGAATGTCCATCCCCCGCAGGATCGCTTCCTTGGCGGCCCGCACTGCAAGCGGGCCGTTCCGGCAGATTTGTTCCGCCACCTCCATTGCCGCGGGAACCGACTCTCCCTGAGCAACAACGCGGCTCACCAACCCGCATTCCAGAGCTTCCTGTGCGGAAATCCTTTGCGCGGTCAAAATCATTTCAAGGGCTTTACCAGTGCCAATCAGCCGTGGCAGCCGCTGGGTTCCGCCCGCTGCGGGAATGATGCCCCATTTCACTTCTGTCAGACCGAAAGTCGCATGATCTTCGGCAATGCGGATGTCACAAGACAACGCCAGTTCCAGCCCCCCGGCCAGGCAATGCCCGTTGACAGCGGCAACAATCGGCTTCCAGACCGGCAGGTTTCGAGTCAGGCCGCCGAGTCCGGGTTCATTCTCGCTCCGGGCCAGCCTTTCTTCGGAGGTCATGGAAGCATAATATGCACGGAGTTTCTTGAGATCGGCCCCGGCACAGAAGGATTGATCTCCCGCTCCTGTGAGGATGGCGGCCCAGCTTTCCGGATCATCCCGAAACTCATGTATATTTTTTGTCAGTTCCGCACTCGTTTCCATGTCCAAAGCGTTCCTTGCCTCCGGACGGTTTATGGTAAGGACGGTGACCCGTCCATGATGTTCTTTCAAAACATTCATGATTCTCTCTCGGGTCGAAAATATGCGATGTCCAAAATGGCACCTTTTCTTTGTTGATTCCAAACTGCTTCCACCAGCAGGCCTTCCCTCAACTCAATTCCGGAATATTCTTCCAGCAGGTGGAGCATCAGGGAATCCGCGCTTTCCAGCCGGATGAGGACGGTCAGCCGCTCTCCTTCTTCCGCACGACCTGTCCAGCCGACGAGTCGGCCATGCGGGGAAAGCTCGATCCAGTTTTCGGTGGGCTGATCGCATCCACCGCAAAAAGAACGGGCGGGGACCCATACTTTTTTGCAGGAAGGACACTCGGTCCCCCATATTTTCCGCCGATCCCGCAATTCCCGTAAAAAATGGGAAGCAGTTTTTCCAACCGCGTAACGAAAGGGCAGGTTGACGGTGGAGGTGATGCTGGAATGACTCATTATATAAAGGATTTTATTTTAGCGTTTAGAATCATATATTTTCATTATTTGATTATATGTCAAAAACTTCTCGTTAGATCAAAATCAGGAGTCGATAGTGATACCGATTTCCCCACTCTAGCTTCAAGACTCTAGCTTCTAGACACTAGTTCAGAGAGAGTAGCATTTTGAATGGTCCGGGCTTGTCCCGGACGGCGAAGCCAGCATTAGCGGTTTAGGGTTTAAGGGTCGTTCCGTAGGGGCAAACCTATGTGTTTGCCCACAACAATGGGCGGACACCTGTCTGCGTGCCACGCACAGGCAGGCGCAGGTCCGCCCCTACGACCTAACCCGCACCAGCCGGAACCAATAAATTTGGATTTTTGAAAAACACTCCTATCTCTATGAATATATTGAAGAATATTATGTGTATGAAAATATCTTCAACAAATAGTCCGAGAATAAAATTTAATGAGACTAAAAACCTAACCTCTAACCAACTGAAAATATCGGATATCCCCGATATTTCCCTGCAACTGCTCCCGCAATACCAGTTCGACCCGCGAACCGATGCGAATGTTTCCGATTTCCTTCGCCTCCACAAAGTGGTTAAGGGTTGTGTCTGCCCCGTCAATCCGGACGAGTGCCAAAACGAAGGGAGTCGGGCGGGGCATACCGGTTTCAGCATTCAACACGGAATAATGACACACTGTTTTCGCGACCACCGTACCACACGAACCCAGCGGGACCCATTCCATCATTTCCTTCCAGCAATTCCCGCAAACCCGACGCGGTGGGAGACAGACCCTCCGGCAATCCGGACAGCGCATTCCGTAAAGCCGCCTTTCACTGCGTAGTAGTTCAAAGAACCGCCGCATCACTGTTCCGGGATCAATATGCCAGGAAAGTTCCATCACTATTTCTGAATGCAGGTATTCAACAGGTCCGTAACAATCGCTCATGGTTTGCTGCTGGAGAAAATGAGAACATCGCTCCAGGCATAAACCCCGTAGCCAGTTGCCATAGCCAGATTAACACCGTCCACCTGGTACTCGCCGGCTTTCTGGTGGATCTGCCTTGCGGCTTCGGCTGCGCGGACCACCCCGGTGGCACCCACCGGATTGGCGCAAAGCACGCCTCCGGAAGGGTTTACCGGGAGCACCCCGTCCAGTTCGGTTGCTCCGCTTTCAATCAAACTACCCGCGGCTCCGTTTTCGAAAAACCCAAGCTCCTCGTACCAGGCCAGTTCCGCGTAGGAAACCGGTTCATATATTTCAGCAACATCGAGTTCCAGCAAGGGATTATTAATCCCCGCCTTGCGGTATGCTTCCTCAGCTGCGCTGCGCAGGGCGCGCATGTTCAAAAGGCGTTCATCGAGATCGCCGATATAAGGCTGATCATGACGGGTGACCGCTGTCTGCAGCCACGCAGCCCGCGGATAGCGTTCCGCTATTTTTCCGGAAGCGATTACCAGCGCCGCCGCCCCGTCGGACTGCGGACACATGTCAAGCAAGTGAATCGGCTCGGCCAGCAACGGGGAATCGAGTACCTTTTCCACCGTCAGTTCCGCATCTTTCAGATGAGCGTGCGGGTTCCTGGCCCCGTTCCGCCGAGCTTTCACGGAAACCAACGCCGCCTGTTCAGCGGTGACGCCACGACGGGCTGCGTATTGTGAAATCGAAAGGGCGAAATTTCCAATTGCCCCGGAAGCGATATTCCGATCCCATGCGGGGTCAGTAAGCGACATCCCGGTTTGGGTTGAGCCTTCGGAATGCTTCTCCCAGCCGACAACCAATACTAAATCAAAAATTCCGGAAGCCGCCTGCAACAACCCGGCGATCGCGCCTGAAGTCCCTGAGGTCCCACCTGTGGCAACCTTCATCACCGGTTTGCCCCGTCCGAACGCGAATTCCCCGCACCATAATTCCGGCAACGCGCGGCCCTCGAAAAGTTCCATGTTCGTGAGCACCAGTGCATCCACTTCCGCGAAAGAAATATCCGCGTCGAGCAAAGCCTTGTCCACCGCTTCCCGCAGCAATTCTCCTTGATGCACATCGGGCCGTGCCTTGGTGTGGCGGGTCTGCCCCGTACCCACGATTGCCACCGGTCGCATAATCAGCTTCCTTTGCCCGCAAGCAGACAAACAGCCTGCAACTGCCCCGCCGGCCCATGCATTCCATGCACAAGATGCAAATTATGCCGGGCAGAATTTCTCAATTCGTCCACTGCGCAAATCAAGCGAAGCAACCCCCCGACAAATGGGGGGACGCCGTCCCACATTCGCCGAGTTAATTCATTTGTTCCCGGGCTGTTGGTTTTAATTGCCGGTGTGTCTTTTTCACTTTGAAACGGATTCAGATTTTCCAGCAAGGCATCCATACCTTTCTCAAAGTCCCACAAACCTGCCGATTCGGCCCAAAGCGGAAGCTGGATGGAACTTCGTAATGACCAGTGACAACAACTGATTTCCTTTGCATTATCAGCAACGTCAATCATGGCACAGGCCCTATCCACCGCGCGTTTCAATCCAGCACTTTGCCCCAGGTCACGGTCTCCCAGGTAATGCGGTTCCAGGTCGTAGCCGAAACCTTCCAACCGCACATCATCCTCGAAACCCACTTCCGCTTGAGAATCTCCGGCTTCCAGCAGCACTGCGCAAGCCCCGTCACCGTAAGTGGGAATTTCTTGACGATGAAGCGGGTAGAAATCAACCGGAGAGGAAAGCAGATCTTCCTCGGTACAGGTCCCACCTGACAAAGCTGAGACTAAACCAGCCCGGAATTCTCCGCCGCGGACATAAGCCGGACTACGGCGCAGAAAGGCCTGGGCCTGCAAACCGAGCGACTGAAGTTCAGTCATCCCCAGCGGCTGCAGCCAGACCGGATCGAAAGTCCAGCTGGAAAGTGCCTCCTGGTCTCCCTCGGATGCCTTGCCGTGGGTCACCACCAACACCTTGCGGTACTGCCCGGCCAGTATAGTCATCACCGCATGAAAAAGAGCCAGCAGACCGTCTCCGGCTATCCGAGTTTCAGGTTTCATTACAGCGCCTACCACTTCCGTGACGGCGATGTTTGAAGCCGTTTTGCCGTCCCACAGGTCCACCGAAGAAGTGATCACTGCGTCAATCTCCGCCATTTCCATGACCGCGTCCTGCAGGCAGCTGCGTACCGCGCCTAACACCAACCCGGAAATGGAATCGTCCCTTGCATCATCTGTTGAAAGAATTTCCTCCCCCGGAAAAGGACTGAAATTCCATCCCGTGCCACGGATGTATATCGGATATTTCATGAATATTATTCATAAAATAAATATAATTCATTTATTGAATATAACATACGAATAGGATTGTCAACGAAAAATCATGTTTCACAGTTGCTTCAGCATCACCTAATGAGAAAGCTTATAAATTTCAGGTTCATGAGTGTTGCATTTGTAAACCTGTGAACCCGGATGTAGCGCAGTGGGAATCCACGTGATCAAGCCCGAGACTAGACTTAAATGAAGGACACCCAAGAAAACTGGAGAAAAAGAACTGTCAAAATAGGAAAACAACTCCGAGCCATTTAACTGGAGGAGGGTTTGACTTACGGAATTAGTGAAGTGGAGCGAGAAACGGGACTCGAACCCGCGACCCCGAGCTTGGGAAGCTCGTGCTCTACCACCTGAGCTATTCTCGCCCGTTGCAGAGAAAGCGTTGGGCAGGTTAAGGCAGTTTAGGTGATGATGCGGGAAAGATCAACCCGGAATGCCAAGACTTTTTCGGCATCGCCAAGATCCCCTGAGGCCTCAGTGATTGGCCCCGGAACTGTTCTCGGTTTCCTTGAGTTGAGGCTTTCGGCCCTGCCTTCGTGAATGAAAGACGAGGAAACCGATGAACAGCAGGCATATTGCCAAGGCAATGCCAATGGCGGTATAAGCGAGTTCCGGAGTTTGAAAGGCAGTACGAATCATCCAAGTGATGATCAGTGTTTGTATAGACCCATCAGGGTAGTTTTGGCGATGGTATTGAAGTGGAGATTGAATCCGACCACCGCAGCGGGTGTGTCTGCCTCCACCGGAAGTTTCTCCACCGAAACCGCATGCAGGGTGAAGATGTACCTGTGCGGATGGTCTCCCACAGGTGGACACGGACCACCATAACCGGGGGCGTTGAAATCCGTACGTGTCTGCAGCGTACCCGGAGGCATTTCCCCTCCCTGCGAACCTGCGCCCTGTTCCAGTCTGCTTACATCAGCGGGGATGTTGACCGCCAGCCAGTGCCAGAACCCGCTTCCGGTTGGAGCATCCGGATCATACACAGTAAGCGCAAACGACTTGGTCCCGGCAGGGGGGTTGCTCCACTCCAGGGCGGGTGAGAGGTTTCCTCCTGCACAGCCGAATCCGAAATCTGCACTGAGGACATGGTTCATGGGCAGATAATCGCCGTCATTGAAATCGGGGCTGCTGAGAGAAAAATCTGCATTTGAATTCATTGGTTCCTCCATTAATAAATTGACACCAATAAAATATCGGGTGAGTTTCCGAAATCAGATTATCTCACATCAAATTCCACAATGCACATGAAAATACCGGCAGTCTTGCCTGATTGAGCCGGATTGATTCAATAACTCAGCAGGCAGGACAAAGTTGAAATAAACAGGCCGGATGTTCAAATGAAGGCAGTCAGCCTGATAAGGGCTTTAATTGTCCCCTCCATGAACGCGTCTTTCCAGTTCCTGCTCAATCACTTGTGTCGTTTCAGACAGAATGGATATCCATTCCTCAAGTTCATGGTCTGATGCGGAACCTACGTCCAATCCTGAAAATCTGCGCAGTTCCTTTGCCTGAGCCAGCAGTTCACGCAGGCATTCAATACCGACCTTTTTAAGTTTCTCCTGTTCAGCCATGGTTCAATCCTGAGAACAAGGCGTAATGGATTGCAGATTTTTTCATGTTTCCAGGGTCCGAATGAAGGTGTCCATACCCCAGGCACTTTCTTTCAATGTTTCGTGCAGACCCCTTTCCGTGCCGACGGGTAAAGCCACGCCACAGGAAGAAAACCTATGTTCCGGATTTTCCCTGCGCATCTGTCTGCTGAGCATATCTTCGCCAAAAGGTTCTATGGCTTTCAGGTACTCCCTGAGTGCCGCGGCAGGCATATGCGCCATGTCTAAACTCAGACCCTGAACCGGGTCGATTTCTATAGAAGTATTCATATTCCCTCCATGGAATGATGTGAATACCCCCCATGTTTCAATTTTTATACCAAAATCAGCAACTTGGTGAACGGACATTCTTCTGCAAGTCACACGAGTTTTTGACCACAAACATCGTGTTCCCTTTTGCGCAAAATAATCCCATGAGCCAAAGGGAACCGGTTAAGATTGTTATGTTGATGAACTAGAATGTGGGGAACTGCTGGTCAGGCATTTACCTGTATCAGGCCGTGCGGGTTTCCTGTACAACTTCTTTGTTGAAATCGGAAGAATTCCAGGTGGAATCCATCCCGTATTCCTGAACAAAGGTTTGATGGATGTCAGCAATAGGCGGCTCCGTATATTCACCGCGGAAGCGGATGTATTCCATGTGGGTGCGGCCCTCCAGATCAAACGGATGAAATATTGAATCCTCCCCTCCATCAAAATCAAGGGGCCTTATCCGGAAACGTTCACACAGTTCGATATTGAATGCCGGAGTTGCCTTAAGCCAGCGGCAATTTAAATATATGGCTGTGTAACCATGCCAGAAAAAGACATCAGTGTTCATCAATCTTCGCATGCGCTCGGTGGAAAGATGATTATACACGTCGGCAAACCCCAACCGTGCAGGGATTCCCAGTCTTCGGCAAAGCGCTGCCAGCAGGATGGATTTGGTCACGCACCAGCCGCGACCCTGACTCAGCGTGGCCGAAGCACGTAAACCGTCCACAGTCATATCTATCGTGTATGGATCATAGCGTATTTTGTCCCTAACGGCGTAATACAAGCGAATCGCCTTTTTCACGGGGTCCTCTGAACAACCACCATATTTGTACGCGAATTCAGTAACATCCGGATCCTGAAAGTCGAGTGTTGGAGACTGTTGCAGATATTCTTTCAAATCGGATT
>CAYFLK010000030.1:41957-42472 GCA_964344035.1 uncultured Pseudomonadota bacterium
TCATGGCATTCGTTTGGACCGTTCGGGGTCCTGTTTCACACATACCGCTTTTTGCAGATAGTTGTTCCAAAATGAAAGTCTCCACGATTTATCTTTGGATTCTTCAGCATTCACCATTTAATCAAATATTCACCTCCAATGGCATCCTGAATACTGTAAGCTAAATCCTCATTATCCGTTTCATCATAAGCAGTGTAAAAAAGGAACCTACCCCCATCATAAACAGCTGGTGCGTCAAGTTCGTTTGTCTGATTCCAAACCTGTATTTTACCTATCCAATCAGGGATATTGTTTTCAAATACAGGAAGGGAATGCTTTGCTGATTTGTCAGCCAACGTTAATTCAAAACCTTGGATTGGTATCCCATTTGAACCCGAAGCATAACCAAAAAGCCGATTGTCAAATATAAATAACCGGCTTGGATCATGAACAAACTCTTCCTCAGCCCATAGCCGGGTCATTAAACCGAAGTTCCCTTAAGTGATCAGTCATATCTCTTTGATTAATTTGATAAA
>CAYFLK010000031.1:0-40543 GCA_964344035.1 uncultured Pseudomonadota bacterium
CCTGCTTGTCAAACTTCCCGTTCTTTTTCCTCAGCAGGGGCTGGGTGATGCGGTCCCCGCCGTACATGATCTTGGCGTTGAAGTAGCCTTTTACGCAATTCAGCCCGCGGTTTACCGGGCATTCAGGATCTCCCTTGACCGCCACGATCCGGTTTTTGCGCGTGCCGACGATTTATCCCACTGTATGTCCTTGTCCACCCCGGATTTCGCGGCCTGTGCCGCCAGCTGTTCCGGGACCGTTATGCCCACCGCCATGGCCGCGGAGGTAGCCACTGAAGATTTTATGAAACTGCGTCTTGATACACTCATTCGACCTCCTCATGGATCGCAATGTTAGCTGTTTGCGCCTCCTCAAACTGGTTTTCTTCCAAGTGATAATGATTGATCAAGTCCACCGAAAGCACATGCGGCCAGTCATGCAGACGGCGCAGGCGCTCTTCCCCCGAATCGGTTTCCAGGTTTTCAAGAGTGACGATGATCCGGGAGTGACCATCGTTGTAATGCACATCGAGCCAAGGTTGAACGGCCAGGGATTCGCCCAGCTGCTCACGCCACTCAGGGCGGGTCTGGATCAGGAGTCCGGATATCTGCATCTGCTCCATGTTTAATTCAGTTTTGCGTCATTACTCCAAAGCCGCACCATGCTGTCGTTGCCGCCACTCCAGAGCTGTGTCCCGTCACTGCTGAAACGCAGGCTGTGTATGAACGCCTTGTGCCCGAAAAGAAACCGGCGTACTTCTCCTTTCGGCCAGGACATCAATACCAGTTGATGGTTGCTTCCGGGAAATGCAATTGTCCCCAGCAAGGGATTGAAAGCCAGCGCGTGGATGTAACTGTCGCTGTAAAACAATTCCTTGCCTGCCCCGGATTCGAGGTCCCAGGCAAGCAGCCGCCGGTCCTTCCCGCAGGAAAGCAGTGTGTGTTCATCGACAAAAATAACATCGTAAACCGCGTCTTTGTGGCCTTTCAGCTCATGCTGCTGCTCACCGCTGGAAGTTTCCAAAACCCGGATGACGCTGGCGTTCGTCGCCACCGCGAACCGCCTACCGTCCGGAGATAGCGCCAGCCTGCTGACGGCGTCATATTCTATCGGACGGCGGTAATGCTCTTTCCCGTCGATTCCGGCACGCAGCACCTCTCCCCCCAGCGTGCCCGCAATGAAACTCTCTCTGTCCACGAACCTGAGGGCCGTCAGGCTGTCTATGCCGGGAAATTCCAGGGTGCGCGCCAATTCCAGGGTTTCAGGGTTGTAAAATAAAACCTTTCCATGATTCGACGCGACCGCCAAAAAACGGCCATCCGTGGAAAGATCAAGAGAGAACAGGGATGCCGGCAGCTTGGTAAATACACCAGGGCGCCGCGGAAGCCTGATCCGCGAAAGCAGCTTTTCCGACGATACCGAGAAGACGTCGATGCCGCTGACGCGTGTCCCCGCAAAAACACGTTGCGCGTTGTGAACGGTTTCAATCACCATGTGTTCAGTCCGAAATTCGCGAACCAGCTTCCACTCCGCACCCCATGCAGGCAGGACTGCCGCGGACGCAAGAATGGCGGCAAGCCACTTCCGGATTCGCGTACAAAGCGGGGCGGAGAAGGTCCATTCACTGCAAAATCCCGCGACCAAACTACTATCCGGGAACCATGGCAGATTCATTACATCCAGGGTACATAACGCGGTTCAATCCTACTTTCCCAGGGTCGGTATGAAAGCGGCCAGGATTTTAATCTCTTCGTCGCTCAGCTTGCGGACCGACTTGGCCATCTTTTTTTCGTACTTGTCTTCGAAGGTTTTCTCGACCCACATACGCCGATACTTGATCATTGCTTCGAGCAGCTTCTGTTCTTCGACATCGTTGACCGGATTATATTTGAATTTACCGGGATTCTTCTTTTGCTTCTTGCCCTCTCCACGCTTGCCGTGGCACTTCTTGCAGGTCTTCTTGTAAAGCTTCTTGGCGTCCGGGGCAGCATAAAGCGGAGTAAACCCACCGCTTAGGACCAGGGCGGCTGCCAGGAACGGGATAATAATTTTTTCCGCTGACATGGCTATCATGACGATTGATGGTTAAGTATAAAAGGAGGGATTGGAAAATAAACAATGGATGAAAAGGAAGAATATGTACACTGCCCATTCACCCAACGTACCCATCAGTTTTATGCTTCACATATCATTTGACCATTCGTAATTTTACTTAATCGAATGCATGAATTTTGCGCAGATGCAAGCAAATACCCCTGTACAATTATTTCAATTTGTTGACCAGTTTTTCAGATCTTTGTCAATCCGTAAATTTACTTAAGTAAATTTACCAGCAGCTCGGTATTTTTATTTTCTGTTCCTAACATTATGAACATCTGTATTTTCGTTATTCACCGATTGCAATTTCAAGCATTGCACAGAACATCCCGCAGAGATACAACCAAGATTCATGCCCCCGGACCGGCTCCTTGTTGTTATTATTTATGATATTATATCAGTATGTTAAAATAACGATATGACATGCATTAAGGAGCGCTGACAGGTTGGAAGAGGAACCTGAGACAGAACTGTCTCATTAACCTTGTAAAATGATTCATAATATTGATATTGCATAGTTATTTGTGATAACTTCAGCATTATTGATGCATTCTTAAAAACCTGTCATTTCCGTGAAAGCGGGAATCCCTGAAATAAAACTAACTGAAAAAACTTAATTCCGGCTTTCGCGGGAATGACAAGAAGACGTTTTTTTCAGTCATTATAACGAGTTGATCATTAATACTCATTGATTTACCTCACCATCATTTTTCTTAATTTGAATACAGCAATTTATTCGTTTTTATCGGATCCTGGTTTAATCGGAACCACAAATAGTTTTAGATATTTGTTTTCTTACAGACAGTAATTCAGTTTGGGAAAAAACAGGTTGAGAGGGCCGTAATTCATGATTTTCCGGCTGGTCTAACCAAACGGAAAGGCAGGAACAGAATGGTTTTTTGATGGAACAGAATTGTGTGGTGGAGGGGCGGTTATTCGTCGGCGACAGCCGCGGAACTTAGTTGGTGTAAACAAACAGCATTCAACAGTATTCAAGCTGCATGGTTTGAGTGATGCTTATCCCCTGTTTCTTCAGGCTTGGATCTTGCTGCCGCAGAAAATTGTCTCGGGTTGAACATGAGACATTTCTGTCTCATGGGACATGCGGGTAGTCGGCAAGGAAGCGGTACAGAGTTGCCCGTCCCACTCCAAGGACCCTTGCGGCCCTGGCTTTGTTCCCGGCAGTTTGCTTCAGTGCTGATTTAACGCTTTCCGGTTCCAGTTTTCTGGAGGGACCCGGCAGGTTCCGCTGATGCTCCCATGCTTTTAGTTCCAGTGGGAGGTGCGCTGGCAGAACGGTTCGGCCACCGGATTTGACCAGGGCGAAGCGGATGGCGCTTTGCAGCTGACGTACATTTCCCGGCCAGCTGTAACGAGCCATTGCGGACATCGCCTCGATTGAAAGTCCGGAGGAATCCTGTCCTTCTTCACGCGCTTGCTGCAGAAAATGTTCCGCGAGGAGGGGAATATCGTTCTTCAGCTCCCTGAGGGGCGACAGCTGGATGGGGACAACACTGATGCGGTAATAGAGGTCATCGCGGAAACGCCCCTTGTCAACCTCGCGTTTGAGGTCTCGGTTGGTGGCGCTGATCAGGCGCACATCCACGGAGATCGATTTTTCCCCGCCGACACGCTCGAAAGTCCCTTCCTGAAGCACGCGCAAAAGCTTGGCCTGCAGCACTTTCGGCAAATCAGCCACTTCGTCGAGGAACAGCGTCCCTCCGTGCGCCAGTTCGAACTTACCCTTCTTGTTCCGCACGGCCCCGGTGAACGCGCCCTTGACATGACCAAACAGTTCGCTTTCCAGTATGCCTTCCGGAATTGCTGCACAGTTAACTGGCACAAATGGATTTGTTGCCCGCACCCCTTCGTTGTGAATCGCTGAAGCAACCAGTTCTTTCCCGGTGCCGCTTTCTCCGAGGATGAGTACAGGAAGGTTGACATCCGTGACTTCTTTGATGGTCTGGAAAAGCTCCTGAATTTTCGGGTCCCGGCCTATGATTCCGGCAAATCCCTTTCCCGTTTTCAGGCGCATTCGGAGGGAGTTCAGTTCGGTCACGTCTTCCAGGATGATGATAGCCAGCCTCTCGCCCTCGTGCTCAAAGGGGGCCGCGCTCACCAACATGGTCAGTTCACTTGATTTGCCGTCGGCTTCCAACTGGACCCTGGCCTTGTTGCGGTATACCTGCTCACCGGCAAGAGCTTCAAGGGAGGTGTTAAGGATACCGCAGTCCCGGCACTTTTCACCGGAACCGCAGCCATCCGGACCGTCGGACGCATGAACGCACCCGAGCATTTCTCCTCCCCGTGTATCAATCGCTTCCGTGATGTTGACCCTGAATCCGCGTTCCATCACATTGTTCAGCGCCCGGATCCTGCGCTCGCTGTCAATGATGAGAACACCGCAGGGGATGGACTCGAACAAGGTCTTCAAAAAACCTTCCTGGTTCAGCAATTCCGCAACCGGTCTCATTCCAGTTCACTTACCTTGTTATTTGTGTGGTCTCTTTCTTGGACAACATGTCGAAGAAATTTTAGGACACATAAAATTCTTTAATATATTCAAAAAGATAGGAGTGTTTTTCAAAAATCCAACTTTTTTGGTTCCGGTTGGTGCGGGTTAGGTAGTAGGCCGTAGGGGCGGACCTGCGTCTGCCTGTGCGTAGCACCTGCCTGCCGCCTGCCTGTGCGTAGCACGCAGACAGGCGCTTCGCTTGGCGCAGGCAGGCGCAGACAGGTGTCCGCCCATCGTTGTGGGCAAACACATAGGTTTGCCCCTACGGAACGACCATAAACCCTTAAACTCTAAAAACCCCTAAAATCTGTAAAAATCTGCGATTAAGACAACATTCCGCAGATTCATCATTTGTATGGGGTCCGGGCATGTCCTGGACGGCGAAGCCGGCGTTAGTCTCTTACAATTTCATTCTTGGACAATATGTCGAAAACTTTTCGTTTTCGAAATCGGAATCGGAATTCGATAACGATAGCGATCCCGATTGTATTGTTTACAGGCGAAGCCAGTGTTAGGAGTTTGGTCTCATAACATTTAATCCCGGTCTGCCTGTGCGGTGAACGCAGACAGGTACAATTTGTCGAAAACTTTTAGTTGTCGAAATCGCCCCGCCAATAAATGGACGGAGGCACTCTTTTCTATTCCTGGACGCTTCATGTCCATTTATAGGCGGGGCGATAGCGATTGCAAACGATCCTAAACCCCTCTCGTAATTTATTATTTTACCCCTAATCCGGGAGATGCTTATTCGTAAAATTACGCAGGGGAAAGAGGCGGGTTTACTTTTTTTATTTTATACCGGCTGGAAGCGTTTCAAGGCAGAGTCGAGGGCGGCGTGGTCACCGTACAGTACTATGAGGTCATTGGCCTCAATCACGGTTTCCATGTACGGCGCGGGGAGTGGACAGGAACCGCGGATGAGGGACACCACCAGGCAGCGTTCATCGCCGATGAAGCCAAGTTCGCCGAGAGTTTTGCCGATATGCACGCAATCGGGAGCAATCGGAACCGCCTCAACCAGGCGCCTCATCACCAGGGACTGCAGTTCACGGTCAAGGACCCCTTCTTCACCGTCCGTTCTCAACAGCCCGTAACTGCGTCTGCGGACCAGGTCCACCTGCACGGCAATTATGTGCGGAGGAACATGATAGTGGGAAAGCAGTTCCGCAAAAAGCCGCAGGGAAGTTTCAAATTCCTCCGGAACAATAATGTTTGCGCCAAGATTCTGAAGCTGTTCGACTTCGTTTACATAACGGGTACGCGCAACAATGTGCACATCGGGGTTCAAATTACGCATGATCGAAACCCCTCGGCGAGTGGCTTCGGCTTCCGGAATCGCGATAACCGCACTGTCGAATTCCTTGAAACGGATGTGACGCAGCACCTCCGCACGGGTGACGTCACCGTAATGCGCCACTTCTCCAGCGGCGCGGATGTTGCGCACGGTACTCGGATTGTATTCCAGGATTTCATGGTGGATGCCGGCTTCACGAAGCACACGAGCCACGTTCCGTCCGTTGACACCATAACCGATTATCAGGACAGCTGGGTGTGGGCGCGGCTGCCGTTTTTCGGAAACATGCCGCCTGTTTTTGATCCCGGCGGGCAAACGTGTGTGAGCATACCATGCAATGTGCGGAGCAAGCTGCATGATCAGGGGAGTGACCGCGAGCGACAGGCTTGACGCGGCAATGAAATATTGAAACCCGGTTTGACTGATCAGACTTCCACTTACAGCCGTGTTCATCAGCAGGAATGAGAACTCCCCGATTTGTGCCAGGTAAAAACCTCCCTGAAGGCTTTCCCGCAGCGAAATTCCCATCGGGGTGCTGACGATGACGATGATCAACATCTTGATGATGATCACTCCAATGGCGACTGCAATTACCGGGACCAGGTGCAGCATCACGAATTCAAGGTTGAGCAGCATTCCGATGGAGACAAAAAACAGGCTGGAGAAAAGCGAATGAAAGGGAACAACCTCTGCCAGGATTTGCGCGGAGTATTCATTCTCGGAAAGAATAAGCCCGGCGGCAAATGCTCCCAGTGCCAGAGAAAGCCCGGCCAGTGAAGTTGCCCAGGCGGTCCCGAGGAGGACCAGGATCGTGAACAGCAGGAATATCTCCGATGAACGCATGCCCACCATCCAGCGCATTAGCGCAGGAAGGATGAAGCGGCCGAAGAGATATAGCGCCGTGACCAATACGGCGACCTTGACAACCTGTGCCCAAATGGCGTTCATGTCGGTGTGACCCGCGACCATAATGCTGACGATGAGCATCATGGGAACAATGGCAAAATCCTGGACCACACACATCGTCACCACTCCACGGCCAAGAGGGGTCTGGATTTCCCCCTTGTCGGCAAGCCCCTTCAGCACTATTGCGGAAGAGGAAACCGCGAGCGCAAAGCCTGAGACGGTGGCAGCGCCGGTTCCCAGCCCAAACGCCGTTCCGGCCGCAAAACCGGCGGCTGATGTAAACAGAATCTGCAGAAAAGCGATCCCATAGATTCGCCATGGTGTCTTCACCAGACCGGAAAGCGAAAGTTCCAGCCCGACCACAAAAAGCAGCAGCACAACTCCGATCTCCGCGGCGATCTCAACGTTCCCGATGCTGCCAACCAGACCCAGACCATGCGGACCGATGATTATTCCGGCCGCGATGAAACCGGCCACCGGGGAGAGTCCAATCCCACGGAACAGAAACAGCACCGGCAGGGAAAACAGGATCACAACCAGGAGGTCGTTTAGTATGGGAATTTCAGCGTGCATGTGGGCATCAAATAGACGAACCCGCGGGGCCGGGACAATACCCCAAAATTCTTACTCAACCTTGCCTGCCCGTGCGTACAAGCAGACAGGGACGATATGTCTAAAACTTGTTGTTCAATCGAAATCACCCCGCCAATAAATGGACGGAGGCTCCTTCTCTTTTCCTGGACGCTTCATGTCCATTTATAGGCGGGGCGATCCCGACCTGCCTGCTGTGCTACGCCGGCGCAGGCAGGTAGCGATCCCGAATGTATGGGGTTCGGGAATGACCCGGACTGCCAAGCCGGCTTCAGGTAAGGGAACTGGAAAGAGGATATTATGAACGGACTAACAGAAAACCGCCACCATGCAAACCGCTTTCGGCAAGACCATCTCGAAATTGTATTATGCGGCCGTGGATGAATTCAGGCTCACCTGGCCCAGTTCAATGGCGATCGCGGCTTTGGCCAGCAGGGTGTAGATCATCATCCCGGCCGCCCAGATGCCCGCGGAGACGGATACCTCCACCAGGGTGGGGTTGTACTCGAACACCTCTCCAAGAGGGGTAGGCACGAATCCCGGAACGATCAGGCCCATACCTTTTTCCATCCAGACGCCGACAACCATCATCACGCAGGCAATGTTGAGCAGTTTGTCTCGTTCCCGTAACGGGTGGATGCTGAGGATGACCACCGCCGCGACGTTCAGCGTCAGCGAAGTCCAAATCCACGGTACAAGGGCGGTTTTGTCTCCAATACCAAAAAAGAGGTAGACCGCCGGGACGGTGTGATCGGTCTGGTGATAAAACTCGGTGAAAACTTCCGCTAACAACAGGAACAGGTTGATCTGCAAAGCGGCAGTGGCGATGATTGCGATCCTGCGGAAAATCACCGGCGAAACCGGGTAGTCCGTATAACGACGCACGAACTGCAGGGTCAACAGAAAAAACGCCGGACCCGCGGAAAACGCCGAGGCCAAAAACCTTGGACCGAGTATCGCAGTGTGCCAGAACGGCCGGGCCACGTTGGATGAGAGCAGAAACGCCGTCACAGTGTGGATCGAAATCGCCCAGCCGATGGAGATGACCACTCCGGGAAAGTAAACGCTGTGTTTCGCTTCTTCTCCCTTGTAGCGCATAAAGAGGATGTAAAATGGAATGGTCAGGCTGAGAAAAAGATACCCGGTCAGCACGAACACATCCCATGCAAGCATCGAATGCGGAAAATTGAATTCCCCGAGCATCGGGATCAGATGCCAGAAACGATCCGGACGGCCGAGATCGACTGTCACGAAGAGCATGCACATGATGCACGCGGCCACCGCCAGACCTTCCGCCAGCAGCACCACCTCCTTGATCGCCTTGTCGTTGAAAATGTAGGAAGGAATAACCAGCATCACCGCGGCGGCAGCGACCCCCACCAGGAAGGTGAAATTGGCGATATACACTCCCCATGAAACCTGGTCGCTCATTCCAGAAACGATCAGCCCCTGCTGCAGCTGCTGCGTGTATGAATATATCCCGGACAGGACAATGAGCGTGAGCACGCTCATCCATGCATAAAATATTCTGCCTCCACGGAAGGCTTCGCGGATGAAATCGATGAGAAAGGAAATAGTCCCGTTCATTGTTTCAATCGGTGAAGTACCAGAATTTCGGTTCCGTCCCTAATTCCTCCTTAAGCCTGAAGACGGTTTTGTGTTCGAGCACGTAGCGGATTTCGCTTCCGGGATCAAGCAGGTTGCCGAAAATCCGTGCCCCGGTGGGGCATGCTTCAAGACATGCGGGCAGCTTTCCCTTGCGTGTCCGCTGCACGCAGAAGGTGCATTTCTCAGTCACTCCGCGGGATCGCGGACGGTTGCCGAGGTAATGCGTATCCGGATTAAGTTCTTCCGACGGCAAGGTGGGATCATTCCAGTTGAAGTGCCGCGCCCAGTAGGGGCAGGCGGTCATGCAGTAACGGCAGCCGATGCACCAGTCGTAATCGATGACTGTGATCCCGTCCGGTTCGGTCCAGGTCGCCTTAACCGGACAGGCGTGTACACAAGGCGGGTTTTCGCACTGCATGCATTGCACCGGCAGATAAAACTTCCCTTCCCGGGGAACCGTTTCCGGGTCGTAGTAGTGGTCCGATTCTTCCAGGTTCATGCTCCCCTTTTCCATCTCGAGCACCCGGATGAACTGGATCTGCGAGTCGCGGCTCTGGTTGTTTTCCGCCACACACGCATCGACACACTTGCGGTACCCCTTGCACTTGGAAATATTCAAAGCGTATCCGAACAAGACATCCGGTTCGGCCGACGTCGTATCGATTGTGATGTCCCTGCCGAATCTGTGCCTGGCACGGCGCTCCAGGCGGGAAATCGTTTCACGCACCTCCTCCTGGTCCATCCGCCGATAGTGTTTCTGGAAAAACGAATCCCAGAGGTCGCTCAAACGTTCAGGATCTTCAGACACCGCTTTCGCGGCCAGCGCTCCTCCTGTTGAGACAGCCGCTGCGGATGCGGATGCGGCGCCCATTTTAACCAGAAACTTCCGGCGCTCCATCCCCTGTTTTTTTACGGGAGTTTCCCCTTCCATCTTCAGTTCACCGTGATGAGTGGACCTGGGTTCAGTCATGCTTTTTCCCCCTGTTTGCGGCAACCGGTTTTTTCTCCCAGACCCTCAGGTGTCTCCCGTTGTTGGTCGGGCGAAAGCGCAAACCACTGCGCACTTTCGGGGGAGGATTGGGAGGGATCGGTTCAATCGCAGGGTGGTGAGGGTTGTGACACTCGGTGCAAAGATACAGTTTTCGTTCTCCCCGCCAGCTTCCGACCCGTTTTCCATGGGCGCCGAACAGCCAGTCATTATGCCGCTGGAAATGACATTGTCCACACAAACGGTAAGAACGGTCAAAATCAATTCCACGATCCTCCAACGATCGGAGGTGATCAAGGTTCCCGGAGAGATGGCAGGTCAAACACCAGAATTGCTGGTCTCCATGTGTAAGTTCAATGTCATCATGTTCTTCTTCAAGCGTACGGACCCGGGGGTTGGGTTCCTCCTCCTCGTGGCAGTCCTGGCAGGGGTAGAATTCCAGTTCACTTTCCTTGCGCGTTTTGACGGTAAATTCCGGAGCGGCCTTTTCCCTGGAAGTGAGGGTCTTCATCTTCAGGATTTTCTCATCTTCATCCTCTTCCAGTTCGTCCTCATCATCCTCTTCTCCTTCCTCCGCATCCTCATCTGCTTCATCAGATACCTGCGCATAGAGTCCGGAAAGCGAGGAAGGCGGACCGGTTAAAGGGAGGGTCAAGGCTGCTCCACAAACCAGCAGGGCGGTCAGCAGAATTCTTAAAATTGACATCAGGATCTATTCACACGAGTTCGCACAATAAGCTAACGTAAACCAAATCATACACCATTCGTAATTATACGTATGTAGAAAATGGAGGGATGGATTCTCAGCAAAAAGGGCTAAGAAAAGAAAAGGCCTGAGGGAAAAAACTCGTAAGTTTGCGGATGCTCGTAAGGTTTTTTCCGGAATAAAATGGAATTACACCTTAGCCCACGAACCGTAATACGGGCACTGCCGCGGGCGCCCATGGAATTGAAAGGAAAGGAGGTGAGGATGCTTGCCAAAGACCTGATGACTACTGACCTGTACACCCTGGAGGCAGATCACAGCCTGAACCTTGCCCGTTTCCTGATGCAGGCCCGTCACATTCGTCACATCCCGATTGTGGACCCTGAATTCAACTTTGTCGGTCTGCTCACCCACCGGGATTTGCTGGAAATCAGCGTCTCGGCGCTTGCGGATATCGACAAGACCGAGCAAGCGGAGCTGCACAGGAAAATCCCTATCCGTCAAGTTATGAAAACCGATGTAATGACAATAGACCCGGATTCGAAAGCGGAAGAGGTTGCCTCACTGATGCTGAAACACAAGTATGGCTGCATGCCGGTCGTTTCGAAAAACCAGCTCATCGGCATCGTCACCGAGGCGGATTTCCTGAGGCTCACTATCCATCTGCTCGGGAATCCGACTGCCGTGGAGGAAGACTCAGAGGAGACAGCAGAGGTCTGACCGCGGACTGCTTTTAAATGTTGAAGAATATCTTACCTTTTTTGGAGCGTCCTGCACCCAATATACAGGCAACCCGGGTCAGTGTTCGCTGATCCCGTACTGGGAAAGTTTTTTCTTCAGGGTATTACGGGTGATGCCCAGGTTTTTAGCGGTGTGGGATTTGTTGTAGAGCATTTTCCGGAACACGCTGCGGATGTGCTCCGCCTCGATCTCAGCGAGGGTACAGCAGTTGACTGAAAGCAAATCCTCGTTTTCATCAGTCGGCGCATGTACCGGCGGTTTTGCTGCAATATCCTGCAATTCCGACGGGAGGTCAGGATATTCAATACAAGGCAGCCGATCCTGTTCGCGGTGAAGGATGACCAGCCGTTCAATGAGGTTTTTCAGTTCACGCACATTTCCCGGCCAGCACCAATTTACAAATGCTTCCATCGATTTTTCGGAAAACCCCTCGGTCTTGATGCTGAACTGCCTGGCGTACTCTTCAAGAAAATAATCCGCAAGTTCAGGAATATCATCCTTGCGTTCCCTCAGAGGTGGAATATGGACCGGCAGGATGTTCAGCCGGTAAAAAAGGTCTTCACGAAAATCACCCTGCTTGAGTTTTTCAGAAAAATCCTGGTTGGTGGAAGCGATCACCCGGACATTGACCTGGATTTCCTTCTTTGCCCCCAGGCGTTTGATACGCAGGTTCTCCAGCACACGCAGCAGTTTAGGCTGTAGCGACAGCGGCATTTCTCCTATTTCATCAAGCAGCAGAGTCCCCTGGTTCGCCAGTTCAAACAGCCCCTTGCGGTTGGCATCAGCGCCGGTGTAGGCGCCTTTCTCGGTCCCGAACAGTTCTCCCTCAAGCAACGAGTCGGGAATGGCCGCGCAGTTTACCGTGATCAGCGGGAAATCCGAGCGGTTGGAGAGGTGGTGGATATTTTCCGCAACCACCTCCTTGCCGGTTCCGCTCTCTCCCGTGATCAGCACTGTTGCATCTGAGAGGGCGATTTTCTCAATCAACTCCCTCAACTCACTGATCGCAGGGCCGCTGCCGATGATGCTTGAAACTGAATCCTTGAGATAACGCCCCTGGCGCAGCTGCTCCACCTCGTTTCGCAAACCCTGTAGTTCCAGCGCCTTGCGGATCTGGATTCTCAGTTCGTTGAGGTCAAAAGGTTTGACCAGGTAGTCATACGCGCCTTTTTTCATCATCGAAATCGCGCTCAGCGTGTCCGGGAACGCGGTCAGGATGATCACCGGCAATTCGCTGTTTTGGGCGCGCACGTAATCGAAAAGTTCCCTGCCGTCTCCGTCCGGCAGCTTCAGGTCGAGAAGCATCACATTCGGATAGTGCGTATCGAACAACTTCCGTCCTTCCTCCAGATTGCCCGCAAGCAGGAGTTGGTATTCATCCTTTTCCAGGCTGCGGGAAACACTTTGCCGCATCGAAGGATCGTCTTCCACCATCAGGATCTGGTGTTTCATGACAGTTTTTTCAAAATCCAAGCAGCAAGTTTGAAGTCACAAGGCCCGAAAAAATTTCAACATCTGTACCTGCGGGACCGCTGTTATCCGTTTCCTCACCCAGTTCTATGAATTTCCTGCAGCGCTTCAATGGCGACGCGGTAATGATGCGGATCAGAAGCGGCAAGCACCTCGAGGAATGCTTCACTGGCCTGGTCGGGAGCGTACTCTTTCATCAGCCGCCCCACTTCCAGGCGCAGGTTTCCGTCATCAACAAAGGCCATTTCGATAATTGCGGGTACCGCGCTGTGCTCATCCAGGGCGATCAGCGTTTCCGCTGCTGCTTTGCGAATCCCTGTTTCCGGGTCCTCGAGCATTTTAAGCAGTTTCCCGCACAGTTCGTCCCTCTGTGTTCCGGAAGCAAGGTGTTCCGCGAGTTTTCCCAGGGAGACAATGTGCTGAATGGCGACCGAAGGCTCCTCATCCTCAAGCGCCCCAAGAAGGACCCCGGCAGCCTCCGCACTGTCTAGATTTCCCAGTGCGGCGGAAGCCTTTATCCGTTCCCGACGATCGGGAGAGCGGACCATTGAACCCAGTGCCGTCAGCGACTGCCCTGCCCGAAGCCGTCCGAGTGTTTCTGCTGCAGCTTGCCGTACCGCGGTTTCCGGATCTTCCAGAGCACGAATCAGCCCCTCAACCACCTTCTCCCCTTTCTTCCCGGCCAGCAGCACCGCGGCCAGGCGTTTAACGTCCTGGTGCGGGTTCAATTCCTGGCGTTTAAACAGCTCTTCGCCGATGCGGATGTTTTCTTCAGCAATGTCAAGGAATTCCTGCTCCTCCTCGTTCAGTTCCTGAACAGGTTCCGTTTCCGGCACTATTGCGTCAGAACGGTCGGCATCGTTTGCGATTGCATCCAGGGTGGTCCGGGGTGCAACATCCGGTTCAGGTGTTTCTCCCGGGTCTTTGCCGGCATCCTTTTCATCATCCGTTGTATCTTCTTCCATGTTGCTGTCATTGATCGCTGCGTCCGCTTCGGGTTCAGCCGGTCCTTCTCCCTGCCCCTCTTCCACCGTAGGCGGTCCCACCTCTCCCGCCGGAAGAGAGGGAGGGGTGAAGGTATTTTCAACATGGGACACCAGTTCTCCACGCAGGGCAGACAGCAGGATTTCCAGGGATTCAGCATCATTGATAGCGGCAATTGCACGCAAACTGTTCAACCGTACCACCTGATCAGCATCGTCCAGCACTGAAACCAGGTCCGGAAGCGCCTCTTTCCCGGCCAGTTTCCCCAGTGCGAGGACGGTTTCAGCGCGCAAGCCGGAATCCAGCCCCTGCTTAGCAAGGAGCACGCTCAAAATCCTGTTCACCGATGGTTTTCCCAATGATCCCAGGGTTTTGACCGCGGCCGCAACCACTTCCAGGGAAGTGTCCCGCAGTTTTTCGGAAACCTTGTCAAACAGCTCCGCGGCCTGTTCCTGCTCCACCCAGGACAGGGCCTTGATTCTTACACCGGCGTCCGGATCGTCAAGCAGGGATTCCAGCTTTTCAGAGGGTATTTTGACAAATGATGAATCCAGGATATCCAGGGATTTTGTGCGTACCGAAGGGTTTACATGTTCCACCAGGTTCAAAAGTGGGAAGGTGTAATCCTGGTCCCTGAATGAAGCGAGAGATTCCGCCGCGCTGATGCAGACCGAAGCATCCGCATCGGCAAGGCCATTTGCCAGGGCCTCTTTCACCGCGGGATAATCGCTTCCGGAGAGATGTCTTGCCGCCCGCCTGCGCTGCAGGTGATCGCCCTCGTTAAGCCTCCTGATCAGCGCTTCCGCCCCAGCGTAGCCCATTCCCGCCAGAGCACGAAACCCCGCGTCGCTGAGGTCCTGGCTGTCCTCATCATCCAGGGCCTCTTCTAAGGCGCCGACCGCTTTAGGGTCGCCCAGGCGTCCCAGGGCTTCCACCGCTTTCAGCTGCGCGTCCCACCAGTCGTCCCATTCGTCATCCATCGCCCATTCGGAATCTTCCTCCCGTCCCCGCACCACATCGATCAAGGGGTCTATCACTTCCATGCCGCCTATCATCCCCAGCGCTTCCACAGCGGCGACCTTTACGTCTCCGCTTGGGTCTGAATCATAGCTTTTTAGTAGCGCAGGCACCGCGTGAACGTTTTTCAGCTGTCCCAACGAAGTAACGGCATCGATCACCACGTCCTCATCCTCGTCCCGCAGCCGCGCAATGAGGGGTTCAACCGCGTATTCATCGCCAATCAAACCAAGCGCCTGCGCGGAAAAACAGCGGTGCACGTCATTGCCCTTTTCCAGCAACCCCAACAGGGCTTGAACCGTGCGGTCTTTCGTATTCATGCGTGATGTATCCTTAAGGAAAGTGGAGTGCAGACATTATGGTGCAGGGTGCCTGAAAAAACCAGCCGGTACAAAGGCCGACTCATCCTACCAGGGGATCAAGGCACCCACTTCAACAAAGCAAAGTCATCGGCTTTCGGTTTTGCTTTAACCGGTTTATTCAAACTTACAGTTGATACAATCGCAGTTGCATACAAAGAACAGACGTCTGCAACTCACTTTCACGACGATTTGCGGTGGAACCTTTGATTGGTTCCCCACTGCTCCATGATGTAGTCAAGCATTGCGCCGTCTATCAAGTTCTGTCCACGTTCACGGGCCTGGCGTTCGACCTCCAGCTGGACCATGGGGCGGATAAAATCCGGCACCCTGCCAATCCGTTCCCGAGCGTCATCGCTCCAGTTCATTTGGCTGACCAGTCCCTTTGATCCTTCACCCCATGAAGCGTATTTAGCCTCCACTACTTCAAGCGTGACCCGCGGCTTGTTGAATTTGCGGGCCCATTGTTCGATGCGGTTTTTGGTCATTTCCCGCATAAACCCGGAGGGGATCTTCCGCAGACGCTCCCGCGCCGACTGGTCCCAGTCCAAAATCAGAAACGCCGCTTCAGGGACAATTTTCCGCTCGTCTTCCGACAACAGCTTGAAATCGGATGACCCACAGGCCGCGCAGGAGGATGGTTTTTTGCCTTTGACAGTGTATCCGCAGAGGAGGCATTCATGTGTTCCGGATTCCGCCAGGGCGGCTGCTGTTTCCGCTCCGGGAGCTGTCTGCATCGCCTGTTGCATTTTCTGCCTCGCCGCAGCCAGTCCCTCTTCGGCCACGCCGAGATCGATGCGGGAGACACCTTGCCCGGAGGCATATTCCTCAATAGTGGTTTGTGCCGCCTTGCGCATGAACCCTTCCGGGACCCGCGCCAGCCGTTTGACCGCGTCATCCGTCCACTGGAATTCAGGAGATGGGGATTCACCTTCTTCGGCTAGTGCCTCTTCCACCATTTCCAGGCTGATGAAATCACGATGGCGGACGTGCGCCCTTTTTTCCAGTATTCTGCGCAGATGTTCACGCGATTCCGGAGACGAGACATGATTCATCCGCATTTTCGCCTCCGCGGACCATGTCATTCTCCGTCCGTCAAAGGTGGTTTCAGTCACCCCTTCCTTTTCCGGGGTGGTATCGGCGGGAGCGTCATCGAGGATGCGGAAATTCGCGCCGTCCGCTCCGCACACCGGGCAGGTTTTCGGCCTTTGGCGGTGATGTACGTAACGGCATTGCTCGCATTCAAAACTGAGGCGAAATGTTTCATGGTACAGTTCTGCTTCTTCATTATTTTCACTGAACTCAATTCCCATTGCAGCAACAGCTTGTGGAGGCAACAGGCTTTTCACCGCGGCATCGACAACATCCGAGGTGATCATCGTGTGACCCTCCGCCACCGCGTGCTGCTGAATCGCCTTCATCGCCACTCCGCGCGCCATTTCCGGGACCCGGTCCATTCTGCCCCGGGCTTCCTGAGTCCAGCCGATGGTTTCCTCCGCCTGGTATTCAACCGGCGGGGTGAATTGCCTGTCGGTGATCAGCAAGTTGCAGGGCGCAAGGCGCATCAGGTTTTCGGTGTTGCTGCCAAGGTCCATCTCCTCGTCACTGTGGATGCCGATGCGTCCCAGCACCAGAAGCCACGGGGGATCTTCACGAACATGCGCGAGGATTTTACGCCAGGCTTTGCCGTCCAGCAGCCTGGTTTTGATTTCCTCGTCCTCGTCTCCGGCAATGCGCCGGGCGATGTCGAGATGGGACTGGTAGATTTTGGCCAGGCCGCTGTCGATTATTTCCTCGTGCAGCTTTTCCTGTTCCTCAAACTTGAACACTTTGCGAGCACGGTCGGAAAGGACCTCGTTGAGCGAGTTAAACATCCCGTAATGGAAATACGGATCAAATGTGGAGACCGCTTCCACCTGTTTGCCGAAGCGGGACGCGAGGGAGAGGGCGGTTTTCAGTGCGCCGAAGGAACGCGTGCTGCCGTCCAGGCAGACCATGATCTTCCCGCGTTCAGGCTGTTCTTCAACCTCCTTGACGATCAGGAGATCCGTACGGATGCGCCGGGCGACCCGTTCTGTGACAGATCCCAAAACCGATTCCGGGACCTTGCCCATGCCGTTGGCGCCCATCACCACCAAATCATAGTCGTGTTCCTCGATGTCCTCAACCAGCGCCTTCCAGTTTTTGCCTTCGAGCGAAACTCCGCTGAATTCAAGTCTTTTTCCCCGACAGGCATTCTCCATCACGCTCAGGTATGAATCTGTGATCAGTTCCAGCCCCTTTGTAATCAGCGTGTCATGGACTTCGCGCTGCCGGACAAGTTCCTTTTCCTGCTGATATTCTTCAGGCAATCCCCCTTCCATGGAACGGAACCGCTGGTCGTGAAGCTTCGCGGCATACACGTGACTGCCGACGAGCCTGCTCTTCCCCGGTTGGGCAATGGCTACGGACAGGCGCGCAGCGGCATCTGAATAGGGGGAATTGTCCAGGGGGACGTAGATTTTTTCATACATATCAACCTTTTTCAGCGGAATGATGAACCGGGCAGCCTTCCAGGTTTTTTTTCGCTTCCTGCAGCAAAACCGGAGTGATTTTTTCAAATCCTCGTTCGCGCGCGTATTTTTCAACCTGTTCCCGAATGTGCATGCGCACCATCCCCGGCGCGCGGTTAACCGCCGTGATCGCTTCCGGGGCCCACTCCAGGTCTCCCGCCCGGGTCATGTACTGCACCTTGTCGGGCTGTTCCTCAACCCGATGCGGTGTTTTATCCTGCACCTCCGAAATCCAGAAGAGGTAGGCATAAGGAAACTGGGGTTGGGTGATGTGGAAGCTGTCATACTCGAACATGATGCGTGAAAGCATGATAAAGGTGTGCCGGGGATCGTCCTGACCGATTATATCAACTCCGCAGTTGAGCTGAAAACTGGTGTAGGACGGACAATTCCCCGTGTAATGCAAAGATGCCAGCGGGTTTTGACAGAGGTTGCTGAATGTGCGTTTCTCAAATATTTCCAGGGAAGTCAGGCAGCGGTAATCGATTACGTCGTGATTGAAGTTGAAACGGGAAACCGTCTCCAGCCGCTGCTGCAGTGAATCTTTCCACGGAATCCCCCGTGTTTTTTCCATCGTCTCCCGGTAAAGTTTTGTGTATTCCTCAAGGTATTCCGATTTCGGGAGGAACCCGACTCCCTTGTTCCCGCAATTAAAAGGGAACACCGACCCGGGTGTGTAGGTAACCAGCACCGGGAGGTGCTGGGAAAAGAAGTTTACGTTTTCTTCATTTCCCCGCAGCCGTCCGTACATGCCGCGGCGTCCCTCATCGATCCAGTCCACGAACCGCTCCGGCAGCGGCGTCACCGGCAGGCGTACAGGCCCCGAGGGCAGATCAATAGCCATCGCGTCTTGTTCCACGGAAATGTAAGGAAGCCGTTTTTCCAGTTTTGCCAGAGCGTTCATATTAATTCTCCTACGGATAGTATTTTAGCAAAGGTCATATTCTACTGAAACTTGATCCCCAGTTCCTGTTCCCGCTGCTTGCGGTGTGCAGCCATGAATTCAGGGGTAATATCAATTCCCTGTGCTTTAGCTTTTTCCTCCAGGCGTTTCCGAATCATTCCGCGCAGAAAAACCGGGATGCACCCCAACCGTTCTTTTGCTTCCGGCGTCCAGCGCACAGAGTCATCGAGGCGGCCGGAAGGGATTTCCACGGAAATGGATGCGGAGGAAGCAGGCTGCCAGGTGCAGGTGGGGTCCTCCGCCATCAGGTTTCCATGATGTTCCTGCGCGCGAGCCCTGCACCCTCCGCACAGAGACCGATATTCACATGACCCGCACCGGCCTTTCAGTTCCAAAGTGCGGAACTGCTTGAAAAGCGGAGAATGATCCCATATCTCCCAAAAAGATGAATCCCTGATGTTGCCCGCCGAATTTTCCATGTAAGGACAGGGGGTCACGTTGCCGACGGGGTCGATGCGGCAATAGTGGGTGGCGGCCGGGCATCCACCGCCATCGTATCCCGTGGCCCGGGTGAAGGGAGAACGCGGGTCCTGCTGATAGAGGATGCGTTTGAAATGCGGCGCGCAGCGCGCCTGGATCATCAGTCCACGGGTGTTTTGCTGCAGGCAGGCAATTTCCTGAAGGACGGCTTCATATTGAGAGGGGGTGATGTCTGTCAGCCACTGACCGCGCCCGGTGCAGACCAGAAAGAAGAAGTTGAGAATCGACACTCCTTCACGAAGGGAGAACTGAACAAAGGAGCCAAGCTGCCCCATGTTTTTACTGGTGATGGTGGTGTGCAGTTGCACGTGCAGTCCTGATTCACGGCACGCGCGGATTGCTGAAACAGTTTTTCCCCATGCGCCGGGGACGCCTCGGAACAGTTCATGTTCCTCCGGCCGCAGGTTGTCCAGACTGATCCCCACCCCCTGAAGACCGCAGTCGGATAGATCAGTAACCGTGCGCGCATCGAGCAGAAGCCCGTTTGTCCCCAAAACCATGCGCAGCCCTCTTTCATTCCCCGCGGCCACCAGTTCCGGGAGGTCTTTGCGCAATAGTGGCTCCCCCCCGGTCAATACCACCAATGTCCCGTCGGCCCGCCTGGAGACGACGTCAAAGAGTGCGGTCAGCTCCTGTGTATCCAGTTCTTCAGACGTTTCCCGGTCTTTGCCCCCGGCAACTCCTCGGAAGCAGGGGCGTGTTTGCCTCCGGCATCCAGATAGCAGTGCGCGCAAGCTAGATTGCAGCGCCGTGTGAGGTTGACGGCGATCAGATAGGGTTGAAAGTCCATGGCTCATTGCTCTTGTTTCTGCTGCCGGGTTCGTTTCATCAACCAGATCTCGAAGCCGAGAATCAAAAGGAATAAAATGACCGGCACGTAATAAACTTTGGTCCCCACCGGCTGTTCCAGCAACAGGTTGTACCAGGTGGTCACTCCACGTTTGCTGCCGCCTTCCTGGTTGGAACCGTCCACCGCGGAAAACGCGATCTGGACCACCGTTCGTTCTGGAGGAAACTGAATGCTTCCTTTCTGTCCATTGACCCTGGAGCGTTTCATGATCAGCGTGTACCGGCCGTCCTGGTATTGGATCGCGGAGGAGATTGCGCGATCTTGCCGCACAGTCCAGTCCCCCAGCCGGGATGACTTGGCATCGACAACCTGTCGATAGTCATCGCCCCAGATCCACAGGTTCACCGATTTCCCGGGACGTCCCATCAGAAAATACGGGCTGCTGGTGTCCCCTTCCTTTATTTTTGCGGGAAACTGCAGTATCAGCTCGTCACCGCCGGCGAAATCCTTGTGATCCCTGGAAGTGGGATCATTCCACTGGATGCGGAAGGCGATTTCATCCTCATTATACACGGATCGGAACCTGAGTGAATGGACAATGGGTTGATACAGCCTGTCTTCCAGGATCACCTGGCCTGCCAGCGGAACGTAATATTCCAGTGCTCCTTCCCAAATTGGAGACCCGGATTCGAGGCTGATCTGTTCCTCCACTTTTTTCGAAACCAGCGTGCGCTTCACCTCCGGTTCTTTTTCCGGGGCCAGGGAACGCACGTAATTTACGACATCCCAGGTTTCCTCCACAGTTAGGTCCTCAGCAAAAGTAGGCATGGGGGTACCGTTGAGCCCGGTGCGCACAGTGCGGAAAATATCTTCAGGGCGATTCCCACCGCGAAAGCGCCAGGGCGCGGTCCAGTCCGCCGGTCGGATCGGACCCTGAGTCCAATCCTCTTTCAATTCCATTGCGGATGGACCGTCCCCTCGCCCTGCCTTTCCATGACACTTGTCACACTCCACCTTGAGGGTCAGCTCTTTCCCGCGGGCAATGCTTTCCGCGGAAGAGGGAACCGGGCTGGGAATCACGAGCGGCCCCGCAGGCGCTTCATCCTCGTCTTCCTCTTCGTCTTCTTCCTCTTCTTCGTCGGCTTCCTCGTCCCCGGAATCTTCCTCATCTTCTTCATCTTCCTCCTCCTCGTCGCCTTCTTCTTCCCTGTAAAACTTTTCCACATATGCCGCGACCTCCCGGCGGTGCTGTTCAGACAGGGTTTTTTGCCATGAAGGCATGGTGGTCCCGGGCATCCCCCGGGTGATGATGCTGTAGAGGTCATCCAGTGTCGGTTCCTCTCCGGTCGCGGTGGTGCGTATTTTAAACATCGCCGAAGTGAAATCCCTGGGTTTGGGGTAGACGTTTTCGAACGCATACCCCTGCCCGTCACCCTCGTAACCGTGACAGTGGGCACAGTGTTCCTCATAGGTTCCCTGCCCCCCCTCATGTCCGGGGGGGTGGGCCGCGAAAACCACTCCGGAACTCAAAAGAAAATATGCCAACAAACAGGAAATCTGTTTCATGTTCCTTTTATTCTGATTGCGGAACGTGGACCGCACATGTATTGACCAATAATTTTTCACAATTCCTCAATCCCTATCCAATACGAAAAACACTCATTCCCATGTCCTGGGCGGATGATTGGTTGCTTTGTACAGAAAGAGGGTGACATTCCAGATGTCATCTTCGGACAGCATTCCTTCCCAGGCAGGCATGGCGCTCTGCCAGGGCATGGATTCGTTGGGAAGCCCGGGACCGCCCTTGGCAACCCTCCAGAAGACGTATGATTCCTGCAGCTGTGCGATGGTTCCAACATCCTGGAAATTGGCCGGTTTCGGGTCGAACGCGGTGGCAAACGGTCCCTTGCCGTCAAGGAAGTCACCATGGCAAAAGTGGCAGTTTTCGAAATACACCTTCCTTCCGGCCTCTACATGTTCCTCGAACTGGTCGGGGTCTTCCTCCTCGAATGCGCGAAAAGGGTTGACCGCTTCGCGCAAGTTGATCTTCTTGCCCTCGAAATCGATCTCACCAGGCGGAGCAGGATGCACAACCCTCAGCCCGACCGGAGCCTGGTTTGATGGAAGCAGGGCCATCCCGGCGGAAACAGCGACCGCCAGTGGTATCGCAAGCAGCACCAGCCACCTGGGCGCCAGCAGGCGGTCATTGGTCAGCAGCGCTTCAATCGGTGTCCAAAAATCCCTCAGGTTTTTCGTGGTCGCGGTTACGAACAGGAACAGCCCCACCACCATGACGACAATGTAGAAGGAGAAAACACTCCGCGGCATCACCGGTGTTACCGCGTATTTGAAGATCAAATAAACGGCAATCAGCAGCAGCAAACATAGAAACAGAATGTTGGTAACAATCTTTTTCGTCATTGATCAAGTCTCGTGCTGGTTACTTGAGAAACTCCGCCAGGTTGTCAATATCGTTTGCCAAATGCGGCATCGGCGGCATCAACTTGGTGTCTCTTTTGGGTTGATACCCCTCGGGATAACTTGCAGTCAGCACGCGCGCGGCAATCAGTTCACGTGACGAGCCGTTGACAGCGGGGCCTATTTGACCATCCAGGGCTGGATCAGGATTGTGACAGGCAATACAAAGCGTGTTGTAAACCGTTTTTCCTTTTTCCGGGTCCCCCGGCATCGCCGCGGCGACGGCAGGCGCCGCCGTCGGAGGTTCAGGCACTGCCGGGGGAGGAGGTCCCGCTGCTGCTTCAGTTACTTTTATTTTCATGGCTGCACGCACGTCTTCAGCAGTTATGTCCACCTGACCTCCCATGCTCTGCAGAAAGGCCACCGTCACCATGATTTCTCCGGGGGTGAGAATGGTCTGCATGGGAGGCATCAGCGGGCCATATCCATCGACAAAATACTCATTTGGCTGCAGCAGGGATTCCAGCAAATAGGCCTTCGCGCTCAAACCCGGTTTCCTCGATTGCGCACGCAGTCCCACCCCGTTGAGGTCCGGACCGCGCGAACCCTTGCGTCCGATCGCGTGGCAGATGCCGCAGGTGCCTTTGCCGGAATAAACTCGCTCACCTGCTTCAATCATTTCATCTTCCGTCAGCTTTGCCTCCAGGCTGATTTTCTTAGGTGGATGTGATTCCGTTTGGGGAATGCTGTTGGCAAAAAACGCGTAGAACCCAACCACCAGCAACCCGAATGCAATGACTTTAAGCGTGTTCATTTTCTGAGTTCCTAATTCGTAATTCCTAATTCTCCACTCGTTATTTTCTTGTCCGCAAGGGAACCGAGCCAGAAGATGAACATCACCAGCAGCAGAAAGACGATGACGCAAACGGAAACAATATTAGCGGCAAACCCGAGTGTCGGTGCAAAAGCGTCTACCGATGTGTCTTCCATCACCTTGTATACGTGCCAGTGCTGGCGGATGGAAGAGCGGGCATAACCCATCAGGCCCATCAGCCAGGTGAAGGAAACGGCGATGAAAATCAACGCGTACTGGGAACGCTGCGGCATCCTTCCCCAATGAAAGCGGCCAATGGTTTTCGCATTCCGAAATAGGAAGAGATCGATTACGCTGGTCGCGACTATCGCAAACAGCACCGCCAAAACCTGCCACACCGAATACTTGTTGACGCGCACGCTCGGTTCGACAAAGTACCCGTCTATGCCCAGGTACAGAACGTATGCGCCCACTCCTGCAAATATCGCGGTCTGCAGCCAATTCAGGGGAGCGGCGTAACTCACCGTCGCCTCCTTGTTGGCGCGGCGGTAGAACATAAACCCGATGGCCGAGGTGAGAATCATGAAATTGACAGCGGTCATCTTTGCCGACATCACCCCGAAAACTCCGATCACCGGATGGTGGATTCCTCCCATCAATGCGACTTCCTCGGGTGTAACCACAAGACTGTGCGGGGTGGCCCAAACCCAGACGCAGAGGATCAGCACGGAGAGCATGTACTTGATGTATTTCTGGTAACGCTCTCCTCCGTCAATGCGCTCCATGCCCAGCCAGAGATAATAGTTGCTGGCGAGAAACAAGGATGAAATCAGGATCGCCTGGATGATCCACAGCCAGGAAAGAAACCCGCCCATCATGGTGATCCCCATGGTCTGGTCATATTGATACAACTCACGCATCAACCAGTATCCCGCGAAAGGCAACACCAGGAATGACCAAATGGCAATCATGTTGCCTACGTACCCCATCCAGTCATAATGCGCCTTGTCCTCCGCGCTGCGGGCGTGGAGGTATTTAAATGCCGCATAAGCCGCTACCACCGCGCCCCCGAAGGTCACATTGGCAATCAGCCGGTGTACGTTAATCGGCCACCAGGCGAAGTTGTCGATCACTTCCCAGAGATTCAGCAACGCGCCGGTTTTCATGTCAACTCCCCCGGGAGTCATCATGAACGTCGCCCAGGTATTGGCCAGCAGCAGCAGGATTGTGCCGACAATGTTGAGCTGCAGCCCCAGGTAGAGATGAAACCACTTGCTCCTGCCGGTTTTCATGCGTTCCCATCCGTAGTAGTAGATGTAGAGTGTGAACGCCTCAAAAAAGAACAGGAGGGGGTATATCCAGAGGGTGGGGAAGAAAACTTCCGAGAGATAGTTCATGAAGCGTGGATAAAGCAGCAACAGCAGAAACAGCAGCACCCCGCCCCAGATCGCTGTGGTGGACATCGCCACCGCCAAAAGCTTGGTGAATTCCTTGGAAAGCTTGTCGTAACGCTCCTCCCCGGTGAGAACCCCGATCAGTTCGACAATCACTGCGAACATCGGCACCCCGAGTACAAACGCGGCAAACATCAGGTGTACCTCCGCGGCAATCCAGACTGCCACCCGGCTGCCGATCCAGGGAAATTCTCGGTATTCCGGCAGTTGCACCAGTTCCTGGCCTGACGCCGTAAACGTGACAACCAGCCCGAGTATCAGAAACAAAAAACCGAGAGCATATTTATTTGATTTCTCTTTCAGTTTCATGGATGCCCAATATTTCTTCCAGTGATGGATGACGAAAATTAAACTTGAATTATCAGTGTGATCCTAGTTTCCCCAATCCTTTTTAGGAAACAACCTCATTCTTATTGTTTGAATTGCTGTAACGGATAAAGAGAAACTCGACCGCAACTAGGACCGCGATCACAAGCACGCTGTAAACGTAGAGGCTGACGGATACGGGAATATCAAGATAGACAAAACTCCAGGCTGATAACGACATGATCAAGCCGTGTTCGCCGTTGGAACCGTCCCACGCGTTGAACGCCATGGGGATCATTTTCCCCTGCTCGAACTGTATGTCGTTGCGGTCTTCGGTGCGCAGAGGACGCAACATAACCACCCGCCAGCGACCGTTCTTCCATTCACCTTTGCCTCGGACCTGCCGATTTGCTTCGGGCTGCGGTTTGAGCTGACTTTTAAAACCCCGTGCATTGGCTTCCTCAACCGGGTTGTCGCCCGATATTTCGAGGTCTGATTTCCACACCCACAGATTTACCGGATTTCCTGAATCACCACGGAAGAAATGCGGTTTCTTTGCCCCGGATTTTAGTTTCACCGGAAACTGGAGGGCGATTGAATCACGGAAAATCCCTTTTTCCCGGGGGACTTCATCGATTGCCATCACGTATGTGTTATCAAATTCCTTCACCTCCATGCTCGGATCGTGTTCTGCGTCCTGGAAGGGGTCGTCCCATTCAACAAGGAAACCGATTTCCTTTTTATTGAACAACGCCCGCACTTCCACCATGTCGATGGAGTGGTTCTGCCAGCGTGGCCTTGCCACCACTTGTCCGGCAAGGGGGATCCTGAGCATGGGCAGGTTTTTCCAAATTTCCGCATCGGCATCGAGCGGGATTTCCTGTTCAGACTGTACCGCCTTGAGGACGACACCTTCGCTGAACTCGGTTTTAGCGATTGAGGCCACGTAATTGGCCAGGTGCCAGCGATCGTCTCCGCTGATGTTTTTCGCGAATGACGGCATCGGGGTTCCGTTTATGCCGGTGGTAAAGCGAAAGACGATGTCTTCAGGTTTTGCTCCGCCCTTGATGTTCGAACCACGGGTCAGGTTGCGCACGCGCACGGGGAAGCCCCAACCATCTTCCAGCCCCTCCCTACCGTCGCCCTTGCCGTCCAGGCCATGACATTCGAAGCACTTGTTTTGTTCAAAAACCTCCCTGCCCCTGCTGATGCTTTCCGGGGATGATTCGATCTTCTGCGGAATCTGAACCACTGACAGGTAGGGATCATATTCCGGATCGGAAAACTCGTAGGCGAAGGTCTTGATGTATTGCACCGCCTGCCAGCGTTCTTCCTCGGAAAGCGTTAGTTCCCAGCGCGGCATGGCGGTTCCGGGAATGCCGCGGCTGACGATCCTGAAAAGATCTTCGTCGGTGGGAAGTTCCCCGGTTTTGGTGGTGCGGATTTTGTACATGCCCGCGGTGAAATCCCGGGGTCGTGGATCGAGAAAATCCGCGGCGGGACCGTTGCCGTCCCCCAGTTTCCCGTGACAATACCAGCAGCGATTGAGATAGACCTGCTTGCCCTTTGCCAGGTTTTCATCCGTCTCGGGAAGTTTTTCTGAAGTTTGCGCTTTGAGGGACATGACACCGGCAAAGATCATCAGCGCCAGAAAAGTAATGAACAACCGCCCCAGCATGTTTACCTCGTTAAATGGTCGGAAATGCATTTATTTAATCTTGGAATTACGAATTAGGTATTACGCCTGCCTGCCGCGTCGCTCCGCTTTGCGGCGCAGGCAGGCCCTTGCCACTTGTTCCTTGCCGCTTGAATCTTGAATTGAATCATTCAAGTTTTTCTGTTTGCCGCGGCCCCACTCCGGCAAGGAAGTACTCTCCGAGCAGGATCTTCCAGCGATCTTCTTCCGACAGATCGAGGTCCCAGATCGGCATGGCCGAATCCCAGGGTGTGGAAGCGGAAGGCAGACCCGGTCCGCCCTTGCTCACGCGCCAGAAAGCGTATGGTTCGACAATGGTGGCAATCGTCCCCGGGTCCCGGAAATTTGCGGGCTGCAAGCGCCAGCCGACCGCCATCGGCCCCGCTCCGTCCGCCTGCATGCCGTGACAGGGCCGGCAGTTGACCGCGTACATCGCCGCGCCTTCCTCGGTCCATTTGGCAACCAGTGCCGCACGTCCTTCCTCCATGTTCTGGGGGACGGTTACCGGTTCCATCTCCTCATCCTCCGCCGCTTCTTCAGCCTGTTCCTTCAACTCGGCAATGAATTCCTCAACCTGTTCATCGGTGGGGTGGCGCATCGGGTTTTCCAACCCCTCAAAAGCCCCTGGCATGGTGGGATGCTGAATGCGCACGGCAGTTGGACTGACGATCTTTGGGGAGTTAGAGTCAAAGAATGACCACCCCCCGAGCAGGGGTAAGACCGCCAGGACCGCCCACCGTGCGCTTTTTTTCCACAGCACGTCCTGGGGTCGGACAAAAGCATGGATGGGATCCATGAAATCCTTGATCCTCTGCTCGCTGGAGAGGATGTAGATGGCAAGAGAAATAAGCAGCAGCGTGGTATACATGCTCAGCGCAGCTGCCGGCGCCGGGAGTAGATTTGGCGACTCCACAGCCAATTGTGAAACCCAGGGAAAAAGGTACTCCAACGCTCCGTATCGGATCACCACGAAGACCAGCGCTATTTTCCAGAAAAAATTCATTGATTAACTCCTTTTATCGGCTCGGGTCCCCGGTTTCACTACTCCCCGGATTCTTCATCAGTTTCCCCGGCATCAGCTTCTTTAATGTCTTCATCTTCCTCCTCCTCTTCATCTTCATCTTCATCTTCTTCGTCTTCCTCGTCATCTTCATCCTCATCTCCTCCCTCCAGGGTCTGTTCACCATCCAGGGTCAACACAAAAGCCAGCACGTCGTGAAACTCAGTCATAGTCAGATCGTCGGCAAACCCGGCAGGCATGATGGATGTATCCTGTGGCGCGATCTCCTGGACTTCATTCTTATCGACCTCCATCAACTCTCCGGAATCGAGCATGAGTGAGATTGACCCTTCATCCTCGCCTTTCTGAATTCCGGTCAGGTAGCGCTCGTCCTTGGTGATGATCAGGGTAGGTTCAAAACCACTGGCAATCACCGCGCTTGGGCTGATGATTGACTCGACTATATATTGCGGAGAACGGGTGCCTGCGACGGTAGTCAATTCCGGGCCCACCGAGCCTCCTTGTTCGTTTACGGCATGACAGCGCGCGCATCCGGCATTGCTTTCCTCGTCAAAGAAAAGTTCCTGCCCCGATTCCGCGTCCCCGGCAATGTATGGTTCCCAGGGGGCCGATTCTTCTTTCTGTGATTTTAGGATGACATCAGGAAGTTTGATCGAGGCAATGTCCACGTCGCCACCCTGGCTTTGCAGGTAGGATATCACAGCTTTCACTTCATCCGGGGTAAGTCCGATGGGCGGTTTATAGACATAAGGCATTTCGTTTTTGAACCCGTCCACCACATACGCCCCGGGATCCGCCAGGCTTTCCACCAGGTAATCGGTTGCGGTGAAGTGTGTCCCTGTCTGTTCGCTGCGCATCGCCGCGCGTTCTACGGCCCTCAAGCCGAGGGGCAGGGACAGCAGGGCTGCGACGTTGTTCTCCCCCAGGTTAGGACAGCGGATCGCGCTGCCCCGGTCGCCAATGCTGTGGCAGGTATGACATTTTCCCTTGCCCCAGAAAATCACCTCTCCCGCTTCCGGGCTGACCCCTTCCGCACCGGCGGTGGCGACTCCCCCGCCTGACACATCCGTTACCACATGGCCCACGTAAACAAATGCACCAAGAACGGCAAGCACAAAAACTACTATATGTATGACACGCTTCATGTTAAACGAATTGCAAATTATGTTGTTCTAACTGTTTTTCTTTTTCTCCCCCAACTCACTGAGCCAGAAAGCAATGCTCATCATGATAATGAATGCCAGCGAACAGAAGGCAATCACCTTTGCCGCGTAAAGGTTGGTGGGGGTAAAGGCCCACTCGGAGGTATCCTGCAGAACTCCGTAGATGTGCCAGTTTTCCCTCAGCCCCGAGCGGATAAATCCCATGATCCCCATCGTCAACAGAGCCACGATGAAGAGCAGGATCAGGACATACTGGGAGACGGCGCTCATTTTTCCCCAGCGTATCGCCCCCATGTGTTCCGCCTTGCGGAAGAGAAAGACGTCAATGGTGAGTATCGCAATAATGCAGGTCAGCAGCGAAAGCCACTGCGCCACCGCGATGTTCCGCAGAAACGGACTGGCCTCGGCCATCACTACAAATCCGTAGATGCCGAGGACAAAAACCGTGTTGATGGCGGTGTAGGTAAACAACACCGCCTGGCCTATTTTCCCCCTGTCCATGAACGTCATCACCACGGCCACCAGGATGAAGAAGGCTTCGCCAAAAAGGCACCACGCGGCCAGGGAAAAGAACTCCGCTTTTTCCGGAGGCAGGTCCAGTTCCTTGGGATCCAGGTTCCAGAGGTATTCGCCATAATACAGCACCGCACCCGCGGCCATGGCGGTGCACAATATCGTGATGATCTTTGCGGTTCCCCCTTGCCGGGAAAATGGAACTGTTTTGGAGATGTTGCCGCGTCGATAAAGGAGAAAACTGAAAAATGTTGCCAGGATCATGAAATTGATCACCGCGTTTTTGGCAGGCATCAGACCAAAATATTTAAGAGTCGGGTGATACTGTCCACCCATTCGCAGTTGTTCCCCTGTGCTCAGTGGAAGGTTGTGCGGAGTGAGCCAGATGGCAAAAGAGAGGGCCAGGATGAACAGGACAAACTTGATGAAACCCTGGTAGCGCTCGGCCCCGGGGATGCGTCCCATCCCCATCCAGAGGTAGAAGTTCCCGAAGATGAGTAGGCTGCCGATGCCGATAGCCTGGATGATGAAAGTCCAGCTGAACGCCCCGCCCATCATGTTGTTGCCCATGATGGCGCTGTTGCTGTAAACCTCCCGCCCAAGATAGTAACCCGCGAACGGCAGGAACAGCAGGGAGGCAATGGCGATGAAATTCCCTACGTATCCCATCCAGTCATAATGCGCCCGGTCCTCCTCCGTTTCGGCGGTCAGGAATTTAACCGCCGCATATGCCGCGGCTACCAAACCGCCGAAAACCGCGTTGCCCAATATGCGGTGCAGGTTGACCGGGTTCCAGAGGGGATTCCAGATCGCCTCCAGCAGCGTCCCGGTGAACTGCCGAGTTTCCGGGTCGATGCCGGATGGACTCATCATGTAGGTCGCCCAGGAGTTGGAAATGCCCATGATGATCAGGCCGATGATGTTCAGCAGCACCCCGGCGGTGATGTGGAGACCCTTGCGCTCTTTCAGACGTTCCCAGGAATAATAGTAGAAGTAGAGGACAAAGGTTTCCGCAAAGAAGAAGAACGCGTAGATGTAGAAACTCTCGTGGAAAATGCCCGACATGAAGGACATGAACTTCGGGTAGAGCGTGAACAGCGCGAATGCCAGCAACCCGCCCAACGCCGCTGTCAGCGCGAAGGATGCCGAAAGCAGCCTGGTGAAATCCTTGGCCAGGCGGTCGTAACGCTCTTCCTTGGTCAGCACATAGACATATTCGACCGTTACCGCGAACATCGGCACACCGAGAACGAACGCGGCAAACATCAGGTGCAGTTCGGCAATGATCCAGACAGTCGTCCGGGGGTCAAAACCGAAGAAAGTGCGATACGCGACTTCTTCCATGCCCTCTGCTCCGGACACGGGGACCACTCCCGCAAACACCAGGACGCTGCTGATGAGCATCAGCAAAACTCCCGGACGAAATGGGAATGATTTTATATTCACTGGGGCTTGCATTGACTCCATCGTTTACAGTCGTTAAATGAAAAAATTTCCACTATTGAACATCTCGCATAATCCAACTTCTTTAAATCCCCCCTGCCCGTCACCTTGCGCACAAGGTGACGGGCAAGGGGGATTTGGGGTGTTTATTCATCGACGTTGTTGTTGGCATCGGTTGCTGATCTCCCCACATCAGAGAAGGCACGAGAACCTGCCTCTACAGAAAACAATGTGTTATTGAATTTCCCTCTGATGCCGGAGTATCCCACTGGTGATTCTTCAGTTTGCAGTTAGAGTTTCATTTTAATTTCGAGTTCCCGGACTGCCCCGGCCTCAACCGTAATCTGCTGCTCGAGGGCGCCCAGCTTTTCCTGCCAGACTTTCAACGTGTATTTACCCGCGGGCACATCTGTGATGGTGAAATTCCCTTCTTCGTCCGACAGCTCGGTGTACGGGGATTCGGCCACAATCCACCAACCGCCCATCCAGGTGTGAAGATCGCACTTGACACGGATTTTACCGGATTTTTTGATCTTCTTCTTCTTCACCTTCATTTTGCCGTTGGCCTTGATCTTCTTGTTGATGTTGTATATCCCCTTGCTCACGGTGTGGAAGTTGTGACCGACACTGTCGCTGTTGAGCACACTGCCCTTCGCTTTCGGGCGGATGAGCAGCACATGAGGGACGAACCGGCATTTTTGCTGATCGTAGACGAATTTCTTCGACAGGTTCCATTTCTTCCCCTTCTTGATCCCGGAAATGCTGACGACTACATTCTTGATGCCGCCGTTTTTCCCAACCAGCAGTTCCTCCGAGGGTCGGTTCCCTCCGCAGACATCGGGGTCCTTGTCCACCTTGAGCATTCTGGGGGGCGGCGGCGTTCCTTCAAACACGATCCGGCCCGTCACCGTTCCCCCGTTTTTCACCCCTCCCTTAAGAGTTTTGTATTTCGCGGCATGAACGGGCGCCGCGGCCCAAAGTAGAATTAAAATCCCGGAAAATATCCGTTGCATCTGTTTATTCATTGCACTACCCCTGCTGTTTGTTATTTCTTGGTTTTAAAGGTAAAATCCGCTGACACAGACCCGCCCGCGGCCACTTTAATTTTCTTCTCCTGCAGCCCCAGTGTCGGGTGCCACGCGCGCAGTTTGTATTTGCCCGCGGGGATGTCTTCAATGCTGAAACTGCCGTCCGCCGCGGTCTGCACCACGTAGGGGTGATCGGCGGCGAACATCCACGCAAACATGAAGTTGTGCGCTTCACAGTTGATGCGGATGAAGTTGTCTCTCAAGCGGGACTTGATCTCCGTCTCGATGTCACCGCTCCCCGGAGGCTGGCCCTCGTTGAACATAGTCTTTTTCACCGGGCGGTAGCGCTTGCCCGCACGTACCCCTTTCAGTTCGCGGATGTGTATGTTGTGCAGCACTGAATCGGAATTCATTACCGTCACCTTGCTGCCCTTGGGAACGATCTGTATCCAGGGGCTGAATCGGCAGTCTTTCTGATCAATCAGATAATTCTCCGGATGCGCAGTCCATGCTTTCCCTTTTTTGACCTTGTGCAGGTAGACCACCATGTTCTGCAATCCCCCGTTTTCATCCGCTTCCACCCACTTGATCAAGCGGTCATCCGCGCCGCAGACTTCCGGGTTCTTTGCTACCGCGATCCGTTCCGGATTCGGCAGCTTGCCATTAAGCTCGACCCTGCCGGAAACGGCGCCGCCGTCTTTTACATCGATGACTTTATACTTCTTGGCCGCCATCACCTGCGCTGTTAACACCAGCATCAGTGACATCAACAATATTGCTGCTTTTCTCATCTTCCTCTCCTCTCAGTTCGGTTTGATGTTGTATTACTAAATTTCCCGGTGAACCAGGTTTTCAATGGGATGAACCATAAATTCGTGAATTCTGAATTTCATGGTTCCGAATTTAGGATACTATTATTCATACTTCTCCTTTCACCGCGGACAGCATCCGTCCGCGAACCGATTGATCAGGACATGCCTGAAATTTTTGAACTGGATGACAGGAAAGCGCTGGGCTTCAGACGTCATCCCCCCTGCTCACGGGACAACCTTTGACTGCCGTCACGAGGCGCCGAAGAGACCGGCAGCCCCGCGACAGCATTTTTCAGGTGATATTTCTAGGCGCGAAGGAGAAGGAGTGCTGGTCCTTCTGATAGGCCGACCCGCCGAGGCGGACGATCTTGCCCACGCCCATTTTGTAGTTGTAATTCCCGCTGATCCAGTCGACCACGCGGGCCTGGACGGCATTGGAAGGCTGCCGCTTATCCAGGAAGTTCATGAAAAGCACACCTTTTTTGATGGCCGGGGTAACGATGGCGATTCCGGTCACCGCGCCCTTGGACAACTCGATGTGCCCGTTTTTCATCAGGGAGGCGAACTGGAAATCGTTCCCCCGCACTCCCAAGATGGTGTTCTTATGCGCCGGCACCCGGTTGGAATAGACCATGATCCGGTCCCCGGACTTGATGCCGCGTTTTTTCGCGTCATCGGGGTGGATTTCGCAGTAGTTTTCCGGCCAGCGCTGTGTGATGTAAGGACGGCGCTCGGTATCGTCAAAACCTGACTGCCAGATTTCGTTGATGCGCCCGTTGGTCACCCACAACTCGTCGCCCTTGGGTTTCAGCCACCCCCAGAAATCTGAAAACAGGCCCCAGGGAGATTTCATGATGTTATTCTTCCCGGTTTGCGAGTTGAAGTGGGTGAGTTTTTTGTTGAACATGTTGGAAGCCATCGCACCGGTTTGCGGCAGTTTCCGGGAGGTATCATGGAGGCGCGTCGTGCCCACCAGTTTGCCGCTGATGCGGAACACCGGTCCCTGGATGCCCTCCGTGCCGAACTGGCGCAGGCGTTCATGGGCGGTGATACCCTTGGCCCGGGCATCCACCTTTATCATGTTGTAATCCTTGCGGTTTCCGCGCGAGAAACGGCAGGATTCCTCGAACACGTCATTTGAGGTTTGCCAGTCAAAACCGTCGAAACCCATGCGCTGCCCGAGCTGACCGATGATCCACCAGTCAGGCTTGGCGTCTCCAGGCGCGTCATAGAACTTCGAGTAGAGGCGCAACCGGCGCTCGCCGTTGGCGCGCACGAAATCCTCCTCGCCCCAGGTGGCGGCAGGAAAGACGATGTCCGCGAACTTCGCACCGAGGGGGTCCACCAGATAAATGTCCTGGTTGATCACCACCATCCCCCCGGAATCCGCACGCTTTTTCAGCGTATCGATGATTTCCTGTTTGTCGAAGGAACGGATCTGGTGCGGGTTTGAGCTGGTCAGTTCATGGAATTTTTTCTGCAGCCCCTGGGCCCCGCACATGGACTGCACCCAAGTGGTGCCGATCACGTGCGCGAAACGGGTGTGTCCTGAATAGAGCCAGCGGTCCGTGTCAAGAGCGCGGCGGCGGCGACCGGGGACTTTCTCCGGGGATTTGTTGCGCGGCGTTTTCCCTCCGCCCGTGCCGCCCCGCTGGTGTCCGCCGAAACGAGAAACCATCTGTCCCGGACGGCCGCCGGTGCCGGTGATGATCGCCAACGCGCCGATGGCTTCGGTGTTGCCGGTGTTGTTAGACCAGTAAAAGCCCTTTTCGATGCCGATCGAAGTCTTGGGGCGTTTGCCGTTCACCGGTTTCGCCAGCCATTCCGCCGCCTTGAGGATCTTGGCCTTGGCCACCCCGGAAACCCGGGAGGCGTTTTCCAGTTCATACTCCTTCTGTGAAGTGACCCATTTTTTCCAATCGGCAAATCCCTTGGTTTCGAATTTGCCCCATGTTGTGCGCCACTGCCAGGGAGTGTTGCGGGTCCCCTGTCCAAATCCGGAATCGGTTTCCCACTTGTTGTTGGCCCATTTCTTGATCCACTCCGAATCCTCCCATCCGTTTTCGACGATGATCCGGGCAATCGCGTTGACCACCAGGTTGTCGGTCCCGGGGTAGACATCGAGATGAATGCCGCCGTGCTTCTTGGCAAACGCCACACCGGCGGTTTCCCGCGGATTGAGCATGATCACTTTCTGACCCCGCTCAATGGCCGGTTTGATGAACTGGGTGAAGATGATGGTCTTGGTTTCATAAGGATCGGTGCCGCAGATCATCAAAGTCTCGGCATCCGCCCAGTCTTTGTAGGCGGCGCCGAAATTATCGAACCCGGCATCGCGGAAACCCGGCGTGGATGTCACATCCGAAGGAGTGTCGTGCCAGGTGAATGACGCAGTGTTGATGTGGCGGCGAGCATATTTCGTGATGGCGTAGGTGTTCTCCACATACTGGTACGAATATGTTTTCACCGAATACGCGTTGGCGCCGTGCTTGGCGATAACGTGTTTTCCCACCTCCGCGGCGACATCCAGCGCGAGGTCCCAGGAAACCGGCATCAGCGTGTCGTAAATGCGCATCAAGGGGGTCTGCAGACGGTCCCTTGTCGGTGTGGATGGGTTGTAACACTTCTGCGCAATCGTCCCTCCACGGATTGAAGAGTCACCGTTGAGATTGACCGCCTTCGCGTCCTTGTCCGGCAATACGATCACGTGGTGCTGTCTGTCCTTGTGCATCACGATGTTGTGCTGGTTGGGCGCCACCCATTCCTGGAGGGCGGCGACGGGAAAGTCCTTGCCGAAAGCGTTTTGACTCGCCTTGGGCCCTCCTTGCCTGCCCACAGGCCAGCGGTAGACCTTGTAACCGCAGGCGACGATACAGTAGTCGCACGCGGTCGTCAGTACGTCCGCGTTCTTGGGCGGCAGAGGGACCTTGTCGGTCGGGGTGTAATAGGGGGTAGCCATAAGATCCTCCTCTTATCCAATCAAGTTGTTATTGCGGCCAAAGATCAACCCCATCACGCCCACTGCGTAGATGTTGTCTCCTTCGACTTCGAGCAAAACCTGGGGCAGGTTCTGATACGCGCCCCCTGAAACGATAATGCCGTAGCGGGTCAAATCATATGTGCTCAAATGGAACGGGCACTGACCAAGGGTTTTGTGCTCCGCGTTGTACGTTCCGAGCAGCGGCCCGCCCTGGTGGGCACAGTACGTGTTAAAAGCAACGACGTCCTGCTGCTTGCCGACCCCGCCTCCGGCTTGGGTACCCAGTTTGACCAGGATTGAAGTCGCATTTGCCCCGTCATCCGGATAATTAAAAGTCACCGGTTGATCGGCTTTCAATTGACTCATTTTCCCGATCAGCTTGCGCGGGTAGGTCGCGATCTGCGCTTCCCGGGCTTTGAGGACCCCGGGGATCTGCAGCATCACCGTGGTGGTCGTGATCGCCGTGCCGCTGTAGAGCAGGAAATGACGACGGGAAAGCGCGCAAGCGCTCTCGGTTTTTTTGTTTTTTTCTGTTTGTGTGTTCATTCTGCCCTCCATTAATCCATTGCCAGGGGTTGGTACTTGGGAAGCTGCGGAGGATCCATCAGGATTTCCTCTCCACTCAAACTTTCGAGAAAGGCCAGCAAGTCTTCCTTCTCTTCATCCGTCAGCCCCAGCGGTTTCAGGATTTTGGTCTTGTTCGCGCTGAAATCGTTGGACCCGCCGCCCTCGTTATAAAAATCGATCACTTCCTCGAGGCTGAAGAAGGTACCGTTGTGCATATAGGGAGCGGTGTAAAGGGTATAACGCAGAGACGGGGTGCGGAACTTACCCATGTCCTCGTCATTCTTCGTGCGGAAATAAAAGCCCGGATCGTCCTTCAGGTTGCGGTACTTCTCCTCCGGGAGACCCTTGGCGTAAAGTTCGAAACGGAACGTTATCTGCTTCAAACCGTCGTCCAGCCAGCCTTCGTGACGGGGAACACCGAGGTTGTAGTATTTCTCGTCGGTGAGAAGCGCCCCGTTGTGGCATTCGACGCAGTTAGCCTTGCCTTCGAACAGGGCCAGTCCTCGTTTCTGCTCTTCTGAAAGCGCGTCTTTGTCCCCCTGCATGTAGAGATCGAAGGGCGTGTCGCGCTGCACGAGAGTGCGCTCAAAAGCGGATATCGCCCTCCAAGCGTTTGCTATCAGGGGCCATTCGTCACCGAACACTTTGTTGAAGGCTTCCCGGTATTCCGGGATGAAAGCCAGGCGGGCTTCCATCACGTCTCCTTCACCGTTGCCGGCGACTCCGCCTGTGGCGGCCGACTTTGCCTGGGATTCCAGCGACTTGGAAGACCCGGCCCAGAACAGCTTGCCGTAATACGCTGCGTTTACCACAGTCTGGCTGCTGCGCCAGTGGATGGTACCCGGATAACCGCGGCTGATGGGTGCGGCAAATGACCAGCCTTCCTTGGGACTGTGGCAGTCTGAACAGGCGACTGAAGTGTCTCCTCCCAGGCGCGGGTCGAAAAACAGCATCTTGCCCAGCGCGATTTTGTCCGGGTTTTGCTGATTGTCCGACGGAATCGGTGGCGGCCCCAGTGCGGCGAGGGGCGCGTCATAATCGGGATCTCCTTCCGCAAACACACAGAAGGGCAGCAGCATCCCCACCAGCAAGGCGGCAGGGCTGCCAATTTTGATTATCAGGTTTGACATACTCATGAACCCTCCGTTCGCTTAGTTTTTAACCGTCAGCCAGCTTTCAACCGGCTCGTATTTTTGGGGAATCTTCTGCGAGTAGACATGGTCCGGACCGGTAAGCGGGTCTCCGGACAGTGACTCGAGAAAGGCGACCAGGTCGGATTTTTCCTGCACTGAAAGCCCCAGCGGTTTTAGCAGGGCGTCCTTGTTGGAGTCGCTGCCTCCTCCCTGGTTGTAGAATTCAACCACGTCGGCCAGAGTCGCCAGCATGCCGTTGTGCATGTAAGGCGCGGTCTGTTTCAACTCCCTCAGGGTAGGCGTCATGAACTTGCCCATGTCGCTGCCGTCGGAGTAGTGATTCTGCACGTGCGCGCCGGGGTCGCGACGCAGGTTCATGAAATTCTCGTTGCCCATGAACATGTTGAAGGCTACAAAAGTAATGTGCCTGTACGGGTCCTTGAAAATCTCCGTGTTTTCAGGAACCCCCAGGTTGTGTGCCTTGCCGTCGGCAAACAACGGCCCGCTGTGACAGGACGCGCATCCCGCCTTGCCGAAAAACAACCCTTCACCCCGCTTAGCCGCTGCAGCAAGTTTGCCCTCGTCGAAGGGAACATTTCTCGAAGTCAGTGTTTTCAGGTATTCAGGAATCAGTTTGCGGACCTTCCCGTTGGACGGTTCGCCCATTCCGGCCGCGGCAAACATCTTCACGTATACCGGGTCCTGCTTGATGCGCTCCTGCATGATGCGCATGTCCATGTTCATCCAGATTGTCTCGGTGATCTGGTCGCGTGTGATGTCGTTCAGGTTGGTGCCGATCCGCCCGTCATGGAACCAGGGAATGCCGTATTGCTTTTTGTACGCGGTGTTTATCAGGGTCGGCGTGTTGCGGAACCCAAGGTTGCCGGGATAGGCTTTTGAAAGGGCCAGCCCGTCCGCGTACCCTTTGTCCGGCGTATGGCAGCTTGCACAGCTCAGTTCGCCGTCTCCGGACAGGCGCGCGTCATAAAACAGGCGCTTTCCGATTTTGGCTTTCGTCGCGTTGAATTTGAGTTTAGGCAATGTCAGATCTTCTCCGGCGTATGCCTTGAACGAGAGGGGCGTCAATGCCATGACTATCCCTCCCAGGATAAGAAATGCAGCTTTTTTTTGCATCGAGTCTCCTTACAGATTTCAGGGTGCCTCATCGATTCAACTTACGCGGACTGTTTTATTCTTTCGGCTTCACCCAAGAGCCCCCTCGCTCATCCTCCAGTACAGTATCACGCGCAGTCTATCACGGACCTTCAAATTGCGACATGTGTGCCATTCCGTAATATCGCTTGTAATATACTGATTATAAATAATAAATGAATTTCATTCAGGGGAATTTCAGAACTGATTTGCAATCTCTCCTTCCAGACCGGCAGCTGCCCCTGTATAATGTTAAAATTACCAATTAAATCAATGATTTCCACATAAAAGAAAGGGTCTGAAAAGGCACGCTCAACAAATGGTTACAAAATGACCAGTGGTCAGGGTGTGACCATGTAAATGGTCAGAAACTGACCAGTCGCCTACGGACCCAATAGCGCTGGTTTTCCCTCATCAAATCCGGCTTTCAATGAATAGAGGGGTAGGGCTTCCGTAATAGGTATTTATGTGGTATGTGTATTAGTCACTTATAATTTAATTCTTGCCTGCCTGTGCATCGCACGCAGACAGGGACAATATGTCGAAGAAATCTTCGGACACATAAAATTCTTTTATATATTCAAAAAGATAGGAGTGATTAGCAAAAATCCATTTTTTGGTTCCGGTTGGTGCGGGTTAGGCAGTGGGCCGTAGGGGCGGACCTGCGCCTGCCTGTGCGTGGCACCTGCCTGCCGCCTGCCTGTGCGTAGCACGCAGACAGGCGCTTCGCTTGGCGCAGGCAGGCGCAGACAGGTGTCCGCCCATCGTTGTGGGCAAACACATAGGTTTGCCCCTACAAAACGACCCTAAACTCCAAAACTTCCAAAATCTGCGTCTCTTCGCGTTTCAGACAACATTCTGCATATTCATCATTTGTTTGGGGTCCGGGCATGTCCCGGACGGCGAAGCCAGCGTTAGGATGTTGTTGATCAGTACAGAATAGTTTAAAAAACATGAATTTCCATTTGATCACCTGAATATGAAAGACCTCAACCACCTTTTCGGACGCATCCCGATTCGGATCAAGCTGTTGATTCTCACCACCGGACTGGCGACGGTGCCCGTGATTTCGTATTTCCTGTTTTCCGCGCTTGTCGGTTTCAATGAAATGCGGCAGATCTCCGTCAACAGCCTGCAAAACGAGGCGCGCACCATCGGCTACCAGGTCGATGATTTTCTGCACAACCTCGATCGTTATCTGCAGCATCTCAGCCACTCTCCCTTTCTGCGGGAGTTCATCGTCAACCAGGGAACAACCGAAGCCGATCACTACCGGGAACAGGTCGAGCAGCAGCTGAAACAGCTGATGAGCGTCCACCCGTTTTATTACCAGCTCCGTTTTATAAACGCGGAGGGGATGGAGGTGATAAGGGCGGAGAACAAGAACGGGAAAATCCACATCACGCCGATTCCTGAACTGCAGAACAAGCGGCACCGCTACTATTTTCAGGAAACGATGAAACTTGCTCCCGGGCAGGTTTACGTCTCACCGATGGATTTCAACATTGAACATCACGTCGTTGAACTGCCCAAACTGCCTGTCTTCCGCTACGGCACTCCGGTGGACCTGGACGGGACCCGTCAAGGAATATTCGTCATCAACATTTTCGGACGTTCGCTGGTCGATGTGCTCAAGGGTATGCCCGCTCTCAGCTACCAGCAACTGAGCCTGGTCGATAAAGCAGGAAGGATGGTGGCATCAGGGACCCAGAAGCGGGATGTTTTCGACCTGTTTCTTGATGTTCGGCAGGACCCGGACAAGCGCATCAGAGATCTGCTCAGCCTGCCGCATCCTCCGGGAAACAGGCTTAAAACATCGGTTAGAGACCTGATGGTGCTTTACCCGATTGTTACAACGTCAGACAACGGGCACGATCACTGGAACCTGGTGCTGACCGGAAACAGGGACAAGATCATCCAGCCATTCATCACATTCGGAGGCTACAGCCTGGTGATACTGGTGGTCTGCATTCTGCTTTCAATCGGCTTCGGCCTGCTGAC
>CAYFLK010000032.1:0-39514 GCA_964344035.1 uncultured Pseudomonadota bacterium
TTTTTTTATCAAATTAATCAAAGAGATATGACTGATCACTTAAGGGAACTTCGGAATAAACCTGCCCCAGGATTGGACGACGGTGGGCGGCAAGGGGGTTTTCCGGGACAAGGCAACGCTGGAAAAAATCTTCGCCTCCAGGGGGGTCCCCACTTCCGGAGAAGTGGTCACTTTCTGCAACACCGGGCACTGGGCGTCCATCGACTGGTTCGTCCTCAGCGAACTGCTGGGAAACGCGGACGCGCGCATGTACGACGGATCGATGGTTGAATGGACTGCTGATCCCCCAAAGCCGATGGAGCGCAAAATCACTTTTTAAATTACACCCCGGGAGGCTATCGCCTGGGGAGCCCCCGGATTCCTCCTTCCGTAAGGCCTCAGCCGGCTGCGTTATGAACTGCTGTATCGGCACCAGGGTCTTCGTTGGGCAGCCCATTGAAACGTTTGCCCAGCCGTTCCATGAAACCTCCCAGTGATTCCTTGACCTGGTGAACATCGTATTTATCTTTGAAGACGATGCCCAGGGTGGCCGCAACCATTTCCGCATCAAGGTGATCCTGATGCAAGGCAACCAGCGCCCGCGCCCAGTCGAGGGTTTCCGCAACTCCGGGGATTTTTTCCAATTTATGCTCCCGGATCAATTCCATGAAACGGCAAATCTGCTCAGCCAGCCGCTGATCGATTCCCGGGACCTTGCCGCGCACGATGGCGAGTTCCTTCTCAAATTCCGGGTAATCCAGCCAGAGGTAGAAACAGCGCCTGCGCACGGCGTCTGAAAGTTCCCGGGTGCGGTTGCTGGTGAGAATGACGTAGGGCGGTTCCTGCGCCCGGATGGTGCCGATTTCCGGAACGGTGATCTGCCACTCGGAAAGGATTTCAAGCAGGAAGCTCTCAAATTCCTCGTCTGAACGGTCCAGCTCATCGATCAGCAAAACAGGAGGTTTGGGGTGCATGATTGCCTGCAGCAGCGGTCGTTTGAGCAGGAAATTTTCGCTGAAAATGGTAGCTTCCTTCTCCTCCAGCGACTTTCCGCTGTGTTCGTCCAGCTTGATATGCAGCAGTTGGCGCTGGTAATTCCATTCGTAGAGCGCCATGTTCGCGTCAAGCCCCTCGTAACATTGCAGCCGGATGAGGTCGGTATCCAGGGCCCGTGCCATTACCTTGGCGATTTCCGTCTTGCCCACCCCAGCCGGCCCTTCGATCAACAATGGTTTGTGCAGGGATTTAGCCAGAAACACCGACATCACGATGTCTTTCCCGGCAATGTAGTCCTGTTCTTCGAGCATCTTCCGGATACGTTTGGTTTCTGTCTGATACATGGATGTATGTGCCAAGGATTGTCCCATCAGTTTGGGTTTGTGTGAATTTGCGCACATTCCTCAAAAGCGTCCCAAGGGAGCAAAACGCATTTGATCCTGCTACGGTGGGTTTTCAACATGACGAGGGGTCGCATCGGTTCAATTTCCACAGGCAAGCCTGTTTGATCGGGATCAAAACACGACCTGAAAGTTTTTGCAAACGAAACCGCACCGGAGAGTGGTGAACCGAGCACCTGTTCGCACATCATAGATGCCGATGCCTGACAAATCGAGCACCCGCGAACCTGTGCCTTGCATTCCTCAATCATTTCATCCCGCAACCGGAGGGTCACGATCAATTCGTCGCCGCATAGAGGATTGTACGCGGACGCCTGCAGATCAGGATTTTCCAGGATTCCGCGGTTGCGCGGATGACGTGCGTGATCGAGGATCACTCCGCGGTATATTTCCTCGCTCGATTTCATTTACTGCAATATTTCTCTGACATGCTGCAGGGAATCTATCAGACGGTCGATTTCGTCCTTTGTGTTGTAAACACCAAAACTGATCCGCACCGATGCCTGGGCCCCCAATTTTTCATGCAAAACCTGGGTGCAATGATGACCCGCCCTGACGGCGATACCGCTTTCATCCAGGATTTGAGCAACGTCATGGGGATGCACACCGGCCAAGTTGAAGGCAATCACTCCAGCGCGCGAATCAACCGTTTCCGGTCCATATACCTCCACGTCCTGTTCCCGGCGCAAGCAATTCAGCGCGTATTCAGTGAGTGCGATTTCGTGCGCGCGTACATTCTCCATGCCTGTCTTTTCCAAAAACTCGATCGCCGCGGATAAACCTGCCGCCTGCGCAAAGGGAGGAGTGCCCGCCTCTAACAACGCAGGAGGTTCAGCCCATGAAGAGCGCTCCCGCTCCACTTTGCCGATCATTCCCCCGCCACCCTGCCAGGGCCGCATCTCACGCATTCGTTCGGACTTTGCGTACAAAACACCGATGCCTGTTGGGCCATATACCTTGTGTCCGGAAAACGCGAGAAAATCACAGTCCCATTGCAACACATGCATTTCCAACCTTGCGGCCGCCTGGGCCGCATCGATTAGCACAGGTATTCTATGCCGATGGGCAAGCGTGATGATATCGCGTATTTCATTCACCGTTCCGAGCACATTGGAAACCGCGGTCACTGCCAGCAGACTGACCGAAGGGTTGAGCAGGGGTTCCAGCTTTTCCAGTGCCAGCCGACCTTCACTGGTCACCGGCCAAAAAACCAACCCAGCCCCGCACTCCCCGGCAACCAGTTGCCACGGGACCAGGTTGGAGTGATGCTCCATTTCTGTGACGATTATGCTGTCCCCTTTTCGTAACCGCGGACGGGCCCAGGCATTGGCGACTAAATTTATCGAAGCTGTGGTCCCACTCGTGAAGACGATGTTTTCAGCATGCGGTGCATGAATAAACCCGGCCGCCTTTTTCCTGGTCCCTTCATAAACAGCGGTTGCTTCTTCGGCAAGGGTGTAGACCCCGCGGCTGACGTTGCTGTTTGAATGTCGGTAAAACTCGGTTACTGCGTCGATCACCGTTGCGGGTTTCTGGGTGGTGGCCGCATTGTCCAGGTAAGCCAGCGACTGCCCATGAATTTCCCGTTTAAGGATGGGAAACTGCTTCCGTATCTCGGCCCCATCCAAACCCGGTTTGCGCTCAGCTTCCGATACGGATTTTCGCGAAGGGAAATTTTCGGACTTGGATGCCTCAACCTGTGCAGGCATATACACCCCTTGTTTCCATCATTTTTTTGCCGGACCCTCCGCGACGGATCGACACCATTTCAGCGATGATGCTAAGCGCGATTTCTTCCGGAGTAGTCCCGCCGAAATCGAGCCCGGCCGGAGAATGAACCCGCTTCAACTGCTCCGCATCAACCCCTTCATCAAGCAGGTATTCGAAGACAAGTTTCGCGCGCTTGGTGCTTGCTACCAGACCGATGTAAGGTCCATCTCCCTCAAGCGCTTTTTTGATCGAGTGCTGGTCCCCCTTGTGCTGAGTGACAACGACAACATACGTACTCGCTCCCGGATTCAACTGTGCAAATTCCGGGTCGCTGGTGATCATCCTGCTTGCATGTGGGAAGTCTTCCCGGACTGCTGCCGGATCATTGACGGTCACCATGAAATGCATCAGGTGAGCAAGTTCAGCCAGCACTTCCGCAATCCGCCCATGCCCGACGATATGCAGTTCCGGATGCGGCAGGTAGGGTTCGACGTAAACCTCCATCGTACCCCCGCAGGGCATGCCAACACCCAGTATCTCATCATCGAGATTCAGCGGAACAATGCGGGTCCGACCGTCGCTCAGACTTTGCAGTGATGCTTCCCGCACGGCTTCCTCCGCGCATCCACCCCCGACCCAACCATAAACGGTTTGACCCTGTGAGTCGATAATAGATTTTGCACCGGGTTTAGCGGAAACAGAACCGGTGATCCTGATCACCGTCGCGACAGCAAACGGAACATCCCTGGCGCTCAACTGGTTTAGTTTTTCAAAAAAATCACTGGACATGGATCAAATAAATTCGTTCAGCAGTGCGTAGTCTTCGTTTGTGTCAATATCCTCAAACATCCCTGTGGAAGCAACCTCAACTTCGACCACGCATTGTTCATGTTTCAGAACAATTTCCCGTGCTCCTTCTCCCTGATGGCTAAGCAGACGTTTTCTGAATGTACTGGAAAAAATAACCGGATTTCCGTGCATCTCACCACAGACAGGCAGTACGATCAAATCTCTTTGGCTATCATGCTCACGGCGAAAAACATTGATCAGTTGTTCGAGAGTACTCCCCGAAATCCGGGGCTGATCTCCCAAGCAGATCATCCAGCCGTCACACCCGCTGGCAGAAGCCTGTATTCCGGTCTTGATTGAGCTGAGCATGCCCTGCGCATAATCCTTGTTTTCGGTGATAAGTACTGGGTAATCCTTCAATGCCTTGTGTATCAGGGAACCCTGAAATCCGATAACCACCAGCACTTCGTCCGCTGAGGATGCTAGCGCGGATTCCACAGCGTGCGCAATCAGCGGCTTGTTCATCCACGGAAGCAGCAGCTTGTTGTGCCCGCCCATTCTTCGGGAAACTCCCGCGGCAAGAATTATTGCCGAGACCATGAAGCTGTTGTACGTGATCTATTTTGCCCAGGATCTGGCGCCGAAAAACCCCTTGATGGCTGTCCAGATCAGTGGCAGGGCCTTCAGGGGTTCCGGTTTGGATTCCAAGACCCGCGAATCGCTGCCTTCAGCATGGACCGGAGCAGTTCCAGGGAGAGTATCTCCGGACGTTTCACCAGCGTCCATGGATATTTCAGATGAGGCGGATTGAGCATCAAGCAACTCGGTGAAATTATCGGACCACTGGTCGAACATCCTGTTGTTGACCGCAACTATCATCCGTGATCCGAACTGGGCCAGCTTGCCGGAAATCGAAAGACTCATGCTGCTGTTCATCACCGTCCCCCCTTCTTCCGCGGAGGCCAGTTTGATTTGCATATTCATGGATGCGCCCCCTTTGCCTCCGCTGTCAGAACCCTTGCCTTCCAGTGTAAGTTCATGAGCGGTTTGATCCATTTTGGTGAATGTCGCCTCCCCGTTGAATTTGGCCGTCACGGGGCCGATTTTAACGCTTACTTTTCCCTTGAAATTACGCTCATCCAGTTGTTCGGTCAACTCGGCGCCGGGCACTGACACAACCATTCGGACCGGGTCAGTCAGCACTTTCCAGACTGTTGCCGGGTCTTGTCTGAGCTTGAGTTCTTTCTCTGCTTTTACCTGCACGATGCGGTCCTGTACATGAATGATGCAACTATTAAAAACCCGCCAAATGGTAAATGTAGGAAAATCTCAGCATTCTCAAGCGGATCAGAATTGCCGTTGTTTTAAGACTTTTTATGAGACAAACAAAAAATACATGGAAATTATAACCAAAGCTCAGGGAAATGCATAGATAACCAATGACGATGAATGTACGTTCAGCTTATTCCATGCGAGGTATAAAAAAGCGGACAAAGTACCTTACCGATATAGGACCGTAATATTACCCCGTTATGAGATATTGTTCCGGCGCCTGTTCGAAGCTGTTTTTACACCCTGAGCAGCAGAAATTGTATCAAGTGAAGTGCCTGTATTCCCGAATGATTGAAGCCGGGTTTATAGGCAAAGTGGCTGGCTGGTTCAGTGCCGGGAATCAACCCGGCGGGGATCATTTGGTGCCGAAGATCCGGTCCCCGGCATCACCGAGTCCGGGCAGGATATAGGCGTGATCGTTTAGTTTTTCATCCAGTGCCGCGGTATAAATCATCACATCCGGATGCACCCCGGTGAAATATTCCACCCCTTCCGGTGCAGCCAGCAGGCAGACAAAACGGATGTTGGAAGCGCCGTTTTCCTTGAGGCGCGTCACTGCCGCCGCAGATGAATGTCCGGTTGCCAGCATCGGGTCCAGGGCAAGCACCAGGCGCTGATCGATCAGGTCGGGCATTTTCAGGTAATATTCAACCGCAACCAGTGTTTCCGGATCACGGTAAAGCCCGATGTGCCCCACGCGTGCCGAGGGTACGAGGTCGAGGAAACCGTCCAGCAAACCATTGCCTGCGCGTAGGATGGAAACGAGGCAGAGTTTTTTCCCTTCAAGAATGGGCGCATTCATCTTCATCAGGGGAGTTTCAATTTCCCTGTAAATAAGGGGTAGGTCTTTGGTCACTTCATAAGCGAGCAGGGTGCCGATTTCACGGATCAGGATGCGGAACCCGCGGGTGGAAGTATCACGGTTTCGCATCAGCGACAGTTTGTGTTGAACCAGGGGATGGTCGATTATGATCAGGTTTTCATGCATGGGATCTCCGAAAAATCAGTTCAGAATGACAAAAAGTGATAAACCATGTATTACACAACACATCCATCATTTGTCATTTTCATTGATTGTATTCCCTGCTGCCTAAACGGATTCAAAGCTCAGCCTTTACACCGCAATCCATTATTCTGTTACGGAACGCTTGATTCCTGGCGGACCTCGGCATCCAGGCGTCCCAACGAATATTCCTCGAGATCGACATAATTCATGAATTTCGCCAGCAGCGGGTGCACTTCCCGCACGCGCAGGAACATCTGCTGGGCGATGTGACGGTAACCGGGATGCCCCTGCGGAATGCTGCGCAGTTCCACCAGCCACGAGAGCGCTCTAAGGTTGATGTGTGCAAACCAGCGTATGCGGTATCCCATCGGCACCACGTATTGAGCTTCAGCGGGAAATTCCGTCTGTATTTTTTCAAAAGCAACCGCCGCCTGTTGCATTGCTGAATCAAAGATCTCACCAACTCCCGCGTCATCAAGTTCAACCGGTTTTTCGTAGCCGAAACGGGTAGTAAGCAGCTGCCGCTCCTGCGTCAACATGCGGTGCCGCTGCAAGTCACGGTAGATTCCGTAATCGCCCAGCAGGTCAAAAGTGTAAAACGGCAGCTCCAAACCACGTCCGGGTTTGTGTCTGCGATGTTTACGCAGATTAAATGTTTGTTCCAGCAGCCGTTGTTTTTTTTCTTCCGTCCAACCGCGAACCTGGCCGCGGATCTCGTTCAAAGAAGCATGGGTGTGAGGAAAGAGCAGTGCGGAGAGCAGTTTGTTTTCCGCGTCCGGATCATGTTCTGCCAGTCGAACTTCCGTGCGCTGATTTACCGGAATCGGTGTTTTTAAATTGCTCTCTGCGAAATCCCGGGCCAATTCACGCTGTGCCAGCGTGTAATCCTGGTAATCCTGAAAATGCTGATGCTCCGGGTCTGCCCTGCGGATGAATGATGGAATCACTTTTGACAGTTCCTCAAAGGAGGTCTGCCCGAGGTCTTTCAATTCCTGCAAGGGTTCGAGGCGCAGTTTTCGAATCAGCGTTTCGAAAAACCTGCCATTGCCGAAAACACCCATATTGGTCTGGGTCGATGCCGGCAGGAGACCGCGGATGAGATCATATCCCATTGCGCGCACCGAACGTTCGTATGCCTCTTCACTCACAGCGGGTTCACGGGGCATCAGTCTGCGGACATGATCACGGACGGGTTCGGTGATGCGGTCATAGGTTTCAAACAGGTGATCGCAGGTTTCGAGATAAAGCTGTCGGTGTTCCGATTCCATCAGCTTCGCGTCACGGAAATAACGAAAGCGGCCATTGACCTTGTCGCTGAAGCCGACATAACGTGTGGATTTTTCCAGGGGAGAACCGCCGATACGCGCGTCTTCCACCGTTTTAGTGGCCAGGATGGAGAGGTTTTCCAGGGCCAGATGCGCGCCTCCCAGTTCCCCGATTGAGTCATCACCGTATCCATCGAGGATGCGGTCATAGAATTTTCTTGCACGCTCGATCGCCAGTTCCGTACGCCGTCGGCTCCCCTTTTCTTCAGGTTCCCCCTGAATTGAACGGAATTCCGATTCGTCTCCCAGAATGAATTCTTTCAGCAACAGGCTGCGCAGACCCAGGGTGGAACGGGAGTAACGAGAAAAAAGCGCGCCCTTGATAACTTCCGGAAGATTGGTGAGGAGAAACACAGAACGGTCCGTGTTGGTAACATACGGTTCCAACTGCGCTTGCTGTTCCGGGGTGAAGGATTCCGTGTCGTTTTTCATTGCCGCCTTCTCACCATGTTTTGATAGAACACTGTTTGCTCATCAGACATGCGGATATCAAGCAACAGTGGGGAAGAAGCGTGTCTCATTTCATGAGGCCGGAATACCTACTGAGTGGGGAAGCGCCTCTTTTCCGGTTTCCGGACAAGGCAGGTCCTTGTCCTGATATTTCGGGTTTTCGTGCTGCAGCGAGTCGTATCCGTCGCGCAAAAGGTCCCGGTTGTAATCGAAAGGATGGCGGGAGGAATAAGCCATGGCAACAACCCCGGTATCCATGCGGATCGCTTCCTTGGGACAGGCCTCCACGCAAAGCCCGCAGAAAACGCAGCGAAGTTCGTCAATATCAAAACGCACCGGGTATTTTTCAATGGAGAGGTCCGGGTGCTCACCGGCTTCAATGTGGATGCATTTGGATGGACACACCGTTTCGCACATGTAGCAGGCGACGCATTTGAGGAAACCATTCTCCCTGCGTGTCAGCCGGTGCCGTCCGCGCCAACGGACAGAAACCGGGCGCGTCTCTTCAGGATACTGAATGGTCACCACGTCCCGCGCGCCGAAGAGGTTGCGGACAAAATGCCTGACTGTCAGCCGCAGTCCGGCAAAAAAGCCGGGGATGTAAAAAGCTTCCTTGGGACCGTCCACCCGCTGCACCTGCTTGACTTTCAATTCCATTTTAGTATTCGATCCTGTTACTACTTCCTTTGTTCAAACTCAAAGTTTTACAAAACGCCCTATATCTCCTGCAGCTAGATGCAGTGCAAAGTGGCGTTTTAAACACTCAAGTAACGCGTTTTGCTATGCGTTTACTTGATAAATATAAAGTGTCAGGGCAAAAATCCTGCCCATGTTTCCATTGAATGCTTCCCATAAAATGTTTCACAGATTTAAACATATTTGGATCTCTTAATTCTTTGAATACGCCTTTTTCCAAATAGGGGGTAACATCAAATACCTTTTCTTCTCCATTATCAAAAATAATATTGATTGTGTAATTTTCATTTGGAACAACGTCCTTTACTCTCGGATTCATGATATTGTTTTATTTCAATGGGCCTATTTTGAAAATCTCCTGACAATTTACTGCTAATTCCCAATCGGCCATTAATTCATCTTTGTGAATTTCTATCCAAGCCTGTACAAGCCTCGCTTTATTTGATTTAAGCTTACCTGCTATCATTTCACCATAAGTAATAGAAAATACAGCTTCGTCATCTTGATATTTCGCATGAATGTGTGGCAAATTGTGTTGCTGGTCGTCAAAGAAATACACGAAATGATGGCCCCGTAGAACAATGATATAATTGGCATTTATTAAATTATTGCAATTTAGCTTTGGTAATAATTAACTACGAAGCACTATACGCTGACAATGATTAATCGTTCTCAATTGTTTTTTTATACCATCACATGAACAGCAGCACGATGAAGGCCGTCGCAGCTGTGTTTGCCAGGGAGAGCGGAAGCAGTTTCTTCCATCCCAGCGCCATGGTCTGGTCAAAACGGAATTTCGGCAGGGTCCAGCGCAGCTGGATTTGAAACCAGCAGAACAAAATTGTCACCACGCTGAATTTCAAGATCTGCAGGATTGTCACCAGCCACAACGGCGCGCTTTCCCACAGGTGCAACCACGGCACATGATACCCGCCGAAAAAAAGAGTCGTCGTCAACGCAGCCACCCCGGTGATGGCAACATATTCAGCAAGCATGAAAGCGCTCCAGCGCATTCCTGAATATTCAAGAAAATACCCGGCAACTATTTCTGATTCCCCCTCCGGCGCATCAAAGGGCGCGCGCTTGGTCTCGGCGATCATAGCGGTGAAGAACAGCAGAAACCCGAGAGGCTGAGTGAACACACCCCACTTAGGGATCAAACTACCAAACCAGTAAGCGTTTTGGCCGTCAACAATTTCGCTCACCCTGGTGGAGCCGTAAACCATGAAGATACCCATCAGCGCTAACCCCATGAACACTTCATATGAAATCATCTGCGCCGAGGCACGGGTCCCTCCAAGCAGGGCAAACTTGCTGTTTGAACTTGTCCCCGCCAGCACTGCTCCGTACACGCTGAGCGAGGTGATGGCAAAGATGAAAAGCAGGCCGGGTTCTATGTCGGTAACCTGGAAAGTGAAGCTGCCGATGGGTGCTGCGATAGGAATGATCGCAAATGTGGCCACTCCGGCAATCAATCCGAAAAACGGCGCGATCAGGTATAAAAAACCGTTCGCCCCCTGTGGAATCGTATCCTCCTTGAAAATCGACTTTAATCCGTCAGCAGCAAGATGCAGCGCGCCGTGACCGGTAAATTTGCCGATGTTCGCCCGGTTCGGCCCCACACGGTCCTGGATCATCGCACTCCATTTGCGCTCCATCAAAGTAAGCACAGTGCCCAGAGGCATGGCAAACAGCAGAATGATGACCAGGATTTTCAGGATCGCCTGGATCGCAGGAATGGAAAGGATTTCAATCAGTAAGTCCATTCTCCTTTTTTATAATGTGGGATAAAACGAAGTAAAAAACCGGCTTGTACGAGATTCAAACAAGTCAGCAAAAATTAAATGATACAGTTACTTGTGAACAGTCAGCGGTCCAGTTCACCGCCGATCATGTTGACTGATCCGAAAATCGGGACAATGTCGGCAACATAATGTCCGATTGTCATCGCCGGCATAGCCTCCACGTAGTTAAAGCAAGGAGGACGCATGCGTACGCGCACGGGGTCGCCACTGCCGTCGGAGACGAGGTAAAACCCGATTTCCCCGTTCCCTCCTTCAGTCGGCAGGTACACTTCCCCGGCAGGAGGGATGTGTCCTTCCATCACCATTTTGAAGTGATCGATCAAACCTTCAATGTTTCCGTAGACATCTTTTTTATCAGGATAATGCAGCTGCCGCTCGTCTGTCATGATCGGTCCGGCGGGCATCATGTCTGAAGCCTGTTCGATGATTGCTATGCTTTGCCGGATTTCTTCCATGCGCACGAGGTAGCGGTCAAAAGCGTCGCCGGTTGAACCAACCGGAATTTCGAAATCGATTTCATCGTATACCGAATACGGATCGGCCCGTCTCACATCAAACGGAATCCCACAAGCGCGCAACATCGGGCCGGTGAAGCAGAACGAGAGGGCATCTTCCTTGGAAATGGCGCCGACGTCCTTGACGCGGTCAATGAAGATCTTGTTGCGCGTGAGCAGCTTGTCCCCTTCGACCATGACCTCTTTAACTTTCTCAAGACGATCGTGTAGCTCATTCAGAAACCCGTCCGGGATATCGGTGGCATTTCCGCCGAACCTCGTCCAGTTCGTGGTCAGCCTTGCGCCGGTCACTTCCTCCACTAATTCCCAAAGGTATTCGCGGGCTTTGATGAACCAGAGGAAGAAGGTAAATGCACCGACTTCCATAGCCGCCGCGCCAAGGCAGGTGAGGTGATCGGTGATGCGTGAGATTTCTCCCATAATAACCCGCGTGAATTCCGCGCGCCTTGGCGGTTCGATTCCATAAAGTTTCTCTACCGCCATCGAGTAGCCGATGTTGTTAAGCAGCGGGGAGACGTAATTCAGGCGGTCGGTGTAAGGAATGACCTGGATCCACTTGCCATTTTCAGATTCCTTTTCAAATCCGCGGTGAAGATATCCGATTTCAGCTTCCATTCCGACTATCAGCTCGCCGTCCAGGTAAGTGGTGAAACGCACGATGCCGTGCATTGCCGGATGTGAAGGGCCGATCTCGATTTTCATCACCGAAGCATCAAAACCATCCGCGGGAGGCGGTGTTGCCAATGCCGCGGCCTGCTGGACGACAATGCTCATGAAACCCTCCCGTAACTGTAGCGTTCCTCGATTTCCCTCAATTCGGCAATCGGCTGCTGACGGTCCATCGGATAATCCTTGCGCAGCGGGTGACCCTCAAACTGCTCATACATCAGGATCCTGGTCAGGTTCGGGTGTCCGTTGAAATGAATGCCGAACATGTCGTAACACTCGCGCTCATACCAATCCACGGCTTTCCAAAGGTGGTGTATCGAATCGATCCGGCAGTCATCTTCATGCAACCGCGCTTTCAAACGAATCCTCTTCCCCCTGCTCAGTGATTTTAAGTGGTATACGATTTCGAATCGAGGGGTCTGGTGCAGATCAAGCCGGTCCACCGCAGTCAGATCCAGCAACAGTTCAAACCTGCAGTTTTCGTCATCACGCAGAAATTCGCAGACAGGAACCAAAGCATCGCGGAGAATCACCACCGTTTCATCGCCTCGGTGCTGATGCTGTTCCAGTACGGCATCCGGGAACATTTTCATGAGCAGTTCTGTAACCGCCGGAGGATTCGATCCCGTTTCCGGAGATTCGTTTTCATGCATCAGGGGTTTTTGGAAATCAGTGCGGTTTTACAAAAATACAGGGTCAGTCTTCCTTGAGTGCTTCCTTTTCCTTGACCCCTCGTGGAGAGTCGTATCCCATGTTGGAATGGAGCTTGATGGGGTCCCTGCTGTAAGTAAAGCCGGGCTTGGCGCTGCGGTTGCTGCGTGGGTTCTGTAGATTTTCAACAGTGTCTTTCTCGGGGATGCGGAAATAGCGGTTCAGTTCATCGAGTTTTTTCTCCCGGTGTTCGATCGCGCGCGGGTTCAGCATACCTGATTTAACAGTCGGACCCTCGTCTTGAATCAGGTTCTGCAGTTCAAGCAAACCGTCCAGCACTGCTTCCGGCCTGGGGGGGCAGCCGGCGATGTAGATGTCCACGGGGATCAACCGGTCGATCCCCTGCAGCACTGAGTAGTTTTGGTAAAAACCTCCGGACGATGCGCATGCCCCGAAGGCGATGACCCATTTCGGCTCCGCCATCTGGTTGTAAACGGTTTTCAAAATAGGAGTCATCTTGTGCGTGATGGTGCCGACGACCCAGAGGACGTCGGATTGTCTCGGGGAAAATCTTGGAATTTCCGCGCCGAAACGCGAAACGTCGTAATGGGAACACGCCGCGGACATGTATTCCATCCCGCAGCACGCAGTCACGAAGGGATATTGAAACAGCGAAAACTTGCGTGACCAGTTGACGACGTTGTCGAAGGTGGTCGTCAAAAACCCGTCATAGTTTGCCGGCATGTGCCTCCTGAAAATCCGATGCCCGTAGAATTATTCCCATTCGAGCGCACCTTTCTTCCAGTCATATGCAAGTCCGAGTACAAGCACGGCGATGAAAATCATTGCGGCAATGAACCCGAACCAGCCCAGTTCACGGATCTGCACCGTCCACGGATAGAGGAATACGATTTCCACGTCAAACACCAGAAACACCAGCGCGGTCATGTAGAACTTTACATCGTAGCGATGCCCCTCGGTGCCTTCCCTGAGGAATCCGGATTCAAACGGGGTGTCCTTGACCTGGTCCCGCACTTTTGGTCCCAGGTAAAGCCCGATGAGGGTGAAGGTTCCCGCGAGGATGATGCCGAGCAGGATCATCAGCAAAATAGGGAGGTAACCTGAAGCAATGGTCATGGGAATAGTTACTCAGAAAATCTTCAAAGGAACGCAAACAGAATTCCATTCAGGCAGGCGATTGTCAAACCAATTCAAGGCATTCAGCGCACGGTGGACCCCGGTCTAGCCCTTTGAGGAGCTTCGACAATTTCCAGCCGTCCCGCGTCATCGGTCGCGAGGATCATGCCTTCGGAAAGTTCTCCGCGCAGTTTTACCGGATTGAGGTTTGTGACAACGATCACGCGCTTCTCCAGCATCTGCCGCGGTTCATAAAATTCCGCCAATCCTGAGACGATGGAACGCTTTTTTCCCTCTCCGACATCTACCATGGAAACCAGCAGTTTATCGGATTTTTCCACCTTTCGGCATTCCCTGATCACCCCGACTTTCAGTTCCAGTTTTCCGAACACGTCGATACCGACCAGGTCTTTGGACCCAGCTCCGGCTACTACTTTTCTGTTTGTTTTTTCTGGTTTTTCCAGTGCCACCGGTTTGGACCTCCCGGGTTTGGCTTGAATCCGCGGAAACAAAGGGACTGGTTTGGGCAGAAGGGTGCCCGCTTCAAGCTGCCCGGGAACCAGGCGTTCATAAGTGAGAGGGACCCCGGATACCCCGAGTTGTTCACGTGCCTGTGATGACTTTTCAGGCATCACCGGTAGCAGCATTACGGCCAGGATTCGCGCCGAATCCAGTGCGCTGTAAAGCACGGTTCCGAGCCGTTCGCGCTGAGCGGGGTCCTTTGCCAGCAGCCACGGCTTGTTTTCGTCCAGGTACTTGTTTACCACACTGCTCAGCTTAGCGATATGTTTCAGCGCGCGATGGGGACGGAACGCTTTCACCTGTTCCCGGACTGCGGAAACCCCTTCTTCAAACTGCTTGCGAAGCTTGTGTTCCAGTTCTGTCAAGTTGCCCGGCGGAGGCACACGGGAATCGAAATGCTTGCGTGACATCGTGATCGAACGGTTGACCAGATTGCCGAAGTTGTTCGCCAGGTCCCCGTGATATCGTGTGAGCGCCAGTTCCTCGGTGAAATTCGCGTCCTCACCAAAACTCATCTCCCGCATTAGAAAGTAGCGCAGCCCGTCAACCCCCAGCCGGTCTTTCATGTCGAGAGGGTTGACGACATTTCCAAGCGATTTACTCATTTTGCTGCCCCCGATCACCCAGTGCCCATGCACGACCAGTTTGCGGAACACCGGGATGCCCGCTGATTTAAGCATGCAGGGCCAGTAGATTCCATGTGTCTTGAGTATGTCTTTACCGATGACATGGTGGCATTGTGACCAGAAAGTGCTGAAAAGCGAATCGTCCGGCCATCCCAGCGCGCTGACATAGTTCAGCAGTGCGTCAAACCAGACATAGGTGACGAAATCATGATCAAACGGTAGTTCAATCCCCCAGCTGAGCCGTGATTTCGGTCGCGAAATGCAGAGGTCCTGCAATGGCGCATCCAGAAAACTAAGCAGTTCATTCCGGTATCTGCCGGGGTAAACAAGTTCCTCATTCTCGCGCAGTTCCTTGATCAGCCAATCCTGGTAGGCGCTCATCCGGAAGAAGTAGTTCTGCTCCTTGTAGGGCTGAGGAGGTTTCTGGTGATCAGGGCAGTGTCCTTCCGCGGTAAGTTCATTTTCGTCGAGGAACCGCTCGCAGCCGACGCAATAGAGCCCCTCGTATTCCTTCAGGTATATTTCACCCTGGTCGTGAATTTTCTGCAGCACCGCCTGCACAACGGATTTGTGACGCGGATCGGTGGTGCGGATGAACTGGTCCTGCTCAATGTGGAGATGGGGCCACATCTCCCTGAATTCCCCAGCCATTACGTCCACAAACGACTGCGGTTCGATTCCCGCCTCCTCAGCCGATTCGGCTATTTTCTGACCGTGTTCGTCCGTCCCGGTGAGAAAATATGTTTCCTCCCCGAACAGCCTCCGGAATCGGGTGAACACATCGGTCGCAATGGTGGTGTAGGCGTGCCCGATGTGAGGATGGCTGTTAACGTAATAAATTGGGGTGGTGATGTAAAAAGGGTCGTTCATGAAAAATCCTGTTTAGCCAGGGATTTGGATGACGGGTTTCTTCGGATGCCGCCGATACAGCACGAGTGTTTTCCCTATAGACTGGATGACTTCCATTCCCTTTTCCCCTTCCAGTCTACTGACGCACTGCCCATGATCCTCCGGGGAGGATTCCAGCACCTTGACCTTGATCGGTTCATGATCGAGCAACTGACTCTCAATTTGCTGCATGGTTTCCGCGGACAGGCCAAGTTTCCCGATCCGAACCACTGGTTTTAACGGATGAGCGAGGGCCCTGAGGAATCGTTTCTGTTTTCCCGTCATGCCATGCATTTTCAAAAATGAATTATTGTAACCCAGTTCTGCCGGAGTCCTCAAGAGGATTCACTGTGGGCTAAATCGGTTGATAAAGCAATAGAATGGACTTCTGATGGGAGAATTCTCCACCAGCGAAACCGGGTTATGCGACATTCGTGAATCAGCTTCCCGGATCGATAACGCGGGGGACTTTGAAGAAGCCGTTTTCGAGGTAGGGGCTGAACTGGTCCGGAGTTACCGGTGAGGAAACCTGACGGTCTTCACGTCCTTCTTCCGGAAGATGCTGGACCGCTTCCTCAAGCTCATCCGAGACCGGGGCGGATTTCAGCACTTCGAAATACCCGAGTATTTCCGTAAACTGCCTGGCAAATGTTTCTATTTCCTCCTCGTCCAGTTCAAGAGCTGAAAGCCTGGCGATTTTGCGTACGTCTTCAGGGGTAAACATCGGCACAAACCTTCATTGCATCAACCGCACTTCTGCCTGCGCGGCCAGTTTTCCATCAACGCTGGCTTTTCCAGCGAAGACCCAGAAGTTTTTTCGCTGATTTGTCAACGTGGTCTCCAGGGTCAACTGGTCGCCGGGGACCACTGGAACACGGAATTTGGCGTTGTTGATGCCGGCGAAGAAAACCAGCGATTCCCCTTCGGTTTCCGTTTCCCGCGAGTTGATCACGATACCCGCGGTCTGCGCGAGCGCCTCCACTATCATCACCCCGGGAAAAACCGCCATTTGAGGAAAATGCCCCTGAAAAACCGCTTCGTTTCCGGTAATGTTCTTCAGCGCCTTGCAGTATTTTCCCTGCTCCACTTCGAGCACCCGGTCGATCAGCAGGAACGGGAAACGGTGCGGAAGTATTTGTTTGATCTCCTCCAGGTCCATCATGTTCACTTGGTTTGTTTGAGGGAGTTATAGTGATCGATCACTTTCTGTGTGATGTCGGTGGTTTCCTCCTTCATGTAGAGTATCACCTGCGCGGCGTTTTTTTCGAGGACCAGATCGAATTTCCCCCTGATCGACACCGTCCGGATCGCGCTCTTCAGTTCCTTGAATATCTCCTCGGTCAATCTCCGTTCCTCTCCACGGAGCTGCTGTTCAAACTGCCGGGCCTTCTCGCGCAATGCCTGTTGCCGGCTTTGCAGTTCCTGTTCCTTGCGTTTTTTTGCCTTCGGGGTAAGCAACGGGTTGCTGCGCAGTTCTTCTGCAAGCTGGCGCAGTTCATCCTCCTCAAGTTTGAATTCCTGCTGCTTCTGCCGTCCGCGGTTTTCGAGTATGTTTTTGGAACGGATGCCTGCCTCGGACTCGTTCAGCGCACGGTTAAGATCTACAACTCCGATCTCCAGGGCCCATGCGGCACTTGTGCCTAGCAGAAACAGGATCAGAAAGCTGAGGGTTCGCATGTTCAATTTCAGATGAGGTACCAAAGAATGATCAGTGTTCCCACAGAAAAAACGAGTGCGTAGGTTTGCATCACCCCGTTCTGGAGGCCGCGGATGGCTACCCCCGCACCCCGAGCCGCGGTACCCGCGCCATTGACTGCACGGTCGATGACGTTCAGATCAAACGCTTGCCAGAGTACGCAAGTTGTGAACAGCCTCCCCGGGCGGACGATCAGCGCGTGGTAGATTTCATCGACATACCACTTGTTGAAAGACAACTGGTAGGCGGTGTTCCACGCATGCCTTAGACGGGTGACGGCATTCAAGTCGGCTGCATACAGGCGGTGAGCCCAGAACCAGGCAAATAGCGCGAGGGCCACCGAAAGCACCATCAACAGGATTTCCGTCTGCGCCGAACCATGCGCTTCCGCGGGAAGCTGCGCGAAGAACCCGTGAAAATAATTTTCCATTCCATTGGGCAGGAAATGCAGCACGTGCGGCACACCGAAAAAACCGCCAAACACAGAGAGTACCGCAAGCGCCACCAGCGGCGCTGTCATGCTGATCGGCGATTCATGCAAATGCGCGGCAAGGTGTGAATCCACCCGGGATTTGCCATGAAAGGTAAGGTAGATCATGCGGAACATGTAAAAGGAGGTCAAGCCGGCAGTGAGGAAGCCGATTGTCCAGAAAATTCCGCTTCCCAGCGGAGAGCTGAACGCTTTCCAGAGGATCTCGTCCTTGCTGAAAAAACCTGAGAACAGCGGTATCCCCGCAATTGCCAGCGTCCCGGCAAGCATGGTCAGGTAGGTGACAGGGAGTTTTTTCCGCAGTGCGCCCATGTTCATCATGTTTTGTTCATGGTGCATGGCATGAATCACTGAACCGGAACCGAGGAATAGCAGGGCCTTGAAAAAGGCGTGGGTCATCACGTGAAAAATACCAGCTGTGAAAGCGCCGACCCCGAGAGCCAGAAACATGTATCCAAGCTGGCTGACGGTGGAGTAGGCAAGCACTCGTTTGATATCGGTCTGGGTGAGGGCAATGGAGGCGGCTAGCAGGGCGGTTACTACCCCGATCACGGCGATGACATTCATCGTCAGCGGAGCGAGGATGAAAAGATGACTCAAGCGGGCGACCATGTATAAGCCCGCGGTCACCATGGTGGCCGCGTGGATCAGCGCGGATACCGGGGTTGGGCCTTCCATAGCGTCCGGAAGCCAGACGTACAGAGGAATCTGCGCGGATTTTCCTGTAGCGCCGAGAAACAGCAACAGGGTGATGACCGTCACCAGCAGCCCCCCAGGTTCGAGCCGTGCTGCAGCCTCTGCATTGACTGTGTTGAATTCAAGGGTGCCGAAGGTGAGGAAAACCAGAAGCACCGCCGAGATCACGCCGAAATCGCCGATGCGGTTAAACAGGAACGCTTTTTTGCACGCTTCGGCCGCAGAGTGTTTTTCAAAATAATACCCAATCAGCAGGTATGAACACAGCCCAACGCCTTCCCAGCCAACGAACATCAGCAGGAAACTGTCCCCCAGCACCAACAGCAGCATGAAAAAGACGAACAGGTTTAAAAAAGAGAAATAACGGTAGTACCCGTCCTCCTCATGCATGTAGCCGATGGAATAGACATGGATCAAAAATCCGACCCCGCTGATGATCAGCAAATACAAACCCGAAAGTTCATCAACCTGAAAGCTGATCCCCACTTCAAATTTGCCCGCCGCCATCCAGGTGTAAAGATGTTCGCTGAGCCTGTTCCCCGGGACTTTCAGCATTTCAAAGAAGAGCACCAGCGACTGCATGAATGCCAGGGCAACCGACAGAGGACCGATGACGCTGACAAACCGTTTGCCGAAGAATTTGCCGAAAAACCCGTTCAGCAGAAATCCAATCAGTGGAAACGCGGGGACGAGCCAGATTTGAGACATGGTTACCACTTGAGCAGGTTGAATTCGTCGATGTTCAGGGTTCGCCGCGTCCGATAGATCGCGAGAATGATGGAAAGCCCCACCACTGCTTCAGCGGCTGCCACGACGATGATGAAAAAGATGAACACAACGCCGGTCATCGAATCGAGAGACCGTGCAAACCCGATGAAGGAGAGGTTGACGGCATTCAACATCAGTTCGATGCTCATGAAAATAACAATCACGTTTCGGCGCAGCATCACTCCGAGCACGCCGATAGTGAACAGCAGCGCGCTCAGCAGGAGAATATGAGTGAGAGGAATCATGTTAATGTCAATGGAATCGACGTTTGGCAATCACCACCGCACCGATTACCGCGACAAGCAGGAGGATCGCAATGATTTCGAAGGGAAGTATATAATCCGTGAATAGGAGCCTGCCGATGAGTGTAATCGACCCAACTTCCTCAACTGTTTCAAGAGGATACGGACCTTTCGTACCAAGGTGTATTTCCCTGCCGACAAAAACCGAGGCAAACTGCACGAAAATGCCAAGGCTGGCCGCCGCGGCAAGCAGCTTTCCGACATCCCACTTAAGCGAATACTGCTCGTTGTCCCGTGACGTAAGGAGCATCAGCACAAAAAGGAACAGCACCATGATTGCGCCCGCATAGACCAGCACCTGAATCACCGCGACAAATTCAGCGTTGAGCATCACATATATTGCGCCCAGGCAGAAGAATGTCCCCACCAGCATCAGCGCACTGTGGATCGGATTGCGCATGAACAGTACTCCCAGCGCGCATACAACGCTGAGCGCGGCGAAGAAGTAAAAAAGTGTCAGCATGTTTCAGAACGTGGATGAAAAGCTTGAAAAGGTTTGTGGAAGCATAGCCGGAAATTACTCAGGCCGTTCCGGTTTCTGCTTTGGTCAAGATGCGTCCGGGGTCTTTGTGTTCATCACTGACGGGTTTTCCGGAAGGTCCGAGCTCAGCGAAATCCAAGCCTCTGAAGGCTGGGACCTCTCCGGCAATCGCGCTGAAAACCGAGGATGCGCTGTCCCATCCGGGATCATTTCCTGTTTCCGACATAATTCCGCGCAGTGTTTCCCATTCAGGTCTGCTTTTCCATGGCGGACGGATTGCGGCAAATGTCTGCTGAACCCTGCCGTTCTTGTTGGTATAGGTAACCTCTTTTTCGGAATGCAGCTGTCCTGGAATCACCACGTCGGCGGTTTCTGACCATGCGCTGGCCAGCGTGCCAATATACACAACCAGCGGGATTTTGCCAACCCGGGAAAGTACCTGTTCCTCATCAAACGGTGAACCGAGCATGAGCAATACCTTGGGTGGATTTTCAAGCATGCGCACGATTTCCGCGTTGTCCGGGTTTCCCTGCAGACCCAGCAGCATGGCCCCGGCGCGGTTTGGGGAATGATCAGTGGTGATCAGGGAGTCAATTATGAAATCCGATTGCGGCTGCTCCCAGGCAGGTGAGGGGAAATAGACTGCATCGGAGTGGAAACATTCCGCCATCAGTTTCTTGAGTAGGAACATCTCTTCATTGGAGGCGTGGGTGTCGGTGAACGCCAACACTTCTCCGGACGCGGGCGACAGTTCCTTCACGCGCTCGGAGACTTCATGGACGGCATCTTCCCAGCTGATTTCCCGAAGCTCCCCGCTTTTTCGTGCAAGAGGTGTGAGGATGCGCTTTTCCTGTTCGTTCATGATGCGGTATGTCAGCCTTCCGGCATCACACATCCACCACTGGTTCACCTGCTGATTTTCCCTGGGTTTTAGTCGGAACACCTCATTCTTGTCGTATTCGATTGTAACGTTACAGCCGGTCGAGCAGCCGGTGCAGATCGAGGGACTTTTTCTCAGTTTCCAGGCCCTCCGTTTGAAACGAAATTCCTTTTCGGTGATCGCGCCGACTGGACAGAGGTCCGCCATGTTTCCCTGAAAACGGTTTGTCATCGGACGGTCGGAATATGTGTCAATTGTCAGTTCATGCCCTCGGTTGAACATGCCGAATTCATTTGTCCCGGTGATTTCACGAGTGAAGCGGTCGCAGCGGCTGCAATGAATGCAGCGGTTGCGTTCAAGGGCGACGAAGGTGCCGATGTCCCTCCAGCCATAGACCCGCTTGGAATATTCCATTTCTGATTGTCCGCTGCCGTAATCATAGGAATAATCCTGCAGCACGCACTCCCCGGATTGATCGCATACCGGGCAGTCAAGCGGATGATTGATAAGCAGGAATTCGAGTACAAGCTGTCTGGCTTCCCGTACCTTCTCATTTTTGGATTCCACTTTCATGCCGTCAACTGCATCCATCGAACAACTCGTCTGCAGCTTCGGCGCCGGGCGTCCATTGCCCATGTCCACGATATCCACCACGCACATGCGGCAGGTTGCAACCACTGAAAAGGCGGGATGATAACAATAATGCGGAATCTGAAACCCCGCGCGCAGTGCGGCGGACAGGATTTTTTCTCCGGGTTCGAATTCAACAGGCTTTCCGTCCAGGTGAAATACCGGCATCGGTTTCTCCAATCAAGATGCAGTGACGTAATGGCGTTCGAAATCCTGAGGAAATTTCCGTACAAAACTGGTGATCGGCATTGATGCGGCATCACCAAGAGCACACAGGGTGGTGCCCATCATGTTCCCGCCCACGCGGTCGAGACGCTTCCTTTTTATTTCACTGCCGTTGTCAGCGAGGAAATCCTGGACTATCTGCCTTGCCCAGTGCGTTCCCTCGCGGCAGGGGGTGCACTGCCCGCATGATTCGTGATTAAAAAAGCGGGTGATCCGGTGCAGCAGTTTCACCGCATCGGTATGCTCGTCAAACACCATCATCGCGGCGGAACCCATCATCGTCCCTGCTTCACTCAACGCGTCAAAGCTGTATTCCACATCGATTTCATCCGCTGTTAGCACCGGTGAGGAAGCTCCTCCCGGGATAACTCCCTTGAGCTTGTTGCCGTTGCGAATGCCTCCTCCAAGATCGTAAATGATATCCTTCATGTTCACGTCCATGCGAACTTCATAAACTCCCGGACGAGCAACATGCCCGCTGAGGCTGACCAGGTGTGTCCCCGAGTTGTTCGGGGGGCCAAAGGACCGGAAGGCTTCCGCACCTTCGTTGATAATGAAGGGTAGGCAGGAAAGGGTTTCAACGTTGTTCACCGTGGTCGGGCAGGCGTTGAAACCGGCAATCGCGGGAAACGGGGGTTTGATACGCGGATGACCGCGTTTTCCTTCCATCGAATCGAGCAACGCGGATTCCTCTCCACAGATATAAGCCCCTGCGCCGGTATGGACTGTGAGGTCCATTTTCCTCCCGGAACCCATCATGTCCGGTCCAATTATCTTATCGGCGTACAGTTCGTCGATGGCGGCATTGAGACTCTTGATAGATGGAAAATACTCTCCACGCACATAAATGTATCCATGGCGGCATCCAATCGCATAACAGCCGATGATCAATCCTTCCAGGAACAGATGCGGGTCTTTCAACATCAGTTCGCGATCTTTGCAGGTCCCCGGTTCCGATTCGTCGGCATTGGCAATCAGGTAACTTGGCTTGCCGGTGTCTTTGGCCATGAAACTCCACTTCAAACCGGTGGGGAAACCCGCTCCTCCCCGGCCTCTCAAACCGGAGTCCTTGACCAATTCCACCAGTTCTGCCTGGGTCATGCCGAGCGCTTTTTTCAACGCCGTGTAGCCGCCCGCTTTTTGATAGCCACGCAGGGATTTGTCGTAAGCCGGATTGCGGATATTTTTGAACAGAACCAGGGTTTCTTCAAGCATTGTCAGTCAGAAAGTAGGGTTTTCAATCACTGCCCAATTCCTCAAGCAGGCGGTCCATCGACTCGGGGTCCATACGTTCATGGTAATCTTCATTGACAATCACTGCCGGAGCATAGCTGCAGGCGCCGATGCACTCCATTTCCTCTATGCTGTATCTTCCGTCCGCGGTGGTTTCGCCCGCATGAATACTCAGCTTGTCTTCCGTGTGTTCCAGCAGTTCCTCGCCCCCGACAAGACAGCATGGAACGCATGTGCAGACCTGCAGATGGTACTTTCCCGGTTTCTTCAGTTTGAACATCGTGTAGAATGAAATCACTCCTTCCACATGAGTGGGAGAAACTTCACAAATTTCAGCTACATGGCGAATCCAATCGTCGTTGAGAAAACCGTCATTTTCCTTCTGAGCGAGATGCAGGATGGGAATCAGGGCGTTGCGTTTGATGGGGTATCGACTGAGCAGTTTTTCCAGTTGTGCTTGGCTTGCTTCGGAGAACAACCGACCTCCTTGGTTTTATAATAATTGATTTCCTCAAACATATAATTAGACCGAATGCCCCGTGAACAATCAATGAAAATCGGTATTCATCACTGATCGTCCGAAATATTGCCCTTGAAACGAACGTGCATGTATACCCTTTATATCAATCTGTCATTTGCGCAGGATAATCATGTATCCATGGATATCGAATACCATACGATTGGGGTTGCATTCTGCATTCAATGTCTTTCTCTTTCTCGAAAAGTCATAATTCATACTATAAACATGACATGCATTTTGGGATATTTCATTAACAACTAAAAAATTATTTACGAAAAATGCATTAATTACTTGAGCGTTTATTCATAAGGCTTTATTTTTTTATGAACCTGTATTTTACAAATTTCTTTTCCTGAAAAGGGACCTCATGAACGGTTCACAGATCATAGTTGAAGCACTAAGAAGGCATGGAGTGGAATACATTTTCGGCTATCCCGGAGGTGCGTGCATGCCGATTTTCGATGCCCTGGTTGACGCGCCGGAGATCAAGATCATCCTTGTTCGCCACGAACAGGGCGGGACACACACCGCTGACGGTTACGCCCGCGCCACCGGCAAACCGGGAGTGGTTCTCGTCACTTCCGGACCCGGCGCAACGAACACCGTTACCGGACTGCTCACCGCACAGATGGACTCGGTGCCCCTGGTGGTTCTGACAGGACAAACGATTACCCCAAACCTCGGCAAGGACGCCTTCCAGGAAGCGGATGTTTTCGGGGTAACCATGCCGGTGGTGAAGCACAGTTATCTGGTCAAGGACGTCAACGAACTGCCCAGAATTCTGAATGAAGCATTTTATCTTTCAACCAGCGGCCGGCCCGGTCCGGTCCTGGTGGACCTGCCCAAAGACGTGGTCTCAGCGGAATGCATGACGGATTTTTCTGATGACCTGCATCTGCCGGGTTATCAGCCGCCTTCAAGGGGATTGCCGGAACAAATAGAGAAGGCGGCGAAACTGCTTTCCGAGTCTGAACGTCCACTGCTTTATGTCGGGGCGGGAGCTATTATTTCACAGGCATCCCGGCAGGTGCTGGGGCTTGCGGAAAAAATGCGTTCCCCGGTGACCACCACACTTCTGGGGAAAGGGGCGTTTCCCGAATCACATCCCTTGTCTGTGGGAATGCTGGGCATGCACGGCACGGCCTACGCAAACAAGACGGTTATTGAATGTGATTTGATAATGGCCATCGGCGCCCGCTGGGACGACCGCATAACCGGGAAAGTCAGCGCATTCTGTCCGGACGCGGTGAAAATTCACATCGATATCGACCAGGCCGAATTCGGGAAAATCATCCAGCCCGACATCAGCATAGCAGGAGACGCAAAGCTGGTGCTGGAAGACCTGATCCCCCAGGTCAAGCCTTTGGACACAAGTGATTGGCTGGATAAGATCGAGCATTGGCGACAAAAATACCCGTTGAAATTCCCGAAACGGGGGGGCCTGCGCGCTCAGCAGATCCTAAGTGAACTGGACGCATTGACCGGTTCGAATGCCATTGTTGCCACCGATGTCGGCCAGCACCAGATGTGGACCGCGCAGTTTTGCAAAACCAATGATGAGCGCAAGTGGCTTTCCAGCGGCGGCGCCGGAACAATGGGTTACGGCCTACCCGCGGCGATAGGCGCGCAGCTGGGACGGCCGGGTGAACTGGTAGTGGCCGTAGTTGGCGACGGAGGGTTCCAGATGACGATGTCGGAATTGGCAACAGCGGCCATCCACAAACTGCCGATAAAGATCCTTATCATCAATAACCGTTACCTGGGCATGGTCCGGCAGTGGCAGCAACTTTTCTTCGACAACCGTGAAAGCGGCGTGGATATGGAAGGCAACCCCGATTTTGTACGAATCGGAGAAGCCTATGGAATCAAGGGGTTCCACCTGCGCAGGACCGGGGACATACACCGCGTTTTGAAAAAAGCGCTGGAGTACAATGACGGACCATGTCTCATTGAAGCGGAGGTCGTCAAGAGCGATAACGTGTTCCCGATGATTCCCTCCGGCGCCCCGCTTTCGGAGATCATCATCGATGAACCGCCGAAGCATGCGAAACTCGAAAAACCAGTGGGAAGTACCTGATAAAACTGAGTTTTAATTCACCATTCCATTAGAGAACCATCCATGGAAGAGCAATTCGCCATCAGCATTTTCGTCAACAACAAACCCGGGGTCCTGGTTCGCCTGGCGCAGACGTTTGCCCGCAGGGGTTACAATATCGATTCACTGGTTGTCTCCCCCGCGCATGACCCCCGTTATTCCAGAATGACTGTCGTGGCACAGGGGGAGCCGGAGAACTTCGAACAGATTCTCAGGCAGTTGAATAAACTGGTTGACGTGGTACACGCGATTCATCATCAAAATGAACAATCGGTCGATCGTGAAATGGCCTTGTTTAAAGTTGCCGTAAAACCGGAAGGACGCGCCGAGGTTTTTCAAATTATCGAAGTCTTCCGCGCGAAAACCGTGGATATCACCGATGAATCGATCATTGTTGAAACAACCGGCAGTTCACCTAAAATCGATGCCCTGGAGAAGATGTTGAGCACCATCGGGCTGGTTGAAATGGTGCGTTCCGGTAAATTGATGATGGCGAGGGGTCTCGAGGAAACCTGATAAGATTACAGGAAGCGGGAAACAAGATACTTGCGGATGATGTCTGATTCCATCATCGGCTTGCTGTCAACCACAAGGCATGGGACCTGTGTATCTCCTGTCAAGATGGCCAGTTCCCTTTCATACTCCGGGTTTTCCCGGATGTTCTTTAATTCCACTTGGTCCGCGATCTTCAGGTTGGCAATTGTGTTCAACACCGCCTGCGAAAAACCGCACTCCTTGTAGTAGTAGAGTTCCATTAATTCACAAAAAAATGCGGTCGCACTAACGACCGCATGAGGTTAAACGGGGGGATCAACCCGCGTTGACTTTTTGACACTCTGACAGCAGGTCCTCGGCCTTGCGTATTCCACTCGGAGTCACTGATTCAACGTATCGAACCACCCCTGACTTATCGATGATCACCGTTGCCCGGTCGGTGAATCCCTTTTCTTCCAAATAGAGGCCGTAGGCACGAGCTACTGCGCCCTTGGGGTGAAAATCCGCCAGTAGCGGGTAGGATACTCCGCCGAGGGACGAAGCCCAGTTATCATGACAATGTTTGCTGTCGATACTCACACCCAGCACCTGGGTGTCTGCCGACTTGAACGCTTCGATGTGCTGTTCAAGATCGGGAATTTCCTTACTTCAAGTGGGGGTCCAGTCCAACGGATAGAACACCAGCATGACGTTTTTACTCCCCTTGAATTGGCTCAGGGAGAATTCACCAAGCTGGCTGTCCAGAGTAAATTCCGGGGCAGTGCTGCCGATTGTAATCATAGTCCTGTATGTCCTTGATATAAGTTTTGAAAAGGCAATGCTGCCTGTGTAGAGTGCATTGAAACACTATCAATATATAGAACCCGGATTTCTTTGCAAGATTTTCAGAAAAATGGGCGCATGAATGATGGTTTCGTAAAAAGTCGAAATCCGGTTTTTTGCATCTAATGATTTCAATGAGTTACGAGAACGAAATTGTGCGTTTTGGGACTTTTTACGAGTTCATCATGAATGACACATTTATCTTCCCGTGGGATAGGGCGCCGGCAAATGGGGAATTTCAAAATGTCAAGCATGACCCTTATTACGCTGAAGTGTTTTACCGTTAAAACATCCCCCGGCGATGAGTTTTCAAAATCGATGCCCGAAAATGAATAGACGTTTTCCTGTTTTTCCTTTTATGTGAGTTTTGGAAATGAGTTCACCCTTTGTAAATGGGAGGTCTGGGGGGAATGCGCCCTTTCCCGCAGGGAGAAGTCCGGTGCGTCAACCATTTGCGTATATCCGAAACTCACGTTCCTTCAGCCCCTGGATTGACCGGCAGTGTTGCCAGGGCAGTTCCTCCGCGTTGCCAACCTTTGAAAAAGGAGATCCCATGCGAATCCAAGCGCAAATCTTTCCCTTTGTTTTGGGCCTTGGCCTGGTCTTGCTCGGTGGCTGCGCCGCCAAGGAAGAAGCCGTTTCCCCTGAACCTCAACCCGCTCCGGCAACCGCCGAAATGTTGCCGACACCCGAACCTCTACCCGCTCCTCGTCCGGCAACCACCGTGGCGCAACCCGCGGTTCCCGCGGCAGCCACGCAAACCCTGACCTCGAAGGATCAGGATTTGAAACCGTGGATTTTCGGCGACCCGTGCGCGGGCATTGAGTCCGACGACTATCTCTGTTTTGTTGGACAAAACGCCGTTAACGTCGCCGCCCGCGGCAACGTGCCGCCCCGTTCCGCCTGGACTTCCGCCGAAGCGAATGCCAAAGCCCAGTACGTGCAGTACATGGAAAATCTCGTTCAAGTCAAAACCAATGAGGCGCTTCGCTCGGCGGGTGACGACATCGAAGGTCAACAAACCGTGGCCGCTCTCAAAGACCTTTCCAAGCAGTTCTCGAAACGCACCGTCACCGGGTTGAAGCCTTTCGATTCCGAATATGCGTCTCAGGGGGTCAACTCCGCGGGCATTCCGCTTTGGAAAGTTTGGAAACGGATGCGTATTGAAAAGGACGCGGTGCGTGAAAAATTCGGACAGTTGAGCGAAAACGTTCAAAGCGCGGCGAAAAAAGGTGTCGAAAACGCCAAGGACATGGCCGAAGCCATCCGCAGTGTTGAAGAGGAGATGACGAAAAATGACGATTTCTTCAAAGGTTTCTGAGATTAACCGCTCCAGCTTTCAGCCCTGTCCAACACTGCCGCACCCGAAACATTGGGCGCGCTTCGCTTTGCCCAACCTACGCTCAATATTTAGCATTGTGGGGAAAGTAGGGTGGTTCAAGCGCAGCGGAACCGCCTGGCGAGAGCCGGGATTTTTGTTCTCGCTCCCTCTCTTACTTGTTGTCGGTTGCGCCTCCGCACCGCCTCCCCCTCCGCTTGAACCGCGACCCGTGCAGGAGCAACAAGCCGCCCCCGCCAAACCCGCCCCTGCTCCGACAAAGCAAGCCGCCCCCGCTGAACCTGCGCCTCCAGCCATCGTCAACGATGCGGAATGCGACGCTTTTCGTGTGAAGCTGCCTCCCGTGGGGGTGTTGTATTTCACGGGAATTTCGGAATGGCGCAACAATCTGGACCGCACCAAAACACTGGCTTTGGGGAGCGCCCAAGAGCAACTGGCCCAGACTCTTCAAGCGCAGGTGAGCAGACAGTGTTTTGAACGCTCGACCTCGACAACGGAACGGGAACATACGCGTGAATCCTTGCGTCAGCATTGTGAAACGGTGGTCTCCACGGTGGGCGTGGAAGTCGGGCCTTTGAGCGGCAGGGCGCGCTACTGCACAAAAATCAAAACCTATGAGTTGGGCGGCAGGCGCAACACGGTTTATCAGAGCGCGGCGCGACTCGAAGTCGGCGAGCTCCGATTTGACGCGGTTTCCGCCGAGTTGGCCTCCCGCCCGCTTCCGGCGCAGGAAAGTAGGGCGGATGAAGCAAAAACGCGTCCGCCTCTGCCCGAAGACGATGCGCTGGAAGGCGGTTCCGTGAAAGGCGGGGCCGCTCCGCTTGAAACGCCCTACGCTTCGATAACTCCATCTCCTCAGCTCGTTCCGGCGCCTGTTCCGGAGGCTGAGCCGTCTCTCTGTCCCGGAGAGACCCCGGACGTTCCGTGGTGGCGGTCGGACGCCGGCCCGTGCATGGAGGATGGGGAATATCTATTTTTTGGCGGAGCGATCAAGAAAAAGGGCGGCTGGCCGCGTAATGTGTTGCGGCGGGTGGCAGAGGAAGATGCCAAGGCCAGGCTGGCGGAGTATTTGGGTACGGTAGTGGAAACGCGGTATTCCGAAAAGGTAGTATGCAATTCCGGAATGGAATGTCGCGAGGAAGCCGTTTCCACGCTGGTGACGTGCGCTATGCTCAAAATCCGGGGACGGGATTACAAATCCGTGGCGGAACATGAAGAAAACGAATGGTTCCATGTCCGCATCCGCCTTGAACGGGCGTATGTGGAACAGCGTCTGGAAGAAGCATTGGAAGCGGGCGCCTGCTTCCTGAACAAACCGTAGGGCGTCCCCTTGCTCACCCGGGACCATCGGGATTCCACGAAAGTCGCTGATTTGTCCCTGCCTTGAGAACCGCCGGCTTAATTTTGAGCGATACACAAAGGACCTTCATGAAATACGCTTTCTCTAAAATGTTATGCCTTTCCGGAATTCTTGCGGCCCTTTGGCTGGTTTTGCCGTCTCCCGTGTCTGCAAAATGCACGAATGAGGAAAAAATGGAAATGATCCTCGAAGACAAGAGCGACGAGGAAATCGCGCGGCTCTGCGGCGAGCAGCCCCAAAATCTCCCCGCGGAAAAAAAGGGGGATGAAGCGCAAATACCCCTCGATCCCCCTTTGACAAAGGGGGAGGATACAGTCGATCCTCCCGTGGAAAAAGAACCCGTCCGCGGCTCGAACGGGGACGGGACAGAGGGGATATTGCCTTCCACTGCAGATTCCCAACGCCTCTGGCGCACCTACCGGCTGGCGAAAAAGCGCGGTCTGAACGAACTGGAAAAATCGAGCCTGCGGGAGTTGCTCGAAAACCACCCGGACACCACCGAGGGCCTCGAAGCGCGGTTGATGCTCTTCGGGGAACGACTCGGCAAAGAGGGCGTCACTCTGGAGCTTGAGGAGGAATTGAACAAGCTGCATGCGCAAGCTCCCGCCCGCGCCGCGCTTTTGCGCGAAAAAACAGCCCAATGGCTGCTTGCGGAAGGCGACCGCCTGGTGGAAGCAAAAAAATTCGATCAAGCCGAACGGCGCTACCAACAGGCCGCGATTTACGGAGTCTACGCCGCCGCGCTCCGGCAACGCCGTTTGCAATCGCGTGAACAGCGTATTCGGCACTTGATTGAAAACAGGCGGTTCCAGGCCGCCGGAGAACAACTCGTACTCTGGGAAGCATCCGGAAAAGGGCCGCAAGCCACGCTCGATGCGCTCTACAAAATATTGCGGCGCAAGCAACAGGAAATCCGGCATAAGCAAAAATGGCGGGCCATCACCGCCCTGATAAAACAAAATGGGAATATGCCTGTCGCGAGGGAGGTCGGAAGGTGCGCTTCTGCAACGGTAAAAATACCGCCGATCCTGCCGAGATCAACTTTGACGCTTCTTCGAATTATAAAAAACCCTATTCGGTTGTCGGAGTGTATCGAAAAGAAACCATATCCGTGGGTAGTTTCTCTCCCAATTCTCTGGGTTTGTACGATATGAGCGGCAACGTCTGGGAATGGACATGTTCGGAATGGAATAATCTTTACGATGAAAGGTCTGAAAATTGCAATAGCATAAATCGTGCCAAAGATAATAATATCTCCCGCTCGCTTCGCGGCGGTTCGTGGTTCGACGTCCCGGGGTACGCGCGTTCCGCCAACCGTCTCTACAGCAGGCCGGTGAACCGCCTCGACATCGGGTTCCGCCTCGCCCAGGACTAACCCTTTTTCCTTTTAACTTTTTCCCTTTTCTTTTGTTTTATCTTGACTTTTACTACTGTAAATTTTCTTTAAAAAATTGAGGGGTATGGGGGCGTCAGCCCCCGGCGAATTTTTTTTGAGATGAAACCGGATCAGACGCAGTGGGCGGTGCAGAGTTGTCATGAATTGCTGTTGTGGCTGATCCCGCATTTGGACCAATTCCCGCGCAACCGGCGTTTCACGTTGGGGGAGCGGCTGGAATCGGGGCTGCTGGCGGTGCTGGAGGATTTGGTGGAGGCGGCTTACACCCGCGAGAAGCAGGCGGCCCTGCGGCGGGCGAACCGGCATTTGGCGGTGGCCCGGCATTTGTGGCGTTTGTGCCATGAACTGAAGGTTATTCCCAGCAAACGCTATGGACACGGAGCAAAATTGATTGACGAATTGGGGCGGCAGGTGGGCGGCTGGCTGCGCTCGAAAATCCCCCTCGATCCCCCTTTTTCAAAGGGGGAGGCCGAATTCCCCCCTTTGAAAAAGGGGGGGTAGGGGGGATTTAATGAAACGCTTGGGGAATCTTTGGCCGCTAGTGACCACCTTCGAGAATTTGCTATCGGCTTACCGCAAGGCGCGGCGAGGCAAGGGTGGCTCTCCGGAAGTGGCGCGGTTTGGTTTGAATTTAGAACCGGAACTGCTGCGTTTACAAGAAGAATTGGAGAGCGGGGATTATTGGCCTGACGAGTACCGTTTGTTCACAATTTATGAGCGCAAGCCCCGTTCGATCGCCGCCGCGCCTTTCAGGGACCGGGTGGTGCATCATGCGTTGATGAACGTGATCGAGCCGCCTCTGGATCGCACCTTCATTTACGATTCTTATGCCTGTCGCCGGGGCAAGGGGGTTCATTTGGCGGTAGACCGCTACCAGCAATGGGCGCGACGTTATGCCTATGTTTTGCAAATGGATGTTTCCAAATATTTTCCTTCGATTGATCACGTCTTACTCAAGGAAAAATTACTGCGGCGTATTAAAGACTGGCGTTTGCTGGATTTGCTGGACCGGATCATAGACACCGGCCCGCAACAAGCGGCTCCCGCTTTTTGGTTTTCCGGAGACCATTTGCCGGCGCCATTGGAACATCGGTGCGGCATTCCCATTGGAAATCTGACCAGCCAGTTCTTCGCCAATCTTTATTTGGATGATATGGATCATTATCTCAAAGAACTCTTGGGGGCGCGGGCTTATTTACGCTATGTTGACGATATGGCGGCGCTGGACGACAGCAAGGAGCGGCTGCGCGAGATTCGGGAAGTGGTTCGGGAACGGCTGGCTCAAGAACGACTGCAACTGCACCCGCTCAAGGCGCACATCACGCCTGTTTCGGTGGGGATCGATTTTTTGGGCTATCACGTCTTTCCTCGTCGGCGGCAATTGCGCAACGACAACGGCCACCGTTTCACCCGTAAGTTGCGCGGCTTCGCGAAAGCCTACACGGAGGGACGGATGGATTGGGAGGATTTCAACCCTTCCGTGCAAAGCTGGATCGGCCACGCCTGCCACGCCGAGACGGAAGGCTTGCGGCGGGAGATTTTTGGGAATACCATTTTCTCCAGGGGGAGCGGGCCAGAGGCCGAGCCGCTCGCTTCGCGGCGGTTCGTGGAACAACAAACCGAGGAACGCGCGTTCCGCCAACCGTAACAACAACAGGCCGGAGAACCGCAACAACAACCTCGGGTTCCGCCTCGCCCAGTCCGCCCGCACGGTGACGCGGTCTTGCCGCGTCAGTCCCTGAACCGCGGCGTCCACGGATGCCGCGGGCGTGGTTTGCGGGTGTCCATGAGTCCGCTTCCCGGCCCCGCATGGACGCGGAAGCCGAATAGCGCGCCGGGATGGCACAGGCCGGGTCTGGTAGGGTCGCCGAAGGCCCCGGTCCTTTGCCATTGAACGCGGAAAGGCGCAACTGGCGGGTTTTACGCGAGTATTCCCATTATCCGGAAAACATGGCCATGAAAATGGCGGAGCACGGAATAACCATTGTAGCAAAGGAAACATGAAACCAAGGAGACACGGCCGGATTTTCGGGATTGGAATATTGCTTTTGCTGAGCTGGACGGGAATCGGGCTGGCGCAACAAACTCCGGAAGCCTCGCCGGAAGCGGAATTCGCCTGGGTGGAGATTCCGGAAGACGCGACGGTTAAACCGCTGATCGAACAGCAGGTACGGCGGCAAATCGAGGAGCAGAAACTGATTTCCTTCGAACAGACAACCGCGGTGTTTGACCGCTGGGTGAGGGACAAGCAGCGTGTGCTGGAGGAGTGGCAGCGGCGGTTCGACGAAAGCCGCGAGGCACTGCGGCGCAGCTTCCAGGCGATCAGCGACGAGTTGACCCATTACGTTTCACTGTCGAACAAACTGGAAGTTGCCGAAATCTCCCTGCGCGCCGCCCTCAATCGCATCCAGACGCTCGATGAGCGCATCCGCTCGTTGAAGAATGAAAGGAAAACCATCGAGCAGAACTTTCAGGCGCAACTGAACGATTTCGGTTGGCAGATTCTGCTCAAGGGCACCCTCGAACAAGAATTCATCGAGAGCATTTCTCAAGACGAGATGAAGCAGTTGGTGGGCAACGCGATCAACACACAGGCGATCCGCCTGATCAACGAGGGAATGGTGCAGTCGAGCGGGGAAATACGCGACCATGAAATTCTGCAGAACCGCATCCGCAGCGTGACCGCCGGACGCGCCGAGACGACCTCGACTTATCCTATCGGCATCAGCAGCGATGTGCTAAACGAGCAGGGAATCCCGCAGGGAACCATCGATCACCTGTTCCACATCGTTACCGTCTTTCCCTTCAACTCCGGAGAGACCGGAAGAGGGACGACGGACCTCGGCGGCGCCGCCGATGCTGTAACCGGGACGACGCTGGAAGCGCAAACCGAGGAAGTCCGGGAAAGCACCCTGGATGAACTGCTGAGCGGCAGCGACATCCAGGACCCCAACATCAAGGGGTTTTTGAGCAACTGGCAGCGCATCATCCAAAAAAACAACCGCAACACCTTTGCCAAGCTGGACGCCATCCGCCAAACGACCGAAGCCAACCTGAGAGAAATCGACGGGCGCATCAGCATCTTTGATGAGGAGCGGCGGGGGAAACGCTGCGAGGCGGTGCGCACGCAGTTGAGCATCAGCGGAACGATTGACCAGGCGCATCAGGAATGGCGTCAACAGTGCCCGACCGACGACGCAATAGACAACCTGATCCAACAGCAAAAACACTGGGAGGAGCAGATATGGCCGCGTCTGGCGGCAGACTTCCAACAGAAACAGTCCGAATACGCCCGGAACTACGGAACCAAGATCATCGCCTTCGACCGGGTGGTCGACGGCAAGCGCAAGGGTGACGAAACTCCAATCGACACTTGGGCGCGTGTGGCGCAGGAAGCCTTCGCCGACCTCGACAAGGAAGTCTCCATCCAACAGTACCGTGAGGAAATCCTCATCATTGACCAGAAACTTTCCAAATACGACAGCCAGACCGTCGAGTACAAACCGGTGCCCAAGGCATTCGCCATCATCTACCTGGCTACCCACGGCTTCAGCGGCCAGTTCGTCAGTATCGCCGGAGTCGGGGTGAAGTACCAGTTGCAAAGCCAGACTCAAGTGGCGACGGTGCGCCCCAAGCGCCCCAGGCTCAAATCCGCCACGCAGTGTGACCTGCACCGCATCCAACGCATGTTGTCCGCAAAAATACCCCTGGAAGCCGTCTCCAAACGCTGCTTGATTCCCATCCATCAGGAAGCTCTGGAGGAGTGACGGAGTGGATTGGCAGTGATAGTGTACCACCCAAATGGAAATGAGGGAAATGGCTCATCACATCAGCAGCAACCGGCCATCCGGCATTTTGCATCGTTATTGGTTCGGTTTTCTCGTCTTCTTGCTTGTAGTGTCGGCTGTTGCGCAGGCGCAAACATGTACTGTTGAAGAAAGAATTGAATACATTCTGGAAAAAAAAAGTGACGCGGAAATTGTTGGCCTTTGCAGTTCGCTTTACATGGTTCCTCCTAAAGGAAAATTGAGTGTCAGCAGCAGCCCCCCGAATGCTGAAGTATTTCTTGATCTTGACTACATCGGCAAAACACCCCTTGTCCAGTACGAACTTGAGCAGGGAACCCATCAAGTGGAACTTAGATCGGAGAGCCATCAATCCATCACGCATTCCATGGACATTTCCGGCGGAACAAACACCTCAGTGTTTTTTTCCTTGAAAGAGAAACCTCCCTCGCTGTTCTATGTGAAGGTGCTGCCCCATCCCCTGTATGCACACATTACAATTTTGAATATCCAGAAACCATTCCGGCAAGGCATCCAGCTGCCTCCAGGTGAATATCAAATGGAAGTAACAGCTTCCGGGTTCGTGAAACAAAAGCTGTGGGTCCGGATTGAGGATTCCGATTTGAAGGTTGTGGTTCAGTTGACGGAAAACCCCGAACCCCTTCCGGCCCACCGCCTGAAAATTCGGACTGTACCTGAAGGAGCGAGGATTAGGATTTTGAATCTTGAGCAAAAATTGCGGGAAGGCATTCTGTTGGAAAAAGGAGAATATCAATTGAAAGTCTCAAAACTGGGATACTCCACCAAAAATGAAACGATCCGGATTTCCAAGGAAGACGTCACTCGCCATGTTAACTTGGGAAAAGACATTGGGAAAAAAACGAAGGATTGGTTTCAATCTTTAACCGGTGGAGATTGAGGTGTATGCGGCGGCGGCAAACCCACGGGATCAATATAGACGCAGACTATCAACTTGATAGAAATTAACAATTGGATCAAAGGCGGATCACTCGTTAGACTACCTGTAGTTACCATGCACGATTCCGGATGCAACCCTGTTGCTTCGGATTTAATTGTCTATGAATCCAAACTTTAGGAGACCCCATGCCCGCATTGAAAGGAACCCAAACCCACCAGAACCTGAAAGACGCATTTGCCGGAGAATCCCAGGCAAACCGGCGATACCTCTACTTCGCCAAGCAGGCGGATGTGGAAGGCTATCCGGATGTGGCTTCGAATTTCCGTGAAACCGCGGAAGGCGAAACAGGACATGCACACGGCCACCTGGACTATATCCGGGAAGTCGGCGACCCTGCCACGGGTTTGCCTATCGGTGATTCCACCGACAATCTGAAAGCCGCGGTTGCCGGAGAAACCCATGAATACACAGACATGTATCCGGGAATGGCAAAAACCGCCCGCGAAGAGGGTTTCAGTGAAATCGCCGATTGGTTTGAAACACTTGCCAAAGCGGAAAAATCTCACGCCGGACGATTCCAGCAGATGCTCGACGGCATCAGTTGAATAATTAAAAAGCCGCCCCGCGCGGGCGGCTCATGTCCACATTTTTAAACAAACCAACTGATTCAACAGCACAAAAACAGAACAGAAACACTGATGGCGACAGACACAGGCAGGATTTCCTACCAGCCTTCCGCGGGGTTGAGTTACGATCCGGAAGAACCTGTATATTGGGACCCCGCCTCTTTGAATCCGGAAATCGAGAGGGCCTTCGAGATATGTCATGGATGCCGGATGTGTTTTAAGTACTGTGATTCCTTTCCCCATCTTTTCAAGCTGATCGATGAACAATACGATGGGGATGTAACCCGACTCAATGAAAACGACGTTGGGGAAGTGATGGGGGCATGCTTCCAATGCAAGCTGTGCGAAGTACAGTGTCCTTACACGCCGAGGGACGGGCACGAATTTCAGCTGGATTTTCCCAAGCTGGTCCACCGTTACCAGGCCCAGAAAGCAAAAGTCCGGGTGAAATCCGTGCGCGACCGTGTACTTGGGGACCCGGACGGCGCGGCAAAACTGGCCCGGCTCTCGTTGGGGACGGCCAATGTCCTCAACCGTTCCAGGATTCACCGATTTTTTATGGAAAAAACGCTGGGCATCCACCGTGATAAGGAACTTCCAGATTTCAGCGCGCACAGCTTTGAGTCTCTTGCGGATAGCCGGGGTAAGTGCAAAGAAGATCCGGCGCCGGAAACGGTCCTTTTTCAAACCTGTTATATACATAACAACGAACCGGATATCGGACTCGACACACTCGAGGTCCTGGAACGCAACAGTATTCGATGCAACTGCGTCAAGGGACTTCAGTGCTGCGGCATGCCTTCCTGGGAACAGGGCGATTTATCGCGACTTCGCAAACAGGCGAAGCACAACCTGGAACTGCTGCTTCCATTCGTTGAAAAAGGCGCGAAAGTGCTTGTCATCAATCCTACCTGCGCAATGATGATGAAACGCGAATATCAGCAACTTTTGGAAATGAGCGCACGGGACGCGGCAAAAAAAGTTGCGGAGGCGGTAATGAGTCCCAGTGATTACCTCTGGTCAATCCGCAAGGAAGATAGGTTTAACCGGGACTTCAAAAGTACTCCCGGTGAGCGAATCGCCTACCACGCACCATGTCATCTCAGGGCCCTGGGAACGGGGTTGCACGGAAGAGACCTGCTGCGCATGATCCCGGGAGTGAAACCCCAGATGACCATGGAATGCTGCGGTCATGACGGCACATACGCGATGAAGTTTGAGTCCTTTGAAGCATCCAAACGCATAGGCGAAAAAGCCTTCAACAGCATGCGCGACAAGGATGCGGCAATCTGGTCCACCGATTGTCCGCTTGCAGCTATTCAGTTCAGTCAGCATGCCGGAAAAAAAGCAATGCATCCTTTAAGCGTTCTGGCGCGGGCATACCGGGAGAACGGTTTCCCACTGAAAATAGAACCCGAAGCCAAAGGCAATTGATGCGCAAGGTGAAACGTAGTGAAATCCTGGATTACGTCACATACGAGGATCAAAGAAAGTGCATCCGTCAGGAGGCGATGCGCCTGAAGGAATCCCGGCGCATACACCTGGGTGAATACCTGACATTTCTTTTTGAAAATACAGATACTATCCGTTACCAGATCCAGGAAATGATCCGTGCAGAAAAGATCGTCAGGGAATCGGCAATCATGCACGAAATCGACACTTACAACGAGCTTTTGGGCGGCCCGGGAGAACTGGCCGGCGTACTGCTGATCGGACTTCCTGATCCGGAAGAACGGGCGCTAAAACTCAAGGAGTGGGTCGGGTTGCAGGAAAACGTGTATTTGGTTTTGGAATCCGGAAAGCGCATCCATCCTCAGTGGGACAAACGGCAAGTGGATGACAAACTGTCGTCAGTGCAGTATTTGAAATTTAATACCCTCGGGAAGGCACCGCTGTTAATTGGCGTGGATCATCCCGGGATGAAAGAGGAAATGGAATTGGGAGTCTCCCAGCGTGACGCCCTGGCTGAAGACCTGCTGAATTGAAGAGGTATCAGCACATGTCCGGGCAGGCGCGTTCAATTATCGCTTTGCAGGGTGTGCCCTGGGGCAGGTTTCCGAAAAAACGTGATGACGGCCCATGCAGACGTGATGCGCAAAATGCCTTCGACGAATCATGGTGCCCAAAGCGGATGAGCAGCGCCGCCTGCAAAGCCGTGGCCATGCGCCCCACAACCTCCCGCGCATGGAATTCCGGGAACTCCCCTTTTGCCATGTCGTTCCGCAATTCATCATGCATGCGGTCAAGCTGCTTGTCTTCACCCCTTGCCATTTCGATTTCAGAGAGCAGCGCGTCTGCTGTTTCCGGGTCCTTTTTCAGCGCCCGCATGACGTCCAGGCACTGTACGTTACCGCTGCCTTCCCAAATTGAGTTAACCGGAGCTTCACGGTACAGTCTCGGCAGCACAGATTCCTCTATGTAACCTCCTCCTCCCAGACATTCCTGTCCCTCAGCCACGGCAAACTGCGCGGTTTTACAAAGCGCGTATTTTCCCACCGCAACCCCGATCCTCAAAAACAGCGACTCCGGCTTCTGCCTGGCGCAATCGAGGGAATGCGCCATGCGCATCGAGAACCAGAGGGCAGCTTCGGATTCAATGACGAGGTCGGCCAGAACGTTTTGCATCAGTTCCTTATCCAGCATTTTTCTGCCGAAAACCCGGCGGTACCGGGCATGGTGGCAGGCTTGCAGTAATGCCTGACGCATCAGCGCCGCTGATCCGACCATGCAGTCAAACCGGGTCAATGCAACCATCTTGATAATGTTTGCCACCCCGCGGCCTTCCGCACCTACCCTTTGAGCCCACGCTCCGCGCATTTCTATTTCCGCTGACGCGTTTGAACGATTCCCCATTTTGTCCTTCAGACGTTGAATGAGGACCGGGTTTTTGCTCCCATCCGGACGCCATCGCGGCATCAGGAAACACGTCAGTCCACGTCCGGTCTGGGCGAGAGTGAGAAACGCGTCGGACATCGGCGCGGAGCAGAACCACTTGTGCCCGACCAGTTCATATTCGAGCCCGCTGTATGCTGAAGAAACAGGATGCGCCTCGGTTGTATTCGCGCGCACATCGGAACCTCCCTGTTTTTCCGTCATCGCCATCCCAAGGGTCGCCCCACGTTTTTCTTCAACCGGTCGGTTTGAGGAATCGTATTCAGAAGACAGGAACCTCTGTTTCCATTCACTTTCCACTTGTTTCTGCAGTTTAAGCCGAAGTTCCCTTAAGTGATCAGTCATATCTCTTTGATTAATTTGATAA
>CAYFLK010000033.1:0-35399 GCA_964344035.1 uncultured Pseudomonadota bacterium
TTAGTGACTCCAGGTCTGCTTTTTATCCAGCTATGAATTTTTAAGGGTCAACTAATTAAAATAGCATATGCCAAAAGAAACATTGCCGACAATTAAAGGATTCAGAGTACGGGCTGTTCGGGTGCCGATGACAGAACCGCATCAGACCGCAAGCGGTGTGATTACCGAATCCCCCCTGGTGTTGACGGATATATTCACCGATGCCGGAATCGACGGGCACAGCATCGTGTTTACTTACACACCAGCCGCCCTTAAGCCGACAGCAGAGTTGATTCAGAATTTCGAAGCCCTTGTGTTGGGAGACGTCCTGGCGCCAGCTGAGATTGAGCAAAAACTCGAAAAAAGATTTCGATTGATGGGATCGCAAGGTCTTGTAGGAATCGCGATGGCTGCGATTGACATGGCAGTATGGGATACATTTGCCAGCATTAACAACTTGCCACTCGTGCAGCTGCTTGGAGGAATGGAAAAGCCGATTCGTGCCTACGGTGCAGTTGGGTATGATGGCGTAAAAGGGTCAGTAGAGGTTGCTGAGAGTTGGGTGAAACGTGGATTCAAAGGAGTCAAAGCCAAGATCGGATACCCTACTGTACAGGAGGATGTTGAGGTTGTGCGTGCGATTCGTAAAGCAACGGGCGACGACATAGCAATAATGGTGGACTACAATCAGTGTCTCACTCCGACAGAGGCCGTAGCACGCTTACGGGTACTCGACTATGAGGGCCTCACCTGGGTCGAGGAGCCGACGCTCGCTCATGATTACACCGGGCATGCATTTGTGGCACGTGAAGCGCGAACCCCAATCCAGTGTGGTGAAAACTGGTGGGGAACATTGGACATGATTCACGCCATTGAAGCGCAAGCATCCGACTTCGTGATGCCGGACGTTATGAAAATTGGTGGAGTGAGTGGTTGGTTAAGGGCTGCCACACTTGCGCATGTGAAGGGTATCCGGATGTCCAACCATCTTTGGCCAGAGATCAGTGCGCGCCTGCTGTGTTGCACCCCGACAGCACATTGGCTGGAGTATGCTGACTGGTGGAATCCCATTCTGGCAGAACCGCTGCTTATTGAAAATGGGATGGCAATCATTGGTGATACCTTAGGCACGGGTGTAGACTGGAACGAAGACGCTGTAGACCGATTCTCGGTTTGACTCCTGTTTGTTCGTGAATTTTCGGGTGAGTAAACTCAAAAGATTGTCCAACAAGCCGATGCAGATTGACGTCCGCCAGTTCGAGGCATTGGGATTGTTGATAAACAGCAGTTAGCCCGCAATTTGTCTGCAGTAAGTCTCATTTTGCGGGAACAAACATGCTTTTCAATCCGAAATAACAGTTACTGAGAGTAAGTGGTATGGGATTTCACGCAGGATGGAAAGTGTGGACTCCGGATCGGACTCGCGTTTGAGTTGAAGCTGCAGTCCGGCGAAATCTTCATGCAAAGTCAGGGCTGCCTCCAGACCCGGTGGTTTGAGAGAAATCCCTGCTTCGACCAGCATTCTTCCGCAGAGATTCAGTTCAGAGACTTCATCCAGCTTTCCCTTCAGAAGCAGTCCCCCTCCCGATTCTTTGATCAGCAGGTTTTCTCCCCGGTTGTCGCGAAGAAAATTGTAAAGTGTATTTCTTGTAAAGGATTGATCGTGGTTCATGGAGAACTCTCCTCGGTCACGCTCTTTGAGATGGGTTCCCGGCGGCGTATGCGAGGAACCTGTTCAGCCAGTTCCTTGAGCAGTTCCGGAAGGCCTTCCCCGGAAACCGCGGAAATATTAAAAACCTGTTCTCCCTCTTGTTCGAACTGTTGGGCAAGCGCTTCTATTTCATCCCTATCACTCGCGGTGTCCAGCTTGGTCAAGGCCAGCAAGCGTTTTTTGTTGATTAAACCAGGGGAGAAGAGTTTTAGCTCTCTGAGCAGCATGCGGTATTCTTCCAGGGGCGGATGTTCCGAAAACCCTGAGACATCGAGCAGCAGCAGCAGCATTGCGGTGCGTTCGATGTGGCGCAGGAACCGGTCTCCCAGTCCCCGGCCTTCATGCGAACCTTCGATGATGCCGGGGATGTCCGCCACCACAAAAGGTTCGTGGTTCTGGTGACGGACCACCCCGAGCTGCGGGACCAGGGTGGTGAAAGGATAATCGGCGATTTTCGGCCGTGCGTGAGAGATTTTGCTGATCAGGGTTGATTTCCCGGCGTTTGGAAAACCGACCAGCCCCACGTCGGCAATCAATTTCAATTCAAGAGAAAGCCAGTGTTCCACTCCCGGTTCCCCCGGCTGGTGGTATTCCGGGACGCGGTTGGTGGAGGTTTTGAAGCGCGCGTTTCCGCGTCCACCCCGACCTCCTTTGAAAAGCAGGTATTCCCGTGACTCGAGCACTTCCAGCAGCACCTCGCCGCTTTCCGGATCTTTTATCACTGTGCCGAGGGGCACCGCGACATTGAGGTCGCGTCCGTTGCGTCCGTGCCGGTCCTTGCCGCTTCCGTTGGCCCCGTTTTCCGCGTGTTGGTGCTGTTGAAAGGAAAGATCGAGCAGCGTGTTTTTGTTGTGGTCTCCGAAAAAAATCACGTCTCCCCCCTTTCCTCCGTCACCTCCGTCCGGACCTCCGTGGGGGATGTATTTTTCCCTCCGGAATGACGTGCAGCCTGCTCCGCCTCTGCCTGAACGAACCTGGATTTTGACTGAATCGACGAATTTCATAATTCCTGCTTGTGCGTGATTTGGAACATGCGGTTCACCGGAAAGCTGGGTTGGGCATGAATCCTGGTAAAGAAATTACTGAAAACATCGGTGAAGAACAAGATTTCCACAATTTCACTGAATCACACTGACTCTTGGATGTTTTGACCCGTTGCGCTACGATTCGGGTTGCCCGGTATAAACGGGTAGCGCGATTCGCACAAGAAGAAGGACCACAGGCATCATGGAACAGGAAATCACTGAAGACATCCGGGTCAGGGTTGAGTCGTATTATCTTGAGGAACATTCCAGCCCCGAACAGGAACACTACGTTTACGCATACCGCATCAATATAAAAAACACTGGTGAGTTGCGGGTGAAACTGATCAGCCGTCACTGGATTATCACCGACGGGAATGGCGAAGTTACCGAGGTGCGCGGTGAAGGGGTGGTGGGAGAACAGCCCCTGCTGGAACCCAGCGAGGAGTACGAATACACCAGTGGATCCCACCTCAAAACCCGGGTGGGGACCATGTCCGGAAGCTATCAGATGACCACCGATGAAGGGCGCATGTTTGAAGTGACGATACCCTGTTTTACCCTTGAGGTTCCGGGGGTTCTCAACTGATTTATACCTTGTCCACCGGCGCGGGAAGGCTGCTGGTGACGGTGCGGGCTATCTTTGAGAAACAGTCCCCGCGCGGAGACGATTCCCGGAAAAGAAGTCCGATGGTTCGGGAAGGGATGGGGGCTTCAAAACGCAGGTATTGAACCGGCAGCGGGTTTTCATTTGCCGGGGGAACCGAGTAATGCGGCATCAGAGTGACCCCCATTCCCGCGGATACCATGTGCCGCAGAGTCTCCAGGCTGGTACCCTGGAATTCAGGGTTTTCCGTTGCGCCGGAGAGCCTGCACACTTCAAGCGCGTGTTCACGCAGGCAGTGTCCGTCTTCCAGCAGAAGAATCCTCTCGTGCCGAAGGTCTTCGAGGGACACCGTTTCTCTCCCGGTCAAGACGTGACCTTCGGGAATTGCCAGCAGGAAAGGCTCATCCATCAGTTCGATGGTGGCCATGCTCTTCGATTCGACCGGCAGCGCGAGGATGATCAGATCAAGTTCGGCGCTCTGCAGTTTATCCAGCAGTCGGTGGGTTTGCTCCTCGTATAGAAACAGTTCCAGTGCAGGAAAATCACTTGCCAGTGAGGGGATCACGTGCGGCAGCATGTAAGGGCCCAAGGTTGGGATCAACCCCATCCGCAGCTTGCCGCGCATAGGATCGAGGAAACTTTCGGAAATATCCTTGATCTGTTCCACCTCTGAGAGTATCAGCCTTGCCCGCCGGGTAACCTCCCTGCCTGCCGGGGTCAGCATCAATCCCTGCCGTGCGCGTTCAACCAGCTGCACCCCGAGGAGGTCCTCAAATTTACGCAGTTGGCCGCTGAGAGTGGGTTGAGTGACGTGACAGCGCTCGGAAGCCTTGCGGAAACTTTTGACTTCATCCAGCGCCACCAGGTATTCGAGGTCCCGGATATTCATCTCTGTGAGGTTCTCAATTGCATTGTTCTCTTTGGAAAGTGCCGAAGGCCGAACAGCATTTATTTCAACTCAATCCAGAGGGCCCCCGATCCGCCGTAACGTGGTGGTGCGTCGTGGAACCGCCTGATTAGGGGCCGCCCACTGGTTCTCAGCCACTTTTCAACTTCCTTCTTCAGAACCGGTCCGCGTTCCCCGGAATGCTGTCCCTTGCCGGTAATGATGAGGATATTACATAGCTTCCTGGTGTGGCAGGTTTTGACAAAAATGCCCACCTCCTTGATCGCCTCATCGCGGGTTTTGCCATGCAGGTCTATTTGTGCTTCAGGTCCGGACAGCGCCGCGAACGGAGAATCGCGGGTAACTTTCTGTTTTGTTTTTTCCACATGCTCAGGTGGAGTTTCCTTGTCGGGAACCTGATTAATCTGGTCAAACATTTCTTCCATGAAACGGTCTTCGTGTCCGCTTTCCAGGAATTCAATGCCTGAGGAGGGCGGGGAATTGCGCTTCCCGCTCATGAGTGGAATTTGTCAGAAGTAGTAACGCGCGGCCACCGAGTTGTAAAAACTCTGGCTTGTGTCGCCGATGCCTTGTTCACGGAGCACGCCGATTTCAAGGCTGAAACCGATGTTCGGGTTTGAAATGGGGAAGAATTCTCCCCCGCTGTAGGCACGGAACCGTGTCCCGCGGCTGCTGTCTTGGGTGACCATGCCCGCACCTGCACCGTAAAAAAGGTCATGCTCGCCTTCGTTAAGGAAAACCCTGGAAAAGCGGGCTTCCACGCTGAACCGGTTTACTGACCCTTCCTGGTATCCCAACAGCAGTTCAATCGCATCGGAAGGCGACAACCAGTTTTTCAGAGAGATTTCCTCTGATCCCCCGTTTGGCCTGTAATGCAGGCCGATTCCCAGGCGGCGGGAGAGACTGCGCTCGGCGCTGTCGAATTCTATCAGTCGGATGTCCGTGCGTTCCACCTTGAGCTGTTGGGAGGTGAGGGTGGAATCGAGGTAGAGGGTCTGTTCGTCCATGGCCCGGATTCTGCCCTTGAGGGATTCACCGCTGTTCAGCCTGAGGGTTTCCGCTGAACCGGAAGCTGCCAGGAACACACCAATCAGAATCAGGAATAGACGTTTGGGCATGTTCTTTGTAAAGTTTTTTGGTTCACAGTGCAGTTTTTATCACGAAACGTTCATGCAAATGACGAACCTTGCAGAAAATAACTGCATAATGCAGACCATTGGCGGAGTTATCTGGAGACGGGGAGAGTGTTCCCTTGACAGTTCAGTCATTTCCCACAAAATGCATAGGTTAAACAGACAGGCAGTTCCGGGGGCAGGTTTTTGCTTCCCGGGGTAAACAGGTATAAAATTACCGCGGACAGCGATTCCACGCATATGAAAAGGGATGTGGAAGAGACGCGGAACTGAAAATATTTGCGGACATGAACCGAATTCATCCAACCGCCATCATCGAGGAAGGCGCGCAACTTGGGGAAAATGTCGAAATCGGACCCTATTGCCGGGTGGGCGGTACGGTTGTCCTCGGCAGTGGGAACGTCCTCAAGTCGCACGTGGTTATGGAAGGACACACCACCCTGGGGGAAAGTAACGTCATTTACCCCTTCGCCTACATTGGCGGTGAACCGCAGGACCTGAAATATAAACAGGAAGACACGGTTGTTGTGATCGGAAACGGCAACATTATTCGTGAAGGCGTGTCAATCCACCGCGGAACAAAGGGGGGAGGGGGCAAAACACTGATTGGGGACAAAAACCTGCTGATGGGATATGTGCACATCGCGCACGATTGCAGGTTGGGCAACCGCAACGTGCTTGCCAACTACACCGGACTCAGCGGACACGTCACCCTGGAAGATTACATCACCCTTGGCGGACAAAACGGGGTGGCCCAGTTCCTGCGCATAGGGTCGTATGTCTTCACTGGCGGCGCGTCTCTGATTGACCGCAACGTCCCGCCATATTCGACTGGTTACGGGAACCGTTTCGAGGTCAAAGGGGTTAACATCGTCGGATTGAAACGCCGCGGGTTTTCACGGGAGGCGATCAGTGAAATTCTTGAGGCGCACCGCATCTATTTCCGTGCCGACCTGAAAAGCGACGAAGCCTTGCGCATCATCGAGGAAACCTTTGGAGAAAGTCCCGAAATCCGGAAGTTTCTTGATTTCATCCATTCCGTGGAAGGCAGCGTCAGGGAATAAACAAGAAAGGGGTGCGGTGTCCGGATATACGGGAGAAGCTTTGAGGCGAGTCCGTAGGTGAACAACAAGTGATAAATGGGAAAGATCCTCAGCACGCTTGAAGAACAGTTGAAAAACCAATGGCTTGAAGGGGAAACGCTCAAGATCTGGGAGGACTGGCGCGGCTGGCTCCAGGACCGCGGCTGCCCATATCAGCTGCAGCGCCCACCACACCTCCCGGACAACCGCCCGTTTAACTACCAGACTTTCCTCAAGGCATGTGAATCACAGATGGTCTCCCATCCCGAATGGCAGGCCCGGCTGTGCACACCTTCATGGCTGCAGCGGCATCATATCAAGCTCGTGCCGGAAGCTTTGAAAAAGAAAACCGGAGGCGGACCAGGAGTAGACTTAACCACCCTCCAGGCAGATTTGACAAGGCTTGTGGACCAGATTCACTCGATTCAACAGCAGATGGGTCATTTGGAGGGAAGTCCCGCGCCAAGCGTGCCTTCTCTGGCAAAGGAAATTTCCGCCGCCACGCAATCCACAGCGGGATTGAACGCGAAGATTTCTCTGCTGGCAAAACCTGATGCGGCGCGGCTTCTTGAACGGGAACTGCGTCTTGCGGGAAAATCGCCAGGCCATTTTGAGAAAGCGTCAGCTAAAGAGGAACAGGAACCGGCGATCCCAAAAATTGTGCCCTTGAAAGACGCATACTTGACTTTCAACCGCTGGTGTGAGCAGTTTGAAGACATCAACCTTATGTTAGGAAAGCATGTGAACGGGCCGCTTCGGGTTGCAGGGAGCCACGAAATATCTTACGTCCAGTTTTGCCATCGGCTGCGGAGGCTGGCGCAGAATGCCGCGGGGCTTGAACACGATCTTGAGGCGTTTGCCCGGTTGCGTAAGAACGGGGTGAACGTGAACCTACATTCCATGCAGCCTGCGGAAACAGCAAACGAGGAGGGGACAAAACCCCGGGCTTTCACTTTACCCCCGCAGGATGAGTACCGCGGATTCAACGCATGGCTGGATTGGCTCAAAACCCAGGGAATCGAAACGGAACGTTTCAGCAATGAAGACCTCTCAGTGGAGAGCAGTCACCAGATTTCATTTGTGCAGTTCTGCCGCAGACTTGAACGCAGGCTTGAACAGCCCGAGGAATTCCGCAGGGAGCTTGGGCTGCCTGTGAATTAATCATAAACCCACCCATCAACACTGAAATGCAGGAACAGATAGCACAATTACGCAAACAAGGGCATGCAGAATTGACGGCGCTGACAGAAACCTCCCAGCTGCCGGAATGGTATCGTGACAACCTTGGACGCAAAGGGAAACTGACCGCCATGCTCAGAGGCCTGGGGGAACTTCCACCCGAAGAACGCCCCGCGGCAGGGAAAAAGGTCAATGAATTGAAGCAGGAGTTGCAGTCAGCGTTCGAGACGCGACAGGAAGAACTGCGGAACGAACTCCTGCTCCTTGAACTTGAATCCGACGATATTGACGTGACCCTTCCCGGGCGTCCCTGCACTCCGGGGCATCTGCACCTCACCACGCAGACCCTGCGGCGCATCTACAGCATTTTTCAGGAAATGGGGTTTCAGGTCTATGAAGCGCCTGACGTGGAGACCGACGAAAACAATTTTCAGCTGCTAAACATTCCCGAATACCATCCCGCCCGTGATATGTGGGACACCTTCTGGGTCAATGACCAGGTGGTGTTGCGTACTCACACTTCCCCGGGACAGATCAGGGCCATGCGTGAGTACCATCCGCACCCGATCAGGGTCATCTTGCCGGGTAAATGTTACCGCTACGAGCAGATCACCCCGCGTTCTGAACACCAGTTCTTCCAGGTCGAGGGATTGGCGGTGGGACCTCATATTCGGCTGACGGACCTGATCGGCGTGATGACCGAATTCGCACGCAAGATGTACGGCCGGCAGCGTGAAATCCGCATCCGGGGCAGCTACTTCCCGTTTACCGAACCGAGCATCGAAGTTGACATGAGCTGCAGCTGTGAAGGCGAGGGTTGCCGGCTTTGCAAAAAAACGGGATGGCTTGAAGTCGCGGGTGCGGGCATGGTGCACCCGGTCGTCCTTTCAAACGGGGGTTACGACCCGGAGGAGTGGAGCGGTTTTGCCTTCGGCATGGGGGTGGAACGGCCCGCGCTGCTCAAGCACGGAATTGACGATATCCGCTATTTCTACAGCAACGATCTTCGCTTTCTCAGGCAGTTTTAGGAGAACCTCACTGTAACCGCATTGATTGTCATGCTTGACAGTTTTGATCCCAAGGAAAAGAAAGCCATACTCGTCTTCATCGCCCTCCTGCTTCTCGGCGTAATCTATCTCTCCACACACAGGATGTCGTGGACCCTCCCGGACCGTTCGATGAAGCTGGACCAACCCCGTGAAGAGTTGATAGATATTCCCCGCGAATCACCTTCGAGTTCGGGTAGATTTCTCTGACTCAAGGAATGCAGAATTCCGGACAGGGGTGCGCCTGCTTGAATTTCCGGATGTCTTCAATCTTGTCGCCTGACACCGGTCCGCTTTGGTGATTCCTGCCCTCCATCCGCAGCAAGAGCAATCTTTCCACTTCATCAAGTAAATAATCGCGGATGACTCTGCGCAGGTCGTCGCGTGTCAGCTTTTGGACCGCGCCGATTTCCGCGCTGTTGTAATCAAAATCCGCGTCCCTTTCGAACGCGATGCTGTAAAGGCGCCCCGCTTCCGCGGAAAGCGTAGTGGTTTTCTGCAGCTTCCCGTTGATCACCGAGCGCTTGAGGGTTTCAAGTTCCTCATCAGGAAGATCCGCGATTTCCCTGTAGAATCCCTGAAGGAACGCTTCCACCTGTTTTTCCAGGACTGACGCGTCATATTCTCCGGACTGGACAATGAAGATCATCCCCAGCGTTTTTTCCAATTCGGTCATTCCTGAGTTAACGATGTACCCCAGTTGCTGCCGTGTACGCAGATCATTGTAAAACCGCGGCTGCAGAGCATTCTCGATGACCATCAGCGCCCCGCGCAGAACGGGTTCCCGCTGTCCTGCCTGCACTTCGATAACCGTCGCCGAATTTTCCACTTCCATGGGCCGCACCAATGTCTGCCTGCTCCCGCGGCGCAGCTGCACCACGCGTTCAGTAAAGCGCTGCAGTTTCTTCAACGGTATTCCACCAAGCTCTTCCAGCATTTCGTCAAGCGCCTCCCGCGCGGGTTCCATCCACAGGTTTCCATAGACCATCCCTTCCACGTAGTTTTGTTCATAGAGCTGTTTGGCAAAAGCCTTGACGTCTCCGATGGTAATTTGCTGAATTTCGCGTTCATAATCCCAGATGCTGTGTTTTTGTGCCTCCAGCAGCAGGCTGCGGTAATAAAAGGCCTGCTGGTATGGCTGTTGAAACTGGAAGTTCCGGTAACGCCTAAGCCGCTTCTCGCGCAGGGTTTCAAACGTTTTGGCGTCAATTGAGACCTGCTTGAGTTTTGTGGAAACGGTTTTGACCAATTCCAGGATGCGGTCGGAGTAACCCTCGAAACCGAGATTGATGCCCTCCTTGCCAACTCCGATGCTGTATTCAAGTCCGGCCAGCCGCACCGGGTAGGCGAATTCATTCAGGCCTTCGCTGATCGCGTCGGTGTATAGCTGCGACAAAACGGCGTGGCGCGCATTGTCATAAACAAGCGGACTGTGGATGAGGAAAACCAGTCGCGCTTTGGGATTGCGGAAACGGAAATCCTGCTGGAACCATACCCTTGCCCGCTCGTCGTCACGCAGCAGACGCGGGTTGCCCAGCGCGTGTTTCGCGAGCAGATCCTCCAGCGCCTCCCGCTGTTTAGGGCCGCCACGGAAACCGGCCTCCCTGAGCAGTTCGGTCCAGGAAAGAAACGACTGCCCCTCAAGAGCTTCCAGGGATTGCATCAACGCCGGGTCCAGCCCCTCCAGGCGCAAGCCGACCAGCGACTGGTAGGTCAAGCGTACAGTCCCCTGAAACTCAAGCACCACCAGGCTTTCTGGAAGAAATGGATTCGTCTCCGGGAGCGTCATGTCCGGGTGTGGCCTGGTTTTTTTCCATTTCCCGATTTGTTTCCCCTGCTTGGGTTTGTATGAATATTCTGTCCCGTAAAAACGCTCGGTGCTGTCTGTTGCTACGTCCCTTGCGGCAAGCACGGCCAGCATGTTGTCCGGTGTGAGTCGGAATAGCATGCTGTCAAACAGGCGCGGCTTGTATTCTGTGATCAAAAAAGGCGCGGTTTCCACTGAACGCAGCGGGTAATACTGCATCAGGATGGAAAACATATTTGCCAGCCTTGTCCCGCTGGTTTTTTCCGCGAAGCGGTAGTCAATCTCAGCCATTTTGCGCACCTCGTCAAACACTCCTCGCGGCAGGCTCTTTTGTCTCAGCATGCGGAGGAACTGAAATACTCTTTCGATGATGCGCTCATGCCGCTTAAGCCCCTTCGGCGTGAGCTGGATGGTGATGTCGAACGACGAATAGGCGCTGTTGGAATCTCCTCCCCCCGCGGAAAGACCGGTGGCCAGCCCCTCTTTTTTTAGCAGGGAAAGCAGACTTCCTTTCCCTTCATGTCCGATCAGGAACCCGAGCATGTTCAGTGGACGGCTGCGGTAATACTGCTGAGTTTTCGGCAGCGGGAAGATGAGTCTCAGCGAACGTGTGTCTTTCACTGTTTTTACTCGCATCAGCCTGAAACGTTCGTCCCGCTTGAGAAAGACCTCGGGAAAAGATACGCTCCCCAGATCGCGGTCCTCCACGCGGTTGAAGCGGCCCGCGACCCAATCCTGCAGCGTGTCCAGGGACTGAGGTCCGGCAACCGCAAGGGTCATCCGGTTACTCGAGTATTGGCTGTGGTAGAACTCCAGCAGTTCCTGCCTCGTCACTGATGCAAGGGTTTCACTGGTCCCTGTGGCAAAGTGCCTGGCGGGGTGGTCCTCTTCATATGCCAGCCGCTTGACCTGAAAAATCCTGCGGAAATCATTGGGGATGTTCTTTGAGTGTTCTGAATCGACCGCCTGCATTTCACGGTCCACCAGTTCCTGGTTGAAGCGCGGGCTGATGAAAAATTCCGCGAAACGGTCCAGGCCTTCTTCCAGATGATCCGGGGAGATTTCGAAGTGGTAATTTGTGTTTTCCTCCGCGGTGAAGGCGTTGCTGAACCCGTCGTGGGTTGATACAAATTTCTGGTAGGTGCCTGCTTCCGGGTATTTCTCCGTGCCCAGAAAAAGCATGTGTTCCAGAAAATGCGCAAGCCCCTGCCTCTCAGGCGGGTCGCTCATCGAACCGACTGCAACGGTCATCGAGGCCGCGCCGCGCTGCAGGCTGGTGTCTGATATGAGCATCACTTTCATCCGGTTCGGCAGCAGGAACCTCCGGTAAGAGCGCTGTGGATAACGCGGGTCGGTGTTGTCCAGTCCCGCGCTCCAAGCAGCGGGAACAAGCGCGGTTGTGAAAACGACGGTCAGCAGCAACAGTAATTTTCGCATGTATACCCTTTTTTACCTGTTTGTTGATTCTGTAATACGGGGCTGTTTTTAGTGTTTGCAACACTTTATGATGAGTAGAATCCCCGTAAAACACAACCGGAATCCCGGACATCAGGATGGACACTTAATATTCCGGGATTGAATAAGAGGGATAAAAAGACAAGGGGGAAGTAATGTTGCATGGTTACACTCCACTATACACCTCTAGCCCAACCTGCTGATTTTCGCTTAATCATGTAGTAATGAAGGTCGGGTTAGCGCAGTAACCTGAGATAACTTAAAGGTTCCCACTCAGAGCCTGTGTACGATATAATAGAAATTATTGTGATTGAAACTGAAACGATTTAGCCTGGAAGGAGTAATGGATACCAAGGAATATTTGATTCAGGTGGATGAACTGTTCCGTCGTGTTGAGGAGAAGCTGGACGAATTCGAGGACGAGATCGATTATGACCGCACACCGGACAAACTTGAAGCGACGATTGAATCCTCCGGGGAAAAAATCGTGGTCAACACACAGCGCGCGATCCATGAAATCTGGCTGGCAGGCAACGCGCGCGGGTGGCATTTCCAGTACAGCAAGGAAGACGACCGCTGGTTTGCGCGGGCAGAGCAGGTGGAATTCTATCAGTGCCTGTCAATACTTCTCGGCAATCATCTCGGACGCCCTGTCCAATTTCAGTGATGTCGAGCGGCTGTTGCCGAAATATCTTGTGCTCTTGAATGAAGTCGGTTAAAAAATAATGTTTACGTAATTTATTCTTGAGGAGGGAATCCGCAGACACGTTTATGCCATGAAACGCACATTCCAGCCAAACAATCGCCGACGCAAACGCAAGCACGGATTCAGGGCCCGCATGGCCACTCCGGGCGGCCGCAGGGTGATCAAACGGCGCCGGGCCAAAGGACGCAAACGTCTGAGCGCGTGATCAGGAAACACACCTTCCCCCGTTCCGTGCGCCTGCGGGGACGGCGGGACATTCGGGAGGTGTTTGCCCGGGGTACGTACCGTTCCCTTGGTCCCATCGGGGTCAGCTACTGCGCATCCGACTCCCTCACCAGCCGGTTTTTGGTTTCCGTAAAAAAAAGCGTCGGCAACGCTCCTTGCCGTAACCGCATAAAAAGACTGCTGCGTGAAAGCCTGCGTCGTGAACGTGGAAGGCTGCGGTGTCCATACGACATTTGCCTGTTTGTTAGCCGTCCCCTCAAATATCCACTGGAATACGGATATGTTTCCCGGCAGATAAACAAACTTGTTGAGGAACTGAACAGCCGTCCCCAACCTGAGAAACCCACGCACCCGACTGCCCAGCTGCCGCGAATGGATTCTCCTGATGAGTATTGATACCTTAGAAAACCCGGCTGCAGAAAAAAGCGGGGGCTTGCTCCTGCAAGGTGTACTCTATTGCATCCGCGGCTATCAGTACCTGGTTTCACCGATGATTCCTCCCGCCTGCCGGTTTTATCCAAGCTGTTCCCACTACGCGGCAGGGGTTTTCCAGCGCTTCGGGCTTTGGCGGGGACTACTGCTCAGCGCTCAGCGTCTGCTGAAATGCCATCCTTTACATCCAGGCGGGTTCGATCCGGTCCCGGACTCCCTGGAGAAGCACTGGAACCGTAAATTGAACCAAATTCATGGATAAAAACACCCTGCTTGCCATCGGGATTTCCGCTGCCATACTGTTAGTCTGGAACTTCCTCTTTCCTCCTCCCCCTCCTCCGGAAGTCAGCGAAGCGCCCCCGGAGGAAATCACGCTTTCCCGAGAGACCTCTGTGGAAGAATCGGCGCCCCCTGCCACCGCGGCCGACATCGTTCCGGCAACTGCGGAGGTCAGCGACCGTCTGGTTTCAAAGGAAGTGGTGGTGGAGACAGGGAACTTCAGGATGCTCATCGACACCCGAGGAGCCGTTGCCAAAAGTATGCAGTTGAAGCATTACCAGCACACCAAACCACGACTGACGCTGAGTTCTTGGTTCCCGTTTCTGGAAAACGTGCTTGGTCCGGATTTTCATGAATCGATCACGGAAGGCAACCGGGTGGAAATGCTGGGAGGAGAACTGGACGATGCACGTTTGTTTTCCTTCGAACTGGAAAACGATCCCCGTTTGAGCAACCGTTTCAAAGACACGGTTTTTTCCGCAAACCAGGATGAGGTGTTACTTACTGATGCCGATGAACGGGCCACGCTCACCCTCACCTCCCCTGTCGTCGATGGACTGCAGGTAGTGAAAAAACTGCATTTTCACGTGGAGGATTACATTATCGGATACGAGATCGAACTGATCAATCGCGATGAAAAATCACGTCCGCTCGAAGTTAGCCATTTTTTCGGGGAGCCTCGGGTGGGGGACGAAGCAAAATTCCGCCAGATTGCACATGAGGGGCCGGTTTATTTCATGGATGAAAGCCTGGAAACCATTGATTCAGCGGATGTTTCGAAGGAGGAGTGGGATGTTTCACCGAAGATGCAGTGGATGGGAGTCGAGGATCAATATTTCATCAATGCCACCGCGGCTCTAACTCCGGTGCGCCATGGCGTGTTCGGGGTGGAAACGATTCCCGTCGATGGTGACGTACGCCATGTTCCGTATTACGGGGTGCGTCTGCCGGACGTAAAAAGTCTGGAACCGCAAAGACTGATTGAGTCGAAATTCGAAGTGTATCTCGGGCCGAAATCGGATGAGGAGCTGCTCAAGTTTGAACGCAACCTGATACAGTCGCACGACATGACACTTGAAACGCTGGCCGCTCCTCTCCTGGATCTGCTGCGCTGGATATACCGTTTTGTAGGCAACTATGGAGTTGCGATCATTATCCTCACCATCCTTGTGCGTCTGCTGCTGTTTCCGCTCACATTGAAGGGGATGAAGAGCATGAAACGCATGCAGCAGCTGGCGCCGAGGATGAAGAAGCTGCAGGAAAAGTACAAAAACAACAAGGAGAAGCTGAACCAGGAAATGATGGGAATGTACCGCAAAAACAAGGTTAACCCTCTGGGGGGCTGTCTGCCGCTTGTTTTTCAGCTTCCGGTGTTTTTTGCCCTTTACAGCGCCCTTTCCAGCGCAGTGGAACTACGCCATGCTCCGTTTCTGTTCTGGATCAATGACCTCTCCCAGCCCGACGGATTAGGTATTGCTCCACTGCTGATGGGGATCAGCATGTATTTTCAACAGAAACTCACTCCTCAGAGCGCCATGATGGATCAGACACAGGCGAAGATCATGCAGATGCTGCCCATCATCTTCACCTTCTTCACCTTTACATTTCCTGCCGGATTGACCATTTACTGGTTGACCAGCAACATCCTCTCCATCGGGCAGCAACTGGTGATCAACCGGATCAAAACTCCTGAGTTGCAGGACTGAGCGGGATTTCCACATCCCCTCGCTTTAGCCGGAGTTGTTTTTCACTCCTGCATCATCAGCAAAGTATCACCGGATGAAATCACGTACATTGTCCAAATCATCCTGTACCGCTGTCATTAAAACCGCAATTTACTGGACCTGGAATACGGTGCATGACTCAAGCATAATCTTCAGGTTGAATAATCTGGGCGCCGCATATGCTTGAGTTCCTAGCTCCCCTATGGCTGCTGGGATTGCCGCTGGTTCTGGCGCCATGGATTTGGCCCGTGTTGCTTCAGCCCCGGGAGAATCCTTTCCCTTTTTCAGCTTTTTTCCTGCTCCCTCCGGAGTCGGTCCTCCGCAAGTTTCGCATGACCCGGAGCGAGTGGCCCCTCAAGCTTCTTCGTTCCCTGCTGGTGCTGCTGCTCGTGCTGCTTCCGGCAAAACCGTATTGGCGTACGGCAGCGCTCGTTAAGGAAATCCAAATTATCGATGACACTCCAAGCGCGCAAATGCAGGACATCCACACAGCCGCATCTGGTCCCGCTGATGCGCGTGTACGCATCTCGGAACTCTTTCGGGCCGCCGAAGAAGCACCCTGGAAACGGGACCAGGACGCCTCCCGTTTTCATGCGGGCTCGCCTTCTCTTGCCGACATCGGGACCGCCGCATATGAGCGCTATGGCGGGAAAGACAGTTCTGAGTATCTGCACCTCAAGCTGGTTTCAGATTTCCAGAAATCCCAGTACTGGCTTTACCCCGCCGAAGTGCATCCTGTGCGCTGGAGCTTTCATCGACCGGCAGGCTTGAGGCCGGGAAGAAACCTCGCTCTCCGCCGCTTGCGTCTTGTCACTTCGGGAATGTTTGAAACCCATCTTGAAGGCGAACTGCGGGGAAATCTGGAAAACCCCTCGCAAGTGAGTGTTGCCGTGCGGCAGGGGCCGAGGCGGATCGGCCGTTCTGTTTATGGCTTGAAAGGCAGCGCTATCTCCATCCGCCTTGCCCTGGCAGCAGATTATGACCGTTCACTGCCCGTCGAGGTGCATTTGACCAGTGATGTTGATGAAATGCAATTCGACAATGTGATCCATTTCCAGGAATCTACTAAACGCAACCCTTGGGTAGCACTGATGACCTCGGAAGGCCCAGCAGGAATATTCCGGCACGGGTTGCATACATTGAAATCCGCGCTAAACGCAGCTGGCTATTTCTCTTACCTCGTCGTTAATCCGGAACAGCTTGAAGAACGTCCTGCAGACGTGATGGTCCTGCTGGGAGACCATCCATTTCGTTGGGAGCATCTCAAGTCGGACCAGCCAAGGCTTTTTGTCCCAACCAGGCTGGGAGACTGGAAGGACTTTGCGTCACAACAAAAAGACAATACGGCTGGTCTGAAAAAGGACGGTGTTGAGAAGGATTACACAAACGTAAAACAGGCCATGCCCCCTGGGCAGTGGCAGGTACGTTGGACAAGCGCTCCCTTTGCGGAAGAATGGCTGATCCGGAAAGTCAGCGATATCATGTACGTTTCAGATAAGAACGGGATGCGCCTGCTTGCCACAGGGTTCTCTCCAGACTGGGGAGGGCTGTATCAGCAGGACGATTTCGCTGATCAACTGCGCGCACTGCTCATGGAACTGATGCGGTTGTCTCCGGAGCGGAGCATGGGGACTTTCCAGTCAGGGTCCGCACGGATGGCATCGGTGCTTGAGAATATCAGGATGCAGCCCGGTCATTACAGGATTCCAGATTCAACTCCAACTTCTGCGGTGCAAAAGGAAAATGCAATGGCAATCGCATACCGGTTTTCAGTCAACCTGCCTGAACGGGAAAGTGAACCGCGTTTGATGAGCGATGATGAGTTGGAGGAAATGCAGCGTTATTTCGATGAACGGGCCGAAGCCCTGTTTCCGCAAAACCGGGATTCAGCTGAAACTGTTCGCCGCTTGCTGCTGTGGACGGTGCTGACACTGATCCTGGCCGAAATCTGCTGGGTGCTAATGAGGAGAACCAGCGAGACGATAAGTTCACGATAATGGTTGCATCTTTCCCCTTCATCCAGTACATTTATGTGCCTGCATGGCAAGCCGTAGTGGCGGAATTGGTAGACGCGCTAGGTTCAGGGTCTAGTGTCCGTTTGGACGTGGGTGTTCGAGTCACCCCTACGGCACCAAAACCGGAAAACACTCCGGCGACCTTGTACGCAATGCAAGACCTTCCCACCTCCAGGGCCAGATAGCTCAGTCGGTAGAGCAACGGACTGAAAATCCGTGTGTCGATGGTTCGATTCCATCTCTGGCCACCACTAAGGATAATATACTGAAATCGTTTGGGTTGACTCATAATTCATGCTGAAATATTTTATACCGATTGAAAGAAATACAGAGCATGAAGGCATTTCCGGAAGGTTTTGTGTGGGGAGTTTCCACTTCCAGTTACCAGATTGAAGGCGCTGTTGAAGCGGGCGGGCGGGGTCCGAGCATTTGGGACACTTATTGCGCGGTCTCCGGCAACGTGGTTGACGGTTCAAGCGGGAAGACCGCCTGCGATCATTATCACCGCTACCGCGAAGATATCACTTTGATGGCGGAACTGGGCGCCCGCGCCTACCGGTTTTCGACTGCATGGACCCGCGTTCAGCCCCGAGGTTCCGGGTCGGTTAATGAGGCAGGGATGGATTTCTATGAGCGCCTCATCGACGCGCTGCTTGCCCGGGGGATTACGCCTTGGCTTTGCCTGAACCATTGGGACCTGCCGCAGGGGCTTGAGGATCGCGGAGGCTGGCGCAGTCGTGACACGGCGTTCCGCTTTGCGGAGTATGCGCATCACATGACGCGTCGCTTTGGAGACCGCGTCCCTCATTTTATCACCCACAATGAACCAAACGTGGTGGCACTTCTCGGTCATGGATGGGGACGTCATGCCCCGGGAATTAGTAATGGAGAGGCGGTGATGGCGGTGACGCATCACCTGAACCTGGCGCACGGTTCTGCTGTACAAGCGATGCGGGAAGACAATGCGAAATCGGATTATGGAATCGTCATCGTCATGCACCCGGTGGTTGAATGGGAGCGGGACCGCCATGCCAGTGAAAGGCTGGACGCGCTTTCAAACCGGGCGTTTACCGATCCGGTTTTGCTGGGGACATATCCTGAACCAATCCGGGATGAACTGCAGCCTTACGTCAGGGAAGGGGACCTGGCAGCCATCCGCCAGCCCCTCGATTTTTTCGGGTTGAACCACTACACCACCATGCGAGCACGTTCCGCCCCCAAGTCCGCGCTCGGAGTGGAAATTGTCCCGCCGCCGAAGAACGTCCCGCAAACCATCAAGGGCTGGGAGATCAACCCGCACATGTTTCACCGGCAGTTGCTGGAGTTCAAGGAACGCTATGGCAATCCTCCGCTCTACATCACCGAAAACGGGTGCGCTTCCCCGGATTTCCTGGATGACGACGGCAGTGTTGCCGACCCCCTCCGGGTATCATATCTAGCGGATTATCTCAATGCGGCGGCGAATGCTATAGAGGACGGAGTGAACCTCAAGGGATACTTCGCCTGGTCCTTGCTCGACAACTTCGAGTGGGCGGAGGGTTACACCCAGCGTTTCGGCCTGGTCTATGTCGATTTTGCAACCCAGAAACGGGTCCCCAAGCAGTCCTACCATTTTCTCCGTGAGGTATACCGGCAGAACAAAATCCCGGAATCATCTCATTACCTAAAGTAATGCGAAGTAAAGACCGTTCAGGCTACCCCGGGGAGATGTGGGTGGACACGCAGGTCCACCCCTACGGATTATATGATTTGTAGGGGCAAACCTGTGTGTTTGCTCGCAATGATGGGTCGACACGCAGGTCCATCCCTGCGCACAATCATTCAAATGCGTGACCTCATTTGTATTTTGTGGAAGCACTCACGCCATGCGCACGAATTCCAGGTTTTCTCGCCATCCTTGTTCCAGCAGCAGACGAGTCATCATTGATTGTCCTGAAGCATCCCCGATGCCGAGCGCGCAAAGGTGATCGGGGAACCGTTTGAGGAAATCAGGCGGCACGCCTTCAGGGAATCCCCAGGCCGGTAGACCGAGTACTTTCCTGTTTGGCGGGCTCATGCGGTTGTCTACGAACCCGGCAAGCGGGATTTCCCGTTCCATAAATCGTTTTGCCAGTTCACGTCCGGTGGGTCCGGTCCCGGCGATCAGAACCCCGCGGAAGTGGTCAAGGATTCCTGAGTCAAGCAGGTAGTGGACTTTCGCCTTCATCATCGCCGGACGCTTGTATATCGGGTCAACCCGTGAAAGCCGGTCCAGCGCGTGCCGTTTTTCGACAAGCGTTTCCGCGCATTTCCCGAAAACAATGCCAATCTGTGACGCGCGCAGCAGCAGGTCATAATCTTCCGGCCACGGATTATCGCGGTATCCTCCGATCTGTTGGAATAGTTTTTTTGATGCGAAAAAAGTTGGGTGCATGATTGGTGACTCGACGAAGCGTTCGCGGCGGATTTCTTCGTCGGTCAGGAGTGAATTGCTCCAACAGTGGTATTTGCGCACATTTTCCGAAACCGTCCCTTCGGTAGTGAACGGTTCCACACGGCATCCACAGAAATCAATTCCCGGATTGTTTGTCAAAAATGCCAGTTGAAGCTCAAGCCTTTGCGGACGCATGCGGTCGTCAGCGTCCATGCGGGCAATGTAACGGCCTCGGCAAGCGGACAGCCCGGTGTTAAGCGCGGATACGATCCCCCGCTGAGGAGTATGAATTATTCTGATACGCGGATCCTGCCGCGCTGCTTTTTCAAGTACCTTTCTGCTGCAGTCCTCCGATCCGTCATCAACTGCCACCAGTTCGTAATTGCTCAGGTTTTGCACTTTGATCGATGCGAGGCATTCGGGCAGGAATCCGGCATCGTTGCGCACCGGCATCAAGATGGATATGAAAGGATCAGTCACCAGTCGCCTTTCCGGGCAGCTTCCAGCAGGTGACGTAGAATCGAATCGCGGTGATTATTCGCTTGATTGAGCATGATGACGAAATACCTTGGTTTCTTCCCGGGTAGGTAACCGGCGAGGGAATAGATGCCCCCCAGTGTGCCGGTTTTCATTTGCGTTCCATGTTCTTCAGGCAGCAGGTGCCGGTGCGGGTAAAATTTACGCAGCGCCGCCCAAAGCGCGGTTGGCGTTATCAGGTTTTTACGCGAAAGCCCGGAACCTTCAACTATTCGGAACTGGCTGTTATCCAGACCAAGATTATCGAGCATGTAACTCCTCAATACCCGTAGCCCTTTACCCGGAGTGGCGGGCAATCCATGTACGGACATGCCGATACCGAGCAGGATCTGGTTCGCGATGAAATTGTTTGAGTAAAGCATCATTGCGGCGATTACCTCCCGCAGTGTGCGCGTGTTCGAGTGGATGTAGACAGGCATGTCGTCAGCCCGCACCGATCGAATGCTGATCTTTTCACTCGGGACCAGAAAGCCTTCACGGAGAAGAAGCTCTCGGAACAGTTCTCCGGTATAGAGCAACGTATTTCCTGCGCCCTCCGGGATCCTCACCCGCTGAACTCCCGGTTCCAGTTTCCGGCTCCAGCGACGTGCACGCGTTGTCAGCGGGGTTTGTTCGTCGGCGGAAAGCACGCTTCCGTTTTTCAGTTTCCGTACATGGATCGTGTTGAAATTACTGACCAGCGCCCCGTTCGGGGCATCATAAGGGTTAAGGGATTGCCGTGGACCGGGAAGGGAATCCAGATTTTTTTTAAGGCAGAATCATCAAGAAATATCCCCTTCAGTTTGCGCGGGATTTCCTGTTTTTCAGCGAGGTTGCCGGTTATCCGGCGCCATTCTTCGGAAATCAGCATCGGGTCGCCGTAGCCGCGGATTCCCAGCTCACCGGCGGGGCTGAGATAGAATTTTGTCTGGAACCTGAATTCCGGGCCAAGAATGTGCAGTCCGGCCAGCGCGGTGATGATTTTAAGCGCTGAAGCGGGGACCAGCCTTGGATTGCAGCGGTGGGGATAACGGAACAAGGTGTGTTCCCGGTCCGCGACCAGCACGCATCCCTTGCGGACCAGCGGCTTCAGCCGTTTCTCCAGGACCTTTGCCCGGTTGTCCTCCGCCGCTGATGCAATCGCTCCCGTAAGGCACATTACTGAAAGCAGCAGAATCAGCCTTTTCCCTTGCACCGTCCCGTTAAGCACATTAAAATTTTTAGTTTATCCGAATCCGTTATTTTGCGCATAAAGGTGGGCATGAACAAGAAGAAGATTGTGGTTACTCCCGGTGACGGGATCGGACCGGAAGTCACCGGGCAGGCGGTGCTGGTGCTGAACGCGGTTGCTTCGCGATTCGGGCTGGAACTCGAGTTGAGCGAAATGCCGGTCGGGGGAAGCGCGTATGACGAAACAGGCACGCCGTTGCCGGACGAGACCCTCGAAGCGTGCAGTGCGGCAGACGCTGTGCTGCTCGGGGCGGTCGGGGGTCCGAAATGGGAACCCCTGGATTTTTCCTTACGCCCGGAACGGGGGCTTCTGAAACTGCGTTCAGAACTCGAACTCTATGCCAACCTGCGCCCGGCGGTAATCTACGGAGACCTGGTGGACGCCTCGACTTTGAAGCGCGAGGTGGTGGAAGGTTCGGACCTGATGGTAATACGCGAACTGACCGGAGGGATTTACTTTGGCCAACCCCGGGGAGTGGAAACCCGCAACGGGGAAAAAGTCGGCTTCAACACCCTCTTTTATTCCGAACCGGAAATCCGCCGGATTGCTAAAACCGGCTGCGAAATCGCGATGAAAAGGCAAAAAAAGCTGACTTCAGTGGACAAAGCGAACGTGCTCGAATCCACCGAACTTTGGCGGGACGTGATCATCGACGTGGTCAAGGATTACCCGGAAAGCGAACTGAACCAGGTGTATGTCGACAATGCGGCGATGCAGCTCATTTGCGATCCGAAACAGTTTGACACTATTGTGACAACAAACATGTTCGGCGACATCCTCAGTGATGCTGCCGCGATGATAACCGGTTCGATCGGGATGCTGCCGTCAGCCAGCCTCGGCGGCCGCAACGGGCTCTATGAACCGGTACACGGGTCCGCCCCTGACATCGCCGGAAAAGACATGGCCAACCCGCTGGCCATGATCCTCTCGGTTGGGATGATGCTGCGCTATTCATTCGACATGTCTGATGCTGACGAACTGATCCAGCGGGCGGTGGTGGAAACAATCGACACCTATCGTACCGGCGACATCATGGCTGAAGGTAAAACCCAGGTAGGCTGCAAAGAAATCGGGGAGCGCGTTCTGGAAACACTTGAGAGGATGTAACCCCAAGTCGTTTCAACTAATTCATCCCCTGAATGCGGGGGAAGGCATTCCTTTTACTCTGGTTTTTGCGCAAAACAGACCCCCTGCCTGGGGAAATTGTGTAAGATCAAGGTTGCGCGCGGCTGTGGTGATAAAAAGCTGGTCCATGTCCGGTCCTCCAAACGCACAGCTCGTAACCTGCGGCACGGGCATCTCCAGGATGCCGTCGATGCTTCCACCCGGGGTAAAGCGTGTGACCCGGCTGCCCCCCCAATGCGCAAGCCAGACATAGCCTTCGGCATCAACCGTCAACCCGTCGGCGCCGCCTTCACCATCTTTTAATTCGGCAAACTTCCTCCGGTTTGCCAGCGCTCCGTCCTGTAGTTTGTCGAATACGTAAATGACCGGTCCAAAGGTATCGACGTGGTAAAGGGTGCGGTCATCCGGTGAGATTGCCGGACCATTGGTGACAATGTATGGTCCGTCCCACCGACTGATGCTCAGGTCCGGGTCGATGCGGTACAGCCACCCGGTTTTTTCCTGTTCTGAATCGTCCATCGTCCCGGCCCAGATGCGGCCCTGCGCGTCAACCTTGGCGTCGTTGAGCCGGTTTCCCGGAAGACCAGGTTCCGGGTCAAGCACCTTTTCAAGATTGCCGGTTTCCAGATCGATGAAGTATATCCCGCTTTTGCAACCCGCGGCAAAACCGGTTGTTCCTTCGCGTGGAAGCAGCCACCCGGTTTTTTCAGGGAACTCCCAGCTGTTCACGGAACCGTCTTCCATGCGGTAGCGGTGCGCCTTGCATCCGTCGATGTCCACCCAGTAAAGTGAATGCTGTTCCGGGACCCACAGGGGGCCTTCGCCGCAGACCGAGGCCCCCTGCCACAAGCATTTCAAATCTTCGACAATTGTGAGTTTCTTGGACATAGAGGGTTAAAGAGGTCAGGATCTTGCGTTCTATTTCATTTGCTGATGGTTCCCAAAAGCAAACCGTATTAGGCCACAAAGGAATTGAAGAATCAAAGGAAAAAGGGTATCCATTGGCGCCAAAAAACGCATTCGATATTTTCACACTTAAGGAAACAGATGAATATCACGGAAGCAGAGTGTTTACCGCAAGACAGCTGTGAGGGGACAATTGTCGGCAGGGCATGGGTGCCAGGAAATCCTGGCGGCCCCTCGGTGGTGACGGTGCGGGAAGGCGGCGTTTGGGAACTCAGCCACGCTGTGCTCACCATCAGCGAACTGCTGGAATTGGATGATCCTGTGGGTTTAATAAAAAATACAGGTGATTCTACACGAGTGGGGACCCTGCAGGAATTACTGTACAACACGCCGCCGGAATCGAGGGAAACTAAAAAACCATGGCTTCTTGCTCCCTGTGATCTGCAGGCATTGAAAGCCGGGGGGGTGACATTCATCGCCAGCCTGCTGGAACGGGTCATCGAGGAACAGGCGGAGGGAGACATTACGAAGGCAGAAGCGATTCGCGAACAAATCACTGCGCTCGTCGGGGATAACCTCTCTGATATCAAGCCTGGTTCGGAGACCGCGAAGCAGGTCAAGGAGGTTCTGCAGAAGCAGGATGCATGGTCACAGTACCTTGAAGTGGGAATAGGTCCCTACGCGGAAATTTTCACCAAAAGCCAGCCGATGTCCGCTGTTGGGACCGCGGTAGAAGTAGGGATCCATCCCGATTCTCACTGGAACAATCCGGAACCGGAAATTGTGCTGGCAGTCAATTCCAGGGGAAAAACCGCTGGCGCGGCATTGGGAAACGACGTCAATCTCCGCGATTTCGAAGGGCGTAGCGCTTTGTTGCTGGGGAAGGCGAAAGACAACAACGCCTCCTGCGCTATAGGCCCATTTATCAGGTTGTTTGACAGTTCCTTCTGCCTCGATGACGTACGGAATGCGGAAATCAGTATGACAGTGGACGGGCCGGACGGGTTTCATCTCGAAGGAAACAGTTCGATGAAACTCATCAGCCGAGACCCTGAGGACATGGTCGCGCAATGTATAGGGTCAAACCACCAGTATCCTGACGGGCTGATGCTTTTTCTGGGGACCATGTTTGCCCCGGTGGAAGACCGGAACTTAGAGGGTCAGGGATTCACTCACAAAGTGGGCGATATCGTCCGCATTACATCGCCAAAACTTGGAACGCTGGTAAACAGGGTCAACAGATGTGGTGAGATTGCGCCATGGACCTTCGGGACCGTCGCGCTGATGCGAAACCTTTCGGCGCGAGGGTTGCTTTAAATACAACGGATCAGGATTAGACAGGTTCCCACGAACCCGATGCGCCTGATCGGTAGAGTGCGTCGATCACGCGCATGTTTGCAATTGCGTCCCGGATAGGTGAATCGTCGATACGGTTTTCCAGGATGGTCCTTTCAAACGCTTCCCCCTGCAGCGTGTATTGGTCGCATACAGGGAAATCGTGGATGGTGCTGAAGCGGCTGTGGGTGTACCGGCCTTCATCGACAAAAACCCGGCAAGGCATTTGGTTGGGCGCGTTGAATGGTATTTCCACCTCAATTCGCTTTTCCGTACCATACACCTGAACGCGCTGGTATGGCACAAGTTGTGTGCCGCAGATGAAGTTTGACTGCCCGGAGGGAAATTCAAGCATCCCTGATGCCAGGCGGTCCACCATGTATTCCGGATCATTCTCGATGATCGCTGTTGCGCGGTCCGGCTCTTCCCCAAACAGAAACCTGCTGATGAAAACCGGGTAGCAGCCTATGTCATATATGCCTCCTCCTCCGTATTCCCGTATGTTGCGGATATTTTCCGGGTCCCGGTTCATATAGGAAAAGCAGCACTGAACAACTGCCAGTCTGCCGATGGCGCCTTCACGGATCTGTTCGCGCAACCAGAGCCACTGTGGGTTGTGCCCGACCATGAATGCTTCCTCAATCAACACACCCGTTTGATGTTGAACAGACAGCAGGCTCGATGCTTCATTGGCATCCAACGCGATCGGTTTTTCACAAAGCACATGCTTCCCCGCACGTGCCGCCTTTATCGTCCAGGGAACATGGAGGTGGTTTGGCAGAGGATTGTAAACCGCGTCGATGTCCGTATCCTCAAGTAGATCTTCGTAGGAACCATAAGATCTTGGGATTCCGAGTTTGCTTGCGACCAGTCTCGCCTTTTCCGGGTCACGACTTGCAAGCGCAGTGATTTCTCCACTGCTGCTTCGTTGCATTGCGGGGATCACCTTTTCCACACCGATGTTAGCGCTGCTTAGAATTCCCCACCGCATGGTACGCATAAAATCAGCTTCTGTTTTCAGGCGCCGATGCCGGCGTCGATGAAGAAATTTCGACGAGTGCAAAAGCGGCTGACGTCGGACCCGAGGAAAAGCGCGAGCTGGGCAACGTCTTCAGGCAGGACCTGGTCGGGCAGGCACTGTTTTTCGACAATGAAGCGTTCGTATTCCGGGTTCATGTAGTCCCTGATCTGTCTCGGCGTACGTACCGAACCGGGGACTATGCAGTTGACGCGGATGCGGTCTTTCCCATAGGCGCGGGCCAGGCTTTGGGTCAGACCCTCGATTGCCGCTTTGGAACTGGTGTAGCCGGGCATGAACTCCAGTGCCATGTGCCAGCTGATCGACCCCATGTTGATGATCGACCCCCCGCCGGATTCAGCCATGCCGGAACGCACTGCCTGTGCCGCGAAGAAATGGTGGTTCAGGTTCAGCCGGAACCGATGTTCCCAGTATTCGATGCTTACGTCTTCAGGTTCATGCCGCTCGTCGTTGGCCGCGTTGTTGATCAGCACTTTCACTGCACCGAGTCTTTCCTCCACCAGTTTCACCGCCTCCTGCAGGTCCGGAATAGAGGTCAAATCGCATTCCAGGAACAACGGTTCAGACCCGGACGATTCAAGTTGCCGGACTAGTTCAAGGGAAGCTTCCTGCTGGATGTCGAAAAACGCGACGCGGCTGCCTTGTTCAACGAACGCGGTGACGAACGCGGCCCCGATTCCCGTGCCTCCTCCGGTGACCAGCACCACCTTTTTTTCCATGTCCGGATAAAACGAGCGAAGCTGTTTTTGCATACGTTTCTCCTTCATAAGGCAGCTGAAAAACTTTTTGTATTAATGAGTGGCGCAGTCAAATCCGGATTCTGCTTTCCCAGTCAAACACGGAAACCCCCTCTAAATCCAGGTACAACGGCACGGGCGCCCCCAGTTTCACTTTCTCGTTTCTCGGCAGTCTGCCGGTAATTTCCGTGCCGAAGAAATCAAAGGTGACGTTTTGGTCGTAGCCGGTCAGTTCGATCAGTGTCGGTTCCAATTCAACTCGCAAACCACAATCTTCCGCGGATGAGTTTTGCAGGGTTAATTGTTCCGGGCGTATGCCGAGTATTACTCTTTGTCCGTCTTCCGGTTTATTGGTAAATGCGTACCCGTTCAGCGGTGCATGGAAACCGTCCTCGTAGTGTCCGGGAATGAAATTGAGGGAATCTTCGCGGTTTGCTATTGTTCCCTGGACCAGGTTGATCGAGGGAGACCCGACGAAATCCGCTACAAACACACTGTTGGGCAGGTCATAAATTTCCTGGGGGGTGCCGATCTGCTGAATGATGCCCTCATTCATCACCGCGATGCGGGTGGCAAGGCACATCGCTTCAACCTGGTCATGGGTGACGTATATCATGGTCGTGCCAAGCTGTTCGTGCAGCTTGTTGATTTCACGCCTCATTTCCACCCGCAGCTTGGCGTCAAGGTTGGATAGCGGTTCATCGAACAGGAAAATATGCGGTTCCCGGACGAGTGCACGTCCCATTGCCACGCGCTGGCGCTGTCCCCCGGACAACTGCGCTGGTTTGCGGTCCAGCAACTGATCGACCTGCAGCATGGTGGAAAACCGCTTGAGTGAACGCTCGATCTGCTCTTTTGATGCCTTTCGTTGTTTCAGTCCGAAAACTATGTTTTCTCTCGCGGTCATTGCCGGATACAGCGCATAGGATTGAAACACCATGGCGATGTTACGGTCCTTCGGTTCAATGTTATTGACCACGTGATCCTCGATCCGGATTTCACCTTCATCCAGCTCTTCCAGTCCGGCGATGATGTTCAGCAGGGTAGACTTACCGCACCCGGAAGGACCGAGGAGTACCACAAATTCTCCGTCGTCAACGCTCAGGTTTATCTGGCGCAGGACCTTGGTGTCGCCGAAATTCTTGGTGAGATTTCTGACCTCGAGTGTTGCCATTGTTACCCTTTCACGGACCCCGCGGTGAGTCCGCGTATGAAATATTTCCCTGCCAGTATGTAGACGATCAAAGTCGGAATGCCGGCGATGAACGCCGCGGCCATGTCGACATTGTACTGCTTGACGCTGGTGCTGGTAAGCACCATGTTGTTCAAGGCCACCTGGATCGGGGCTGATTCTCCGAACGAGAAGGAGGAACCGAAGAGGAAGTCGTTCCAGATGTTGGTGAACTGCCAGATCACCGTGACAACAATGATCGGGGCGGAAATCGGGAGAAGCACCCTGAAGAATATCTTGAAAAACCCCGCACCATCAATCCGTGCCGCCTTGACGATTTCATCCGGAACGGAGACATAGTAATTACGGAAAAAAAGGGTTGTGAAGCTCAACCCGTAGACCGAGTGGACTAAAATCAGCCCGTTTACCGAATTTGAAATGCCGAGGATTCCAAGGGTGCGGGCCATCGGCAGCAGGATGGCCTGGTAGGGGATGAAACAGCCAAAAAGGAAAAGCAGGAAGATCATGTTGTCACCTTTAAACCGCCACTTCGTCAGGGCGTATCCGTTCAAGGCGCCGAAAAAAGTGGAAATGATCACCGCCGGGACCACTATTCTTGTGGAATTCCAGAAAAAAGGACGGAGAAAAACGTCCCCAGCTTCATATCCGCGCCCGCTCCAGGCAATTTTCCATGCATCAACAAGGAATTCACCCGGAAACGTGAGCAGGTTTCCCTGGCGGATTTCCTCCATGCTCTTGAATGATGTAACTATCATCACATACAGGGGGGCCAGGTAATAGAGGCAGAATATCCCCAGGACGAGAAACAGCAGGAACCGGAAAAAAGTCTTCTTCAGTGAAGAGGTGCGTTCAAGCGACTGTATGCGAGCCATTTCAGCGGGCGGCATCCTGCCTCCTCAATTCGGAATACAGGTAGGGCACAATGATCGCCAGCACGGTGAGGAACATCATCATCGCGCTTGCGGAAGCAAGCCCTATTTCACTGCGATGGAATGCCATCTGAGTCATGAATACCGCGGGCATGTCCGAAGAGGTTCCCGGTCCCCCGGCTGTCAGCGCGATGACGAGGTCATAACTTTTGATGGAAATGTGCAGCAGGATGACAATGGAACTCATGAATACCGGTCGCATCATCGGCAGGATGATGGTGATGTAAATGCGGTACAGGTTTGCCCCGTCAATCTTTGCGGCCTTGATGATTTCATCATCGATTGCTCTAAGTCCGGCAAGGAAAAGGGCCATCACGAATCCGGAGGACTGCCACACTGCGGCGATGACAATGGTATAAATCGACATGTCCCTGTTCACCAGCCAGTCGAAGGTGAATTCTGTAAACCCCCAGTCACGGAAGAGTTTCTGGATACCGAGGGTCGGGTTCAGCATCCATTTCCACGCGGTTCCGGTGACAATAAAAGAAAGGGCCATCGGATAGAGGTAGATGGTGCGCAAAAATCCTTCGGCGCGGATTCGCTGATCGAGCAATATTGCCAGCAGGATGCCGATAAGGACGCAGATGATCACAAACAGGATGGTGAAAACAAACAGGTTCTCCACTGCGGTGTACCAGCGGGAGTTGTTCCACAGTCTGATGTGCTGCTTGAGTCCCACAAAATCATAACGCGGGAGCATCTTGGATTTGGTGAAAGAGACATAGAAAGTCCAGAGGATGAACCCATATACGAACCAGAGGAGGACCGCGAAAGAAGGCGCGATGACGATGCGGGGGAGGTTTTTCTGCAGCCAGTGTGTCATTGCCGGTGCGGACGGTTTTGGGGATGCGGAGGAGCCGCGCTAGCACGGCTCCAACAACGGAGTTTGCTTACAGAGTGTCCTTTACTGCTTCAGCCAGGCGTCTGGCGGCTTCCTGTGAGGACATGTTTGAGTTGAAATGTTCGGTGACCACGTCCTGGATCGCGCCCTTCTGCGCAAGCCGGAGGGCCATTCCGTGTGCAAAGCTCGGCAGCAGACCGCCGGTCATTGCCGAGTAATTCAAGTCCGCGGCGGAACCCTTGGCGCACATGTCGAATTCATCCATCGGCACATCCAGCCTTGCCGGGATCGAACCTTTGTAGAGGTTGAAGACTTTCTGAAAGTTCTTCCCCATCATCAGGCTTCCCAGCAGTTTCTGACCATCGATTTTGCTCTGTCCATCCATCGAATAGAAGATGAAACTGTCTACGTTGTAGAGATACCCGTGGTCAGAAGGCGTCGGCAGGCAGTAATAGTCAATACCTGGCCTGAGGTTGGCATTGGTGAACTCACCCTTGGCCCAGTCTCCCATGATCTGGAAGGCAGCTTTACCCGACATGACCATTCCGGTGGCGACGTTCCAGTCGCGGCCCGGCGCGCCTTCATCGGTGAATCCCTGGAGGATGCGCATCTGGTCAAACACTTTCATCATGGTCGGTCCGCTCAGCGCGTCCATGTCCAGTTCCACAATTGCCTTCTGGTAGAATTCATTGCCGCCGATTCCCAATGCGACCGCTTCGAAAACGGTGGCGTCCTGCCAGGGCTGGCTGCCATGTGCGAGGGGGATAATCCCCGCTGCCTGCAGCTTGCTCGCCGCGGCATTAAATTCGGCCCAGGAAGTGGGCATATTCAGCCCGTGTGCGTCGAGCACCTTTTTGTTTGCCCAGAACCAGTCGATGCGATGAATGTTCACCGGCGCGGCGCAGTACTTACTGAATCCGTCGCACTTCATGTGATTCGCCACCTGTGCGCTGAGCAGGGAATCCCAGTTTTCCGCCTGCGCCACGGCATCCACATAATAAGGAGGTCCGACCACTCCTTCTTCATCCCACTCCTGTATGCTCGGGCCTTTGATCTGGGCAGCCGTGGGTGGATCTCCCGCAACCACACGGGCTTTCAGGGTCTGCATCGCAGCATCCCCCCCGCCACCGGCTACAGGCATGTCCTTCCAGACTCCCCCATTTCCGGCAAAATCATCCTTGAGGACTTTCAAAGCCGCGGCTTCTCCTCCTGATGTCCACCAGTGGAGCACCTCGGCTTCTCCGCCCGCAATGGCAACGCCGCAGAAGAGACCCGTGGACGCCAGTGCGCATACAAGTCCCTTCATTACTTGATTGAACATATATTACTCCTTGCTGAGGTTTGTACCATACTCCTCTTGCGAAGAGATGGCAAATGTCAACAGACCAGGCGTTTTGCTCAGTCTGCTGTTTCTTCCGGGATGATCCCCGGAAGTTCTTGATTCCCGGATGCCGCATAATCTCCTGAAAGAAGAGATTCCAGACTGAAATCGTAAGACATGTGCTGCGGGTTAAGGACCCGGGAATATTTTCTGTAATCGATTTGTTCCGGCCTGATTTTTTTCAACGCCGTGGCCATTTGATGCCACCCGGCGGTGGTGATCAACCCCATGCGAGATCTCCAGCGGAGACCGAGATCCGCAAAGTCTCTCCCATTAAGGAAATCATGGACCATCACCACCGCCCATCCCCCCTCGAGAAAATGTCCACCTGCACTCGCATATTGACGGCCTTCACGGACGGACGCGATTCCGGTTTCAGCCCAGTCCACTCCGCCAATCACCAGGTCTTTGCGCAGGTCAATGTTGAGTGCGACCGCTCCTTCCTGAACTCCTTTGGCCATAACATCGCTCGCGGTCCAAACCACCGAAAGGGAGGGATAACGTTTTTTCAGGATGGTGAACCCGGTCCTGGCATCGCCGGCAAGCCAGTTTGCCGGAATAATCTGACGCAGGAGCACTTCCGGGTAACGCTCCACCATGTTTTTCAAACCTTCTGTGCGTTCGATCGAAGCATAATCGGAAACAATTCCGGTGATGCCGATCATCTCCAGCGGTTTTTCCGGACTGGCGCCAAAACGTTTTTTCCCTTCCTCGATCAGAGATTGTGCGAGCAGAGCGCCGGCTTCCCTTTCCGCCGGCAGGAGTTCTCCCAGCCAGTGTTTGAAGCTTTTTCGTGGGCCGTCAACCTCCTCTTCATCTGTGAATCCGGAATTGACCAGGAACGCTGGGACTCCATGGGTTTCAATGATTTTTAGAAAAGATTTTCCTCCTTTTTTAAAATTCGGGAAAACCAGCACGTCCGCGTGTGAAGATGATGATGCTTCCTTGCGAATCTGCCGGCGCATACGTTCGCGGTTGCCGTGTGCGTAATACAGCCTGACCGTTCCTCCAAGGTCCCGCGCGGCTTTTTTTGCGTGTTCAACAAATCGTCCCCAGAATGGATCGCCCACCTTCCTCGGGGTGAACAAAGCCAGGTTCCAGGATCCTTTTTCTGTCCCGGACTGCCCGGCCTCAACCGCATGAGGAACGAAAGCCCAAGTGCAGGCCAGGATGATGATCTGAACTGCAATTTTGCTAAATGGAAACTTCATTTTTCCCAAGATACTTGGCTTGATTCGTTATGTATCAATATTATCTGCCACAGAAACAAGAATTTTTTCTGGAAAATTCGGATAAAACTTTCAGTATATTCAATGAATTCAGCACCATAGGAAGGTGACTGCGACTGACAATTCAGTTGATTTTCAGGAAGACAAGAGAGTATGGTGTGGACGATGTAGAGGAATCCCTCTCAGCCGCTGGACTGTATCAGGAGATGCTGGAAGTTTTTCAGGGTTTGTCTCAGTTGCTGAGAGATCGACGATTCGCCTTGGGCCAGCACAAATCGCACGGTCCTGGTAACGTCTTTCCAGCGGGGATGTTGGGGCAGGCTCGGTACGCTCAGGTAACGGTCAAGGGTGCGGACGCGGAAGTACCCTTTGTCCAGATGCACTTTCCAGATGCCGCTTTTTTCGGCAAGTTCCAGTTTTGTGGTCCCTGTCGCCTCCTCCCAGTGCTGAAGGGCAAGATACATCATGCGCACAAGCATTTCCTTCAGTTCATGGCCTGTATCCTGATGAAAGACTCTTCCAAATGCATCGTCCAGGGTACTGTGCAGGGATTCCAACTGCCAGCGCGTAAATTTAAGTTCTTCTATCAAGTCATCGAGGGCGGTGGATAGTATTTGTTTTTCCTCATCGTTCAGTTTTTCCGTCTGTTTGCGGATAAACAGAAGCTCTTCAGTCAAATCCGAAAAAGTTGTTTCCATGATTTCCGTTTTTTGACGGCTCAGCCGCAGCTCACGGATCAGGTATTCTTGTGTATCGTCGAATGAACTGCTCATACCCATGATGTTCTCAATCCCGTACTATGTCTCAAAAACTCAGCATAATGTGTTCTGCGCTGTTTGTGAACAAATTTGAACGGAAACATAGCAGCAAAAGGAGCAGTTTGATAACTGCGAGTCGGTGCTTTGTGTTAAGCTTCAGTCTTTGAGTTTTACCCACGTAATCAATGCAAATGAAACAAGCCTTTTCCCCCACTCCAAAATGGCTGTTTAACCGCCAGTCCATTGGACACAGGCTTATTGTCTATATCCTCATTGCCAGTTCCCTGATTACATTGCTGGGAACGGGGTTTCAGCTTTATACGGATTACCGCCGTGACCTGGGGCAGATCAACGAACGGATGCAGCAAATACAGACCAGTTATCTGGAAGGAATCATCAACAGCATCTGGATGGCCGACATCCGCCAGGCGCAGGTCCTGCTGAAAGGTGTCGTCCGTCTTCCCGATATGCGATACGCGCACATTCGCACTCCGGAAGGGATCTGGTTGAAGGAGGGTGAACAGGTGCACAATCAGTCATTGACCTTCGCTTTTCCTCTAAAGTATGTCCACCAGGAAGAGGAATTCGATCTCGGAGAGCTGCGGCTGACGGCCACACTGGAGAATGTCTATGCTCGGCTCTGGGATAAAATCCTCATCATCCTTTTCACCCAGGGAGTCAAGACTTTCCTGGTTTCAGGATTCATCCTGGTTGTTGTGCATTTGATGATAACCAGGCATCTCGGCACATTGGCCTTATACGCGCATGAAACAACCCCGGAAAACCTGGAGTCGCCGGTGGCTTTGCAGCGCACGGCGAAAAAGGATGAACTGCATGAGGTCGTGGTCGCCTTCAACCGCATGCGCCGTTCCTTGCAGACATATTACCAGCAACTGCGGGAGGAACTGCTCCGCCGGCACGAAGCGGAAAACGAGCTGGTGAAATACCAGGAGCATCTGGAAGAACAGGTTGAAGCGCGCACCAACCAGCTCAGTTCGGCCAACAGGCAGCTGGAAGATGAAATACATGAACGTCGGGAAGCGGAGCATCAACTGAAGGCGTCTCTCAGTGAGAAAGAAGTGCTGCTGGAGGAAGTCAATCACCGTGTCAAAAACAATATGCAGATCATCTCCAGCATGCTCCGCCTCCAGTTCCGCAATCTCAAGGATCCCGGGCTGGAAATTCAACTCAACGAGATTCAGCAGCGCATTCAAACGATGTCCCTGGTGCATGAGAAGCTGTATCAGTCGAGTACGCTGTCACGTATTGATCTTCCTGATTTTATTACTGACCTTTCCCGGGAACTGTTGTCGTCTTATGGCATTTCAGGGGAGCGGGTGAAACTGCATCTCGAACTTGCATCGGTTTCCCTGGACATGAGTCTGACCATTCCCTGTGGGTTGATCATCAACGAATTATTCATAAATTCGCTTAAATATGCTTTTCCGGACGAGACAAAAGGTGAAATCCATATTGAACTTTTCCGTGAGCCTCCCGGGCAGATTAGGCTTCAATTTTATGACAACGGTCCGGGTTTGCCCCCGGAAACAGACTGGACCCAGAGTTCCGGGATGGGGTTGCGCCTGATCCACATCCTCTCCAGGCAATTGCGGGGGGAGTATAAACTGCGAAGTGAAAACGGAACACGATTTGAACTGAATTTTCCAGAGAAAGAGGATGAACCAGGAACGGATATTAATTCTTGAAGATGAGGTAATTGTCGCTGACGACGTGCTTCATTGCTTGGAACAGGCGGGATACAGGGTCCCGCTGGTATGCAGTACCGGGGAGGAAGCGCTGGATGCCCTCAAATCAGAAAGTGTCGACTTGGCCTTGATCGACATCATGCTTGCGGGCAACATGGACGGGATAGAGACTGCACGGACTCTGCGGTTGAATTACCGGGTTCCGGTCATCTACCTGACTTCCTTCACCAACCAGGCGATGCTGGAGCGTGCCAGGGAAACTACACCCTCCGGTTACATCGTCAAACCCTTCAAAAAACGGGAACTGTTGGCGACGGTTGAAATGGCGCTTTATCCATCCGGTTCTTCGAATGCAGCCGCAACTGATTCAAGTCAGCAAAGAACCGGGCGGACACTGGCCGGGACCTGGGAATCGTGGTTAACCAAAGCCGGTGACATGCTCTTGTCCGTTTCAAACCGGTTACCCGGAAACGCCCATCCGGAACTGGAGAAACTAGGACACACGTTTACAAAAACCGCCGAGCAGTGGAGGGAAATCCTGAAGACAACCAAATCTTCCGAACTTTCTCTCAAGGATCTTTTTTCTTTGGCGGCCGGTATTTTCAGGTTCCTGCATCCGGAAGTCACGGTGCACATCGATTGCGAACCAAAAACAGTTTGTCTCAACCGCGAGCCGCTTTTTTTGATTGAACTTTTGCTGGTCGCATTGGACTCCTGCATCAAGACCGACCCGCAATGCACCCTCCGGCTGG
>CAYFLK010000033.1:35409-39466 GCA_964344035.1 uncultured Pseudomonadota bacterium
CAATTCAGCGCATAAAACAGGACATGAAACTGAGGGGCATCCGGGATCACGGCTTCATTTCAAGGTGATGCACAGCAATACAGCATCATTGTCCGGATTCTGTGATCCGATCAATTGGGAAGATATATTCTCCCTTTTCAAAAATGACTGCGCGAAACTAGGCATAAAATGGGCGTCTCAAAACGGAATTGAGGAAGGTGTTTCCGGATTCACCATGCAGTTTCCCGCATGAGAATCACGGACCTAATTCCGAATGCTTTCCGCATTGCGGTTGGCCTGGCCCAGAACTTTTCCGCGCTCAAAGCCCTTGCCACCGTGGGCATCCAGAAGGGACACATGGCACTGCACGCGAATAACATTGCCATGACGGCAGGCGCGGTCGGGGAGGAAGTGGATATTCTGGCTCAGAGGTTGGTTGAACGGGGCGTGATCCGGATCGACGCCGCCGGGGAGGAAATTGTCAAACTGCGCTCTGAGAACTTCTGAGGGTTGGATGTTCGGTTGAAACTGATTGATGGGTAGAGACCGGTCAACCCCGGAGGATGGCAAAATGATGAGGCTTTCCTCCGGAAGATAACCTGGTTGCATTTCAGTCGCTAATCGTATGCGACCCTGGCCAGCCAAAGCGAAAGTTCGGGGAAGGAGATCACCAGCAGCAGGCCGATCACCTGGATGATCACAAAGGGTACTATCCCCCGATAGATGTCAAGGGTCTGCACACCTTCCGGGGCGATCCCTTTGAGGTAAAAGATGGCGAAGCCGAAAGGAGGCGTGAGGAAGGAGGTTTGCAGGTTGACTGCGACGAGGACAAGAAACCAGATCCGCAGGTCGCTGCTGGCAACGTGATCCCCGAAATCAAGTCCGCCCACCAGGGGGGCGAATATCGGCAGCACGATCAGGGTGATCTCCACCCAGTCGAGGAAAAACCCCAGGAAAAAGACCACGAACATGATCAGAAACATCAGCCCCCATGAACTCAGTCCGGAGGCCTCGATCAGGTCCTCGACAATATAGTCCCCTCCCAGCGAGCGAAATACGTATGCAAAACAAGTGGCGGCGACGATGATCATGAAGATCATGGCGATTGTCAGTCCTGAAGACTCACAGACCCCTTTTAGAATGCTCCACTTCATCCGCTTTTTTGCCACGGCAAGAATGAAAGCGCCAAATGCGCCCACCGCTCCGGCTTCGCTGGGCGTCGCGAAACCGAAGAGGATCGATCCCTTGACCATGAAAATCAGGGTGACCGGGGGAAGAAACCCCCTTAAGATCAATTTCGGCAGTTCCCCCTTTGCCGCCATCATCTGGTCGTCTCTTAAACGTGGTGCTGCCTCGGGGTTGTATGACGCGTAGATGCCGATGTAGATCATGTACATCAGCGCGAGTACCAGTCCGGGACCCAGTGCGGCCATGAAAAGTGTGCCCACCGGTACCTGCAGCAGATCGCCCATGATGATCAGCATGATGCTGGGCGGAATCAGGATTCCCAGAGTTCCCGAAGCGCAGATCACCCCGGTGGCCAGCGATGGATAATACTTCTGCCGGAGCATCGTTGGCAGCGCAAGCGCGGTCATCATGGTCACCGATGCTCCGATGATGCCCGTCATGGCGGCGAGGATGGTGCCCATCACCGTCACAGACATCGCCAGCCCGCCCGGGACTTTACGGAGAAGGATCTGGGTGATGTGCAGCAGGTCCTCCGCGACACCGCTGCGTTCCATCATGATCCCCATCACAACGAATGTAGGCAAGGCAACCAGGACCAGGTTTTCCGCCGCGAATCCCCAGATTCGGGGAGCAAAGTTGAAAAATTCACCGAGTGAAAACACCCCCAGTGTAAACCCGATGAGACCGAATGTGATTGAAACACCGCCAAGAATGAAAGCCACCGGATAACCCGAAAAGAGCAGCATTCCCATGAACACAAACATGAACAAAGGCAGGTGATCAATAATGAAATCCATCAACTCCATGTAATTACTCCATTCTCATATAACCGGTTCATACTGATGGTGCGGGTATTTTATTATCAGACATGCCGGGAAAGTTACGGCAAATTGCCTGAATCCTGAAAGAGTAAATTAGCCAGCAGGCCAGAAAGCATCCGAGCAGCAGCTTCTCCACTATTGTATTGTTCGGGTGAAAACCGTGAGTGAACAGTATCCCACTGATGACCAGGGGCGGACTTGAACTGAGCAGTGCAGCCCAGGTATTTTTGCGTTTGATCAGAAAATACTGGACCCCGGTTATTATCAAGCCGTACAACAGAAGCGGAACGTAAGCTGTATCTCCGGTAATATACATTTGTGCGAGAATCCCGAAGATCAGCATTGCGCTCAGCACTCCCTCAAAAGCAGCATAAAAAAACAGTTCGTTGTGTGCCTGCTGCTTGCGCATCTGTTTCGGGGTCAGGTGAAACGGGGTTTTATCCTCGTTCCAGACGTATTTCTTGACCTTTTGAAACCAGCTGCTCATCTGAATTTTTCAAACGGATTCCGCTCTTGATACCTATTCATCCAATGAATGACGGCAATAATACGGGAAGAGAAATGAAGACGGTTTGAGAGGATTTTCAACAATGATCCTGTTCCAGGCAAACTTATCGCTTAACTTCCGTTTCTTCCGGCCACTTTATCGTCATCAGGTTGAGCCGATAATCCTTCCTGCCGAAAAGCAGAATCACGGTCTGCAGCCAGACCGCGATGCCGGAGAGCAGGGTCACTATGAAACCCGCGACCAGGAAACTCTTGATCACCCAGCGGTGGGAGAGCCCCACCAGTGATGCTGAGATTTCTCCTACAAGAAAAGATTCCCTGGTGTAGACATAGGAGAAATAGATTAGGATGCAGCAAAATGGAATCATGAACAGGCTGGTCCCTAGGAAATCGATCCAGACTTTGGTTCTAAAAGACAGATTTTCCCTTATGAAGTCAACCCGCACATGACGATTGTGGGTGAAACCGTATCCGAACACCATGAGGAACAGCGCCGTGTGAAAATGCCACTCCAGTTCCTGTAAAAGTGTTGATTCAAAAATAGATCCCAGGTTCTCCACCAGCCAGATCTGAATCCAAACCAGTTTGCGGCAGAAGACATCCCACATGGTCACGAAAACCAGGGGGATGATAAAGAAGGTGGAAAGCTTGCCTACGCGGTCCACGAATCTCCTCAGTCTTTCACTGAGCCGTTCAAGTGTCTCTTCCATTGATCTACAGGGGAAACCGGCTGAAACAGCAAAGCCTCAGCCGGTAAGCAATAATGAGAGGTTGGAATCAGCTTATCTCAGGTAAGCCCTGGAACCCCAGATCGCGTACTTGTCGCGAAAAGACTGATAGCTTGCGTGCACTTCGGCAAACAGGGGGTCTTCCGCGGATTTCTCCGCGACCACTTCTTCCCATGCTTTTTTGAACTTCGCTAGTTCTGAATCAGGCCAGGTGACAAAGGTCACGCCTTTGCTCTCCAGTTCTGCCATGGCTTTGTACTGGAATGGCGTCGCTCCGGACAGCTGACCACAGGTAGGCGTCGTTGCAGGAAGTGCGGACAATCGCCTGGGCCGTTTCACTCAGACCTTCCCACTTGCTCTTGTTCAGCAGCAGTTCACTCATGGTTGCCTGCTGATGCCAGCCCGGGAAGTAGTTGAACTTGGCAACCTGGTAGAATCCGTAACTCAGGTCCATCGTCGGCATCGAGAACTCGGTCGCGTCGATCACGCCTTTTTCCAGGGCGGGAAAGATGTCGCCGCCGGGAAGAAGCTGCGTGGAAACACCGAGCTTGTTCATCACCATCGCGCCGAGGCCGAAGAAACGCATCTTGATTCCCTTCAGTTCTTCAACCTTGTTGATGCGGGTGCGGAACCAGCCGGAAGTCTCGGGTGCAATGATCAGGCATTTTAACGAAACCAGGTCGTGCTCACCGTATATCCGGTCCTTCAGTTCCTGACCCCCTCCGTATTCCATCCACGCTGTCAGTTCCAGCACTCCGGGGCCGAACGGCACTGCGCTGAAAAATGAAGGCTCTGTTCTCCTTAAGTGTTGATTTCCCCTCCTAACGGTACTAA
>CAYFLK010000034.1:0-39024 GCA_964344035.1 uncultured Pseudomonadota bacterium
ATTACAGTTTAGTACCGTTAGGAGGGAAAATCAACACTTAACGAGAACAGAGCCAAAAAGAATGTGTTTTGAGTTACAAACCCATCCACACAGGTTTGCGTTTTTCTAGAAAGGCGCTGATTCCTTCCCGCGCGGATTCTGTTTCCCACGTGTCCGCCAACCTGCCAGCGGTATCATCCCTGCAATCCTCCGGAGAATGTCCGATGACAGCAGAAATCAACACCTTGGAGGCAGCCACCGCCTGTGGAGCGCAGCGCATGACATTCCTGATTTCCTTCCCGACTGCATCATCCAGTTCTTCGTCCGGAACCGCGCGGTGCAGCAGCCCCAACCGGGCAGCCTCTTCGGCATCGAATCGCTTGGCATTTAGCATCACCCTGCGCGCGTGGGATTCACCTATGCGCCGGACCACGAAGGGGGATATCGTAGCAGGGATCAACCCAAGCGTTGCCTCGGTCAACGCGAAAACGGCCGAATGCGCACCCAGGGCAATGTCACAGCAGGACACTAGTCCGAGGCCACCGCCGTATACCGCACCGTTTACGCGGCAAATCACCAGGGTGTTGAGGGCATTCAGTTCACCAAGCATCCGGGCCAGTTCAGCCGCGTCCGCAATCCGTTCCTTCCGCTTCTGTTGAGCAATCGCCTGCATCCAGCGCAGGTCGCCTCCGGCGCAGAAGGATTTCCCGGCGCCGGTGAGGATGAGCGCGCGTATGTCTTCCCGAACGCGAAGTTCGGCGAGCACCGAACGCATTTCCCGGATCAATGTCATGTTCATGGCATTGTGTACATCCGGACGGTTCAGACTCAGTGAGGCCACGCCGCGTGAATCAACTTCCAGCTTCAATGTTTGTAGATTCATTACGCCTGTGATGGTGTTGTTTTGTTAAAAGCAGCCACGGATCTGTTTTCATCAAAATATCGCTGATTCCCAATGCGTATAAGAACAGGGGATGCCTGGATTATTTCCGTTAAAACCCGAACTCATTTTCCTGACTACAGTTTCCTGCGCATCCCCGCAACGAGCAAGCTTCCAATATTTGGAAATTAAAAAAGTGGAGTAAAAGAAAACAAAACATCTTTATTGTTCTGATCTTTGTATTTCATCAAACGATTGACTTCACGGAACGGACTGCCTTAAGATCACAACTGCTACCGATGCAGGATCATCGGTGATCCTTAGCCATATTCAAATCCACCTTAACTGGAGTGCGCTATGAAATTTATTCGTTACTTCACGATGTTAACCTTCAGCCTTTGCTTGTTCAGCATGGTTGTGTTTGCCAATGCCGCCTTTAAATGCGGTCCGGGAACAGTTATAGATGACAGCAAATGGTTGAATGTGTTCATGAACTTTTACTTCAGTGCGCCGACTTATCACTCTGCTATCACTTCCGGAACTTCAGGATGTGACGGGTTTTCCTACAACGATGAACTGCGTGTCAAATACATAGCCGGAAGTTATGAAAACCTGAAGGAGGAAGCAGCCATCGGTTCCGGGGATCATCTGAATGCCCTGGCACTGCTGATGGGTTGTCCTAACAGTCAAAATCTGGAATTCTCCCGTGCAACGCGGATGAATTACCCCCATCTATTCGGGATTGAAGACAAAAGCGAAGAGGAATTACTTGCAGCGTTAAAGACCCAGGTCAGCCGGCATGAAGCGCTTTCCAGGGAATGCGATTTACAATCCTGAAACCCGACATAAACAAGGAGCTAAAATGAAGTCAGTTAATTACGGTTTAGCAATCATTGCCGCTCTCATGGTTTGGTCAATGAGCGCACAGGCAAGTGATCCCACCAAGTGTGGACTGGGGCCTAAGATTGTTGGGGATGGTTTCTTTGGGTATTCTTCGAATTCCTCAACGTCCTGGATTACTTTTGAAGGCGCCACCACGAGTGGGACCCTGGGCTGTGACGGGTTGTTCGCGGTCAATGACACGATCCGCATGCAATACATCGCAGACAGTTATGACGCCCTGCGCATGGAAGCCGCTCAAGGCGACGGTGAACACCTCGTCGCTTTCAGCCGTTTGATGGGTTGCTCAACGGAATCACAATCCGAGTTTAATCAATTGACTCAAGAAAACTATGAATCACTGTTCACCGTTGAAGCCAAAAATGAAATCACGATTTTGCAGGATATGAAGCTTCATATCTCTCAACACGAGAACCTTTCCAGGCAGTGCCTGATCGATTCCTGATCCTGGCATCATCATTTCAGCCGCCGGATTCTGTACGGCGGCTGCTCTTCCCGCTACTTGTTTTTTTGTAATTCCCCTATTTCATTGGCATTCATATTGCAATGATCAGGTACCCCGATTTGGGTTTTTCTTATTAATCATCATTGCGGAGACGAGTAATGAAACTTATGAAGTATATTGGCATCATCCTGACCCTGAGTGTCCTTGCCACTTCTCTTTACGCGGCGGATTCGGCAGGCAACAGGAAGGACAACATCATCCTTATCGGCGCGAGCAGTGGAATCCACGGGCCATCACTCCTCGCACCACCGATTACCATCGCCATCCCAGGCGAAAACTGGACGGTTGGCGTTGATTACGGATCCAGCACATATTCCACCACTTCAGGCACGGCAAGTTCCAGTGCAACATATTCAAACCAGGGTTTGTATGCCCGTTACTTCACCGGGAATTCCTTCAACTTCCTGATGGCGGTTCATCAGCGGGATTACGTGGCAGAGGCCACTGCAACATCCGGAAGTGCATTTGCGACACTGGATTTAACGGCAAAATCCACTATCGGCACCCTCGGAATAGGGAACCAGTGGACGATGGATTGGGGTCTTGTCATTGGGATCGACTGGCTGCTCGGTTCAGGTGCGCTTTCCCAGTCAAGCGAGGCAACGATTAAGACAAACACCGGTGTGGATACCACCACTGCTACAAGCGATGCTGTAAAAATCGGGGATTTAGCAAATGCGATTTCCGGCTCAGCCGGACTTTTCGTGATGACTTTTGGATTTTCCTTTTAATGCTATCAAATCTCCAAAAAACCTCATCGACACATTGATCGCCCCTGATGATGATTGATTAAAGCTTGGTATCAGCAAAAAGCCGGCGCTTTATTCCTTCTACTTTTTTTATCGTTCAAGACTGCGCACGGAAGCGATTTAGATGCTCTTTGGCTGTCAGCCCAATCGCGCAGTCTTGCTTCCCACCCTTACTGGCTGAAGCTGCTGCACTACTACTCGCCAGGTGAATCCATCGGGCAGTGGAGCACGCAGAGCGACGTTGTTTCAAAAAAATTTTTCCTTTCTCCCGATGGCAGGACCGACCCTGCCGCGGAACTGAAAGCCACTATTGCGGCTATCCTAGCCCCGGTCGGTGAAGACCCTGACAACCACGCGCGCTGCAGATTCATCGCCCGCGCCAGGTGGTTGCGGGAAGAACTCGATTTCCCGGATTTGCCTGAAATCTCCTGCCAGCTTTTCGAACGCTGGGCGAATATAGAAGAAGCCGCGGGCATGAACGTTATTTTTGTTTCAGCGTTTCTCAAAAACCCCGCTTCAGCCTTCGGACACATACTCATCCAGTTCAATTCAAGCAACCGCTATTTTGGGCACATGCTGCTCAGCCCGACGCTTAACTTCGGCGCCATCACCGATCCGCAAGACAACCCGTTCGAATACGCGCTGCGCGGCCTGTTTGGAGGATACGACTCAACCTTCAGCGATGAGCGGTTTTACAGCTTCAATCACCTTTATGGAGAAAACGAACTGCGTGATCTCTGGTCGTATCCGCTGAACTTCACGCGCAAGCAGCAGGACCGTATCCTCTACCACACATGGGAAATGCTGCAGAACATACGCTTCACTTACTACTTCTTTCTCGACAACTGCGCGTACCGTATGGCGGAACTGATCGGGATGGCGTGGACGGATGAAACCCGCTTGAATACCGCCGGCGCGCTGTGGGTTATTCCCGTCGACGTGATATTCAAATTGAAAAATACCCAGGTGGAAGGTGGCCCGCTGCTGGGCAAACCGATGCTGATACCTTCCCGGCAACGCAAGCTGCAAAGGAGCGTCGCCCGTTTGGACGAGGATGAAAGTCAGTGGCTGCGGCGTTTGATCTATCGCTTTGAGGAAATCGAATCCAAGGAATTTTTGGCGCTTGAAGGGGAATCTAGAGCGCGCGTTCTGGACGCGCTGATCGATTACCAGCAATATCTCAAAGAAGGAGCGTTTGATGATGAGACTCGACCGCGGCGAGACCTGTTGCTGAAGACCCGCAGTCAACTGCCGATCCTGGGAAAACACGCTTCAACCCCGGACCCGCCTGCACCCACCCTGGGAACCCCGCCCACCCGATTCCGGGCCGGGGCGGTGTATAATCCTGAACTGCCCGCTGCCTTAGAACTGGGGATCTGGAGTTCCTACCATGATCTGCTGGGCGAAGAGCGTGGGCATCTTCCCGGGACCGAAGTCGTCACCCTCGATTTGCGGCTCCAGGTTCGCCAATCGACCACCAGCATTTCTTCGTTCACGTTGTTCAGTATTCAGAACCTTGCCCGCAACCCGACCGGCATTCCCGGAGACTCCGGGTTTTCCTGGCACGCGAGTGGAGTGTTGGAACGAGACCGGCTTGATTGCCTGGATTGTAGGCATTTCAAACTTGCTGGAGGAATCGGAAAATCAGTTTCTATGAGCGGGCGGGACATGGAATACGCATCCCTCGGCCTGTTCGCGGAAACACCTGAAAACGCATGGGAAACAACGAGCTGGGGTATTTCCCCCCGTCTTGGACTGCTTTGGTCGCCTCTCGAGTTATGGAAAATGCGGTTAGAGTCCACATGGTTCAGGAGTCATGCAGGACCGGCAAAGGATTATCTGCATTCGCGATTCGAGCAACGCTGGACCCTGGACCAGCATTGGGACATGCGTCTGGAAATTGAACAACTGTCCGGAACCGGTGAAAACACCCTTGCCCTCAGTTATTACTGGTAAGCGCTCGATATCTTGGCTGGCATCCTATACATCCCTGGACATGAGAGTGTTGAGTTCACTGCTCATTTTTGCCTGTGCAGATTTCCGCAAGCTGTTTTTCTCCCTCCGGAATTTCCTCACAAGGATTTCCCGCCCCTTCTTCAATCGTAGTTTCCTCAACGATTACCGGAAGTTGATTGTCCTGCCTGATCTCCGGCACGGGTCCTGGAAGCGTGGGTGTCCGGCATATTTCATCTATCGTCTCATCAGGGATGTCGCGGACAATCATCCTGGCGATTTGCAGCTTTGTACACTTCAGCGCTTTCTCCGCTACTTCCAGATATTCAACTGCTCCATCGTTTTCGACAAACAACTCTTCCTCAACCCCTTCCTCGATTTCACCGGTTTCAGAGGATTTAGATGAAACCGCTTCAGCCGGGGAGACAACCGCGGATTTTTCAAGGGCTTCAATTTCAGGCGCCGGTTTTTTCCTGTACACGAGTCCCGCCTGCAGAAGATCGTCGCAGGCGACCTTGATTACTTCAGGGGATATTCCAGCATCGACAGCCAGTTTCCTGTCTCTTTTTGAACATTTCGCGTGAACAGGACTCCACATCGACAACCAGATAATTAAACTTCCGATCAGCAGAAGAAAGCAGTGGGTAGTTTTACAGTGACTCCGGGAATGAAAGAGGCATTTCGAATGGAAAAGTGGGGTTCCCATGAAAGTTTTTGGCCAGTTTGAGGTGAAATCCGGAAAACTGCTTCAATCATACTTTATCAGCAACCCAAGTAACTTGGCAATGGTTCAGTCTTTGGGGTTTTGTTTTATATTTATTTTTCATGGCAATTGCAGATAAACTATGACGCTGTTTTGCTGGTGCGGATTTAATGCATCAGCATATCGTTTATCATTCAAGCAGAGGATTCAGCTGGATATTAAACATTGGCTAACTGTCGGTTGCGGGTGACTGCATGCCGTTTGCCATACTAACTCAATTCAAATTACCAATCTGAAACCTCCCCCCTTTCTCAAGTTTAAATTCGTCGGCGCCGTTCAGGGCGGTCTCCAGGCTGTTTTCATTTATTTTCCGGAATATCTGAGTGCAAAGAGACCGCAAAGCATATGACCCTGTGACTTAAACTCTTGAAGCAGCAGAAGAAATGAAAGAAATCAGATACCCTCACCCCTATCCTCTCCCCAGGGAGAGGGAGTGAATTGACGGGAAAACCACGATGCATTTTCGTTCCATTGCTTACGTCATGGGGACCCTTCTGCTTGTCACCGGCGCTGCAATGCTTCTCCCGGTCGCAACTTCCCTGATTTACCGGGAGGATGATCTCACGGCGCTGCTGATTTCCGCGGCGGCAACGATCGCGGCAGGACTTCCACTGTGGTATTTCTCACCCAAGCATTATGAACTCACCATCCGCGATGCGATCGTCATCGCGGTTTTCGGTTGGGTGCTCATTTCCGCTGTTTCCACGCTGCCTTTCATGATTCACGGATCAATTCCGGCGTTCACGGACGCATTTTTCGAAATGATGTCCGGCTACACCACCTCCGGCGCCACCATCCTCACCAACATCGAATCGGTGCCGCATGGACTGCTGTTTTGGCGCAGTGAAACTCATTTACTCGGCGGGATGGGGTTTCTAACCCTGACCCTGATCTTCCTGCCTCACGGCATGGCGGGAGTGCGGATATTCCGGGCCGAGTCGAGTCCCGGACAAGTGATCACCAAGGAGAAATTCCTGCCACGCAACCGGGACACCATGATCTGGCTGTGGGGCATCTACCTCACCCTCAACCTGGTGCAGACGCTGATGTTATGGGCAGGCGGGATGCCACTTTTCGATTCTCTGTGTCATGCCTTCGGAACGGTAGCCACTGGCGGGTATTCGCCGAAGAATGCCAGTGTCGGTTATTACGACAACACCTATTTTGACTGGGTGATCACCATATTCATGTTCCTCGGCGGGGTGACCTTCATGCTCTTCTACCACATGGTGAAAGGTGAGTGGAAGGTGGTGGGCATCAACACAGAGATCCGCTGGTACATTGGATTCACCGTGTTTTTCTGTGGAGTGACCACTCTCATACTGTGGATGAACGGAACATACGATGGTTTCTGGAATTCACTGCGTTTTGCTTCGTTCCAGGTGGTTTCGCTGCTGACCACCACCGGGTTCACCTCCGCCGATTACGAACTCTGGCCGCAGTCCGCGCAAATGTATTTGTACGCGGTGTGTTTCATCGGCGCCTGCGCGGGCTCCACCACCAGCGGGATCAAGGTGGTCCATTACGCAATCATCTGGAAATACCTGGTGGTAACGGTAAAAAAACTTTTTTACCAGCCCAGGGCCATCATCCCCATTCGTCTTAACCAGCGGGCCATCGACCCGTTTGTCATCAACCTGTCCCTCTGCTACTTCATCTCCAACATCTTTCTCGTGTTGGGAGGGAGTTGCGTGATGGTGCTTGTCGACAACATGGATTACGGTACAGCCTTGAGTTCCGTCATCTCTTCGGTGATGAACATTGGTCCGGGCTTCGGGGAAGTTGGTCCGTCGGAAAACTATGCGCACATTTCAACATCCGGGAAATGGTTTCTAGCCTGGCTGATGCTTATCGGCAGACTGGAGATGTTTTCCGCGCTGGTGGTGCTCTATCCGTCTTTCTGGAAGAAATGAGATTCACACAATCCAAAATCGGTCATACTTTTTTCTACCCCTTCTGAGAGGAGTTTTGCATGGATACTCAATCAGCAGAAAACGCTGCAAGGCTGCTTTGGCAAACCATGGAAGCAGGGTCAAGCATTCAAAGTCTGCCCCGGGAACTGGTTCCGGAAAACGAAGCTGAGGGCCACATGATCCAGGACGGGTGGATGGCCTGTTGCGGACAGGAAATGGCGGGCTGGATAATCGCTGCCACCAGTATGGCCGGTCAGAAACACATCAATGTTAACGGCCCCCTTGCCGGACGGCTGCTAAGCGGACGCGTGCTTGCCGACGGGGCAGACATTTCTCTTGGCGGAAATGCTATGAGAGTAATGGAAGCGGAATTCGCGTTCCGCTTTGGAAAGTCTATAACTCCGCGCGATGACGCTTTTTCAGTGGAGGAAGTGTTGCACCTTGTTTCAGAAATGGCGCTGACCATCAAGGCGCCTGATTCTCGCTTTTCTGATTACACCGTTGTGGGCAAGCCGCAACTCGTCGCGGACAATGCCTGCGCCTGGCTGCTGGTGGAAGGTCCGGCAATAAGGCAACAGTGGCGCGAAGTTGATCTGCGCAAACACGCTGTCAGGGTTTACCGCAACGGGGAGTTGGCCGCGGAAGGTATTGGCGCAAACGTGCTCGGCAACCCGAAGGAGGCGCTGACCTGGCTCGTAAATGATGTCGGTTCACGGGGAGAAACCATTGGCGCGGGGGAACTGGTCACCACCGGGACTTGTATCGTCCCCGCACCGATCAGTCCCGGAGACCGTTTTGTCGCTGATTTCGGTGTGTTTGGACAGGTGAAAGCGGAGTTCAGCTGACGGCTCAATTGGAGACAGGTGGGTTCAGCAGGTTGAGGACTTGCCGTGGAGAAATCGACTTCAGGCATTCCAGTGTGTGCGGGTTGCTGCAAAGTCCCCGTCCGTCTGTGCTGCAGGGTCGGCATCTCAGTTCGTGCTCAGTTTCAACAAGGACACTTTGCGGGAGGAAGGGACCATAGCCGAAGGCACCAACCGTGGGACCGAAAAGCGCCAGCACCGCGGTTCCCACCGCTTCGGCAAGATGCACCACCGAGGAATCGTTTGTCACCACTCGTTTCGCGTGACGCAGAAGTTCCGCTGATTCAAGGGGGGTCAGCGCCCCGGCAAGATTGACGATGCTGCCTGAAAATTCGTTTTCCAGCAGTTCCGGTTCCGGTTCTTCTTTTCCCCCGACAAGCGCCACCTTCCAGCCCCATTCCAGCAATTCGCTGATGAGGGCGCTGTAGTGATCCAGCGGCCAGCACTTGAGTGGATGATACGCTGAAGGCCCGACGCCGATGAAGCTTCCGTGTTTCAAACCATGTGACAGCATCACTTCCCGGACCTTTTCAACTTCGTCCTTGCCTGGGAACAGCTCGGTGTGTTCCTCAAGTCGCAAATGTGTGTGATGTTTCAGTGGAAGCAGCCACTGACTGCGCTGGGAAATCTCCTCACGCGAACGGAACATTTTCCGGAAAACCCGCAGCTGTCTCCTCAGGGTGCGCTTGTCAATCCCCCAGACCTCCGGAATGCGGCGCAACCCGAACGCGGTGAGGCGCCAGACAATCCATCGGCTTCGCAGTGAACGGTGTGCGTCATATACCAGATCGTAGTTTTCCCGTTGCAGCGCTGCCGCTAGTTCCTGCAGTTCCGACCAGGATTCCCCGCGCCGATGGTGGATGACACGGTCCAGATGAGGATTGTTATCCAGCACCCTTCCCTGCACTGAAGAAGTGAGAAGTGTCAATCGTGCCAGGGGAAAGGCGCGTTTCAACTCGCGATAAAGCGGAGTGGTCAGCACCAGGTCTCCCAGTGAACTGAAACGGATGACAAGGATGTTTTTCGGATCGGCCAAATAGACCCTGCGGTTGAAAATTATGTGGGTTTTTCACGGGACTTGCATAGCTGTATTCCGGTCTCAATGCAAATCCCATTCAGGACCTTTTTTTCAGGAGCGCTCCATGTCCGTGAAACCAACCGCAAACGAACAATCTCTTCGTTTCCCTCAAACCCATTCATCAGTCAAACCTGCCGGACAGCAAAAAACCTGGTCTCTGGATCAAATCCGCGGAATGAGACAGAGTTTCGAACAGGAAACAAGCGGCATGCGAAATGTACTGGGAGACACGGGACACCAGACGATGCTGGTGGCCATGTATGAAAGCAGCGAAAGGCTCCTGCATCAAAGGGTTTCTGATTTCGCCGTTATGCAGTACCTGGAAGGGCTGAAGCAGACCGCGCAGGAACTTCGTCAACGCGGACTTTCCGATGAGTCATTCCGCGGCTCGCTCATGGCACACGCACATGACAGCATCGATTCCCTGATTGCCTCGGGCTGAACCAAAGTTAGATTTCGGTTGCTCCCAAAGCGCCTCAACTTCCGCTTAATGCCATCCTGTCGATTTTAAACGCAGGTGCGAGAATCGTGCTGCGTTCATCGACCTCACTTCCGATCATGGAAATTCCTTTAAGCATTTGCATGAAAGTGCCTGCCAGGGTGAATTCACTGACAGGTTCAGCAAGCTTTCCATCACGGATCCACAAGCCCTGACCTCCGCGTGAATAATCGCCGGTGGTGATATTTACCCCCTGCCCTGACATCGACGTCAGGTAAAGCCCTTCCCGCACGCTTGCGATTAATTCCTCTTCCGGATATGGGCCTGGCACCAGCAGCAGGTTGGAAATCCCTCCCGCGTGTCCGGTGCTGGTCATGCCGAGTTTGTTCGCCGAATAGGTTGAACACATGAAATGCTGGAGGATACCATTTTCAATCAACACCAGCGGTCGAGCCCTGACCCCTTCGCTGTCGTAGTGCCTGCTGCCGAGCTTACCGGGAATCAGGGGGTCGTCACGCAACCGCAGGCACTGATTGGCAATCGGCAACCGGAGTTTATCGATCAGAAACGAGTGTTTGCGAAATACGTTTTCCCCCATCATCGCTGATGCCAGGCTGCCAAGGAAACTCTGGGCCATCTCCGCGCTGAAAACAACAGAGACTTCGCAGCTTTTCGGTTTCACTGCCCCCAGCTTCCGCAGCGTCCGTTTACCCGCTTCCCCGGCAAGCTCTGAGTTTGGTGAAAGATTTTTGCGAAAACGCGCACTGGTGTGCCAGCCGTCGGTCTGCTTGCGTCCAGTGTTCCAGCTTTCCGGGACTCCTTCCGCTGATGGAGTTTCATCATCCGCAACCATCGAAATCCCTTTGCTGAACAGGGTCTTGGTGCAACCTTCCATAAAACCGTTTGTGTCACCGTGCACCGTGTGGGAAATGGAGTCTGAATAATATGCTTCCTCTGTGCTTAACCTGGGGTCATGATTAAGCGCTTCCTCTTCCAATTTCAGCAGGCCTTCCACTTTTTCCGCGGATGTTTCCGCCTCAAACTCAGAGTCAATGAGCCGCAGATCTCCGGATGCTCGGCCCTGCAGGTCAGGATCAGGAAGCGTGAAATAAGGATCCTCCCCCATGTGCGGAAGGGCTTCCAGTGTTGAGCGAATCAACGGTTCAAGGGTCTCCATCCGGAAATCGTTTGAGGAGACAGTGGAGCGCCGCTGCTTACGGGAGATAGTCAGGTGAATTCCGGAGGAAACAGCTTCCTTGAGAGCGTCTATTCTTTGTCCCAGCACTTCGAGTTGGAAAGCGGTTGCATTTGCCAGAGAAACCGAAACCTGTTCCGCGCCTAGCTTTTTTGCCAGGGCAATCATATCTGCCGCGATGGTTTTGTATTCTTCAATCATTGCTTGTCGCTCGTTGCAGTGGAAAACAGACAGCCCCTTACATCCCGCCGACGGTCATTTCGGAAATAAGCACGGTTGGAAGCCCAACCCCGACCGGAATGCTTTGACCCTCCTTTCCGCAGGTCCAGATGCCCTCACTCATCACAAAATCCTCGCCAACCATTGAAACTTTTGACATAGCGTTCGGTCCATTGCCGATGAGGGTGAAGTTTTTCAGCGGATGAGCGAGACGGCCATCTTCGATGAGATATGCAACGGTGGGAACGAACACAAAATCACCATTGGAAATGTCAACCTGACCTCCACTGAATGATTCACAATATATCCCGCGCTTTACCGAACGTATGATATTCTCCGGTGCTGATTCTCCCCGTGCAAGGAAAGTCGTGGTCATGCGCGGCAGCGGGTAATGTGCATAGGATTCCCGCCTTCCGTTTCCTGTTGGGTCGGTTTTATAATGGGAGGCACTGATGCGGTCATGCATGTATCCGCGCAGCCTGCCTCTCTCAATCAGCACGTTTTCCTGCGAAACACAGCCTTCGTCGTCAAAGTTGATTGAACCGCGATCATGATCGATGATGCCGGAATCATAAATTGTGCAAAGCTCGGAAGCCACCATTTCACCAACGCGTCCGCTGTAGGCGGAAGTCCCTTTGCGGTTGAAATCCGCTTCCAGTGGATGTCCTACAGCTTCATGCAGGAGAATCCCTGATTGCGCCGGTCCGAGGATAACCGGCATCGGTCCGGAAGGCGCCTGTTTCGCGCTGAGCAACAGAATTGACTCTGCTGCCGCATTTTTTCCCAATTCCGTCGGATGGTCGGATTGTTCAAGGAATTCCTGTCCGACACGGCCGCCTACTCCGGAAGTCCCGGTCTGCACGTTGTCCCCTGATTGCGCGACACAGTGCGCATTCAGTCTGAACATTGGTCTTGTATCGCGGAGCAAATGACCTTCGGATGTCACCACCTGAGTTAGATTTAGCGAATCAACGAGGGCCACGGTGACGCGTTGGATGCGTCCATCGTGCTCCTTCGCGGCAGCTTCCGCGCGTTGGACCAGGCGGATTTTCCCGTCCAGATTCAAATCGGTGATGGTATGCAAAACCGGATAACGGTTTTTCGGTGACTGCAAATTGAACCGCCATGCGTCTTCAAGCTTCACCGCACCGGAACCGGCAATTGCCGCGGCTGAACGTGCTGCATGAAGCATCGGTTTCAACTGCAGGTCTTCACTGTATGCGTATCCCGTCTGGTCTCCCTGAACCACTCGAATACCAACCCCGGCAACTACGGCCACCGCCGAGTTTTTTATGATCCCCTCTTCCATCACCACCGAATTGCGCATGCTGTATTCAAAAAACAGGTCGGCAAAATCTCCTCCCCGATGCAGTGCTTCATTAAGCATCCTGCGCAGCACGGTCCCATCGATGCCCATCTGCTCTTCAAACAACGTGCGCACCGAATCCTCCATTGACTGGCCGGCACTGAGTGCTGTTTCAGCATCATTTAAGTTGAGAATTCGGCTATTCATACAGTTCGGAGTTGGTTCAGTTTCTGAGACAGAAATGAAGATATAAAACCCGGATGATCACACTGCTTGCGGGGGGCCTCAAACAAGGCCGGAATCATGCGTATTGTTAATGCGGTCCCTTCGCGGTTCACGGGTTCTTCCGTCCGTAGACAGAGCTGGCCTGCTTAGTACATGGCGGGCCTTGGCTGGAGAAAGGACTGGAATGAACAGGGAGAGGATCAAGAATTAACCCAATGAATAAACGATGCACTTAAACATGCTGCCCCGATTGAAGGCGCTGTTCCTTTCACTGGCAATGTTCTGCTAGGAAATCGCGGATAGTTTCCGCGGCACGACGGTAAGCGCCGGGGTCTCCCAGCTTGCCGCGGATGTTTTTCAGAGAATCAATTATTGTGTCACGTCTTTGCTGATTATTCAAGAGGCTGACCGCACTTTCAGCAACCCGGTCGGAGCGGAAATCCTGCTGAAGTAGTTCCGGGACTATTTCCCTGCCCGCCAGCAGGTTTACCATGCCGATGTGACTGACTTGAGACATTTTTCGTGCAATCCAGTATGTCAGTGCGGAAACACGGTAGATGATAACGAACGGTTTCAACGCAAGCCCCGTCTGCAGGGCGGCGGTCCCGGATGCTACGACAGCGGCGTCACAGGAGTGGATAGCCGAGATGAAATTTCCTGGGACAACGCTTACCCTCACTGATGACCCCTGCACCTGTTTCCGCACTGCCTCTTCGTCAACGGTGCCGGCAACGGGAAGGAGCACCTGAAGGCCGGGAACTTTCCGGGCGATCTCAGGCAGTGCCCCAAGCAGCACATGAAGGTGTCTTGCCATTTCACTGGGCCTGCTTCCGGGCGCCAGGGTCAGCACCGGCAGTTCCGGGTCAATTGCATATTCTGTTTGAAATGAATTCAGATCTTCCGTGGAGACGTGTTCATCGACGAGTGGGTGTCCAACCCAGTTCACCGGTATGCCCGCATCTTCGTAAATGGCTGTTTCAAATGGAAACAGGACAATCATCCGGTCCACGACCCGCCGGATAGTCTTCAGCCTTCCTCTGCGCCAGGCCCAGATTTGGGGACTGTTGAAGAAAATCACCGGGACCTTCAGGCCATGTGCGTATTCCGCGAGTTTTAGGTTGAATCCAGGATAGTCTATGAGCAAAAGCGCGTCCGGTTTTTCTGCTCTCAACGCGTCTTTCATTTGCCCAAGTGTGCTGTAAAGACGCGGAAGGTGCCGCACAAGTTCAATCAGCCCGTGGGCCTGCAGGGAGTCGATCATGCAATATGGACGCAACCCCTGCGCAAGCATACCCGACCCGCCGATTCCGAAGGTTTCAAGATCAGGGATGAGCGCACGCAGTTCTGAAAGCAGGGCCTCGCCGTGCGCGTCTCCTGACACTTCTCCGGCAACCAGCATCAGTCTCATGCGGATGGCGACTGGAAGGGGGTCTTTGCGGCGGCTTGAATCCGGAATCCAGATTCAGGCATCATTGATTCCTGAAAACCAGCCCGACACGCGGGAATCCCGAATTTTTGAAGAAGATCATCAATTGCACCAGGAACCCGTATGGAACACGTTCATCCATTTGGATATATACAGGCCGTTCGCGATGCTGTCCTTCCGGAAGATGGGGAAATTGTTTCTGAAGAGTGTTCATGCGAAAAACCTCATCTCCGAGGATGATGTTGTGATTTTCATCGATGGTGACCACCAGTGAATCTTCGAATTTCTGAGATTTCCGATCCAGTTTCCCCTGCGGTAATTTTACCGGCAGGGAGTGGGTTAGAAGCGGCGCCGAGATGAGAAAGGCGACAAAGAGAATCAGCAGCACATCAACAAAGGGCGTGACATTGATTTCTGACATCAAATCACCCTGAAGCCTGCGGGAATGTCTAAACTTTCTCATGTGATTTCAAAAGCAACTGCTGCAGTCGGCGAAGCAGCTGGAGGGCAAAATAGTCCATGCTTTCAGTCATACCGCGAATGAAAGCGCGGAACAGGTTGTAACCGAGGGCCGCAGGAATTGCGGCAAACAAACCCGCCGCGGTTGCCACCAGAGCCTCGGCGATTCCGGGACTGATCACCGCAAGATCGACCGAGTTCAGGTTTGCGATGCTCTGAAAGGTGTCGATCACTCCTATCACTGTGCCGAACAGGCCAAGAAACGGGGCAGTAACGGCAATTGTAGCCAAAAATGCCTGGCCGCGCTGCAGGTTTTTTTCGGCCATCAATATACGCGCCTCCATTGTGCGCTCGAGCATGTCCATCAGTTCCACGCGCCGGTGGTGCCCCGCCATGGGGGATGCCTTGAGAAACCCCGAGATTTCCTTTTCGCTCAACTCAAAAAGATCCTTCAGGGGGTTGTCGGGCATCGCCCCGATGCGTAAACGCAGTTCTTCCTGGCGCGAAACGGTGTCCAGCAGTTTCATCGCCCTGCGCTGCAGGTAATGTGCGCGCATCACTGTCAGTGACTTGATGATAATAACCGCCCAAACGCCGATGGAGCACAACAGCAGCAGCAGCAGGATGCTGAATGCAAGGGGGCCTACTTCTGAAAGAGGAAGCTGCGAATACGCATCCATTCAGGCCTACTGGGATTTCAGCAGAAGGGTGAACACAACCCGGCGGTTTTTGGCCCAGGCTTCCTTGTTTGATTCAGCAATGGCGGGGAATTCCTCTCCATAACTGATGGTTCGCAGGGTTGATGGCGAGGCGACATACACTTTTACCAGGCTGTGGACGGCATTAGCGCGGCGGTGTCCTAAAGCAAGGTTGTATTCGTCATTGCCGCGTTCATCTGCATGTCCTTCAATCTGTACCACCAGTTCGTCATCCTTTTCCAGTTCAGCCAGAACACACGGCGTTTGGCGTTGGAGCTGTTGATTGTAATTGACTTTGATGCGGCTTTGATCAAAGTCGAAATAAATAGTGGGGAAAAGCATATCGTTTTTCGGGTCCCGCAATCTCGGATCAGGGATGGCGTCTATTTCCTCCAGATACCGGCGCATCGAATCAATCAGTTCAGGCGCCCGTGTGCAGATATCCGGCTCCCGTGTTTCACTCTCTTTTTCAGGGGAGGTTTCTTCAGCCACAGCAGCCGCAACTTCCTGTTCAGAAACCATGGTTTCAGGTTCTTCCTGCTGATCCGGCAGTTCCGTAATCAACGGCTGCGCTTCGCTTTCTTCTTCAGCAAAAAAAGACTGAGTTTTTGCAATAAGTTTTTGCAGCTGCTCAGGAGGTTCCTCCTCGAGTTCATCCACTGGAACGGACTCAACGATCACTTCCGGTTCCCCGACTGCTTCTGTTTCTGGTTGATCCGGTGTTTCAGTCTGCACCTCTTCCACGGTTTCCACTAGCGGCATGCCAGGTTCTTCTTCCACTGTGGCTTCTTCCTCTGGCGAGGGTTGGATTTCATCATCCACTTCGGGAGCAGTCTCCGATGGCAGTTCCGGGACCTCATCTACGATAACTTGTTTCTCCGGTTCCTGTACCGGGGATACCGGTTCCTGCGGTACTTGTTCCTGCGGTACTTGTTCCTGTTTTTGTGCGGCGATCAGTTCCTCTATTTTTTGTTCCTTGGTCTCGATTTCCTGTTTGTGCTCCTCATCCTTCTGAGCTTCAATCTGTTCGCCTGTGTTTGATTCTTCTGAGGCAGACAATTCCCCGGCGGCAGACAGAGCCGATTCCTCCTGCTGTTCGGGTTCACCCGTATCAAGGAATCCGCACCCGGAAATCAGGAACAAGGCGAGGGATATCTGTATGAGGAAGATGTTTTTCATCAGAAAGGAATCTGCATAAAAACAATATATTTTGTCAAAAATTTAACTCATTGAATTAAATTTGCAAGTTCAGTTCCTCATGGAACATGCATCGGATAATTAATTCATGGGTTGGGATTTGTTTCATTCAAAACCACGTGCAGTCAGTCTCGCCGGCGTTTGTGTTAAACTACATGCAAAGATGGTAACCGAACTGACAAGTAACGAAATAATTTCAGTAATTTCTCAGGATGCTATATAAAGGTTGTCTCTATCGTGAACGGTTTTTCCGGGAAAATACTTTTATTTCCGGAGACTTTTTGTGTGGAACCTGCTTCGGATTGGACCTGTCCGCTGCTGATAACATGATCACATATTATTTCAGGACTTTACTTTCGCTTCTTTCTTTTCCGCGCGGATATTTTTTGATCTGGCTGGTTATATGGATTACCGGGGGCACGTCTCTGCATGCCGAAATCCTGGTCCGCAGCCGTCCTGATCCGGAGCTTAAAGAAAGAATCCATCGCATCCTGCAGAAATCCATGCAGCAGGAATATGTGGATGTTTCGGTGTTTCAACACTCACTTCTCAGCACCGAAGCGGTTGCGCGGAAGCTCAACATTGTCCCTGGAGTGAGCATTGCGTCAAAAAAATCCGAAAGCAACCTGTTGTTCCGTTACCGCACCATCGTTCTCACCGTAAACCGTGCGGTCGATCTTGACCAGGTGGAAGCACGCGTGCGCAGCGAACTGGAGGAGTTGGAGCCCCAGGACCGCTTTGAGCAGTCGGTTATGATTGAGAAGGTTGAAGTCATCCGCAGGGATTTCTCACAAAGGCTGGTTGAATACGTAGACCTGCTGGTCCGCGCCCGGCAGGATCTTGACCAAAACCGCACTGATTCCGCACGTGAAAAACTGAAGGTGGCCGCGGAAATCAGTGCAGAATTTCCTGCCGGGTATGAAATGATCGGCATCGATCAACTTATCACCCGCGACCTTGCCCGTACAGGTGAGGGGTTCACGTTCATGGAGTGGATCCTCGTTTCCCTGCTTGCACTGCTGCTGCTTGCCCTGCTGGGAGGATTGTATTTTTACTCGAAAAGTGAATCGAAAGAAGAATCGATGCAGCATCCTCTGCAGGGTTCCCTGGACAAGGTGGTGTCGGCAATCGAAGGAATGGCGCCGGAAGAAACTGAAAAAGAAGATGAAATAGACCGGGATGTGCTGGAAGAAAGCACCGAAGGAGAAGAAGATGAAAAAATCGATTACTTCGGTTTTGTGCGCAGGATGCCGCTTGAAAAACAGGTGGCGTTGATGCAGAAACTCCCCCCGCAATATCAGGCAATGGTCTTTACCCAGCTTGGCGCCGAGGATGTCGCGAAACTGCTCAAAGCACTGCCGCGGCAGGAAGCCCTTGCCGCTGTGCTTTCGCTCAAGGAGGTAGAAGTATCTCCCAGCCAGCTGCAGCAGCTAAGTGAAAAGCTGAATGATGCATCCGCAAAACTGCCTGTTACATTCGACGGCCTGGTACGGATAGCAGAACTCTCGGGACAGATGAATTCACAGACCTGGGAAGAAATCCTTGACAGCGGCGATGGGCTGGCGACAAAAAACCCGGAACTGGCCGGCAGGGCGGAAAAAAACCTGCGTGAAATCCGCGCCCGCAGCATTTCCTTTGATATCCTGCACACACGCAAAGAAATTGATGCCCCCCTGGTCAGCCGGGTGATGGAACGTTTTGAAAGGTCCCGGCTGAGCACAGGCGCGCGCGTTTCCGTTCCTTATATCCTGCTTGACGCGGAAACTGACATCCAGGATATGATCCTCAGCGAATACACCGATGAAACCCGCAAGTATTACCAGGAACAGCTGGAACAGCTCAATAAACAACGGGAAGAAGACGAAGACGCACGGAGCAGAATTGAGAGGACACGGGATCAACACCGCGGACTTTTTATGCGTCATGTACATCTGGAAGTGAGCAAGGGCATGGCGACTCACCAGCTTTGGCAGACCCTCCAGCGCTGAACCTGAACTTGCGGAAACACCTAGAAAAGATTCATTTGCTGAACCGTTCCCGAAAACTCGATCCCGCCCTGGTGTGAGATGGAAGTATTGGCCAACCCAAACACGTGGTCAACGACCCTGATTCTCGCCATCCCCATCGCGTATGCGGCCCTGGGAGGTATACTCTCCGAACGTGCAGGGGTGATCAACATCGCGCTGGAGGGTAAGATGTTGATTGGCGCTTTTGCCGGAGTAGCGGTTTCCGCAATGACCAAAAATCCTTGGATGGGACTGCTCGCGGCAATGGCCGCGGGAGGTGTCACCGCGGCGTTTTTTGCATGGGCCGCGGTGTATCTACGCGCTAACCACATCATCGCCGGGATGGCAGTCAATATCCTAGCCGCCGGTTTGACCGGGTTTCTTTTTGAAATCGTCTATGGTCCGACCGGGACTCCTCCGGACACGCCCACCCTGCCGATTGTATCTCTGCCCCTGCTGAGTGAACTTGGATTTTTTGACGAGGTAATCGGTCGCAACCAGGCGCTGGTGTTTCTTTTCTTCCCCATCGCCATGCTGACAAGTTACTTCCTGTTCCGGACCCCTCACGGGTTGCGATGGAGGGCAGTCGGAGAGTTTCCCAAAGCAGCGGATTCGGCAGGGGTCCCGGTGTTGCGCTACAAGTTCTGGGCGGTGGTGATTGCCGGGGTTATGGCCGGAATGGGCGGTGCGGACGTTTCCATCGGCATCCTCAACGCATTCAGCCCGAATATGACCGCCGGTCGCGGATACATCGCGCTGGCGGCGGTAATCTTCAGCGGCTGGCGTCCCTGGCGAGCATTTGGAGCGTCGCTGCTTTTCGGCTTTGCCACCGCGCTCTCCTATCAGCTGCAGGGGGTATCGGATTTCCCAAAAAACTTTTTGCTGATGCTCCCTTACGCAGCCACTATCCTAGCGCTGACCGGGTTGGTGGGTAAAACTCAGCCTCCAGCGGCCATTGGTGAAACCTACGACCCCGGGCGCTGAATCTTTGAATGGGATAAATGTGAAATCCGCATTGATAGGGGGGACAGGGCTGTATGCTGGCGGAGAATTGCTCCGTACCGAGCAGATTGATACCTGTTTTGGGACCGTCGCAGTCGATATCATCGGACCACGGGAAAAACCACTTGTATTCCTCCCGCGGCATGGCAGGTACCACTCCCTGCCGCCGCATCGGATAAATTACAGGGCAAACCTGCTGGCCCTGCATCAACTCGGAGTACGCTTCGTGCTGGCAACAGCCGCGGTTGGATCCTGCAATCCTAGGTTTCCCCCGGGAAGCTTGGTGATACTCAATGATTTCATCGACAGAACCACTGGGCGTGCCGCAACCATTCATGAAGGGGGCAAAACAGGAACGCGGCATTTTGATATGACTGATCCGTATTGCCGAAACCTCAGACGGTGTATCAAGGAAATTTCCGCGGATAAATCAATAGCTTTAAGCGGAGAGGGAGTGTATTGCTGCACCGAAGGCCCGCGTTTTGAAACAGCCGCGGAAATCCGCATGTACCGCGGATGGGGCGCTGACCTGGTAGGGATGACAAATGTCCCGGAAGTGGTGATCGCAAAGGAACTCGGCATGTGTTACGCGGCGGTGGGACTGGTGGTCAACATGGCAACCGGAATGAAAAGCGGGCGGGTCAAACTGGAGCAGGGCGATGATCCGCGCGCCCAGAAAATGCCGCGGCTGCGTGGACTGATGCAGGAGGTGCTTACACAACCGCTTGATCAGAGTAATTGCGATTGCGCTGATGCAATAATTGAGCTTTGAAGTCAGGGATGCAGATTTTGCCTTCCAGCGCTTTCAAGGATGCTTCGGTTTTTCCTGCAATTCTTGACGTTTTTCCCACTGCTCAAGCAGCTTCCAGCGGACAATCGGGATTTCTCGCAGCAGATCGAGATCGGTGATCTGATATACGCTGGAATCATTGAGCGCCAATGCCTCGTAATTGTGGGGCTGCTGGAACAAAACCGTTTCTTCCCCCCAGAAATCTCCCGGCAGAAGTTTTTGGATCGTTCTTTCCTCTTGACCCTTGCGAGGGAGACACAGTTCAATTTCTCCCTTCTTCAACAACAGCAGGCCTGAACCCGCGGGCAGACATTTACCGCTTTTGCAGATTACCGGTTTCATTTGCTGTGCTATCCGGCTGTGAATTGGCGATGAAATTGACTCTCCAAACAAAAGGCTCTGCTGGAGGAACTCCACTGAATCCTGTATTTGCTGAATTTGCTCCAGCAGCCCGTTACTGGATACAAACTCTTTGAAAAGGTCGGCGGGAATCGTCAGGGCATTTATGTGGGAGAGGGTCCGGCAGGCGCCGAAATGCCGGTGTCCAAACAGCGCAGCCATGTCCCCCACCATGGACCCTTTGGAGAGAATGCTCACCCGGGAGGACCCGGAAGAGATGAACTCCACTGACCCGGTGAGGATCAGAAAAACCATGGGAGGGGCCTCGTTGTTTTTCAAAAGCACATTGCCCGCACCGTAAAGCTGATATCCGCAGTTCAGGAGCTTTTGCAGGTCATTCTCCGGAACACCGGGGTAATATTCTCGCAGGTGCTTCTCAGCGCACTGCAAGCTGTAGTCCTCACTTCCCGGAATAAGAACGTCAACGGCTCCAAACTCAACCCCTGTGCCGGCTTTTTTCTGCTTCGTTGTCAGTTTGTGCGATGTATGCGAAAGCACTTTTTTTTCGGACCTGTCTTTAAGAAAATCATTCGCATCCCCATGTATCAATCCTCCGCCGATGTCGATTTTCTTCAATTGCACAGGGGCCAGGTAATTATCACGGGTCTCATGCAGCATTTTTCGTGAAATTCCGGGTATAGTTTCATCCTCCACCTCCATTTCATCCAGGACCTCAAAGGAGGCAATATCTGCAAGATGTCCATAAGTTACATACCGGCCTTGATGTAATGCGCGAAAGAAGAAGATGTTAGTTTCCACCGGGTGCGGTGAGTAAACCGGGCGGACCTCAAGAGACTCGATGTTGTTCCAGCAGTTGAATTCAAGGTCGCGCACCTCAAAGAAATCCTGAAAACTGTTCTCGTCAATCGACAGTAATGCCGCCAGTTTTTTTGACACTGAATGACGGACCAGCGGGGTGGAAAAATACTTGATGCGGTGATTAGCGCGGATCAAGGTGGTCAACCCGGCAAAATGATCGTCATGACAATGAGTGTGGAAAATGCCATCGACCTCATTGATGTCGATCCCCATTGCATGGAGGCTGTGGAAAATATTCGGACCTGCATCAATGAGATAAATCCTACCCTGGAAATTGAGCACGCTTGCCATGCAGGGGCGGTTCACGTCCCAGCCGTCTCCTTCTCCGGTGTGGACTACAGTGAAATATCCCCGGGGGAAATGGTGCGAACCCAATTCGTATGGAGTTTCATAATTTTCGTTTTCCTTCAGGTTCAAGTCTACATCCACCTTTTCGTCGAGGTAGCTGAACCGGTAGCGGTTGATACCCCTCCTGGTCACATGCACTCCGTTACGGATTTCAGTTTCACGGTTTATTACCGTGACAGGTTCCAGCAGGTCTTCACTCGGGTGGATTTTTCCGAAGGCAAAACTCAGTTTGACGCGCATCAATTCCCGGGCCTGTTTTTCATCGATGCCCGCCTCCTTCATTTCTTCATCAGAAGTCAATCCGTAGTTCCCGCGGTAGATATAACTCATTTGGGCCCGTACCACTTCTTCCCGTCCAATCAGTATCGGCTTGATTCCGGTGTTATTCGGGTGGTTGGGCAGGAGCATGCCCTGACGGTAGAGCATTTGCAGGATGGGGAATTCAGCAAGATTGGAAAAATGTCCGTTTTGCAGGGGCAGATCTGAAAGCAGGATGGCATTAGGACCGGTTTCGAATCTGACTCCTTTCCGCCTGACCATCTTGATCAGACCCTTCTTCATCAAGTGCTTGACACTGTCGGCGGGACATCCACAGAGGATGTTCAACCCGGCATCCGGAATGGAAAGCCAATAGATGCCGGTGGAAACGCGGGTTTGCTGGATTTTGCTCATCACGTTCTTTCGGAAGAACGGAAGCCCGGACGAAAAGAGTCTGAGGCAAGTAAACGTGTTGTGTTCCCCTCCGGCAGGATGGTTACATGTTCTTAACTGCCATCCTCAGGATTCAACCGCCGCTGACCGGTGGGATCAGGCAATACTCCTCACCCTCACTGAGCATGGAATCCTTCCGCACATATTCATCCGCATGCGCCAAACGAGTCACCTTCAGGATTTCCCCTGCATCGGGATATTCACTGGCAAGGAGTTCCATGAACTCGCCGGCAGTGATTCCTGTGGGAATTTCCATGGAAAACTGATCTCCTGGAAGGATATCTTTTAAAACTGCAAAGGCCACCAATTCAATCCGCATACAATTCAGAGGGTTTAATTAATTCTTTAAAAAACATATTTGCAATAATACTGCCTCGAATGCAATTGAAATCGGAAAGCATGATCAGGCAATCAATTTCCAACCGATCCAACCCCAAGTAAACACCACGTTGATGATGCTCACAAATACCGCAGCGCTTCCGGCGTCTTTAGCACGTTTTGACAGTTCGTGCCGTTCCGTCGAAATGCGGTCGACCACCGCTTCTATGGCAGTGTTCAACAGTTCCATCACCAACACCAGCAGGATCGAGGAAATCAACAGCAGCTTTTCGATTGATCCGGCAGGGAGCATGATTGCGACCGGAATTAGGATGGCCGCGGCCAGCAGTTCTAGGCGAAACGCGATTTCGTTGCGGAATGTGGCCAGCAGACCATCAACTGTGTAAAGCCATGCGTGCCAAATGTGCAGAATCTCAGCTTTCATTCACGATCTCAAAGTGGCCTTAAATTCTTGCTTTAAGCGTTTGACAATGCGGTTGCGCACTTTTTCCACATCCCTGTCCGTCAGCGTCCGGTCCGGCGCCTGGTAAGTCAGGGCATAGGCCAGGCTGCGCTTTCCCGGTTCAATCGATTCCCCCTGGTAGACGTCAAACAAACGCACATCACGCAACAGCGGGTTCCCAGCCTGGAGGATCCGCGGTGCGATCTGTTCGGCGGGAAGGGACGCATCGACAACAACCGCAAGGTCCTCGTAGACCGGGGTATACGCTGATATTTCATCCATCTGAAAATCATCTTCACCTGTTTTGAGCAGTGCTGAAAATTCGAATTCCCCACAGGCGAAGGGTTGATCAGGCAGACCGAATTCACGCCTCACTTCCGGATGAAGTTCTCCGAAAACGCCTAGCCTTTCCCCCCCGACATAGACCGCTGCTGATTTTCCGGGATGGTATGGCAAATCCAGTGACTTGTTCCACTCGACTGGTTGTATGTGCAGGCTGGAAAGCAGGTATTCGATTATTCCCTTGAGGTCGTAAAAATCAATCCAACCACGGCCCAAGTCATGCCAGCTTTCCTGGTTCCTCGGCCCACTCACAAGCAGGCTCAGCCTCATTGGTTCATCCGGAAGCAGCTCTCCTTCAACCGGGCAAAAAACGCTGCCGATTTCAAACATCCGGATTTGATCGACAAACCGCAGGTTGCTGCGTGCCGTGTTAAGCGCCCCGGGGAGGAGCATTCTCCGCAGGTGGCTGCGTTCCTGGGAAAGCGGGTTTTTTACCGGCACATAGTGCTTCAGTTCCACTGTTTCCTGAAGCCGCAACCGTGCCTCATCATGAGGATTGGTCATCGAATAAGTGATGATCTCATCCAGCCCTGCACCGGTGAGCAGGTCCCTGACCCGTTCAGCGCCGTCAAGCTGCCGGTTTTCATGCTGGGGGGGAAGCGCATCCTGGATCAGGGTTGAAGGCATGTTGTTGTATCCGTAAACCCTGGCGATTTCTTCTACCAGGTCCGCCGGGATGCGAATATCCATACGGTGGCTCGGGACTTCTACACGCATGGGGTTTGTCGCGCTCAGCCCGAACCCCAGTGCTTCCAGGATTCTGCGAATTTCCTGCTCAGGAACGTGGATGCCGAGCAGCCGTTCAACAAATCCCAGGTCCAGGGTCAGGTAAGTTCGCTCAAAGCGTCCTGGGTATAGGTCCCCGGCCACGGGATCCAAAACGCCGCCCGCATGTTCTTCCATCAATTCCGCCGCGCGTAGTGCGGCCTGCAAAGTGCTTTCCGGATCGATTTGTTTGCCGAATCGTTCACTGGCTTCGCTTTTCAGTTTGAGCAGTTGCGCGGTGCGGCGGTTGTTGAGGAACTGGAAATTTGCCGATTCGAGGAGGATGTCGGTGGTGGCTTCCGAAACATCGGTTTCCGCGCCCCCCATCACTCCCGCTATGGCTATCACCCCTGCAGTGTCGGTGATCATCAGCATTTCCCTGTCGAGTCTGCGTTCAATCCCGTCCAGGGTTGTCAAAACTTCCCCGGCTTCAGCCCGGCGCATGATGATGGTTGGAATACCGCCGCCCGCGCGTTTCTTGAGTGCGCGGTAATCGAAGGCATGCAAAGGCTGTCCAAGTTCCAGCATCACGTAATTTGTGATGTCGACGATGTTGTTGATCGGACGCATCCCGGCACGCAGGAGCCTCTGCTGCATCCAGAATGGGGAAGGGGCAATTGAAACACCACGTATCAGCAGCGCGCTGTAACGCGGACAGAGGTCCGGGTCGCTGATTTTCAGTGCAACAAAATCCGTGTTTTCTGTAACATTCAAACGCTTAATGTCCGGAAGCGGACCCCACAAAAGCGGTTTGCGTGAAACCGCGCCGGCCTCCCTTGCAATTCCACGCACCGAAAGGAGGTGGGCGAAACTGCCTTTGATGTCGAATTCAAGAATTGAATCACCAAGGTAGTCTTTCAGCAGGGTCCCGGACGGCGCATCATCCGGAAGAAACAGGATGCCCTCATGCTCTTCGCTCAATCCCAATTCAAGTTCGGAACAAATCATCCCTTCAGAACGGATGCCACGTATCTTTGAAGGTTTGAGGCGAAAGATGGGGTGGTTTTCCCGGTATGCGTCAACCAGTTGCGCGCCTGCAAGTGCAAGTGCGACTTTGGGAATATTGGCAGGCATCCGGTTTTCAAGTTCACGGATGTTGGGCGCCCCGGTGACCACGGTAATCGGTTCATCAGCGCCGAAATCAACGCTGGCAAGGCTGAGGCTGTCCGCATTGGGGTGCTTGTCCACCTCCAGCAGGGACGCGACCACGCAGTACTCACCCCAGTTTTCTCCAAGCTGCTGAATGGACTCTACCTCCAGACCGGCAATGGTGAGCTGTTCCGCGAGTTCCGCCGGGTCCTGATCAATTTCAACATAATCCCTCAGCCAACTGAGGGGGATGCGTAATGCCATGATGTTCCTGAAAGGCAAAAAAAAAGCATCGGAACCGGATGCGGTTGGAACATTCCGGGACCCATGCCGTGAAATGTGGCTGTTAACTCGAAATATTAAATATTTTCGAAGGGAGAGCCTGGAAAGGCAAGTCGTATTCAATCCGCCGCTGAGACCTTGCAACGCTGAAGGGTTGCATCAAACTCCTGTTTTCTTTTCCTCCACAATTCCCTTGATTTCAACAGATCTTTCCTGGTTTTACCCTGAAGCATCCGGTGCAAGCGACTCCGCTGCCTGGCGCTGAGTCTGATGCCGGCTTTGTCCCGGTTTGTAACATCCCAGTTCAGGTAGTGTTCATGCTCAGCGGTCATTTCACGCCTTCTTTTGATTTCCTCAAACCGTATCCGGGCCTGTGACTGGCAGCGGTATTTACCTTGCTGCCGGATAAACACGCGGTCGCTTTCGTATTCCTGGGCCCCGATCATCCCGGCACCTCCCGGCCACAAGACTGCAATCACCAGAAATCCTACTGCAAACCGGCACAGACGTTGCGAAAACCCAACCGGATAGAGTTTTTCCGCGGGTTTTATTTGCATCCCAACGATGGCCATTTCAAATCCGTCATACAAATGTCTGTTCAAGTTTCACCCACCATTGCCGATAGAAGGTTAGGGGATGTCAATGCCGGTGAATGCAGCTTCAGGCATGACAAGCAAGTTTGACACCTTGAGCATAACTAGAAACGGCTTTCTCTTCCGCATTGTTAATCCTTACTTTTTTTTGTCCCTTTTACCCAGACAATCCACTAGCATGGAGAGCGGATGACACCAACCGAACAGAAGATTGAGAAATTCCACGCCATTGTGGGCGCGGACATCAGCTACCGCTTCGAAAAACAAATCACCACCGCGGTCTTGGAACTGGCCGAAATGCTCGAACACCGTTTCCTGGACAATGAAACAAAAGTGGAATATGCCACGCATGTGTTTGCAAAAGTATTGGATGACCTCATGGACCTGCTGGAACATCCTGACCTGCTCAACTGATCAAAGCGGGAGGGCCCGCTGACCTCCCATAGGACCTGGTTCCACCGCTTTCAGCGTCATCAGCGGCTGAAAACAGCAGGAGTTGCATGGGCGTCAAGCGCGTTTGCATTGGCGCTTGGATTGCACCTCACTCCCTCTTCCCCTCCTATTTGGCTGCTTGCCTGCACCGATGTTTCCCTGCTTGCTGCATCATGGCTCCTGGCTTTGCACAAAATTGATCAGGATCATTGCCTGCGGCTGATCAAAACAGGAAATCCCCGACTAGGGGAAGCACTGAGGACTCAATTTGAACTTGACCGGTCAAACGAGCCTTCCGGATCAGAACCCGCCCCTTTCTTTTTATCCGCCGGCCAATACTTCCGCAAACGTCATCTCGACGAGGTATCCGCGCACATCCGCGACACGCTTCCTCCGAACACCGGATGGCGTTCCGCGGTCCTAGCAGCAGTACTGGTTCAAGTGATGCTGGGGGGACTCAGCTGGTGGAATGCACACGGCGGCAGAAACACGGTGCTGTTTCCCCGGGATATTTCTTCACAGGCACAGTCGATCCGCATACTATATCCTGCCTATCTGCACAAACCTCCGCTTCAACTCGATGTCCTGCCTAAACGCCTGAACACACCCCTTGGCGCCCGTTTGGAAATTTTCCGGGATGAAAAACCAAAGTCACTCGCCTTCATGCAGTTTGTGTCAGACAACGATGTCATTTCCGTGCAATGGAGCAGGCAGGGAATGGGATGGACCGCTTCTTTGACTCCGGAATCATCCGGGACCTTAAGATTCGATGAAGACCCCGGCAGCATCGAGTGGGAGGTCGCACCGGATCAAAAACCACTGCTGAAAGTAAACTGGATGGATATTCCCCATGTTTTTGATGACAGTAATCTGTTCGTGGAGATTTACGCGGAGGATGACCACGGACTGCACCAGGTCGTGCTGCGCTACCAGGTGGAGGGAGAGCCCCGTATTATGCGGGAGATACTGCAATCATATGAAGTGCCTTTTGCGCATTACCGTGAATCATACGACTGGGACCTCTCAAGGACTCCCCTGCGCGCTGGCGACGTGGTCACAGTGTGGGTTGAGGCCAGTGACCGGGACAACCTGAACGGCCCTCATATCAGCCTTTCCGGATCTTATCAGTTCCATGTGGAAAGCCGGCTTGCCTACCACTCGGCAGTGCTCAAACAATTCGAGCATCTGAAAAGGGAAATGCGTGATTTGCTGGAACTGCTTGATTTGCAAGCATTGCCTGACACAACCATCAGGGAAACCCGTATTCTCGCCGATCTGGAGCGGCTGGGACGGGATGTGGTTCACGATGCTCTGCTCACGCCGCTGCTGCGGCAATTCCCGCGGGAACTGTATGCTCAACTGCAATGGTTCCAGCAGGAAAGGGGAAAAGCTGAACCCTAGAATCTAGAAACATGGCGGGTTATGGGTAATGCATGACACACGAGGATTGATTAATCGGATTTGTGCGTTCATCATTCCCTTTCCCTTTTTCATCATTCCGTACAGGCAGAATCAGCGCGGGTTTTTGCAAGCATTTCCCGGGCAAGGCGGATGGTGTTTTCGCTGAGTTCAGTCCCTCCCATCAACTGTGCCACTTCCCGGGTTTTTTCTTCATCGTCCTTAAGCCGGAGGATGTCTGTGTAGGTGTTATTTTGCTGCACCTTCTTGCTGACCACATAATGATGCCGGGAGAACGCTGCGATCTGCGGGAGGTGAGTGACGCACAAAGTCTGCTGCTGCCGACCGAGTGCACGCAGTTTGTGCCCTACGATTTCCGCAATCCTGCCGCTGATCCCGGAATCGACTTCATCAAAAATCAGCGCCGCGGAGGGTTCCATGGTACGCAGCACTGTTTTCAGCGCGAGCATGATGCGCGAAAGTTCCCCCCCTGACGCGACCTTGATCAGGGGGCGCAACTCCTGTCCGGGATTAACTGAAAGATGGAATTCAACTTCATCTATCCCGGTGGAGGTCCAGGAGACATCTCCATCATCCATTGCGCAGGTCAGGATACGTGTCTGAAAGCGGGCCTTTTCCATTCCCAGTGCATGGAGTTCACCTTCCATCCTGCGGTCCAGGCGGTCGGCCTGTACCCGGCGCTCCCGGGACAGTTTAACTGAGGTTGAGTGCAGTTCCTCTCTGTGCTTAAGGATCTTCACCTCCAATTCCTGTTCATTCCCTTCCAGTTCCTGCAACTGTTCCAGCTCCGCCCCGCACTTCTTCCGCAGTTCGATTAAACCCTCGCTTTTTTCCAAACGGTGTTTGCGTTGCAGAAGCTGAATCCGGCTCATCCGTTCATTGATCCAGGAGAGGCGGTCAGGGTTTTCCTCGATACGGTCATGATGCTTCCCCAGGTGCTGATGAAGGTCCTGCATTTGAAACAGGCAGGCATCAAATTCCCGAAGGAGTTTTTCACAGCCGGGGTCCAGAGCCGCCGAGTCACGTACATTTCTGCAAAGGGTTTCAAACTGCTCAATGATTGATCCTTCACGGTCATGCAGACTGTTCCGGGATTCGCCCAGCAGCTGATGCAGCTTTTCCGCGTGTGAGAGGAGGTTTGCTTCCAATTGCAGTTTTTCTGCTTCTCCCGGTTCCAGGTTCAGTTCATCCAGTTCCTCTGTGAGGAAGTTCAGTTCTTCAATGCGTGATTCGCGCTGCTGCAGTCTTTGCCGGAGAAGTTTCTTTTCTTTTAAAGCACACTGCAGATCTTCATATTGTGATTTGACCTGGGCGCGCTGCTGCATCAAACCTCCGAACCCGTCCAGGTAATCCAGGTGGGACCGGACCTGCAGCAGGGTTTGATGCTCGTGCTGCCCGTGGATGGTGACAAGCGGACGGGTCAGGGATTTGAGAAACGCGGATGTCACGGAAACCCCGTTGACAAAACGTCGGGGTCTTCCTTTAGACGGAACAATACAGCGAATGATCAGTTCCTCCTCGGCATTTATCCCTGATTCTTCCAGGGTTTGCCGGGTTTCAGGGAAATCTTGGAGAGTAAATACTGCCTCCACTTCCGCGCTGGACGTCCCGCTGCGGACGAGGTTCGCGTCAAACCTGTTTCCGCGGATCAGCATGATGGCATCAATGACGATCGATTTACCGGCCCCGGTTTCTCCGGTGAGGATGGAAAAACCGTCCTCGAACTCGATTTCGAGCTCCTCGATAGTTGCGAGATTGCGGATGGTCAAGTGTTGCAGCACAGTGTGTCTGCGTTTGAAGGTGAGTGATTGTGTTTTTGCCGCAGGCCTGGAAATGATGACTATGTTTTCAGTGAACCATCATAATGCAGGATAAAACCGTTTTCAATTGACTGAATTTAATTCCGTGTGGTGGAAAAGCCCGATGGCAAGTTGTTGTTTGTTTGGCTTGATACCGTTACCAGTCAACCGAGCACAGATAACAACCACCTTTCAACAACACTGCATCACCGTATTGTATACTTCCCGGATATCTCCGGTGACCCGGTTGACTGTGTTTTTCAGGTCTTCCACTTCAAAACCGTGGCGTTTCAGCAGCATCAAGATCGTCTCCTGTTCAATTGAATCATAATCCAGCAGATTGGTGGAATCGTCATAGAGAAGCCTCAACCCGTTTTCAATCAGCCTCAGAAACATGTATCCCTCCCTGAGTGTTGCCACCTGTTCCAAATTGAGCACTCCGCAGTCACCCAACTGTTCCAGCGCTTTCAAGGTTTCAGGAATTTGCAGTTTCTCCACCTCACGTCCATGTTTCAGCTGCAGAAACTGCGTCAGGAACTCTATGTCCAGCAACCCGCCATGCCCCTCTTTGAGATTGCGTCTGCTGTCGGAGTCTCCGGACAATTCTTTTTCCTTGCGCAGGCGCAGATGGTTGATCTGTTCAGAAAGGTCTTCCGGCGGGTCCCAACTGTATACGGTGTTCCGCAGTCCGGATTCGACTTCCGTGTGCCAGTGTTCTTGCGCATCGCCTCCTACCACGCGCCCCTTGATGAGCGCCTGGTGTTCCCAGGGACGTGAAGTCTGGTGGTAACGCAGATAGACTTTCCAGGGAGTGACAAGCACCCCCGCGTTTCCGGAGGGGCGCAGACGGGTGTCCATTTTGTAGGCAAAACCGGTGCGGGTCATGGTTGTGAGCAGGGAAATCATGCGCTGGATCAGTTTCACTCCATATTCCTGGATCAGGATCCTGTCCGCGTGTGACGCATCGGGACTGCCGGAATGCACAATTAGCAGGTGCAGATCAGAATGGTAGGTCAATTCACGTCCTCCGAGTTTTCCCAACCCCACTATCGCGAACTGGAGGGGGCTCCCTAAACGCTCAACTGCCTTTCCGTATGCCGGAGCAAGCCTGCGCACCGCCATGCGGAACGCCTCTTGGAGGATGACTTCCGCCAGCCGGGTCAGGCCCATCCGGGTCGGTTCGTAATTCAAAAGACCCTCCAGTTCCGCGCTGCCGAGCAGGAGGGTGAAGGTGTTTTTGAACTGACGGAGGAGGTCGATTTCCTGCTCCTCATCTCCCTCAGCGCCGTTCAGCATCTCTTGCAGACGACTTTCCCAGTCCTCCCCGGAAATATTGATTACGCTGTCTTCAAGCCTTTCCAGCAGGTCGAGGTGGTTGAGCAGGTGGTTCCAGAGCATTTCGCTGGTTTCGCTGATGCGCGCCAGCCGTGAAAGCGCGGACGGCCGTTCTACCAGAGGATGATACAGGTTGAATTTTGCCCCCACTCTCTCAAACAACCGCTGAAAGCGCTTGTCGGTGCGTGAATTCAAATAGGGGGACAGATTCAGGGCAAGTTTTTGGAGAAATGCGTTTTCCGCTTCAGTGAAATTTCGGATGCGTGATGAATTTTTCAGAGAGGCTTCTATTTCCAGGTGTTTCTTGCTGAAGAGGCTGCCAAAGATAACCCTGACGCCCCCCATCACGTCTTTCAGTTTTCCCAGGAATTTCTGTCTCGCCTGTTCCGGATCAGATTCCTCAAAACCCATCCCCCTGGCAATTATCCGCTGTTCTTCCGCGCCGGAGGGAATCGTGTGAACCTGCTGCTCCTCGCGCATTTGCAGACGATGCTCGACCCGGCGCAGAAAAATGTACGCCTCCCTGAGAATTTGGGCATCGCTTTCCGGGATAAACCCGCGGGACTGGATCAGTTGCAAGGCCCTCAGGCTGTTCTGTTCCCGCAGTTCCGGGTGCGCGCCGCCGTAGAGGAGCTGGAAAGTCTGCACGAAGAATTCTATCTCCCTGATTCCTCCAACTCCGAGTTTGACATTGAGGTGGTTTTCACGCAGATGCTCTTCTTCGATGCGTTCCTTCATCCTGCGGATTTCACGGGACAGCCCTTCGTCAAGGATGCGGCTGTAGACAAAAGGGGTGATCATTTTGAGAAAATTCGCGGCCGTCTGCACTGTCCCCGCAATTGGCCGGGCTTTTATCAACGCCTGCCTTTCCCAGAGTTCCCCCTTCGCGGAATAATAAAGCTCCACCTCATCCAGAGACTGCACCAGCGGCGCGCGGTCGCCACCCGGACGCAGGCGCATATCCACCCGTGAGAGAAAACCTTCTCCGGTGTGTTCGCACAGCACTTCGATTAAAATCCTTGCCGCTTTCAGGCGGAGGATGTGATCCCGCTCAGTCTCTCCGCACAACGGTTCATCATCATGGATGAAAATCAGGTCAACATCGGAGGAATGATTCAGCTCGTTTCCTCCCAGTTTACCCATGCCCAAAACCATGAAGGGAAGGACCCCGTCATGAAGGTGCGCAAGACCGAGGTGTTTCCTGGTGATCTCGCGCAGTCCGGTTTGCAACAACACCCCTGCCGCTGATGACCACTCCTCAAGTGTTTCTTCAAAGGCCTCTGGACGGCAGAGGTCGCGCACCGCAATGCGTATGAATTCCCTGTATTTCCAGCGTCTTAACTCGTTTTTAAAGGAATCGAGGGAAAACGGCTCCAGCGGCCCGACCCGGTCTTCCAGTTCTGAGAACATTTTTTCCGGTGGTTTTTTGCGCGCAAGGAAACTGGAATGCAGCGTCTCTTCCGCAAGCTTGGGGTCCCGGATCAGCTTGCGTGAGAGATATTCGCTGCGGCCGAAGAGAGAAATCAGTTCCCGGGCATGAACGTGAGAGAAGTCGAAAGGACGCGACCGTTCTTTTTGAAATGCTTCCGTAAAATCGAGCAGCTGCCTGAAAGCCAGTACCGGGTCCCCGGATTTAAACAGGACCGGCAGGCATTCCGGGGAAGCATCAGCAAAGCCTGGAATGTGCGCGCTTTGCTCAAGCAGGTGAATCAGCTGCTCCTGCTGGTCCGGACTGATGAACTCGGGGTGGTTCGTGGCCAGGACGGTTTTCCAACCGGATCCCGGCCACAGGGGAAGGAACTCTTCAAGCCATGTAGAAATAATCACGATATACCGGGTGAATGGGTTTTAACCTCTCCCGGTATAGCGTAATCAGTAATTAAAATACAAGGTGAACTCGTGCGGATGCGGTCTTGAATCGATCGACTTTACTTCTTCTTCCATTTTGTATTCAATCCAGTATTCAATCACGTCCCTGGTGAACACATTGCCTTTAAGCAGGAACTCCTGGTCGTCCCTGAGCGCGTCCAGTGACTCATGCAGGGAACTCGGCATTTTGCCGATCTGGTTCAAACGCTCAGGCGGCAGATCATAGATATTGACATCCATCGGTTCTCCGGGATCTATTTTGTTCTGAATGCCGTTCAGTCCGGCCATCAGCATGGCGGAGAATGCAAGGTATACATTTGATCCTGAATCCGGACAGCGGTATTCAATACGTCTCCCTTTCGGGGAATCTACAACCGGAATCCTGACAGTTGCGGAACGGTTCCGGTTCGAATAGGCAAGATTGATCGGCGCTTCGAAACCGGGGACGAGCCGTTTGTAGGAATTTGTCAATGGGTTTGTGAACGCTGCCAGCGCGGGGGCATGCCTGAGAATGCCGCCTATGTAGTGCAGGGCGGTCTGGCTCAACCCGGCGTATTGATCCCCGGCAAAGATGGGCTGTCCCGCGGACCACAGAGACTGGTGCGTGTGCATTCCGTTGCCGTTGTCATTGAACATGGGTTTCGGCATGAATGTCGCCGCTTTGCCGTGCGCGCGTCCAACGTTGCGGACGACATACTTGTACCATTGCATGTTGTCCGCGGTTTTCAACAGGGTATCGAATTTTATGTCAATTTCATGCTGCGCGGGCGCAACTTCATGATGCTGCGCTTCCACGGTCAAACCAAGCGCCTCCATCTGCAGGACCATTTCCGCACGCAGGTCCCGATCCTGATCAAAGGGCGCGGTTGGAAAATAACCGAGTTTGGGTTCTGTTTTGTACGCTTTGTTGCCCCCGGGTTCATCGGCGCCGGTGTTCCAGGGACACTCAGGAGAATCGATCGAGTAAAACCCTCCTTCCGCGTCCTGTGCGTACCGTACGTCGTCAAACAGGAAAAACTCCGCTTCAGGTCCGAAATACGCGGTGTCTGCAATGCCGGTGGAGATCAAATACTGCTCAGCCTTTTTCGCCACGCTGCGTGGGTCGCGGGTGTAGCCTTCCCCGGTGACAGGATCGTTTATGTCACAGATGATTGACAAGGTCGGATGCGTGTAGAAGGGATCCATTATGGCGGTGCTGATGTCCGGCATAACTTTCATGTCGCTGTTGTCGATAGGCTGCCAGCACCGAATGCTGGACCCGTCAAACATGCGCCCTTCGGTAAGCATTTCTTCGTGCAGATCAGACATCGGCACGGCAAAATGCTGCCAGGTCCCGAGGAAATCAATGAACTTCAAATCGACTGTCACGACATTGTTTTGCTTCGCATAATCGATGACGTCTTTTGCGGTTTTCATAAGGCAATCCTTGATGTTAGGTAACTCTTCAGATTATTCAGCATTAGTAGCTGAGGCTTCAAGCACGGTTCCGCTCACGAGATTATCCCTCTGAAGTGGGCTGACTAAGCAACACTTTTTTATGCGCTTTAGCTTTCAACCTAAACAACTGAAAAGTAACTATGAGACTTCATGAATCGGTTTGAACGGACAGAACTCATTGACCCCGGTCCATCAAACCAGTTGGCGATATAGTGTATCGGCGTTTCCATTTTCAGGAAACAGCCGTCCCCTGATAAATTATTATCGCAATAAATGCACCATTTTTAAATTATTGAAATTACAGGTAATAATTTATTCTCATTCGGCACGTACTGATTTTTTTTTGTGCAACTGCACAAACATTCAGCACATCCGTTGGTAGACAATCGATCCAGGGAAATCCGCAAAGAGCGCTTCGGGTATGGTCAACCCTTTGGTATGTTGCTTGCTTGAATTCAGGCGTTAGCGAACCGTGATTCCTCTAACCCGATCAAACGTCATATGAGTGGACTGACCAGCCTGGTGCAAGCAGGCGGAGTGCTGGAAAAGAAAATCGAGACCGTTGCCAACAACCTCTCTAACGTTAACACGGTAGGATTCAAGGAAGACCAGCCATCTTTCCGCGAAGTGCTTTCCATTGTCCAGCGCGTGGCGCCGCAGTCGCACGAGGAGAGCTTCCTTTCTCATGAATACCTTGATCAGTATGTAGGCATGGATAAATCTGCCGTGATGGTGGATGAAATTGGTAAAAATTTCTCAATCGGCCGTTTCCGGGAAACAGGGAAGGAACTGGACCTGGCCCTGGAAAATGAAGGGTTTTTCAGCATCCGCACCCCGCAGGGAGAACGCTACACCCGCGCGGGGAACTTCAAGCTCGATTCACAGGGAAGGATTGTCACCTATGATGGATACCCGGTTCAGGGGAAGAAGGGGCAGTTGGTGATACGGGTGGGAGGTCCGATCCATATTGATGAAAACGGACAGGTCGCAGTAAACGGCAAGGTACTTGACAGGATACAAACCATACGCTTCCGGGACCAGAATCGGCTGCAGAAACTGGGTCAGGGTTTTTATGCGCCGCTTCACAGCGACGATGTGCCGATCCCCTCCGAGGATGTTATTATCAAGCAGGGATACCTGGAGGATTCGAATGTTAACACGGTGATGGAAATGACCCGCATGGTCAATGCTGCCCGCTCCTACGAGATGGTTCAGCGTGCAATTTCGAATCTTGATTCAATGGACGAAAAAGCCATCACCCTTTCCCGTGTCAGTTAATTTTTTATTTTTCATGAAACCTTTCATCCGCCAAGGAGTTGAACGCCTATGATGCGCGCCCTTTACACTGCTGCCACCGGCATGGCCGCCCAGCAGCGGAACATTGATACGACCGCCAACAACCTGGCGAACGTGAACACCACCGGGTTCAAGAAGAGCAAGGTTCATTTTCAGGACCTGCTTTATCACAACGAACGAACCGCCGGGGTGCCATCATCGGTTTCCACCCAGGTTCCGGTCGGGATCCATGTCGGACACGGCGTCAAGTTCATCGGCACGGAAAAGGTGCACACTCAGGGGAACCTGGAAAACACCGGCAATGACCTCGATCTGAGCATTGACGGGCACGGGTTTTTTCAGATCCTGCAACCGAACGGTATTATTGGATACACCCGGGACGGGCATTTCAACATAGACGGAATGGGACGCCTTGTCTCCAACGACGGAATGCTGCTTGATCCGGAAATCAACATCCCGGTTGATACACGCAAGATTGAAGTCGGTTTTGATGGAACGGTCACGGTGTTCTTGCGGGACGAAACGCTGCCGGAGGCAATCGGGAGCATCCAGCTGGCCCGTTTTCAGAACCCGGCCGGGCTGACCCCCATCGGCAAAAACCTGTACGTTTCAACTCCCGCTTCAGGAAATTCGATCGTTGATGCTCCGGGAGCGAACAGCATGGGCACCCTCACCCAGGGATTTCTGGAACGTTCAAATGTTTCCCTGGTGGAAGAGATGGTCAACATGATCACCGCTCAGCGAGCATATGAGGTGAATTCAAAAGCCATCCAGTCCGCGGACGAGATGCTGAAGAACACAAACAACCTGGTCCGTTAATTATTCAGGCAGATGTCATTACCTGAATTTACCCGTTTTTTGTATGTCTGCATGACCCGCATAATATACCGTTTGCTCTGCTGGTGTGTGCCCGCGGTTCTGCTTTGGGCCGCTCCAGCGGGAGCGGTTCAGGATCAGCGTGTATCTGAAGAGCAGCGCATCGCAGTGCTGCTGCAGGAAACCGCGGTGGTGGAAAACGAAAAGTATGAGCTGGGAGAAATTGCCCGTATTGACGGCGCGGACTCACGGTTCATCGAAAAGCTCCAGCGTGCTGTAATCGGACAATCCCCTCTGCCCGGCAGAGAGCTGACCGTCACCCGGTCTATAATACTCTCCCGTCTGCGTTCACGGAAAATAGACACCCGCCGCGTCCATTTCCCCGGCGCTCAGTCCGCGAGAATCCAGCGTGCCGCGCTCATGATTCCCGGTACAGACATCGACCAGACAGTCCTTGATCATATTCGGAAAACAAACCGGAATTCAGATATCAAACCGCGTCTGCTGGCGAAATCCCGGGACCTCTACCTACCCAGGGGGGAAGTATCCTACCGGATTGATCTGAAGGGCAGGCATCGCAAGGAAGGAGGATATCGTACTTACGAAGTAGTCTTCAGCGTCGACGGCAAAGAAATCCGCAAAGTCCCGGTGCGGACGTATTTGAAATTGTACAAGGAAGTTGTAATCGCCAGGGACACGATCAAGCGCGATCATATAATCACCGGCGCGGACTTGATGAAAGTGCGCCGCAATGTGGACCGCATGCCCTCGCAATACATCACCAGTGAAGCAGACATCATCGGCAGGATCGCTTCCAGGGCAATCAATCCGAAGGAAGTGATCAGCAAGAACACGGTTGATCCGCTGCCGTTGGTTAAACCGGGAGACCGGCTGCTGATCGTTTATGAAACACCGTCCCTCAGACTTTCCGCGCCTGGGGTTTCACTGCAAAAAGGCATGCGCGGCGAACGAATCCAGGTCCGCAACCTGGAAAGCAGAATCGTAGTTTATGCCACCGTGCGTGACGGTTCCATTGTGCAGGTCAACTGATGAGACAATGCTCACGCACAATCCCGGATGCCGGTTTCAGGCGTATCATGCTGCCACACTTCTGCAAACACCTACTCATTCTGGCTGTGACCACGGCAATCGGGGCATGTGCACCCCTGACACCAACCACCCGTCAAGGCATCGCTGACTCCGGCTTTTCCGCCACCGTTAAGCAGGTTCGGGAAAACCGACGCAGCAATGAAAAACGGCTGCGCCGGAAACGCATTTCCTTACGGCATAATCTTTATGAAGGCTCGCTATGGCGTTATGAATCATCCTTCGGCAATATCCTTCGCGATCACCGTGCGCGGTTTCGCGGGGACCTGCTGACCATCATTGAACTGGCAGCGATCGTGAATGCTCCTGAACCGAAACAGGCCAAGGGGGAGGACGCCGCGCCCGCCAGTGATGCGGCAAAAGCCAGCCTGGTGCTTGAAGCGATCACGCTGAGAGACGAAATCGAGGAAGAGCAAAATGATATTCTGCGTGGCCTGGACACCATCTCCGCGCGGGTGATACGTGTTCTGGCAGACGGGAACATGATGATAAAGGGGCAGAAAATAGACTACCGTCAAAGAAACCAGGTGCGCTACATCACCACGGTCACCGGCATCCTGAGGCCGGCGGATGTTGACGATTCCAACATCGTCTCCTCCACAAAACTGGCGAACCCGAATGTTCAAATCAATCGCCAGCAAACGGGCAGCCTTGTGCGGGAACGTTTGCAGAAACTCGCGCCGCTGATTGGCAAACAGCAGGCGGGGCTGGCTGGACGCGTCAGTGAATTTTCCCAAACGAAGTGACTCAGCGCTTCACACCGCTGGAACCTCCGGTTACCATATCTTAAACCGAAGTTCCTTAAGTCTGCCCCCCTAAAATAGGTTTAACGCACTGATT
>CAYFLK010000035.1:0-36965 GCA_964344035.1 uncultured Pseudomonadota bacterium
GATTACAGTTTAGTACCGTTAGGAGGGAAAATCAACACTTAAGGAGAACAGAGCCGAAAAAAAAGTGACTGCCGCACTAGATTGATTGATGGAGAAGGATAAGGTTGAGGACAAATCTGTAAAAACAGATTCTTCATTTCCATTAATCTCCTGATCATCATATACGAAAAATTCGCCTACACAAAAAGCTTTTCAACAGCACCCCACGCTGATGCAACTTCTGCAAACCGCGCTTAAACCGGAAACAACACAAAAGAAGCTGTTTAGGGAAATATGCCCCTGTGCGCATGTCTGTGCCGGAAGCCGATGGAATAAAAACCTGCTGCAGTTTGGATTGCCCGCAAGGGATACAAGTTCTGTTATTTATTGTTTCTTTCACTGGACTCGACCTCTTGAACCGGGAGATCAGCTTCACCTGCTGGAAAAAGTCGTGCTTGATCCAAAGATTCACCTTTGGGGGGATTTGTGGGGCTGGGAAGCCGAACTGCACCCACGATTCAATAAACTCAATACGCTGGCATACCTGATCGCGGTTGAAAAAACAGACGGCCGCAGACGTTGGATAATAGACCCATTTTCGCGTGCAAGTGACGGCGGCAGTCATTGGAATCGGCCGGTAAGTTTCGAACTGGATCCCGCCAGCTTTCGGTTGCACACCAGCACACGACCGCACGGCCCCGTGTTTACCGGTACCAGACGTGTGTCCATTTTGCACAGGCACTCGTCTGTAAAGCGGCACATTGACTCGCCGGGTCATGACATTTCAAAATGCATTGTTTATGAATGCCATGTGCGCGGGATGACTCGTCATACTTCATCTCCCGCGCTTGCATTCGGTGAAGCGGGCACATTCCGGGCATTGGCCGGGACCATTCCTCACTTGTGCAGACTTGGAGTAAACACCGTCGAACTGCTTCCAGTTTTCGATTTTGACGAAAACGAAAGTTCGATGACCGACACCGTGAATGGACGGTCCCTGCTAAATTACTGGGGCTATTCCCCGCTCCAATTCTTTGCGGTAAAACAGAATTATGCGGCAAACTTGATAAATCCGGAGCAAGAATTCCGTGAAATGGTTGATGCCTTTCACAAATCCGGGATCGAGGTGTGGTTGGACGTTGTTTTCAACCATACCGCCGAACTGGGTTCCGTTGGTCCGATAGACCATTTCAAATGGATTGGAAAAGAAGTTTGGTACCTGCTTGATGAGCAGGGAGGTCTGCAGAACCATTCCGGATGTGGAAACACCCTTCGCTGTACCCATCCGGCCGTGCAAGCGCTGATCCGCGATTCACTTCGCTACTGGGCAAATGAAATGGGTGTAGATGGTTTCCGCTTCGACCTGGCGCCAATTCTGGATCGTGACGGTGATGGCGCACTTCGTCACTTTCCGGATTTATTATGGTCACTGCGAAACGACCCGGCGTTGACTGAGGTGAAGTTGATTGCGGAACCATGGGATGCTGGAGGCGCCTACCGGCTGGGAGAGGCATCAAGAAAAGCCGGCTGGGCGGAATGGAACGATCAGTTCAGGGATTCGGTGAGGCAGGCAGTGCGTGGAGATGAAGGGGTAATGGGGAAGCTCAAACAGGCTATTCTCGGCAGCCCGGGAATATTCGGCAGTGTCCGTGAAGGACGTAGGGCAAGCATCAATTACATAACCGCCCATGACGGGCTGACACTAAACGACCTGGTTTCCTTTAATCATAAACACAATGAAGCAAATGGAGAAGGAAACCGGGACGGTCACAACACAGAGTTTTCAAGTAATTGCGGGGTGGAGGGGGAGACAAGGGACACGGAGGTGCTGGCGCTGCGCAGGAGAAAAATCCGGTTGATGCATTTTCTGCTCCAGGTATCAAATGGCATCCCAATGTTGCTTGCCGGGGACGAAATAGGAAGGACACAAGGTGGGAACAACAATGCCTATTGCCATGATTCCCCCATTGCCTGGATAGACTGGGAATTATGTAAAACTAATGAAGAACTGCTGGATTTTACAGGACGCTTGATCGCCTTCCGCAAACAACACTTCGAATTTCTTTTTGATGATCAAAGCAGTTACCGCTGGTTCAGCGCCAATGGTGGTGCGGAATTTCTGGAACCCTTTGTCCGCACTCTGTGCTGGGAAGTGAAGCATGCGGAACATCCCGGTAAATCAATCCGGTTCCTGGTGAACTGCTTTGACCACCCTGTTGAGTTCAGTATTGGAAATGAGGGGACACGCAAAGTTGTAATCGAAACCAGTGAACAATGCGGAGAGTGGGGAAGGAATGCGAATGCAACTGAGTGGTTGCAGGGATTTTCCGCCCTTGTCCTTGTTGAAGGATTTTGAGTTTTTGTCGAACCTTGATGGGTCGCAGATACTGCGCATAACACGGAAGATTTTGATGCGAGTCGGGAATGAGGTGGATTTGATGTAGAACCTCTTCAGATTTCTTTCATTGAGGGACCTTTTTTATTTAAGTATGGTGAAAGCCTGTGCTGTTTTCCAGATCACTGAAAGGTTTTGGGTGGATCCCAAATTTCTTTATCGAACCGCGGCAACAGCCTTTTCCGCAGCCTCACCCAGACCGTCTGCCATCTGCAGTTTTGCACCCAACCCGGAATGATCCACAATCCGGTGTGCTTCTTCTGCATTGGTTCCCTCAAGCCGCACCACCACCGGGATCTGCAGATTGACTTTTTTGAAGGCTTCCACAACCCCTGCGGCAACCATGTCGCACCTGACGATTCCTCCAAAAATGTTGATCAGGATGCATTTGACGTTCTCGTCCTGACTGATGATGCGAAAACCCTGTTCTACTGTTTCCTGAGTTGCGGTCCCTCCGACGTCAAGGAAATTGGCGGGTTCTCCTCCATATGTCTTGATGATGTCCATGGTCCCCATTGCCAGTCCTGCGCCGTTTACCATGCAGCCGATGTTTCCGTCCAGCTTGATGTAATTCAGCCCTGATTCGCTGGCCTCAACTTCCAGTGGATCTTCTTCGTCCTTGTCGCGGAGTTCCAGGTTTTCGGGATGACGAAAGAGAGAATTGTCATCGAAGCTCAGTTTTGCATCAAGTGCAACCACACGCCCGTCCCCGGTTAAAACGAGGGGGTTGATTTCTACAAGTGAGCAGTCCTCGTGCACAAAAGCGTCGTAAAGCGCCTGGAATAGCTTGGCTGCGGGTCGTGCCAGCCTGGGATTGATTTTATGGATATCCAAGCCGTAAGCTAATTCTCCAGCTTGATATGGTTGAAGCCCGATGGCAGGATCAGCGAAGATTTTCAGTATTTTATCCGGGGTTTTTTCTGCAACTTCTTCAATATCCATTCCCCCTTCTGTGGAAGCAAGCATCACTATGCATTGCCTGCCCCGGTCAACTAACACCGAACAATACAACTCCTTGATGATATCCATTCCCTCCTCAACCAGGACCTGCTTGACTTTCTGCCCCTGCGGACCTGTTTGGCGGGTGACCAACTGCATGCCGAGGATATTTTCAGCGCTTTTACGGACTTCATCAATGCTTTTACAAACCTTAACCCCGCCTCCTTTGCCGCGGCCCCCGGCATGGATTTGTGCTTTGACCACACACACTTCCGTGCCCAGTTCTTGCGCGGCCTGGACTGCTTCCTCCACTGTATGGGCTAATGCGCCTCGTGGAACGGAAGCCCCGTAGCGGGAAAGTATCTGCTTTGCCTGGTATTCGTGAATTTTCATTTATCTGGATATAGGGAGGTTGCTGAAGTGTAATGCGCCGGCGTTAACGAATTGCGAGGTGCAAATTACCAACTCGATGACGCCGGTACAGTTTAAGAATTTGATATCAACTCATTAAGTCCTGAACGGCTTCTTGTTCCATCACCAGTTCATCAAGGGTTGCCTGCAGTTTCTGCTGTCCGAATTCATTCAGCTCAATCCCTGAAACTACTTCGTACCTGCAGTCTCCGTTGCTCCTCAAGGGGTAACTGAAGATCAATCCATCCGGGATGCCGTAACTGCCGTCACTGGGGATGGCGGTGCTGAACCAGTCTCCCTCAGGAGTGGGATTGTTTAGGCGCAGGATGCTGTTGACCGCGGCATTTGCGGCGGAGGCCGCGGAAGAGGCGCCGCGTGCTTTTATGATTGCCGCTCCACGCTGCTGGACGGTCTTAATGAAATCGCCCTGCAGCCACTCTGTATTGGTGATAACGCTAGTTACAGCTTTCCCGTCGATTTTAGCGTTTTGAAAATCCGGGTACTGAGTGGCGCTGTGATTACCCCAAATTGTCAAGTTGGTAACAGCAGTGATGTCAACCCCGGCTTTTTGCGCCAACTGACGTTTTGCCCGGTTTTCATCAAGTGCGGTCATGGCAAACCATTGTTTTTTGGGGATTCTCGGGGCATGACTCATGGCGATCAGGCAGTTCGTGTTGCAGGGGTTCCCCACCACCAGCACTAGCACATTGTCGCCGGCATTGTCATTGATGGCTTTGCCCTGGGTGACGAAAATGCCTCCATTCACACGCAGCAGGTCGTTCCTTTCCATCCCCGCTTTACGTGGAGCAGCACCGACAAGCAGTATCCAGTCCGTGTCATGAAAAGCTACATTCGGGTTGGACGTGGTGACAATGTTTTCCAGTAAGGGGAAGGCACAGTCATCCAGTTCCATCTTTACCCCTTCTAGTGCCGGGAGCGCTTGTTCCAGTTCGAGCAGTTGCAACTGGACCACGGTGTCCGGACCGAATACCTCTCCCGAGGCTATACGAAAAAGGAGGGCATAGCCTATCTGACCGGCAGCGCCGGTTACGGCGACTTTTACTTTTTTCATTGGGTCTCCTATCTATTTGGCGTGTCGGCATTCACGAGGATCTGCAACCACATGAACAACCTGATGGGTTTTGATGGATGATAACGTGCCCTGCATCTGGGGCCATTTCTGGAATGGCATCCGTTGCGGATCAAACTCTGTCAATAAATCACATGTGCAAGACTGGATTTATGTGTACTGTGCTTCTTTATAATTTACTGAACTACTGGTTTTTTTTCAATTCCAAATAAGGACTTTGAAATAGAATCCTGACCGAAATCCAGTGGCAGTGATCAAAAAGGTGTAATTATTAACATCAGTTCCAAAACGAGTATGTGAATTCCCCTTGTTCAGCAGCAACCGCATTAAGTGACTGACAATAAAATTGACTTGTGCAAAAAAAACGGAGAATATAATAGAATTTTCTCATGTGAGGTGCTATTTGGGAACACACATCGTCGGGCATGTTTGATACCTGCTCCACGCTTCATTTATTCGCAATAGCACACAAACTATGAACCCTAACCCAGCTCATACCTAGGGCTGTTTTTGAATAAAGAGGTAAAGTGCCAGAACCAGAAAACTCCAATCCCGTATCAAACGAACCTCAACCGATTGTTTTTTTCGAGGAAGAAGAAGATTTCAACCAGCATTACGAACACAGCCTGGAAGGTATTTGTGAACAGGATGTGGTCAACGCAAAGGTTACTGAAATCACCAAGGATTTTGTTACAATTGATATAGGTTTCAAGTCAGATTGCCGAGTCCCTGCCAATGAATTCCAGGATCAGGAGGGAGAAATGGATGTTGAGGTCGGTGATTCAGTCGAGGTATATGTAGAAGCACTAGAAGATGAAGATGGCGTCACACAGCTTTCAAAGCGGAAAGCGGAAAAACTGCGCACCTGGCAGAAAATCGGTGAGATTTTCGAAGAAGACGGCATCGTTCGAGGAACGATAACAGCCCGCATTAAAGGCGGATTATCGGTGGATATTGGGGTCAAAGCATTTCTTCCCGGTTCCCAGGTTGATCTGCGCCCGGTCAGGAATCTGGACAAGTTGCTTGGGGAGGATTTTGACTTCAAAATCCTTAAATATAACCAGAAACGCGGAAACATAGTAATTTCACGCAGAGCGCTGTTGGAAATTGACCGTGAAGAGAAACGCAAGAAGACCTTGCAAGTCCTCAAGGAAGGAATCCTGATCACCGGACATGTGAAGAATATTACAGATTACGGGGTGTTCGTGGACCTTGGGGGAGTGGATGGATTACTGCACATCACCGATATGACGTGGGGAAGGATCATGCATCCCTCGGAAATGTTTGCAATCGGTGATGAAGTTGAAGTGCTGGTGCTTAAATATAACTCCGAGGATCAGAAAGTTTCGCTCGGACTCAAGCAGAAAACTGCCAATCCTTGGGAGACGGTTGAGGAGAAATACACAATCGGTACAGGGATTTTCGGGAAAATAGTTAGCCTCACAGATTATGGCGCTTTCATCGAGCTGGAACCGGGTGTGGAGGGACTGATCCACGTTTCAGAAATGTCCTGGACCAAAAAAATCCGTCATCCCTCAAAAGTGGTGCAGTTGGGAGAAGAAGTTGAAGCGGTTGTCAAGGACCTTGATGTTGAACGCAAACGCATCTCTCTGTCCATGAAAGAAGCCGAACCGAATCCCTGGAAGCTGGCAATGGATCGCTATCCAATTGGCGGCATGGTCAGAGGCAGGGTGAGGAACATAACTGATTTTGGTATTTTTGTTGGTCTCGATGAGGGAATTGACGGGTTGGTGCATATATCGGACATCTCTTGGAACCAGCGTCAACGCAAACCCTCCGAGATTGCGCGCAAAGGGGATGAAATAGAGGTGAAGGTGCTCCACATTGATGTTGCACAGGAGCGTCTCTCCCTTGGGATCAAACAAATGACGGAAGACCCCTGGAAAAATCTGGATGAAAAAATTCCCTTGAATACCGAAGTAATCGGCAGGGTAGTCAATTTGACCGACTTTGGTATATTTGTGGAAGTCATGGACGGTGTCGAAGGGCTGGTGCACATTTCCGAGATCGATTCAGAAATTCCCAAGGAGAAACTGCAGGAATTTTACCCGGTAAATGCCAGCGTACGAGCGCGCGTGATAAAAATTGATCTTGAGGAAAGGCGTCTGGGTTTGAGCATCATTGAGCTGACCGAAGCCCCCTCTCCCTTTAACGCGGATGGTGAAACAACCGCAAAAGAAAACCAAGCAGCTGAACCGCAAGCGGGCATAGAAGAAACAGTTTCCGCTGAGGACGCTGAGGCTGCTGCTGAAGTATCTGAATCCGCTGAAGCGGATATATCCACCGAGTTGCCCGGGGAAGCCGAAGCAAAACCCGCTGAGTCAAAATCTGAACCGGTTTCAGTCGAGGAAGACTGAAATCCCGCCTGCTGGAGCCACGAACCCGGTGGCTCCCCTGACTTAACATCCCTAAGTATTTACTAATTCTCACTTCTGTGTCCAATTCAAGAGGAATCCGTTTTCTGTGGGATTTCCGTGTATGAGGACATTATTTTTCTCAAGAATGCAGGTTAGTTGCCGATAAGAAGGTAAGTAGATATTCTGAACAGCCATTGAGGTTACGGATATTTACACGAAGACCATTCGATAAACCTTTTTTGAGAGCGCAAAATGTATACGAATACCCTTGATTCTGAACTGCAACGCCGTATTCAATCCAGAGAATTTGAGCGGTCTGTAGACCAGGCAGTACAATCATTTATGTATGATCTGGATTTCCTCCTGCTAGAGGAGCAGCATTCACAACCGAGGAAAAAGTATTCATTCGTAAAGCAGGCTGCCCCTGTGGAATGGCTGATGCCTGCATGATCGGGTTAAGCGGTTGCGGCCCTGGCCGGTATGTGAGCTTGGTCAGGGAGGAGCTTCGGCAGCATCTCTGGTCCTTCAGTGTGATCAAGCTCGGCGGTCCCGGACACTTCCCCTGATTTCCGCGGATGGAGAATGCAGCCGGGGAGATCTATTTCAAATATGACCCCTCCATCCTTAGGCAGGTTTCTGCCCCTGATGGCGCCGCCGTGCAGATCAACCAGCTTCTTGCTGATTGCCAATCCCAGCCCGGTACCCTGGGTTTTCCCTTCCGTCTGAAATGATTCAAACAGATGGTTGAGGATGCTATCCGGAATCGGCGCGCCGTTGTCAAAAACCTGAATCCGCAAGTCTTGTCCATTCATGACTTTCATGCCGATGCGGATTTGAACATCATCCTCTTCGTCCTGGAGTTTTTCCCAGGAGTTCTTCACCAAATTCACCACAACTCTGCAAATCTTCCTGTAATCAAAATGGATGACTGAGGTTTCATAACCGGCTGGGATGGTGTATTCAAGCGGGGTTTCACCAACGAAACCAAGTTGTGCATCCAGTTGCTCACGGAAACTTTCAAAGCTGATGTTTTCCTGATGAAGTTCCACCTTTCCCTTGGCGAATTCAAGTATGTCCCCGGTTAACCCACTGATGTTGATTGACGATTGCTTAATCCTGCGTATAAAAGTTAGGGAACGGACCAAATCCATTGAATGCACCGGGTCTTTTTCCAGCATTTTCAGCACAAGCGTTGAGAAACTAAGGATGGAGCCGTTGGCGTTTCCAATGTCATGCCCGAACTCTGCAATCGCATAACCAAGTTCTACAAGTCTCTGTTCCTGTTCTTTTGCCCGTTTCAGATAATCCACAGTTTGTTCCAGGATTTCTTTTGAGGTTTCGAGTTCCTTGACATTCCTGCCCAAATCCTCATGGTTTTTTTGAAACCTGGTCCACAATTCCTTGAGAGTCATGATCCTCAACTCAATCCCGGTTCTGGCAGACAAGGATTCCGGCATATCCAATTCTCGGGTTTCATGTTCCCGCCTGTAACGCATAAACTGCCTGCAGAGTATGTCCACCTGACGGGTGATGAGACTGGTCCGGAACTGCATGAGGATAGAAACCAGGATCAATGCCACCCCTGCACTGATCAACAGGCGCGACCATAGAACCGTCTGATCATGATGCTGAATGTTCTTCCTGGCAAGAATCAATCCCTGTACATCATCCACCCCAACGGGAACCATGAATTGCAGGTGATCCCTGTCTATCACCTTGAAGATCGATTCACCCCGAATTTCAGGCTCTCCTTTCTTAGTCAGTTTCACGCTCCGGTCACGGTAAAGCAGCTGTGTTGCGCTGTTTTCTCCGGAATCCAGAATCTCCTGTATCTTCCGGTTTTTAACCCGTTCATCTTCTTCGAGTATGAGACCGACCTGGTTTGAAAGTTGGTTCAGTTCATCAAATTCTTCCAGGGCAATGGAAGGGGATGGAAAGGGCGCCACCCAGCCGCTGGCGAAATAAGTGACACCGAATACCAGCAGTCCCAGTAGTATGAGTCCAACTGTATTCAGCTTTGTCCGTTCCAGCTTTCTTTCCAGCCTGGTTTTATTCAGGCGACCTTTCGGAACCAGGGGGGAATTCTTCCGTGATTTCCTGCGGTGTTTGCGCTGGTTACTGAGTGCGCTTTTCTTTACGGTGAGGGGCATGGCATCCATTCCTTGCTGGTCCGGATTTGCCATCCTGGCTAATCCGGGAAAGCCTTTCGCTCTCAATTTTGGTCTTAGAACATGGCAGTCATGTACTTGCCATTCTCTAGTGTATTGATTTTAAATATCCTGAATCTTAATAGAATGCAAGGAAATTACGGATAATTGGTACTTTTTCACGTATTTTGTTTTCTGCCCCTTGATATATCATGTTTGAGTACGCAATCTTACAACCATCACTACATGCCCATGTAGTGATTTGAAACTTGTCTTTTACTGTAAAAGCGCATATTTTTGCATCATGGCAAAATCGGAATAGAGGTGATTCAGCAAACAATTTCCGCTGTTGCAAACACACAAATATGTGTGACCCAGAATACTGCAATAAGTCCGAGATAGCTGGACACCATATTTATCAACCTGTTTACAAAAACGGAATAAAGACAATGCTGCAGACAAAAACAGTTTCAGAAGAAGCAAAAGACGATTACAAAATAGCAGATCTGTCACTGGCCGGACTCGGCAGGAAAAAGATCAGTATTGCTGAAGGAGAAATGCCGGGTTTAATGGCACTTCGTGAGGAGTACGGGGAAAGCCGTCCACTGGAAGGGGCACGCATTACCGGGTCACTTCACATGACAGTGGAAACAGCGGTGTTGATTGAAACGCTGACAGCGCTTGGAGCTGAAGTGCGCTGGGCTTCCTGCAACATTTTTTCCACCCAGGATGAGGCCGCCGCCGCAATTGCCGCTGCGGGGATTCCGGTTTTCGCATGGAAAGGTGAAACTGAAGAGGAATACTGGTGGTGTGTGGAACAAACACTCAATTGGGGAGTCAGTCGCCAACCTGACCTGCTTCTTGATGATGGAGGAGACCTGACTTGGTACTTGCATGAAAAGCATCCTGAAATGCTTGACAACATACTTGGACTGTCAGAAGAAACCACGACCGGTGTACATCGCCTGCATCAAATGGAGCGCCAGGGAACATTGAGAGTCCCAGCATGCAACGTCAACGATTCTGTCACGAAGAGCAAATTCGACAACCTATACGGGTGCAGAGAATCTCTCATTGACGGGATCAAAAGAGCAACCGATGTGATGGTTGCAGGCAAAGTCGCGGTGGTTGCCGGTTTCGGTGACGTCGGCAAGGGGTCGGCCGCTTCACTGAGGAATCAGGGTGCGCGGGTGTTGATCACCGAAATCGACCCGATTTGCGCCCTGCAAGCAGCAATGGAAGGTTATGAGGTGGTGACCATGGAAGAAGCCGCCCCGTTTGCCGATATCTTTGTCACCGCAACCGGTTGCGCCAAAGTGATAAACCGTGATCATTTGGAACTGATGAAAGACGGGGCCATCGTATGCAACATCGGCCATTTCGATATTGAAATTGACGTTGCTTCTTTGAATGATAATCCTTTTATTAAAAAATTAAACATCAAACCTCAGGTTGATCAATATGTTTGGAAGAATGGCAAACGTCTGATACTGCTTGCTGAAGGGAGGCTGGTAAACCTCGGATGCGCAACCGGACATCCTTCATTCGTGATGTCCAACAGTTTTTGCAACCAGGTACTGGCGCAAATCGATTTGTACCAACATGGTAAGGTATATGAAAACAAGGTCTATGTCCTGCCGAAATCACTTGATGAAAAAGTGGCCACTCTGCACCTTAAAAAACTTGGTGTTCAATTGACAAAATTGACCCCGGAACAAGCGGATTATCTGGGAATACCGGTGGATGGTCCTTTTAAACCTGAACATTACCGTTACTGAAATGTTCCTATGAGGAAAAATCATGCGGCCCGGTTTCTTGCTTTATGGATGGGGCTGGTGCTTCTCTTCGGAGTTACCGGATGCTTGGCTCAGCCGGATTTAGGATTTGTAAATATCCCGGAAGATGAACCCGGAGAATCAATTCCTTCACCACCCACACTTGAGGAACTGCATGCGCAGAAATCATATATAGCTTTTCTGCCGGTTCAGTACGCACCCGCTTTGACGAGGTATCACCGTACATTGAGCAATGCATTTGTACTTTCCGTGCTTGAAGAATACGGAAACCTGGAAGTGATTGAAAACTCACGCGTGAAAGGCGCGATGAACCGTACGGAATTCAGAAAACTGACTAAATTAATCGAGGAGGAGCAATTCCGCAGATTTGAAAAACCTTTGATTGACGAGGCCATTCAACTCGGCAAACAACTGGGAGTGAGATACATCGGGCTGATGCGTGTGCAGACCAGTCCGGTAAAAGTGTCTTCCAATGATTGGAGCACTTACATTTCATTTCGGATCTACCGTGTAGAGGACCCGGTCCGGATTGAAATGAACCATGAGTTTGCGTTCGTGTTTTCAGAATCGAATTCGCTTTGGGAAGAACTTGGCACACAGGTCAGGGGGCAGTTCCCTCTCAGTGGGTTTATCCTGGAAACTCGAGGAAACAGAGAATATGTGCGTATAAATCTAGGTCGCGCCAACCGCGTTTATTTGAATCAGGTGTGCAAAGTTTTTCGCAGAATTCGTAAAACCCAACAGAAAGACGGCACAAGGAAAAGGATAACGACAGAATTTGATCTGCTGGGTAAACTGGCTGTGGTAAACGTCCAGCAGGATTTTGCCTGGGGCAGGGTGGAACCTGAGTTCCGGGGTAAAATCTCAAAAGGGGATGCTATCCGTTGTTATTGAATGAAAAACAGAAAAGCAACGAAGCGCAAAAAAAGAAATTGCGCAGCCTCTATCTACGTATACGGCGTCAACGAAATCTCTCGCAAAACATTCAGGACTCCGCCAGGATTCTGGAGAGTTTGAAGCAGTTTCAGCCGATCCGGGAGGCTTCAGTGATTCACACCTTCCTCAGTCAAGAGGAAGAACCTGATACCTTTAATTTCATACAATGGGTCCTGGACGGAGGCAAGCAGGTTGTAGTTCCCAGGATCACCCCAGGACATCCCGAACTAACCCACTTCAGACTTTATACATTGCATGACTTGCAGCCGGGCCCTTACGGGATACTGGAAATTTCTCCCGGGAAAGGTGAACCCTATCCTCTGGAACGACTGGAACTGGTTCTGGTTCCCGGGATTGTGTTTGACTGGCAAGGTGGTCGGGTTGGATATGGGAAGGGATTTTATGACCGGTTTCTAGCGCAGACTCCGGCTTTCCGTCTGGGTTTGGGGTTTTCAGACCAGATAGTGGAATGCGTGCCGATGTCAGCGCATGATATTCCTCTGGATGCATTGATTACTGAAGAAGGCTGGACTGTCTTTAAAGACAAATGAAACGAATGATGTTCATGCAGGGAAAATCAGCATACTTAATCCTGTATCTTCAACTTGTACGTTTAGTAATCCCGAGATGGAATTCAGGCATATTGAAACACAGGCTCTTCGCCTACTGGAAATACATGGTCTGGCTGAGAGAGGCTGGTCCTTCCGTTTTGACCGGGCCAAAAGAAGGGCTGGTTGCTGCCATTACCTGAAAAAAAGGATTTCACTTTCCCGTTTTTTTTGCTCAAGCGCATCGGAATGGGAAATCACTAACACTCTCCTGCATGAAATTGCGCATGCGCTGGTGGGGTCTGAGCACAACCATGATTCTGTCTGGCTGAAGAAAGCTCGGGAAATCGGCTGTGACGGAAAAGTGACACATGGATATACATTTTCACGACCTCGTTACCGTTTAGGTTGCAGCCGGGGTTGCTGGCAGGTTTCAAGACACCGGATAAACCACAGATGGTTGCATAAAACAAGATGTGGAACCTGTGGTGCAGACCTTGAGGTCAGTTTAAACGAAGCAGCATGAAAAACGCAGCCAGACACATACTTTGTGAAACCAGTGCGGTTTTGACAAATTAAATCAGCAATCTGAAACTGCACTATATCATGAAAGGTACTTTACAGAAAAACCGATATAAATCATCTCAGACTTCAATCCGGACCAGGAATTTATCAGAGAGCAAGCCTGTACAGCGAAACAGCAAAAACAAGGCAAAGCTTCCCGGCAAACTAGGCGGCACCGGGACCCCAAAACTGGAGGAGATTTACATCAACCGTGAACTAAGTTGGCTTGAATTCAACCAGCGAGTTCTTGCTCAGGTGAATAACCCCAGGTACCCATTGCTTGAGCGCGTGAATTTTCTTTCCATCACCGGGACCAACTTGGACGAATTTTTCATGATCCGGGTGGCGACCATTCTCCGGCAGATCAAAAACAGTGTTGAAAGCGTAACCCCGGATCGCCTCACTCCGGAAGAACAGTACTTGGCCATCCACTCCCGTGCAGAACAGATGCTGCTGGATCAGCAAGCGGGTTGGCAAATCCTGCAACCCTTGTTGGAAAAGGAAGGGATTTTTTCCCTTGAAATTAATCAGTTTTCGACTGAAATCAGGGACTACCTCAATCGGCGTTTCATGAATGAAATATATCCGGTGTTGACTCCAATGGCTTTCGATCCCGGGCATCCATTTCCGCATATCTCCAGCCTGAGCATGAACCTCGCAGTGGTGGTGCATCACAACAATGAAACAAAATTCGCCCGGGTAAAAATCCCTGACGTGCTGCCGCGGTTTCTGGTAATACCTGAATCAGTGAGCAAAAGGACCGGACAAACGCTTGTATTTCTTGAAGACGTGATCAAGACCAACATTAAGGAACTTTTTCCCGGGACTTTTATTAATGACATTCGGCTGTTTCGCATCATCCGGGACGCTGACTTGGTGATTCAGGAAGATGAAGCCGACGATCTGCTGCAGACTGTTGATGAAGGATTGAAGCAAATACGGTACGGAGATGTCTCATTGCTGCAGGTGGAAAAACCGATGCCGAAGAGAATCCTCTCCGTATTGGCGGAAAACTGTGAAGTAGATGAAAACGTTGTCATTCGTTCAACAGGGCGGATGAATTACGGGGATTGGAAGCAATTGATGCAACTCCCTTTGCCGCATCTGAAATTCGCTCCGTTCTTCCCGCCTGCAGTGCTTGAAAACCTTGGTCAGGACCAGCTTTTTGAACGCATGCGTAATCAGGATTACCTTGTGCATCATCCCTTTCAATCGTTTCTGCCAGTAGAGACTCTGCTGAAAGCCGCAACGGATGATACAGCGGTGATGGCCATCAAGATGACTCTATACCGGGTAGGCGCAAATTCACGTATTGTCGATCAGCTTATTCTTGCTGCTGAAGCAGGGAAACAGGTGACAGTGCTTGTCGAACTGAAAGCCCGGTTTGACGAGTACAACAACATCGTCTGGGCACGCCGCCTCGAATCGGTGGGGGCACATGTAATCAATGGTGTGGTCCACCTGAAAACTCATTGCAAGCTGCCTGGTGGTCCGTCAAGAATCCGACGGCATCCGTCGTTACGTGCATCTGGGGACAGGGAATTACAATCCATCTACAGCCAGGATATACACCGATTTCGGGTTGTTCACCGCAAATCCACAAATTGGCGAAGACGTGACCCACGTTTTCAATTACCTTACAGGCTATTCCAGCAAGAAGGAATTCAACCATCTGCTGGTGGCGCCGGTCTGCCTCCGGGTACGGCTGGAGGAACTGATTGCACGGGAATCAGAACACGCTCGTGCAGGACGTCCAGCCCGGCTGATCTTCAAAGTCAACTCGATTGCAGATCCTGCAATGATCCAGACCCTCTACCGGGCCTCGCAGTCCGGAGTGAAACAGGACCTGATCGTCCGGGGAATCTGTTGTTTGAGACCCGGGATCTCCGGGATCAGCGACAGGATCAGCGTGGTCTCCATTATCGGACGTTTTCTTGAGCATTCCCGTATCTTTTACTTTGAAAACGGCGGTAGCCCAGAAATCTATGTGGGAAGCGCGGACCTGATGGAACGTAATCTGGACCGGCGGGTGGAGGTGTTGTTCCCAATCTTGGACAGGATGCTGCTGGATCACCTGAAAAACGTGGTCCTCGATTCCCTGCTGGCGGACAACGAGCTGCAGTTTATCTTACAGGAAGATGGAAGTTTCCGCAGAAAGTCACATGGAAATGTTGAACAGTCATTGAATGCGCAGTCATACTTGCTCGACTGGTATGCGGAGCATAAGCGGCAAGAAAACGGGATTAATGAAAGAATGCTTAGCAGCCCGGTTTAGGCTTCTTCTAGTACAGGCACACTGCTCTGGTTGACCCAGGCGCTGTTGACGTCGCGCAGATTAACGCGTTCCGCGTCGGACATTTCACGCATCGACTGCACGAATTGTTTGCGGGCAGCGCGTATTTCATCCCTCGAAGGTGTTTTGGATTTGAGCGATGAAATCAAAGCTTTTCGACTCTTTTCCGGGAAACAGAGGATGATCGCTTCCTTGATTTCCTTGCTTGCACCGGATATGGCTGTAATCACCTCATCAGGGGGCATCTGCCGCACTACTTCCACCAGTACATCCTTCGGCACCACCGGGATGGAATCGAAGACAAAACAGCTGTTCTCAATGTCTTCGCTCAATTTCTGATCTGAAACCCGCAAGCCGTTGATCAGTTCCTGCCGGGTAACAGGATCAGAATCGCTGAGCACGTCAGCAACGAAACGTACGCCATCAATTGCGATGCTGTGTTCGTCCGGGACGTTCCGCGCTTTTTCAGCCAGGTTGTAACCGACTTTCTCTACCAGTTCCATCGGCAGCTCGTTCATCCTGCCCAGTTCAACCGCAACCTGCGTGCGTTCATCTCGTGACAGTTGCTGCAAAATTTCCGCGGCTGTTTCACTGTCAAGTCGGGCGATGACAATCCCTTTGATCCGTGCTGGTTCATTTTTGATCAGGAAACTGATTTGTCCGCTGGAAAGCGCCTTGAGGAATCCAAATGGATCAACAAAATGCTTTTCCGGAGATACAAGTTGCTTGGTCAACAAGAACATGCGTATGTTATTCAAAACTTCACTTGAGTCCTCCGGACTCTGTTCGACGGAACGGGCAAGCTGCTCCAAATCCATGTATGCGTTTTCCGACATCTGTGAGCGAAACAAAGACCGTGATGCTTCCGGGCCCAGGGTGGCAATCAAGTTGGTCAAGGCATCCATTGACTGTTTGTCTTTGGTCATTTCCTGAATCAGCTCACGACTCCAGTCATCCCTCCCCACCAGCTGCTTGACAATATCCTGCAGTAATCTATCGTTGTTGTCACGCACAAGTGCACTCCTCACTCTCTCTTCACGCTCCTGCTGCATCTTGTCCCGTGTTTCCCTGTCGGCTGATTCAAGTTTGGCTGGAAGTGCCGGAAACTGCTGCAGTTGACTGAGCTGCCTTCGGGTTTCATTTTCGTTGGCTTTTATACGCGAAAGGCTGAAAAGCACCCACAGCAGCATCAGCAGGAGAAGGACGATTCCACCGATCATGATCATTTCTGACAGTCCCAGCGTTTGCAGGAACGAACCGGGTTTCTCCAGGGGTTGTCCCGGTTCAGCCTGTTTTTCTGCAGGGGGTTGCTGTGCATCTGTTTTAACTAGACCGGCAGGAGGTTCCGGTACAGGTTTTTCTGACTTTGCTTCCAGTTCCGGGGGCAGAGGTTCAGTGATTTCCGCAACCGGTTGCTGTGCCGGCATGTTGGGAATAATCGGAACAAAAACGAATTCGTCTCCACGTTCATAATCCAGTCCGCTGAGGATCGGGACAATTTCACCAATATACGAATTTACAGAAGGCGAGACTTCCTTGTGCATCACCAGGTCCACACGCATTCTAGTAATTTCCCAGTACTTTTCTCCTGTAGACGAAGATGGGTCACTCATCTGGCCGAATCCGGGAAGTGATTCGTGTGCGACACTGCTCGCGCGATGTTCACCGAAAAGCTTAACCCTGAGGACATAATCCTTCGGTTCCAGGTAGTACTTCAGTCCGTTGCGAATAGCTTCTTCGATTTCAAACTGCCTGATGGTGATCGACTTTACCCGCTCCTGCGCCGGAATCACTTCCGGTAGAAACAGGAGGCTCACGATATTGAGCATCAAGATGAAATGTAGTTTGTACGGCACTCGGTCCTTTTCTGTTAATCCTGCCTGAAGTTATGACTTTTTTGTTTTACTCTTTTTGCTGAGTTTACTTCATTTCATGGTGTATTTTATTGCCTTGCCAGGCGAGACAGGTATTTTTTCAGCAGTTCGTTTGCAGGGTCAAGTTTCAATGCACGCTGCCAGTTTTCCAATGCCATTCCGTTCCAGCCGAGGCGATAGTAGATTGATCCCAGCATTTCATATGCCTGTGGTGAATATGGGTTGACTTCTATCGCATCGCTGATCGCCGTTATAGCAGAGTCAAAATCGTTCTGCAGGTAGGCTTCCCTTGCTCTCAGTAAAAACCGGGTGGTCTCCATCTTCATTGCCATATCGATGTCTTCCGGAGACTTTTGTTTCGGTTTTTGCTCTGCTGTGGCCTCCATGGACAGTTCCTCTATTTGAAGCGGAAGTTCCTCAAGCCTCTCTTCATCAGCCTGCTGAATTTCTTCCGGTTGCAATGAATGAGGTTCTTCAGCAATTTCCTCTGCCTTTGTTTCCGGCATAGGTTTTTCCTCGGGTTCGATGAAATCCGCCGGTTCTTCGCTTTCGGGTGCTGGTACCGCTGGGTCCATTGTCGCAACAGTTGTATCCGTCGACGAAGCATGGGGCACATAAACCACCTTCAGTACGTCATCTTTCAAAAAATTAATCTCTTCCAGTTGTTCACTAACAGATTGACGCAAGACCTCTACATTAAACAGAGAAATGGGGGCGTTCACGAGTACGAAGACAGTGGTATATGTGCGAGTCTGATTTACAATTCCAATGATTTCACGGGTTTTGGTCGGCACCCAGACGTGATTTTCAAATCCTGGCAGTTTGATCTTGGATATCTTTTTCTTGTTTTTAGTTACCGGGACGGTCTCAATGAAATACTTGATGCTTACCGTCACCCCGACAAACACATCAGGCAGCATCTCCTTCAGCATGCTGTCAAGTTTCTCTTGCAGAAGTTTTTCGCTGCGGCTTTGCTGTTGTGGTGCCGGAAGCGGCAGATTTCCTTCTTCTGACACTTCATCTTGGTCTTCACCCTCCCGGTCCAATTCCTGTTTCTTATCTGCTTTCAACTGGTTAAACGGCACAGCCAGCAGTTCTTGCAGATTGCGCTGTTCATTGTCCGCTTCCTTTGCCTGTTCCAGATCTGGACCCATCTCGCTGGGGTTTACGATTTGCTCGGTTTCTCCGCCCCCGGTTTCCTCGGACGGGACGGTCTGCTGAGCCATGGTCCCTGTGGTAAGCATCAGCAGTCCGCAGGCAAGAACCATTACTGACAGAAAGAGACACCACCGTGGACTTGATTGAGATTTCTGCTTATAAACGAAAGTCATCCGGTTACTCCATGTTGGAAAGCATGCGAGTGACTTCTTCATCCTTCGGGTCGAGCCGTTGCACATGTTTCCATGTTTCCAGAGCACGGTCTTTTTCTTCGAGAAGGAAATGCAATGACCCTTTCATTTTCAGCAGAAAGATTTTGTCCTCGCGTTTTACCGCCACTTTCAACCCCTTGCCTGCCCATTCAAGCCCAGAAACATAATCTCCGGTTTGGAACGATTCGAGTATATTATCCCGGTATTCGCGCAGTGCGGACAACTGTTCCTGAGTGAACAGCTCCGTGCTTTGCTCTGGAAATCGGTTGCGGACAATGTTGAAGCGATCTCCGCGTTCCGGATCATAATGTACAGCCAGGGGAATGGCTTCCTTGAGGAATGTATCCACTTCCGGCAGAATTGTGTCGTCCAGCAGGATGTTGATCGTCATCCTCAGGTTGGGCGATGCAGGGTCCGCATTTCCGGCTGCGGGTGCATCCCCGTTCAATGCGAACTCGACGTTGAGGACATAACTATTTGCTGAAACATATTTTTCAATCAGCTCTTTCAGTTTTCTGGTAATTATCTGCTCTTCATACGGTGCAACACTATTTGAAAATGGATTGGGGAAGGAAGTCCTTTCAACCGCAATGCTGTCTCCGCGATCCTTGTTGAAATATTCCTGGGCGGGGATCAGTTGCAGGATGAACTGCTCCTGGGTATTCGGCAGGGTATTGTCCAGCAGCACGTTGATTCTGAGGTTCGACAGCGCGTTCCTCAGTTCCGGGTTCCCGGTCATTGCCGTGTCGCGGCCTTCGCCACCTTCCGTAGCGGGAAGTCCTGGTTCCACCACCTTTTCGAGGTCGCTGTCCGCATCGCCAGAGTCCAGCGGGACACTGCTCAGCTGCACTTCCTGCAGCAGCTTTTCATCCCACTGAATGCCAACAGAAACATTGAACCGTTCAGGTGCAAGGTATCGGCTCAGCAGCCGGTCAATGTCAGTTTTCAGGTTTTCCTCGAATAATGCGGTTTGCCGGGTGAATTGCTTGCTGGTGGAATCCTGCAGGGGAAGTGTTATGACAAAGTTGGGACTGTCGATGGGGTGAACCAGGTTCGAATTGAGGTCTCCGCGCTGGACAACGATTCTCAAGGAACGTTTGTTCCCCTCCATTTCTTCGATAACATTGATTTCATTCTTTCCACCCTCGGTGCGCTGATTGAACAGCACTTTTTTCTGTACAGGCTGTTTCGGTGCAGCCTCTACCGCTTCTTCGACAACTGCCTCAGGCTCCTCCACTGTTGCCGGGACGCAGCCTGTCAGGAATCCCGACAGGAGGAGCCCGCTGAACATCAGCGGGGTCAATAGGCGTTCATTTTTCATCTCGAGTCTCAGAAATTCCATCCCAGAGTCAGGGTATAAAAATAAGGCATTTTAAAGGTGTCGCTTGACATCAATGTCCCCTGAAAGTTGTAACCGAGAGACAGTTTTTCCGCAACACTCAGACTTGCTCCAAATTTGAAGTAGGGAGGAGAATTCAGCGCCGCAGCGATCATCATACCCAATCCTCCGGAAAGTGTCAGTGCCGCCTGATTTCCTCCAAATCCGAAAAGATCGTACCCGATGGACCCGTCAACAAGGAACCCGTTGACACTTTTTTCATACTTCGTGGTGAGATTGGTGTTATCATCGCTGAACAATGCCGCTCCGCCGGTGAAAGTCCAGTCCTGCGTCAGTCGCAGCACCTGCTCGGCGCCAAGTAGGTTTGCCTGATGAGAAATAGCGGTTTTGTTGGTGCTGCTGTGAGTGATGGAAGTCAGCAGCTTGCCGAGATAAACATGCAGGTAGTTTTCTTTTTTCGCCGGCTCTCCGGATATGATTTTGGAATAAACGATTTCTCCATTCTGAGCCTCATACGCATTGAGGGAAATGGAAAGCTGTCGGTCCTCGCTCATGAAAACCGCGATATCAACAAATCCGGATACACTCAGTTCATTCGCGGTCTTGCGACGGAATTCATCATCAGCAATGCCGCGGGAGATTTTTAAGTAACTGCCTGAAATGGTGGTCTTGATCTGGCTGCATGTTTCACAGATGCTGACTTTGAGCTGTGAAAGCTGGGTAAGACTTTGATGCAGACGGGCAGTGGCGACTTTTCGGAAATTGTCCGGCAGGGAATCTCCAAAGGTTATGCTGGAAATCGCCACCGAACTGATTTGTTCATGGAGTTGAGTGACTGCGTCTACCAGTTGGGGTGTGATTTCTTCAAGCTGCATGATTCGCTGGTCTTTCCAGTACATTTCCTGCGCTGCGGTCGGTGCCGTGACCAGCAGGAACAAACCAGCCGCTAGAATGATGTTGCGCATCGGCTATCCCTTGCCTGATTAATCCGTTAGTGTTTTTTAGAAGATCGGTTCATTCGTAAAGGCGGATTGCACTGGGCAGAAATGACCCCTCAATCATGTTTGCAAACCTCACTTTTGCCTGGAAATGCTTAACCGTATCATCCGCAGCAGCAGTGGTCAAATCGACACGTTGAGCATCCAGGAGGAGTTGAAGGATGTGGATCTCAAGGCGGCTTTCACCGTTCTTGAAAAAAGTTTCGCGCGAAAGCCTACACAAATGGTGATCTTTGAAATGAATAATGTGCAAGTCCTAAGCCAAGAATCCTTGGATTTGTTGAGAAGGCTGGTCCGGCTCTTTCAGTCAAAAAGCGTTTCTGTTGCTTTTTCCGGAACCGGTTTACTGGAACCGCGAGTCTTGATTGAAATAACACAGGGCAACCCGGTTTTCGAATCTAGTTTACAGGCCGAAGCATTTTTTATGAAACAAACCGGGGCGGAAAATACAGTTGTTCATCCTCAGAAAAACTTGCATGGGGTCCTTCCCAGTCAAAATGCGGATGATCTTTTCAGCAATCAAGCTGAACGGCCTTCAGAAGATGTAGGCGAACCATATATCAAAAAAGAATGGGGGAAAGAGCCTGAGAAAGAGGAACCATATGTTCAGGAATTCCTGAATGATGATGAAAACAAATCAATTCAATCCGGGGTCGGTCTGGTTGTGGATAATGCAGGGACAGTGCACGAACAAAACAGTGATTCTCATGCATTTGCAGTGTCGGAACCAGAATTGCTGCCGGAAGAGGAAAATTCTGGCAGTGAAAATGGAAGCGCAGCAGTTTCCAGGACGGTCTCCGATGTTTGGGATGAGAAACTGTTTGCATATCGTGCGGGCTGTCTGTTGTTACTAGCGCTGGTCATCGTGTCGTGCGCCATAATCATCAGGATTCAACCGTTTGTGCGGTTGGGAGCTTTACATGATCTATTTATCCACTATTCCCAGGCAGGAATTAGTGAGAGTGATACAGGGAATGTTCAGGTTTTACAGGACCCGGTTCACTCAGGCTGGATATGGGCCGCGTTGGAAAATGGAAACCTTGTTCAGGTCAGAAAGCTGCTTGCTGCAGGTTTAAACATAGAAGTCCGGGACAGGCAGGGGCATTCCCCGTTGATGAAAGCTGTTGTCCACGGCAATCCGGAGTTGGTGCGAATACTTGTGCAACATGGAGCACGGGTTAACGTGTCAGATGAACTTGGCGATACTCCTTTGGTATGGGCCGCCTCTAAGGATCAATTGGAAGTAGTCCGCATCCTCCTGGACCATGGTGCGGACCCGGACCGAGGGATATTTACCGCAATGATGTGGGCAGCGCTGCACGGAAACCTGGAAATGGTGGTGCTGTTGCTGCAGTCAGGGGGGGACCCCGATCTGCGTTCACGGGAGGGTTGGAGCGCGCTGATGTGGGCGTCCGAAAAAGGGCACAGTTCCGTTGTGGAGCATCTTCTCACATCCGGAGTTTCAATTAATGCCCAGAACCGGGAGGGTTACACCGCGCTGATGCTTGCGGTTCGCAGGGGAAGGGAAAGCGTGGCGAAAATACTATTGAAATATGGGGCTGACCGGTCCATTTCCGGATTAGATCGCAAAACAGCCCTTGACCTGGCAAGACAGTTCAAACGCATGCACCTGATCCCCCTGCTTGTACGTTGACGCAGATGCCGGAAGGGTTAAACGTAATTTTGTCTCAATTTTTCACTGCAAAATGGATTTTGCCGCCTTTTGCGTCAGCGGTTACATGCTGTCCGTCATGAATAGCCCCACTCAGTAGTGCACGTCCCAGTTCTGTTTCCAGTTCTTTCTGAATTGCCCGTTTCAGCGGTCTGGCCCCGTATGCTGGGTCGTAACCAACATCTGAGAGGAAGTCAACCGCGGATTCATTCAAAGAAAGATGAAGCTTTCTTTCTTCCAGGCGTCTGCGCACACGTTCTATCTGGATTGCGATGATGTCCCTCAGGTGTTCACGACCCAGCGGATGGAAGACAACCAGGTCATCGACCCGGTTTAAAAATTCAGGTCGGAAATGTTGACGCAGTTCCTGCATCAGCAGTTCTTTTTGCTCCGCGACTGAAGCAAGATCCTGTCCTGTTTCCTGACTGTCGATTAGCGGGGACTGCCGCAATACCTGGTTCATCAGCTTCTCGCTGCCGATATTGGAAGTCATGATGATTATCGTGTTTTTGAAATCCACGGTACGCCCGTGTGAATCCGTGAGTCTCCCGTCCTCGAGAATCTGCAGCAGGATGTTGAAGACATCATAATGCGCTTTTTCTATCTCGTCAAAAAGGACCACGCTGTATGGTTTACGCCGTACGGATTCGGTCAGCTGCCCCCCATCTTCATATCCCACATAACCCGGAGGCGCGCCGACCAGGCGTGAGACAGCGTGTTTTTCCATGTATTCAGACATGTCTATGCGGATCATGTTCTGTTCATCATCAAACAGAAATTCCGCGAGTGAACGCGCTAGTTCGGTCTTACCGACCCCGGTTGGGCCAAGGAAGATGAAACTGCCCATAGGACGGTTGGGATCGTTGATCCCGGAACGGGCACGAACCACTGCATCGGAAACTGCTTCAAGCGCTTCGTCCTGACCGACCACCCGGCGGTGCAGGTGTTCAGGCAGCCGCAGCAGTTTTTCACTTTCGCCCTCAAGCATTTTCCGCACTGGAATGCCGGTCCAGCGTGATACTATTTCGGCAATATCTTCCGAATCAACTTCTTCCTTGAGCAGCTGACTGCCGTTTCCGGATTCACTTGACTGCGATTCCTGCAGCTGTTTCTCCAGTTCCGGGAGCTTTCCGTATTCAAGCCTTGCTGCTTCCTCCAGATTATAATCGCTTTTGGCCTGCTCCATTCGGAGCCGTGTTTCCTCGATTTTCTGTTTCAGTTCGCTCAAGGTCTGCAGGTCTGCTTTTTCAGACTCCCACTGCAGTTTGAGGGTGTCAAAATGATGCTGCATTTCAGCAAGCTCACGGCTGATTTTTTCCAGACGTTCCTTCGAAGCATCATCACTTTCTTTCTTTAGGGCTTCCTTCTCAATCTCCAGTTGAAGAATCCTGCGTGATATTTCGTCCATCTCCACCGGCATAGAGTTGATTTCTACCCTCAACTGAGCAGCCGCTTCGTCAATCAGATCAATCGCCTTGTCTGGCAGGAAACGGTCAGAGATATAACGGTGAGACAGCATTGCCGCGGAAATAAGCGCATTATCCTTGATGCGTACCCCGTGGTGAATTTCATAACGTTCTTTCAATCCGCGCAGTATCGAAATCGTTTCCTCCACATTGGGCTGATCGACGAGAACCTGCTGAAACCGCCTCTCCAGGGCGGGGTCTTTTTCAATATGCTTGCGGTATTCATCCAGTGTGGTGGCGCCGATGCAGTGAAGTTCACCCCGTGCAAGCATAGGTTTAAGCAGGTTTCCGGCATCCATCGCTCCTTCGGACTTGCCGGCCCCGACTACATTGTGTAACTCGTCTATGAAAAGGATGATGTATCCCTCTGAATTCTGCACTTCCTGAAGCACGGCTTTCAGACGTTCTTCGAACTCCCCGCGGTATTTCGCTCCCGCAATCAGTGCACCCATGTCCAAGGAAACCAACCGTCGGTTTTTGAGACTGTCAGGAACGTCGTTGCGTGTGATACGGAGCGCCAGTCCTTCCGCGATAGCGGTTTTCCCCACTCCCGGTTCGCCGATCAATACCGGGTTGTTTTTTTTTCGACGCGAAAGAACTTGAATCACCCTGCGTATTTCATCGTCACGGCCAATCACCGGGTCCAGGTTCCCGTCACGTGCGGATTGGGTGAGGTCCGTTCCATACTTGTCCAGCGCTTCATAGGTCTCTTCAGGGTTCTGGCTGGTCACTCTCTGTCCGCCACGGATATCGTCCAGGATGCTCATGCAGTGTTCCCTGGTCACGCCGCTTTCCTCGAGGAGTCGTCCAGCCGGGCCCTTTTTCCCTTCAGCGATCAATGCCAGCAATATATGTTCGACGCTGACGTACTCGTCCCGAAGCTTCTTCGATTCGTCTTCGGCACGCACCAGCACCTGGCTCATCCCCCCGCTTGCGGTGACCCGGCCGGGAGAACTTCCGCTCAGCTTCGGGAGTTTGCCAAGCTCCTGTTCAATTCGATTGTTCAGCCCGACTTTATCCACCGACATCTTGTCCAGCAGCTGCGGTGCCAGACCCTGTTCCTGATGCAGAAGTGCATGAAGCAAATGCAGCGTCGTCAACTCAGGGTTTCCGCGACGAACTGCTTCCGCATGCGCTGAGTCCATTCCTGCTAACGACTTTTGCGTCATCTGTTGTGCGTTCATGAGATGCTCCTGTGAGGGGGGAAACTATTTAGCACTCACTATAGCAGAGTGCTAACAATTGGTCAATCATGAATTATTTAAAGAGCGTATATTTTGCATTTACATGAGTAAGGCAATAGTGTACGGATCAGACAGACAGCAGCATCGGTGGTCAACTGAAGCCGGGATTTATTTGCGGGGAATAGACGGCAATCATGGTTAATATCAGCACAGTTACGGATGGATAATGACAAAGTGTTGAAGTACGATAACGACTATATGTGTTATTCGCGGCGTCATATCATGCATGTATTCTGATGAAATTTCTTTTTCAATCCGCTGTTTTTATAATTCTGTTGCCAGGTTTTATATATGGTGAAACCTGGGATTTTGCGTTTGCGGTCCCATACATTCACGGGAGCATGAAGCAGCACACCCCAATTTCAGTGGAGATGGGAGTGACAAGCGTCAAAGGATATGGATTCAGCTGGGAGCATTATTTTTCCAGCTTTGCGGCTGATGAGCTGAGGGAAAGCAGTGAACACAAGACAGAAACGATCAGCGCCTCACCCAAGAAGTATTGGGATTACACATACACGAGCAGGTTATCTTTGAACAGCAACGCATTTCATTTTTATTACCGCTTCGAGCAGTATGTTCACCGCTGGGATTTAGGGCTGATGCTGTCTGCCAGCAATTATTCCGCAAGTTACAGGAAGGAAATCAAGAAGTGCACCGACTATTCCTGGGGGGCCTATTGCGTGGATTTGTACAGCAACAGTGAAATCGATGAACAAACAGAATATTCAATAAACTACCGAGGTCCTTTCCTGCAGTATTCCAACACCTTGAGGGGTTACGACAGGCGGGATGCATATTACGGTATCCGGATTTTCACACTTTCCAGGGATGTAATTGATGCCGGTCAGATTGAAATGGAGCAAGCATCAGACGCAGTCCTTGATACGCGCGGTGAAAGTTACAGGCAGTTCATACTAGACAACAACCCGAAAACCACGTTCGGGTTTCACCTCTCATTTGGATGGCGGCTATGATCAGAATTTTGTGGTTATGTCTGCTGCTGGGAGGCTGCGGAAATTATTACGTGAAACTTGACGAAGCAAGTAAGAAAACTGTTAACATACCTCAGGGATATACGGTTTTATACTGTGTATGCATGGATAACGAATTGCAGAGGGAGGTCGTAAGCCGAATGAAGGGGAAGGGAGTTTTGCTCCGGGAACTCGCAAATCTTGATCAAATCAAACAGCTCAACCCCTCAAGATATATTGTTCTTTTCAGCATGAAACGCGAAGTCAGAGGGAACCCACGACGCTACAAAACCACCAGCCTGGAACAACGGTCTGAAAGGAAAAGTTGCGGAAAAAACTGCAGTGTCTCAAGGAGTTGGAATGAACTGGCGCTGAAATCTGTTTCCAGCAGCGGAAATTCAAGTCATTCCAACGTGCTTCTCTACCGAGTTGATGAGGATACAGAATTGATGCTGGCCCTCAATTCCGGTCAACGTTACAGCATCAGAATTGCCAGTGACGCGGTTTCAGGTTCTGCCAAAAACATCATCCAGGAAAACAGGGAATATGAAATTCATCCCTGACAAAACCATACCTGGATGGTTGGTTGCCCTGTTGATAATGATGCTGCTGAACGGATGCGGGAGCAGGCATTTCATTGAAATAAATCGAAAAATCACAAACGATCTTGAGTTCGCCGGCACGAAGGTTGTGGTCATCGATGTGTCAGCGGATTATACTCCGTTCACTGAGCGCGAAGTTACCATCAGTTCCAGCCGTACCATTCGTTCTGGAGTTTTGAAACCCGATATCAGGGTCATAGCAAATGCACTGTCGGAGTCGCTATCATTCGACGGCAAATCAGTGCTAACTCGGGAAGAGTATAATCGAATACAGTCGCAACTTGTTTACATCCGTCCACGGGGAGGTTTCCGGTCACCGCGGATTGACGCTCTTGTGCGCATCAAAGTTACATATGGAATTCAAAGCGGCCGCTATGAACAAGAGAAAGTGTTCGGATTTTTCCGCAGGACCACCCGCTGTTTGTACCTGAAGAATCCACCTAAAAACTATGAGCCCTGTCGGGAAGTTGAAAACCGTGCATGGGATGAAATACGTTCAGAGCATAATGCGCTGGGGAAAGTTGACCTGTGGTATTCCGGGGAGATTTATCTCAACCGAAATGATGAATTCCGGCTTCATCGTAGTTTTAACGGGGCTGTTGTGCTGAACACCACATACGAAGATGAACGCGCCATCCACCAGAAAGTCGCTGCGGGACTGGGCGCCGTTCTTTCCAATGAACTGGGCATCGTGGAATTGAAAGTGCGGCTGCAGATTGATGAAGGAAATCATTCCGGTTCCGTATCCCTGCTCAAGGGAGGAAGGGTTGAGGAAGCACGGAAATTGCTCGAAAAAGATGTACAGAGCAACTGGATTGAATCATCAACCGACTATTACAACCTCGGATTGATTTACCATTCATACGGGGAGTTGAAAATGGCCGCGGATTATTACTCACGTGCTGTTTCATCAGGCGGTTACAAGCGGATGTATATCGATGCACTGAAAAACCTGAAGGTCCTAGATGCTGAAACGACGCTGGATTAAACGGTTTAATATCCTTTCACACGCAGTAATATTGACAAGCTGCGGTTCAACCACCGGTCTGGAAGTGAAATACTTTGATCCGCCGCAAGAAATGCTCAGCTCAAAACCACTCCTCATCCGTCCCGCCAACCCTGAATCCCGGCATCTTGCAAACCTGGTCCGAATTGTTCTTTCAGAAAACGGTTATCGTTTGCTTCAGGATACCGGGGTCACTGCCGAAATGCTAAAGCCTTACGGGGCAAATCAGGTTCAGCCATTGAGCGATTATACCGAGATTGAAACACGTTTAACGTTTAATTCGCCTGAAGAAAATACCGTCCGTGAGTCCAGTGAGGTGATACTAAAAGACTGCAATTACCTGCGTGAAAAAAAACCGTGCAGATACAGAAAAGGACGTCTCCGCCGGGTCCGGAACAGCGTCTCTGTCACCGGAGATGCTGAATTGACGATCCGAAAAGCAGGAAAACCGCCGGCAGTGCTGGCACTCTCATTTTCCGCCACCTCAGGCGGGTCCATACCGGCTGCCACAAATGCAGACGCATCAAAAAAACTAAAAACGGCGCTTGAACAGACCTTGAGTAAATACCTAATGCGCAGAGTGGAAGTTAAACCCGGGGTGCGTATCGACACACTGGCCCATGATCTGATTACTTCCGGACTCTATGATGCAGCGGCTATCCGCGTCAAACGGCATGAAGGCGAAGATGACGCACGTTTTTACGCCCTCGGATACATCGAAGAACTGAGGGGCAATTACTCCGGTGCGAAAAACCTGTACGAAACCGGGGGTCTTGAAACAGGGAGGTCCGCTCTTTTTGACTCTGCCCTCAAGCGGATTGAAAAAATGAAAAAGCGGATAAACTGATCCCAAAGTCTGCTTGGTCTAGCGGGACCACATCCCTGCGAAGGTGGGCGCGGACTCAAATTATGAGCAAAACAGCCTTTGGCAAAAAGGTTATTTTGTCAATGCTTCCTTGATGTCTTCGACGGTGTTACCGATTTTTCCAGACACATCCTGATCCCCCACCCAGTCCATGAGCGAATCCCATACATTGCTGATGAGTTCAAGGAGTTGTGGGTTTTCCATCCAATTAATCAGGTATTCGGCACCCCATTCACGGTAACCCGCATAATAGGCACAGGCGAGCAGTGCCAGCAGAACAGCCAGGCGCAGCAGTTTCATTCGTTCCAGAATTTTTCGGGTTGCAGGACGATGGTTTCTTCACGCCGGGGACCGGTGGAGATGATTGAAACAGGCGCACCCACTAATGTTTCCATGCGTCCAAGGTAATCAAGCATGGCCCGTGGCAAATCCTCGTAGCGATCCATGCCCGCGGTTTTTGTCTGCCAGCCGGGCAGGTCTTCATAGACCGGTTCCACGTTTTCATGACCTTCGAAAGGATAATCCGCATGAACTTGGCCATCGGGCATGCGGTAACCAATGCAGACACTGATTTTTTCCATTTGATCAAGAACGTCGAGCTTGGTCACGGCCAATGAAGTGATGCCGTTGAGTTTTACTGCGTGACGGACCAGCACAGCGTCAAACCATCCGCATCTCCTCGGTCTTCCAGTGGTCGCGCCGAATTCACTTCCCTGGGCACGTAGAAACTCACCGGTTTCATCTAAAAGTTCTGTTGGAAAAGGACCGCTGCCGACGCGCGTGGTGTAGGCTTTTACGATGCCAAGTACTTTGGAAATGTGTCCGGGACCGATGCCTGTTCCGGCGCAGGCATTGCCAGCGACAGTATTGGAGGAAGTCACGTATGGATAAGTCCCGTGATCGATATCGAGAAACGTCCCCTGTGCGCCTTCAAAAAGAAGCCTTTTGCCGCCTTCCGCAAGCTTGTTGACAAGCAGTGGAGTGTCGCAAACATAAGGTTCGATTTGGGAATAATGCCCGCGATAGTCTTCAAAAATCCGGTCAATTTCGAAACCGTCTTTCATGGATAGGAAGAGATGTTCAAGCAAGGTATTTTTTTCTGGAATAATATCTTCAAGCCGCTCACGCAGGCGTTCCGGATTGCCTAAGTCGCCCATGCGGATCCCTCTTCGGCTGACCTTGTCTTCGTATGCCGGACCTATCCCACGTCCGGTGGTGCCGATCTTTTTGCCTGCTTTCCCTTCCTCCCGCAGCCGATCGAAAGCCTTGTGCCAAGGCATCACCACATGGCAGCGAGCGCTGACGTGCAGGTTGCCTTCCACTTTCACTCCTAGGTCACGCAAATGATCGATTTCCTTCAGCAGTTCCGGGAGATCGGCAACAACCCCGTTGCCGAGGATTGAGGTAGTGCCACGCAGAATACCTGAAGGAATTAAATGCAGAATGTAGGTCTGATCACCGAACATCACTGTGTGTCCGGCGTTGTTGCCTCCCTGATACCTTACCACTGCATCCGCACGGTCTGTCAGCAGGTCAACTATTTTCCCTTTGCCCTCATCACCCCACTGGGTGCCGACCACAACCAATGCCGTCATTGCTCATCTCTCCAGGACATCAACCACGGTGCATTTCTGAATTTAATTATCTGGTTCACTTGAATAACAGCGATTTTGTTGTTAATGGTTGGATGTATGTTCTGTGGTAGCCAGTTTCATCATCATTTTTCCGAATCGATGTATTTACTCTCCCGATAATTCCTTGGCCCGCTGGTAGGCGGCACGAATTCCCCCGCGTAAATGCTCACCGACTTTTCCTGATTCAAAACAAGCCAGTGCAGCTTCGGTGGTTCCACCCGGAGAAGTCACCTGACGTTTCAATTCTCCCGCGGTTGCCCCGCGATGCAGCCACAGCAGCGCCGAACCGAGCAGTGTTTGCCGCACCAGCAGTTGTGCGTCAGCTTCAGTGAAACCAAGGGATTCGGCAGACGACATCATCTGTTCGCCAAGATAGAACATGTATGCCGGGCCGCTTCCGGAAACGGCTGTTGCCGCGTCGATTGCATCTTCACTCCCTACTTCAATGCACTGCCCGCAAGAGGAAAATAGCAATTTCACCTTGTCCCTTTCACTCAGACCAACGGATTTCTCCGCAAAGAAAACACTCATCCCTTCCCCTATCTGGGCTGGCGTATTGGTCATTACACGTACCAGGCGGTCATGCCGGAGGCTGTTACGCATACTTTCAAGGGTCCATCCCGCCATGACGGAAATCACCAGCTGTTCCGGAGTCAGCAACGGGGCCAATGTTTCCATCAGCACTGAAGCGTTTTGCGGCTTGACGGCAAGCAGAACCATTGCATATTCGCCAACCTGATCATTCAGTTTCGGCAGGACTCGGCAACCGGTTGTTTCCTGGACATCCACACGTTTTATGCGATCCGGTTCCACCAGCAGAACGTCGTCAGGAACAAAAGTCTGTTTCTCGACCAACGCGCGCAGAATTGCGCTGCCCATGTTTCCACCGCCTATCAGGGCCAGTTGCATTGCTTGAAGTAGTCGTGTTGTTAATTGATGCTAATGTCGGATATGCCTGTTTTTTTTAGTCCCGATTTGGTAAAGAATCCAGACAAATCCACATTGCAAGCAGCTTGAGGTGCATCTTGCTGCTTGCCACATGATGCTTGCTTCCTGAAATGAACGCCGTAAATGAATGGGCCGACCTGGCCATCAATGATCCTTATGGAAACCTCTACATCGTGGCCGATTCACATCTCGATCATCTGGATGTTCCATACGGCGAGTTCATCGAAATGCTGAACATGCTAGCACGGCCACAAATGCTGGTCTGTCTTGGCGACCTGTTCAGAATATGGCTTGCTCCGCCGAAATTCTGGACGGATTCACAGCGCCGGGTGATGGTTGCTTTCAGCAGGCTCAGGGAACGAGGGTGCGAGGTTGTTTTTGTTGCCGGTAACCGTGAGATGCTGCTGCCCAGAAATCTGAATGGCATCCGGGAGCAAAGGCTTCCATTTGATTATCTCAGCACCGGGGAGTGGAGGCTGGAATGGTGTGGATTGAAATGCGCATTCATCCACGGAGATACCATCAATACAAGGGATGTTCAATATTTGCGGTGGCGGGCCATTTCCCACAGCACGTTGTTTGAAGCGCTGTTTCATGCGATGCCCGGTCCCCTGGCAAGGTGGATTGCCCGGTCCCTGGAAAAACTGCTTTCGCGGACCAACCGTGAGTATAAGATCGAGTTTCCTGAAGCTGAAATCAGGCGCTTTGCCGAATCCGTGCTGGAGCAAGCAGACCTGTGTTTTGTCGGGCATTTCCACCTCGACCGGGAAATACGAGCGGGGCAGCGTCCGGGAATTGTCAGGCTGACTCCGGATTGGCTTACAAGGCGCGCTTTGCTGCGTATGAAACCCGCCGGGGATTTAAAGACATTGTATTTTCAGGAGGGGCGTTTTCTGGAGTCGACACTTCCTCAGGAATCTGGAACGTAATGGGGCATTCCCATGGGAGGAGTGAATAACACCGGGGTTTGAAAAGAGGGAGGTCGAGCAACAGTGCTGAAGACCATTAACATTTCGTGTGCGCCGCTGAAATCCGCGATTTTTACTTTTCGCGGTGAAAGAACTTCATTTGCAGGATGATACTGTGAGACTGTGACAGTATATTCCAAAATCCCGTTCAGCATTTTCTGCATCTTGCGAATGCGGTTTTCTGCATCTAAGCGCAGCCGGATGCTTTTCCTACCCTTTTGCAGGAGTTTATCTCCGGAAGCAAGCTCTGTCAGCAGCCATCCGTTTTTGGCATAATCCGGGGGTTTTGCACTGAGGATCCACTGCAACTCCTCCAGAGAAAGGTCCATCCCCAGCCATGCCTGCCTCGACAAAGCCGTGTTTCCCTCCAGTACGTACCATTCCTGATTGTAATCGACTATCATCAGCTGCCGTCTGTCCACGCGCAATTCATATACAAGGGAGCCGACAAGGGGAGTGAAAATCTGTAAGCGCAGTCCACCATTGGCTGAAAAACGAAGATCAAGATCTCCACTGTGTTTACCTTCCGGATGCCGATACAGGATCTTCCCTGTTGCCAGGAAATTGCCAGATGTGGAAGAAAGGGGCGGGACTCCGGGGGGCGGGGTGATTGTACAGCCTGTAAATATCAGGAAACAACCCCACCTCACTAGTGAGATTCGCAGGAATGGGTTCGCCTTATTCCTGGTCGCGCATAAAAACTTTCTCTGCAACGTAAAACAAGGCAAGATAGAGACCTGCCAAAACGGCGACGGTCACAAGAACATTCATTTCGTGCATTGGGCCCCAGAAAAATGTGGAATGAAAGTTGAAAATTTTAATTTATAACGGTTTTAGGGAACACAAGCAAACCCGGAATTGGATACGGAGAAAAAATGCCCGCAAAAAGAGATTTTATTTCAATTGCTGATTGGAGCAGCGAAGAAATACTGGCAAACCTGGACCTTGCCGAGGAACTCAAAAGACAGACCTTGAAAAATGAATGTCCACATTTGCTTGAGGGACGTTCCTATGGTCTGATCTTCCACAAGGATTCGCTGCGTACACGGGTTTCTTGTGAAGTGGCAGGCGCCCAACTCGGGGCCAGCACCGTGGTGATGTGGGAAAAAGATTTTCAAATGGGCAAACGCGAATCCGTGCAGGATGTTGCCAAAGTACTTTCGAGGTACCTGGATGGGATTCTCATCCGTACCTTTTCTCACGAAGTGGTGCTGGAACTGGCTGAATACGCCGAGGTCCCGGTCGTCAACCTGCTCACAGATTTCAATCATCCCTGTCAGATCATGGCGGACGCATTGACCATCAGGGAGCATCTGGGGAGCCTGGAGGGAATCAGCGTCTGTTACCTGGGAGACGGAAACAACATCACCAATTCATGGCTGAACCTGGCAATGCGCATCCCCTTGGATTTACGCATTGCCACATCAAAGGAAACTCTGCCTGATGCCGGTTTGATTGAAAAGGTCCGTCATGCAGGCAAGTCCCAGGTGCGCATTACCCATGATCCCCGGGAGGCGGTACAAGATGCGGAGGTGCTGTATACGGATGTCTGGGCCAGCATGGGTGAAAAAAATAAAATGGAAGAAAGAGAACAGTTGTTATTTGACTTTCAAATCAACACTGAATTGCTAAAATATAGTAAGCCCGACTCCCTAGTCATGCACTGTCTTCCGGCGAACCGGGGTCGTGAAATCACTTCCGAGGTGATGGACGGTCCAAACTCGGTGGTCTATGACCAGGCCGAGAATCGCCTCCACGCACAGAAGGCGATCATGGTGCAACTGGAACGGTGGCGCCATTGACAGTGCCATTGTCCACCCTCATTGGGAGATCCCTATGTCAAACCATGCCACCCTGCAGCTGCCGGACCAGGAGTCCGTCCAGCTTCCCGTCATCATCGGTTCAGAAGGTGAAAAAGCACTCGATGTTTCAAAACTGAGAGCGCAGACGGGGTACATCACTCTCGATCCCGGTTATGTCAACACCGGTTCTTGCAGCAGTTCCGTCACTTTTCTCGATGGTGAGCGCGGCATCCTGCGCTATCGTGGATATCCGATTGAACAGCTTGCGGAGAAATCCAGTTTTGTGGAGGTCGCCTACCTCTTGCTCAATGGGGAACTTCCCACCACTGAGCAACTGAACCAATTTTCCAGCAGGCTCAGCCAGCATTCGCTGATCCACGAAGACATGAAACATTTTTTTGAAGGGTTTTCGCAAAACGCCCACCCGATGGTCATCCTGTCGGCGATGGTGTCCTCGCTTTCCGCCTATTATTCCGAGGCATCCGGGGCGGCTTCGATGGAGTGGCTGGAACTGAATACGGCCAGGCTGATGGCGAAAATACGCACGATTGCCGCGTTTTCTTACAAAAAATCAATCGGCCAGCCCTTCATTTATCCCCAGGACAACTTGCTCTACTGTGCAAATTTCCTGAACATGATGTTTGCCGTTCCGGCCGAACCCTACACTATCGATCCGGATATTGTACGCACACTGGATCTGCTGTTGATTCTTCATGCGGACCATGAACAAAACTGCAGCGCTTCCACGGTTAGAGTGGTAGGCAGCAGCATGGCGAATGTCTATGCCTCGGTAGCCTCCGGCATTCTCGCACTGTGGGGGCCTCTCCATGGCGGCGCAAACCAGCAGGTGCTGCGCATGCTGGAACGCATCCAGAAGGACGGTGGGGACCTCGACAAATACATCAAGCTTGCCAAGGACCCCGATTCGGACTTTCGCCTGATGGGGTTCGGACATCGCGTTTACAAGAATTATGATCCACGGGCAACCATCATTAAGAAAGCCTGTGATCAGGTTCTGAACAAGCTCGGCATCAGTGACCCACTTCTCGACCTGGCCCGCAGGCTTGAGGAAGTTGCTCTTTCCGACGAATATTTCATCGAACGGAAGCTTTACCCGAATGTTGATTTTTACAGTGGTATCATCTACCGCGCAATCGGCATTCCGGAGAACATGTTTACCGTTATGTTCGCCCTCGGCAGGCTTCCGGGATGGATTGCGCAGTGGAAGGAAATGCACGAGGATCCACGCACGAAAATTGCACGTCCCAGGCAGCTCTACAAAGGTGCGACTATCAGGGATTATGTCCCCATCGAACAGCGCACTTCCACGAGTTGAACACAACTTGCATTGAGACTCCGGGTCTGTATTTGTTGATGCAGACCCGGTCGATTCCGGGAATCCGAATGTTTGTCGGGAATTCGGAAAAAAGCGGGGAATGCCTGCAAAGAGCGTTTTATTCCCACCAGCAGAAAGGCGGCAATGGGTTCAGTACTGGCACAGGAAGAAGTGGATGCCCTGCTTCAGGGGGTAGCAGGGGAAGAGATAGAAATCGAGGAAGAAGATGAATATGATCCGAGTGAGATCGTTCCGTTCGATCTGACCGCGCAGGACCGCATCATCCGCGGACGCATGCCGACCCTCGAAATCATCCACGACCGTTTCGTGCGCATGTTCCGGCTTTCACTTTCGACTGCATTGCGCAAGGTGGTGGATATCAGTGTCCGATCCACTGAACTGATCAAGTTTGGTGAGTTCCTCAAGACCCTGCCTGTTCCTTCCTCAATGAACCTGTTTCGCATGACGCCGTTACGCGGAAACGCGATCATGGTGCTTGAAACACGGCTTGTCTTCACATTGATAGACATGTTCTTTGGTGGAAACGGAGAACTCGAAGTCAAGGCGGAAGGACGTGAATTCACCGAAATTGAGAACAGGATGATCAAACGGGTGGTCATCAGTGCGCTGGAGGATCTGCAGAGTTCGTGGCGACCGGTTTTTCCTGTACAGATCAATTATGCGCGCGCTGAAATCAACCCCCAGTTTGTCTCGATTGTGCCGCACAGTGAAATCGTGATTGTAGTCACCTTCGATGTCGAAGTGGGGCGGGCGCCGATGTCCATCACTATATGTGTGCCTTATTCAATGATCGAGCCGATACGGGGGAGGCTCAACGCGGGGTTCCAAAGCGAGCAGGATGAAAAGGACAACACCTGGAGCAACCGGTTCAAGAAGAACATCAACCGGACTTTTGTTGAACTGATTGCGCAGTTGGGCGCCACAGAAATGACTGTACGGGATTTTCTCAACCTGCAAAAAGACGACGTTATCTATCTGGAAAACGAAACCCAGCAACCGATCAGTCTGCTGGTAAACGGAGTTGAAAAATTCCGCGGTTTTCAGGGGTCTTACAAGGGGCATAAAGCCCTCAGCGTCAATCAGCTTGTCTACGTCCCGCCCACCGTAGATGAAATCCTGGGCGGATGATTCCGCTGTTACAATGTCCCCTGTCCGAGGTGAGGGTCTGAGGACCATCACAGTGCCCCTGGTGTTTCTCAGTACCGATACCTTTTTGCGGGATGAGAGATGAATTTGGATCTGATTTACATATATTTTATCATCCGGAATTCATCACCCGCGCCTCATTCATCTCCATATTCAGGTCTTGAGCCTTTTCATAAGGCTCTGTTCGAGTTAAGTGTTGATTATCCAGCAACACAGCTAAGATATGT
>CAYFLK010000036.1:0-36679 GCA_964344035.1 uncultured Pseudomonadota bacterium
CATATCTTAGCTGTGTTGCTGGATAATCAACACTTAACTCGAACAGAGCCTAAAACTTTTTTTGTTTATCCACCGGCGACTGATCGCTTTTATAACGTCTGGGATCTTTGTTGACATGCCTCGGTTGTTTTTCCGACAGAGATTGCACATTTTTGGATACCATCCCCTTGGTGTCAGCGTTTCCGCAGAGTTTGATCCGTTCATCTACTGTTCGCGGTGGGGGATAGATATTTTTGCATCCTTTTTTTGCATTCACACGATTCTGTGGAGGTTCATTGCGAATCTTGTTCAGTTGATATCTGCAGCTTGCCGTGCTGCAGCGTTTCATGATCAGGTTCCACACTTTGTCATTGGTTTTCCGCACATAAGATTCAGGCCATGGTTCCGACGCAGACACGTACATGCACGACAAACAAAACAAACCTCCCAGCACTATTCCTTGCTTCCACATTTTATTCCTTTGTAGAGTTTTAATAAACCGCTACAATTTCCATGCCTCAAAAAGAATGGTTATCACCCCCTTTTCAATTTGAATTTACAATTTCTGCAAGACGCAACCGCTGTATTTTCCCGGACGGGCCTTTGGGCAGTTCATTGATAAAGTGTATCCTCCGCGGAGCTTTAAATTCCCCCAGCATAGCGCGGCATAACTCCAGCAGATCCTGCTCGTTACAGCGGGAATTGTCCTTCAGAGTCACGCATGCTTCAATTTCCTGTCCATAGTGTGGGTCTTCCACGGGGAATCCTGCTGCCTCCACCACATCGGGGTGCTGGTATAAAGCTTCATCGATTTCGCGAGGAGCGATGTTTTCACCTCCCTTGATGATCAGTTCCTTCAGCCTCCCGCGCACAAAAAAATAACCATCTTTATCCATCACCCCCAGGTCTCCGGTCAGGAGCCATCCGTTTTGCAGGGTTTTACGGGTTTCTTCGGGATTTTTGAAATAACCCTTCATGACGTTCGGTCCGCGCACCGCAATCTGTCCTTCCTTTCCGGGAGGAAGCGAATGCAGCGATTCATCCACTATGCGCACCTCGTTTCCCCAGGCAATCCCGGGAGAGCCATATTTTATCGTTCCGGGCGGGAGAGGATTGGCCAGGATCGGGGAGCTTGTTTCAGTCAGGCCCATTGTTTCGATAATGCGCACCCCGAACTGCTCTTCAAACTGACGGTGGACCTGCGGCGCCAGCGGCGCAGATGCAGACCTGCCGAAACGCAGAAATGACATGGAATCTTTTTCATCAGCTGACATCGTGGTCTTGTTCAGCAAAGCGGACAAAATGGTGGGGACGACGCTGAACCAGCTGCACCGGAAATCCCGTATCATTCCCCAGAATGTTCCGGTCCTGAATCGATGAGGCATGACCACGCTGCCCCAGCTGACCAGAGGGCCGAAAAGAGTGTTCACCAAGCCGTTGATATGATACAGGGGCAGCACGCAAAGCGCCCGGTCGGTAGGACTCAACCTGTGCGATTCGGTGGCATTCATTCCTCCGGATATAATATTCTGATGAGAGAGCAACACCCCCTTGGGCAAACCGGTGGTTCCGGAGGTGTACATCAACAGTGCGTTTTCCCCCGCCAAGGTTTCAGGCTGTGTGATTTCCGATGTATCAAGATGTTTGGGAAAAGGTGGATTGTCGGCATCGATCACAATCATTTCCGGCGCCTTTGCCATTTCTGAAAGCAGTGATTCGCAACGCTCGCGCAGTTCACTTGCCACGAAAACCAAACGGCTTTCAGAATGTTCGAGTACGTATTTCAATTGCCGGTTTCCGGCTGCAAGATTGAGCGGACAATATACCTGCCCGCCATACATGACTCCGAGCAGCATCAATGCGCTGGCAACTCCGTTGGGAAGCATGGTCGCCACTGTTTCTTCGTGCCGCAGTCCCTGCTCATACAGCGCTTGTGAAATCCCTCGTGCATATTCAAGAAGTTCCAGAAATGAAAGGGTGAACCCGGTTTCCGGAGATATCAGAAACACTGAACCCGGATGCCGCTCTGCCTGTAAAACGACCATGTCGCGTACGCTTTTGCCAAGCAAACTGGAACGGTTCGGTTCGTTTTCCGAAAACATTTTCTTTTCAGAGTCCATGCTTGTTTTTGTAATCGAAAAATACTTCGTCCATACTGATCTCATCCTTTGAGATGCTTGATGAAACCATGGTGATATTGAGAAAGTGCCGGTAGTTCAGGTTTTCACTGATGCTGTTCCCACCCCATGTGCCGCAGCCCATGGAAAGCGAAAACGGCAAACCATTGTCAAAACCACCTCCGGTTGCAAAGCAATGGGCCTGGTTCAAAATGACGCGGCACACCGGGAGTTCCAATCCTAGTTTAAGTGCACGTTCCTTCTTTTTTGAATGCAGTCCGATCGAATGGCCCTTGCCCTGATAGTTGAGCAGCCTCAGGGCCAACCCGGTCGCATCATCAAAGTCTGCGGCACGAAAGACTGCCAGTACAGGGGACAGCTTTTCTCCGGAAAACGGAAATTCCGAACCAATTCCTGTTTCTTCAACCATCAGAAATGCGCACCCGCTTAAGCCATGCCGATGCAAACCGGCTTTATGACAGATAACCGCCGGTGATTTTGCCAGTATGTCCCGGTTCAGTTTACCGTCTCGCCATAAAATGTGTTGCAGGCGTTCTTTTTCTTCTGCAACGAGCATGACACCGTTCTGCCGGAACATTCCGTTCATCATCTCCTCATAAATTTCATCTACTAGAATCAGGTTGTTTTCGGAGGAACAGCTGGTTGCGTGATCAAACGTTTTCGATCTGCTGATTTTCTCCGCCGCATCCCGCGTATCCGCTGTTTCATCTACTATCACGCTCACATTACCCATGCCGACCCCGATTGCCGGAGTGCCACTGGAATATGCCGCGCGCACATTGTTTTGTGAGCCGGTCACGACCACCAAATCGGACTGTTTCATCAACTCCCCGGATGTTGCTTTGTTGACAGGTGCAGGAAGCTGCTGCACCAGGTTTTCAGGGGCCTTCACGCGTTTCAGTTCATGGTTTACATGTTTGAGCAGTTCCTCGAGGACCGCCTCACCTGAAGGTGAAGGCGCGATGATAATTGAATTCCTGCACTTGAGCGCGTTGAGGATGTTGTTCAACGGTGTTGCCAGCGGGTTGGTGGACGGCGTAAGCGCGGCAACAACACCAACCGGACGTGCGATTTCGACTATGCCCCTGGATTTGCACTCATTGATGATGCCGATTGTTTTCACTTTTTTCAGGTCCCGCAGCAGTCCCAGCGTTTTTCGTTCATTTTTCCGCACCTTGTCTTCCACACGCCCCAATCCCGTCATGCGCAGCGCCAACCGTGAAAGTTGCCGGTTGTGTTTCGGGTTGAGGAGGGCCCAAGCCGCGGCAATCACCGCTTCATCGACTTCCGACTGAGAGTATTTGTCAAACTCCTCCTGCGCAGCCCTCGCACGGGAGATGAGCAGGGAAACCGCTTGTTCATGAGTATTCATATGAGAATAAACGCAAAAGTGATGGTGATATATCAGTTTGTATTTTTGTCAGTGAAGGCTTCAATTTCTGTTTCTGGGAAGACTATCACAGGAATTCCAGGTAATTCCAGGAATAAGGGAGCGAATTTTACGGGGATTATTCTGTCTTACATACCCCTGGATCATCCGCCCTGCGGAGGAAGGGGGTAACGAAGGAACCCCGCCACCCAACTTGTTTTGTCAAATGACGGGGGGAGGGAGCTTTTTAAAGAGCCTGATCAACCGGAAGGTGCTCGTAACCCAAAGATTCTGCCACGCCTTCGCAGGTGACATGTCCGGCATGGGTGTTAAGCCCGAGAGCGAGGGAATGATCAGCCTGTGATGCCGCTCTCCAGCCATGATCGGCCAGCTGCAAGGCATAGGGCAGGGTGACATTTGTCAGCGCAAGCGTAGAGGTACGTGGAACCGCGCCGGGCATGTTGCCAACCGAGTAATGTATGACGCCATGCCGCTCGTAAATCGGGTTGTCATGGTACGTCACCCTGTCGATGGTTTCAATGCAACCACCTTGATCAATTGCGACATCCACGATGACGGCCCCGGGTTTCATGGTTTTCACCATTTCTTCACTGACCAGATGCGGGGCCTTTGCTCCCGGAATGAGCACACCTCCAACAAGCAGGTCTGCCTTTTTCACTGCGTCGGCAATATTGTAACGGTTGGACATAACCAATTCCACGCGATCGCTGAATACATCATCGAGATAACGCAGGCGGTCCGCGCTGATGTCAAGGATGGTCACTTTGGCGCCCATACCCACCGCCATTTTTGCCGAATTGAGCCCGACTATTCCTCCACCGATGATGACTACATCGGCAGGGCTGACCCCGGGAACCCCGCCGAGCAGGACTCCCTGGCCACCCTGAGGTTTTTCCAGGAAACGCGCGCCGACCTGCACCGCCATTCTCCCAGCGACTTCACTCATGGGAGTGAGAAGGGGCAGGCTGCCGTTTTCCAGCTGCACCGTTTCATACGCGATCGAAGTGGTTTTACTGTCCACCAATGCCTGGGTCAGCGGACCTTCCGCGGCAAGGTGGAGGTAGGTGAAAATCACCAGGTCGTCCCGGAAATACCCATATTCATCCGCAAGCGGTTCTTTCACCTTGTAGACCATTTCAGTAGACCATGCCTCTTCGGCGGTTTGGACGATATGGGCCCCTGCCGCGGAATATGCCTCATCCGCAAAACCGCTGCCGCTGCCGGCGTTTGTTTCCACCAGCACTTTGTGTCCGTGCTGTGTCAACTCCGCGACGCCTGCGGGGGTCATGCCGACCCGGTTTTCCATGGTCTTGATTTCCTTTGGTACGCCAATGATCATTTTATTCTCCAGTTTGTCGTTTCATTTTTTTATTTGATTTCAACGCTGAAGCGTTGACAAACCAAATTTTGTTGCTGTCAGTTCAATGTCTGCTGCAGTGCATTCCTGATTGCGGACACCATCTCATCCGCCTCCTTTTCCTGAAGTACAAGCGGGGGTGCAAGAATGATCACATTTCCCAATCCCGGAACGGTATTCACGTTTCGCCCAACCAACACCCCTTGTTTTGCGCATGATTGCACCACTGCGTTTGCCATGGTTGCAGCCATCGGGGTTTTACTATCCTTGTCGGAAACCAATTCAAGCCCCGCAAGCAATCCCTTACCACGTATTTCACCAACAAGCGGGTGATTTTGCAGTTCCTGCATTTGAGACATCAGGTAGCCTCCAATACTCCTCGAATTTTCATGTAGGCCTTCCCGCTCGATGATTTCAATGTTTTTCAACCCCACCGCGGTGGCAACAGGATGTCCGCCGTAGGTGTTCACCTGCCGGAAATGGGACAGGTCCCCGGGCTCCCCGTAAAAAGCCTCAAATATCTCCTCTTTCACTACGGTAGCCGCCAGTGGCAGGTAACCGCTGGAAATGCCCTTGCCGAATGTGAAAATATCCGCTTTCACATTCCAAAGCTCGTGTCCAAACATGCGCCCGGTTCTTCCAAATCCGGAAACCACTTCGTCTAGGATTAACAGGACTCCATATTTGTCACAGACCTCCCGGACCCGAGGCAGGTAGTTGTCAGGTGGTATTAGGATGCCGCCTCCGGAAATCATTGGCTCCATGATAAATGCCGCAACAGTCTCTTCTCCTTCATAGTTGATCGTATCTTCCAGCATCTTTGCGCATTCCTCACCATGTTCCTCCGGTGTCAGTTTCGCATGACGACGGTAGGGATATGGAGGGGGAATATGCAAAAAACCCACGGCCATTGGATCGTAGCCCGTTTTACGTTCCGACTGTCCGGTGGCTGTCATTGCCGCAATGGTGTTGCCGTGGTATGCGCGGTGCCGTGAGATGATTTTGTATTTCCGCGGGTTGCCTGTTTGCAGATGATACTGGCGGGAAATTTTGAATGCGGTTTCATTTGCTTCTGAACCGCTGCTTGTGAAATACACATGCCCCTGCTCCATTTCGAGCATGTTGAGGAGTTTTTCTGAAAGATCCACCGCCGGATCATGCGTCATCACAGGCGCTAGGTAAGCGAGTTTTTCCATTTGTTTACTGGAAACTTCCGCAAGTTCTTTTCTTCCATAACCCACATTGACGCACCACAATCCGGCAATCCCATCCAGCAGCCGTTCACCGTCTTCATTGTAAAGATAACACCCCTCTCCGCGGACTATGTGTTTGGGCGGGTTGGTCCGGAGCGGTTTGTGCTGTGTCATCGGACGCCAAAGCGCGTCCGGGGTATTTAAATTTAATTGTGTGTCCATTGTCATTCTCCTTGAATGATGACTTTCACGTGTTTGTATCTGTGTACGCCCGCAAACATTCGGGCATTCGAGAGAGTCTATTGCGGACGCATGTCATCTCTGCTGATTCCCGCAACTGAAACCGGCGTTTTCATCGCGTCCCGACGGAAAGGCTCCCCCAGTTCCTGATTCAGGATTGCTTCGATGAATGTAGTCTGATCATTCTCGATCTGCGCTTTGACAGCGTTGTTCAACGCATCTGTCAGTTCCTCCATCGTCCGTGCTTGAACACCGTTGAGTCCGCAGGCTTTGGCAATGTTCGCATAGGAAACCTTCAGGTCAAGTTCTGTTCCGACAAAATTGTCGGCATACCAAAGGGTTGTGTTTCGTTTCTCCGCGCCCCACTGGTAATTCCGGAAGATCACCATCGTGATGGATGGCCAATTATCACGTCCGATGGCAGTCATCTCGTTCATGGAAATTCCGAAAGCACCATCGCCGGCAAAACCAACAACGGGTGTATTTCTGTTGGCGATTTTAGCACCAACGATTGACGGGAACCCGTATCCACAGGGTCCGAACAACCCTGGGGCCAGGTATTTCCTGCCTTTTTCAAAAGTCGGGTAGGCGTTGCCTATCGCGCAGTTGTTGCCGATATCAGACGATATGATCGCGTCTCCTGGAAGGGCGGACATAATAGCGCGCCAGGCCATGCGTGCTGACATGTATTCGGGCTGCCGATTGCGCACGCGCTCGTTCCAAGTCGTGCCGGTGTCGTCTTCCTCATGGTCCATCGAAGCGAGGGTTTGCGCCCACTTGGTTTTCTTGTCGGCGATCAGGTTCCGGCGTTCCTGACGGCCTGCGTTACCGGCATCGTCGGCAAGCTGATCAAGGAGCTGTCCGGCAACCTTACCTGCATCCCCCACAATTCCGACTGAGACCGGTTTCGTCAGCCCGATCCGGTCAGGATTGATATCCACCTGAATTAGTTTTGCTTTGGCCGGCCAGTAATCCAGGTCATAGCCAGGCAGAGTAGAGAATGGATTCAAGCGCGTACCCAGAGCCAGGACAACATCGGCCTGACTAATCAGTTCCATAGCAGCTTTGGAACCGTTGTAACCAAGTGGACCAGCAAAAAGCGGGTGAGACCCCGGGAAAGCATCATTATGCTGATAATTGCAGCAGACCGGGGCGCCCAGCCGTTCAGCAAGAGCTTGGGAAGCCGGAATCGCATCCCCCAGCACTACCCCCGCACCGTTCAGGATTACGGGAAATTTCGCGTCTGACAGCAACTGCGCCGCCACGGCAACGGCATCCGTCCCGCCGGATGGGAATTCGAAATCAACAATAGCGGGCAATTCAATGTCGATGACCTGTGTCCAAATATCGCGGGGCACGTTGATCTGTGCCGGTGCTGACATGCGCTTAGCTTTGACGATGACCCGGTTCAACACTTCAGCAACCCTGGAAGGTTCGCGCACCTCTTCCTGGTAGGCAACCATGTCTTTAAAAGCTGCCAGCTGTTCGACTTCCTGAAATCCACCCTGGCCGATGGTTTTGTTGGCTGCCTGCGGGGTGACAAGCAGCATCGGCGTGTGATTCCAGTAAGCGGTTTTGACACTGGTGACGAAGTTGGTGATGCCCGGACCATTTTGTCCAATGATCATCGCCATCTTTCCTGATGTCCGCGTGAATCCGTCCGCCATGTAACCGCCGTTGCATTCATGAGCAGCATCCCAAAACTCAATGCCCGCCTTTGGAAAATAATCGGATATGGGCATGAAAGCGGAACCGATGATGCCGAAGGCATTCTCGATGCCGTGCATCTGCAGCACTTTTACAAAAGCCTCTTCAGTAGTCATTTTCATGTGCAGTTTCCTTTCTCAGGGTTGGGTTTGCTGATGGTGCTTGTACTGGTTCCTGCCTGTTGTGCGGAAAAGAGGATTTACCGCCGATGCATCATTCTGTGCTCAGTGGGCATCATTCCGCATCCTATCATTGAACAGCCCTGATTCAGAAATTGATCATGCTCCGCGGACTACCGGGATAAACAGCATTTTCCATGCAGCCCTGACTGCATGTCCAGCACAATTTGGTCGATGATATTATTCAGTACAATGTTCTGAATTCCTCTGCCTATTCAGCAATTTCAACAAAATAAAGCGCCTTTGGCAGAACAAATTACCGGTGAAGTCACTCTACAAAGTGAGCTTCTGGCTCATTATATGAGACTTATAATCTCATTTCACGAGCCGTAACACATTTTTTCCATTCCGCGGTAGAGTTGTCAAGATTATTTGCAAAAGCCGGAAACAAATAATCACGGATTATATTTGCCCTCGATAATCCTGAATTGACAGCGTCATATGAAGTCAGTTTGCCGGGGTATGCGGCAAGCAGTCATCTGTAAAGGCAGGATATTGTTTTCCAGATTGTGTGCTTACGTAACCAGTGCAAAGGTTTTAATGCGAAAAAATGAATCATCCGCTGATAAATCACTTTGCTTCAGGATCCGGTTTTTTGCTGGAATCCACCTGTCCCTCAAGATTGCTTGGGGCAAAGATGCTCTGGTATTGCTTCGCCGGAGTGGTGGAAACGGGATCCGGTTCATTTACTTTTGAATTCACCTGACCTTCCAGATTACTCGGGGCAAAGATACTTTGATATTGTTTTTTGGGTGTGTCGTTGGGTGGTGTCTTCACCTGCTTGTCAGAATCCACCTGTCCCTGCAAATTGCTGGGAGCAAATATGCTCTGATACTGCTTTTTTGGTGTTCCATCCGGGAGAGATTCTGTTTGTTTTTCTGCTTCTTTCACCAGAGCAGCTGCCCTTTTTTCATTCAACAACCTGATCCGTTCCTCATAAAACTCTTTCTTCTCTTCTGCAACGCGGACTTTACATTGTTCAATATTGTAACCTTTCGCGACCCAGGCGGTTCCCAATCCTGCCACAAAAATGAGCAGGACCATAACATAAACCGGATTCCCTGAACGAACAGCACGGGTTTGCTTGAAGACCCGTCCTTTTGTCATCGCCGTCACTGCTTCGCCGCGCTTTAGTTCACGTCTACGTTTAATCTCATGGATAATGGCCCCAAACAAAGTCAACACGACAATGATCACGGCAAGAGCACTGATGGAAGGGTTAATGCCATAACGCACTTTGCTCGCTAGAACAGTGGTCAGGGTACTTTCAGTAATGATAGTGAAAACCGTGGTGTTGTAGTTCTCAAATGATGCCAGAAAGGCAAGCACCGCCGCTGATCCGATCGCCGGTTTTAAAAAAGGCAACAGAATTTTACGGAAAGACTGAACATTGGTTGCACCCAGGTCTAGTGCTGCCTCTTCCAGAACAGGATCGAAACGCTGCAAGCGGGCAATAAAGACCAGCATCGTGTATGCAGAAATAAATGTCGACTGGCCGATGATGGTCAAAAAAATACCGTCATAAAAGAAGCTTTCATAGTCAACCTGAAACATGGCCCCTAACCTGTCCCAAAAAATGAGCGTGGATATCCCTAACACGACACCCGGAACAAGTATCGGAGAAATAAGGATTGTATAGAGGAAGGAACGAACTCGGTGGTGAACCTGTGTCAACAGAATTGAAGCAGCAAGGCCGAGGGGAACGGAAAGACAAACCACCCCCAAACCGATAATCAGGCTGTTCTTCAGTCCTTTCATCAGGAACGCGTCGTTAAGAAGAACACTGAACCACTCAGGACTGAAACACTCCCATGGCGTGACACTGGGAAATTCAGAACTGTTGAAGGCCGTCAGGCTCATGATAATGAGCGGCCCGAACAGGTATGTAAAGAACAAGAATATGAAAAAACCTAGAAAAACCCTGATTAAGTTCACCGAACTCACTTGCCTATTTCTCCCAGTCTGACTTTGAACAACCTCATCATCACAAGGACAAACGCCACACAAGATATCAACAGGATGATCGCATAGGCCGATCCTCTGGGCCAGTTGTTACCCGTATTGAACCATTGATAGATGATCTGGGTAAACCAAAGACTGCTTGGTCCGCCGATGATTTGCGGTGCCGCCAGCGCTCCAGCGGTAAGCATGAAAACCATGGTGCAACCTGAAGTGATACCCGGTTTTGCAAAAGGAATCACGACCCGCCAGTGTATTCTCCACCATGGTGATCCCAAATCCCTTGCGGCTTCAATCTGATTTCTATCCAGGCTTTCAACGGCATTATAGATGGGGAATATCATCAACAGGATGTACGCGTACCCAAGTCCAAGATAGAGGGCAATGTCTTCCCGAATAAAGGGAATCGGTTGATCAAGCACCCCGGTTGCTAACAGGACTTTATTGATTGTACCCTCTTCGCCAAACAGAATCCGGAAAGCGAAGGCACGCAGGATTTCATTCACCCAAAACGGAACGATCAGCCCCAGCACCAGCAACCTGGCTTTGCCTCCTTTGGCAACGTGGGCCAAAAAATAAGCAATCGGATAACACAGAACAACATCAAAAACCGTTACGAAGATGGCGGCGATGATGGTTCTCAAAAAGACTGAAACGTCAACGATGTTGAATGGATCTGGATTATTGGGGCTTCCCCAGAGCAGGAACTTGTAGTTGGAAATGGTGTATACGTCCTGCGGACCTCCCATTTTTGACGGGTCCATGTGATGCCAGTTAAAACGAAAAGAAAAATCCAGCATGAAAACCTGGGGCAGCACAATCATCAATACCACCCATATAGCCACTCCAGCCAGCAGGTACGAAGCGATAAAGACACCATTGCGGCGGATGATTTCCTGGATGAACAATCGCACGATATTTGCCTGTGTTTAAAGAATGAAAAATGAGTGGTTATTCCGCGGCAAGTTGTCCATGGGGCAGTGCCACGGCATTCTCGGCATCGAATCCCAGCCTAACTTGACTGCCAATCTCCAGATTGAACATGCGTCCATCATTGACCATCGACACCTTAATCGGTTTCCCGTTTTTGCCTTCAAGAATCAGGTGCCAGAAGTGCCCCTCGAATTCCTGATTGGTCAAAGTGACTTCCAACTGGTTATCGGCTTTGGCTCTTCCTCGCATAAAGTTTAAGGATTCCGGGCGGATAAAAATAAAACACTTGTCACCGGCAGATAAATTGTTTCCATTTGTTGAAGGGATCCTTGCGTGCAAGGGGCCCAGTTCAGTTTCAACCCTGGCTGTCTTATCTGTTATTTCCAGAACTTTCCCTTGAAAGGCATTGTTCTCTCCCACAAAGGATGCCACAAAGGATGTTAACGGGTTGTCGTAAATACTCGTCCCGTTTCCGACCTGATCAATGACCCCCTCGGACATCACCGCTAATCGATCTGACATCGTCAGCGCTTCTCCCTGATCATGGGTGATATAGATGAAAGTGATTCCGGCTCTCTGTTGAATAGCTCTCAACTCCGTGCGCATGTGCTGCCGCAGTTTCAAATCCAGTGCAGAAAGAGGTTCATCCAAAAGCATAACTTCAGGTTCCGCAGCTAAAGCCCGGGCGACGGCAACGCGTTGCCTTTGACCTCCGGACAACTCGTCCACCTGCTTTTCCGCTTGTCCAGGAAGGGCCACCAGTTCTAAAAGTTCATCCGCTCGCTTTCGACGTTCCTTCACGCCAGCTCCACGCACCTCAAGGGCAAATGAGATGTTTTCCCAGACACTCATCAACGGAAACAGGGCCAGGTTCTGGAAAATCAGGGCAGTGGGACGTTTGTTTGGTCTGATCGCGGACATGTTCTGGCCCCCGATTTTGACTGTTCCTTGACTTGGTTTTTGAAAACCGGAAATTGTACGCAACAGGGTAGTTTTTCCGCAGCCCGAGGGGCCAAGGAAACTGAAAAACTCGCCCCCGCGAACAGTGATGTTAATATCATGAACCGCGGTGAAATCACCAAAGGTCACAGTAATATTGCTTAATTCAACATCCGCGCTCATAGGATTGTTAAGGTGCTTTCAATGTTTTTCCGAAAGGGAAATGGGCTGGCAGGAGAGTGTATCACAAAAACACACTCTCCTTTATTGTGGGAATTACTTATGACTTTTTGCTTTAGGCATTGACGAATTTATTCCGGTATTCCGTCCTGACATCCGCATACCATTGAGGTTCTTTTGGCCAAGGCCACAGCCTACCAAGTGCGGGATCGGGATAGACCGAAGCAAATACTTTCCCGTATTGCGCACTGGCATGTTTGTCAGCACCCAAAACCGCGGAATTGTATCCGTGTCCGCCCCAAGCTTTGCCTTCTGGACCTCCGTCAATCGATTTGCCGGCTGGTTCTGCTTCAAAGCAGAAATCGATGAATGCATAAACCTGATCAATATTCTCGGAGGCTTTTGAAAGCGCCATGCCATCCACCCAGGCCAATGATCCCTCTACCGGGGCCCGGTACTGAACAGGCTTGCCGTCATTCATCAAAGTGATCGGTGGGCCATCCCAAGTCTGGCCGACCACAACACCCAGGTTCATCAGTCCGTTTTTCTGAGTGTCCGCGTCATTCCAGAAAAGCTTGAGCTGCTTCTTGTTCTTGATACAGAAATCAGTAACGACCTGCCAGGTTTTGCGCATCGTCTTTTCATCGTTATACGCACGCTTCATTGCACCGGGTTCCAGGGCTCCGGTGGTCTCAAGATAAAGTCCAGCACCGAGCATTCCGGAATGCGGACGCATCATCGTTTTTCCCATTACATCTGGCTGCCAGGCATCACCATAGCTTGGAACCGCGAAACCCTTTTCCGTGCGTGGCGGTGTCCACTTGTCTGTACGCCAGGCAACACCTTCAGTGCCCCAAATGTGCGGGAGCCAATGAGAACCTTTTCCTCCGAAGTTCCATTCCTCATCACCGACCTTAAGCATTGCAGGGTTGGTGTTGCCAAGATTCTTGATGCGACCGTAATCAAAAGGCTGGAGCAGACCCAACGGCCCCCACTGCAGGGAACGCATGTTGGTCGGGCTGCAGATATCAATGCCGCGCCCTTTCTGGGTCTTCATCTTGTTCAGGATCTCTTCGTTTGATCCGATCCCGGTATAGTTGATGGTTATTCCGGTTTTATCCTTGAATGCCTTTATGAATCCTGGCGGCAGATAATCCGACCACATCAGGACGTTCACTTCCCCTGAGGAAGACAGAGCCTTTTTAGGAAGAACCCAGGGGCCGACACTGGCTGCTATCCCTGTCGCCGCAATGCCCTTTAGAACTTTACGGCGGGAAACCGCACTGGTTTCGATTTTTTTCACTGAAGATTCATTCTTCATGTGCTACTCCTTTTTGTAGTGATGCAGGATTTACCCCGATCAACCAGTTGTCGCTCCCACCCGGGACCCAACTGGTTTTTCAGAAAAATCGACGGACACCGACGAACTTCCCGAAAAATGACCAAGCAGGGGTAAGGGGAATTCCCCTTGCAACTATCAACACTATGAGACCAAGAGTCTCAAAGTCGAGACTTTGTCTCACTTGTAAGACAACATGTCAAGTTGTAGATGATAATTTTTTTTATCACCAGAGATAAAATTTATTCCCAGTTTTTTCTTGACATATTCCCAGATTTCTCTACAAGTGAGACAAATAGTCTCAAATTTTTATGTTTTCTTATGCATCATGGTCCGCGAATTCCCTATCCAAAACCAATCCGTCAAATGTTGCAACCCGGGGACAAGGCACTGATTCTACGCGTATTTTTAACATTTGATGCTTCAGCAACACACCAAGTTTAAGCCATGAATAACAATCAACGGGAAAAGGGATCCTACCTGATCCGTGCGCTGTCAGTGCTTGAGATTGTCGCTGATTCAGAACGTCCGCTCACACCCACTGAAATCAACGGCAGTTTGCAGCTTCCCAAGGCTACCATCCACCGCCTCTGTTCGGTATTGGAGGATGAACAGTTTCTTCAGCGCGAACTGGATGGGAAACGCCTGATTCCAGGGAGAAGGCTGAGGAAGATTTCGCTGGGGGTATTCGGCAACGACCATTTCCGCGCGGAACGTTCCGCGATTTTACGCAAGTTATCAGAGGACATTGGAGAAACCTGCAACATCTCCGTCCCTGACGGAAGTCAAATGCGGTACTTTGACCGTGCGGAAAGTCACTGGCCGTTGCGGATGCAGCTGCCGGTAGGGACACGTGTCCCGCTGTATTGCACCTCAAGCGGGAAACTGTATTTAAGCATGCTGCCGTTGGAGAAACAACAAAAACTGATCGAAAACCTGCAGCTCAAGGCCCACACGGCAAACACCCTGACAACTCCGGATGCATTGAAAAAGGAGCTTGAGCGGATTCATCGAAACGAAGTAGGCACGGACAATGAAGAATTTCTTGAAGGCATGGTGTGCGTTGCCGTGCCAATCAAAGATCAGCAGCAGCGCCTGTTCGCCACTCTCTCGTTTCACGCCCCCAGCAGCCGTATGTCTATTGAAACCGCACTTCAACACGTTCCGCGTCTGCAGGAAGCTTCACGTGATTTGAAAGAGTTGATTGAACAGGATGTTGCCTGAGTTCGTAGTTGCCGCGGGTTAAAAAAACCGTCATTGATACGTCTTTCATACAGGATCCAGAACACCTGCCAAACAGAGATCATCTCTTTAACCGGAATCAATGGGGGTTCTGCATACCGCGAACTCATCTAGGCACAAATAAACCAAATTCCTCCCACCCGTTTCTTTTTCCGCATGTAAAAGCAGTAAGTGATATGTGCTGTGCACTGTCAGGACACTGTGATAAAATCAGGACCCTGCCAGGTAGGAAAAACCTCTGCGAGTGATGATGTCTTTGCGTGATTCAATCACAAAACGTCAGCCCGCGTATAGACGGCAAACCTGCATGAAGCAATAGACTGTTGATAACGCCCATTCACTGCTTGAACCAAAAGAAAATAATGTCTCAACCAAAATATCTGACCGCTCTGAATTTGAAAGAACCGCAGAGGGATGAACTTGACACGGAAGTTCAGCAATATTTCGAAATCTGCGATGAAAAAATTGGGTTTGTGCCCAACGTGTTGCGCGCGTATTCCTTCAATGTAAATAAACTAAACCCGTTCCGCGCCATGTACGATGATCTGATGCTTGGAGAATCTGCGCTGAGCAAGCTCGAACGAGAGATGATAGCAGTCGTTGTTTCTTCAGTAAATCATTGTTTTTACTGTCTGACAGCGCATGGGTCAGCGGTGCGGCGGCTTTCCAAGAACCCGAAACTCGGGGAACTGATGGTGATGAATTACCGCGCGGCACAATTGGAACCGCGTCAGGCGGCAATGCTTGATTTCGCGGTGAAACTGACTGAATGTCCGGAACACATAACAGAGAAAGACCGGGAAGAATTGCGTACGCATGGCTTTACGGATGAAGCGATCTGGGACATTTGCGCCGTCACCGGCTTTTTCAACATGAGTAACAGGATTGCTTCCGGAGTGGACATGCAGCCGAATGAAGAGTACCATGCTCTCTTCCGGGAAACGCCCCAAGGTGAATGACACACGGGGAAGGGAAACGGATGCCGACCACAAAACAGTAAAGAAAAGAAAGGCAATAAATGAGAGTTGGAATCATCGGCGGCAGCGGTTTGTATCACCTGAAAGAGTTGGAAAGGGTTGAGGAAGTATCACTGGAGACGCCCTTCGGTCAACCTTCCGCGGCACTCATTTCCGGTGAGATCCATGGCACGCCTGTGGCTTTTCTGCCGCGTCACGGACTCGGTCACGTGCTGACGCCTTCAGAAATACCCTTCCGGGCAAACATCTGGGGGTTTAAAAAACTGGGAGTCACTCATTTGATTTCCGTCGGCGCCGTAGGCAGCCTCAAGGAATCAATTGCTCCGGGACACATGGTTTTCCCGGACCAGTTTATTGACCTGACAAAACGGAGAGATTCGACATTCTTCGGGCATGGACTGGTCGCGCACGTTCAGTTTGGCGACCCGGTTTGTGCCCGGTTGCGCGGACTGCTGCTGGAATGCGCGCGGGAAGTCGGCGCGACCTGTCATGACGGTGGAACATACGTCTGCATGGAAGGTCCGGCATTTTCTTCACGCGCGGAATCGATGATCTATCGCTCCTGGAACGCGGACGTAATAGGAATGACGAACGTGCAGGAAGCCAAGCTTGCGCGTGAAGCGGAAATGAGTTTCGCCTCCATCGCCCTGGCTACAGATTACGATTGCTGGCATGTTTCCGAAACGGAAGTCTCGGTGGAAGACGTTATCCAGGTGATGCACGAAAACGTTGAAACCGCGCGCAAAATCCTGGTGCAAACACTGAAACGCATCACCCCGGAGTTTCCAAACACGCAGGCGGACGCGCTCCGGTTCGCGCTCATAACCGACAAATCCAGGATTTCGCGGGAAACCCGGGAGCGGCTCGACCTGCTGGTAGGCAAGTATCTGCGCTGAGCCGGGCATTTTTTTTAACAAGCGGCAAGCCGGGCAGCATCTACCTTTCCCCTGACGCTTCTTTCAGGGCCATGCCCAGACGGTCCATTCCAATCCCGACTTCTTCATCGGATATATTAAGCGGTGGAACAAGGCGCAAAACGTCTGCTCCGGCATTGAGTACCAGCACTCCGTGCTTCAATCCATAACCGACTAAATCCCCCGCCCGGCCTTTCCAATCCTCGCTCAATACCGTCCCAAGCATCAGTCCTTTCCCGCGCACTTCCCGGAACATCCCAAGATTATCATTATGCCTCCGCAGTTGTTCACGGATGGATTCCCCCTGTTTGAGCACCTGCGTCATCATCACCGGAGTGTTAATTTTGGCAAACGCCGCACGCGCCACGGTAGTTACCAGTGGATTCCCCCCGAAGGTGGTGCCGTGATCCCCGGGTTTGAACGCCATGGCCACCGCTTCAGTGCAAAGCATCGCCCCGAGAGGGAACCCGCACCCGAGGGCTTTCGCCATTGTAAGCACATCCGGAATGACCCCTTCCTCCCATTGGAACGCGAACATTTTTCCGGTGCGGCCCATCCCGCACTGGATTTCATCAAAAATCAGAAGTGCCTGATGCCGGTCGCACAGTTCCCGCAGGTGTTTCAAAAACCCCGGTTTTGCGGGGTTTACTCCACCCTCCCCCTGTACAGGTTCAACCAGGACCGCGCATGTTTTGCGGCCGATGTATTCCTCCGCGGCATCAAAATCGTTGAACGGGCAATACCTGAATCCACCGGGAAGAGGGCCGAAACCTTCCTGGTATCTGGGCTGCGCGGTGGCGGTAACAGTCGCCAGTGTCCGCCCATGAAAAGAGCCTTCAAAAGTTAAAATTTCACGCTTGCTTTTTGCATGGTGCAGATGAGCATGTTTACGCACCAGTTTTATGGCCGCTTCATTTGCTTCCGCACCGGAATTGCAGAAAAACACCCGGTCGGCAAAAGTCGCATCGACAAGATCGGCGGCCAGCCTGACCGGCGGTTCAGTCAGAAACAGGTTGCTGGTGTGCCACAATTTGCCCGCCTGTTCTGAAAGCGCCATCAACAGTTCCGGGTCCTGGTGCCCGAGACTGTTCACTGCTATTCCGGCGCCAAGATCTATATACTCCCTGCCTTCAAGGTCCCAGATCCTTGCCCCGCGGCTATGGGAGAGCACCACCGGTTTAGGGGGATATACTGGGAGATACACCTTCATCGCCAGTTCCTGCAATTCCCTCATTGAAGGACCGGGTTCCTCCGCTGCAGCGCCTGCTTCAGTGGTTTCAGGTGAGGATTCCTGCATCCGTTCCGAAACTACCCCCTTGAGGTTTAGCAGCCGGTCGCGGTTGGACATGCAGAATTCCACAAATCGCTCTTCTCCTACAGCAAGCCGCAGAAACCTCGGCAGTGTGCGGTACAATCTCATGAAAGCCCCGCGCATCACCAGTTCGTTTTGCAAGGCACTGAGGGGCAGGCTGCCGATTTTTTCCTTCAGCAGTTTTTGAATCCGCGGGATATGATCTTCGAGTCGCATGGCTGTATCAGGGTGGCAGTGTGAATATTCAAGTATCAGGGAGTGAGAAGCATTCCGTCTTTCCCGCGTAGTTTCTTCTTCCCGGATATTCGTGCAAACACCAATCCCGGTCGTGCCATCCGGTCCGAGCGATGGGCAAAAAGCAGCCCGTCAGTGCCTGCACAAATTTCCTGCACAGCGGAACGAGGGTCTTCCTTCAGCTGGTCTATCAATTCAAACACCGTTTCTCCGCTCTTCACCCAGTCCCCGGGTTTTTTGCGAAAAACCACTATGCCCGGTGCGGGCGCACACAATTGTTCCACCCCTGAAAGAGGACGGGCGGGGCGCACCAATTCCGGCAGGGTTCCGGGATTTCCCGCGACAGCTTTTCTACGTTGCAGAAAACGAAACAGGTTCGCCGAATCCGCGGAAGCGTATGCATGATCCACGTCACGTGTACCTCGTAGTTCGATGGTTGCCGCGTGACACCCCTGCAGAATCGGACGAGGTGGGAAGCGGTTTGCCAACTCCGACCAGGGGAGGCTGCATGCTTCATCAAAAGGGTTGCCCCCGGAAACACGCTCAAGCAGCACCAGTTCGGCACGGAGTTGCGCGGCAAGGTCAGAAAGTTCCGGCCAGCTTGCCGATGATGTATACAGGTGGGTTACAGCTTCATCGTCGCAATGCAGGTCGAGCACGAAATCCGACTTCAGGGCTTCCTTGAGCAGGTGATGTTTCCAATGCCCACTACATCCGCGAGACGGCAAGTCTGCCAGCGCCTGCAGTGAGACCGTGCGTATCAACTCGGTGTTTTCCTCCGCGTCATCCGTTAATGTGTTTTTTACCTTGCGGGCGATTTCCTCCACCAGTTCCGGATAACCCCGGTTAAAATTCACTCCTTCAGCTGATTCAAACCACCCCTGTAAATGCCCGAAGCCCCACTGGGAGAGCCCAATCGGATTGGCTGCCGGAATGATTATGATTTCCCCGCGGACTCGCTTCGCGGCATCCGCATTATCCAGCAGACGCATCAATTGGTGCAGCACGAGCATGCCCGGGATTTCATCCGCGTGCAAACCGGCATGAAGATAAACCCGCGGCCTGGCGCCGGGATTACCGTATCGGAAATGCCGCAACCGGGTGCTGGTTCCCACCGAATTCGATGTCAGCATGACATCCAGCACTGATTTGGTAGGCAAGCCCCCAACTGATTGATAGCGGCCGGACGACATCATTTTATACATTCCTGCATCAGGACCGCCTCGCTGCATGCATCACTGGCAACCGGTAATCCCTCCCGCCAAATAACTCGCGCAAACCGGAATTTTGCATCACGCAACAGGGAAGAAGTAAACATTTTGAACAAGAACTTCGAGTATGTGGTGAGTACAAACCATGGTCCCGCACTGACACTGCATGTGCAAATCCGTATTATAACCATGTCAGCCTAACGAAACAGACAGGCTTTATCAAATCAGAAGAATCCCATTATATTTACGGAGATGCTGATTTTTTCGCGATTGCTTCGGCTTCCACATTCTGCTCGCGGGAGCATCACGCTTCACTTATTGTTTCATCGGTGTTAAGAATAATAAAGGAGGCAATCATATTTCTGACCCTGTTTTTTCATGTCTCCTGATTCCGCGTTTTCGGCCATCCTGCAATCCTTCCAACCCGGCTGTTTCCGGACTTTCCCGAAAGTCCCATCAACATCTCTGTCTGGGATTCGGGGTAGATCCACACGCATGGAAGCATCCCGGCGGAAACAAATTATGTGGAGGGTTGCCGCGCTTCCGCGAACCCATCTTTTGCGGGTATACCGGCATATGGATGCGTCAATCACGATGGGCTTCATGCTGAAAAAACACCAGGCCCACGCAGTCACTTAATTCCTTGGCAGGGTTAAATTATCAGCGCATGCAACCTTTATTTGAAAGGCTCGTTATGAAATCACTGAAAGGCCTCGGTTTTGTCAAACATGAAAACAGAAAGACCCCTGTATTACTGATTCTCTTTTTCATCCTGGGAATTTCATCGGCTTTGCCGGGGGCAGGGGCAGTAGATTTTTGCATCGAATGTCACAAAGACCCGGACTGGTTGGTAACCAACAAAAAGCTTCATTCATATTACCAGGAATGGCGATCATCAATCCACCGCCAGGAAGGGATAAGCTGTACCGATTGTCATGGAGGCAATCCGGAATCTCCCGACCTAACCCGGGCCCACGGAACGGACCTGATGTCAGGCGTCAATTACCGCAACATTGCCCGGACCTGTGGGGAATGCCACGAGAACATCGAAGAGGGGTTCCGCCAAAGCAAGCATTTTAAACACATCGTGGTGCAAAAACAGGAACTCCAGGGTCCCACATGTGTATCGTGTCATGGATCCATCAATGCTGCCGCATTAAATGTCAACACCGTGCGCGGTGTGTGCGCCCACTGCCATAACCAAACCAGCGGAAACAAACCGGCTGTACCAGGGATCGCCCAGAAACTGCTGAATCAGTTTCTCTCCATTCACCGCTATTACCGCTTCATTGTAAAAAGAGGCGAGCCTGCAAAGGTAAGCTCCTTTTTTAAAATGATTGATCCTGAAATCGAAAAACTGTCAATGTTTTGGCATACATTCGACCTGGAACAGATTTCCGGGAAAACGCGGATTATCCTGGACACTTTGAAGGAAAAGCGTAAAGAATTGCGGAAACAGCAGAAGTGAATTTTTTCCCCGGAACAACACCCATGCTGACTGACAGCGGAACAAACAACTATTAGCATTCAGGCAGGGATGTTGAACAAACAACCGCAGCATCTGCAAAACTGGATCGGACGGGAAGAAGAATGTGAGGATATACTCACCCCGTTCCAGGTTGCGGGTTTTTCCGCCGTCCTTGATCTTGACGATCCAAGTCCAAGTCCGGGGGACCCTGCTCCTGCGGGGATTCACTGGATGCTGACAAAGTCCTCCCCCCGGAATTCGCTCTTAGGAGAGGACGGACACGGCAGACGCGGGAACTTTATTCCGCCGGTTGACCTCCCGCGCCGCATGTGGGCCGGCAGCACTCTCGAATTTATGCGCCCATTAATAATCGGGGAGACGGTCAAAAGAATTTCGCGAATCGAAGACGTTGTAATCAAGCAGGGCAAAAGCGGACAGCTGGTTTTCGTTACAGTCATGCATGAATTTGAAGGTGCTTCCGGTCCGGCGTTGCGTGATCAGCAACAGCTGGTTTACCGCGAACCCCCAAACCCGGACTCGCCCCGGCGAGCGGTGGAAAAGGCCCCCGACAACCCGGAGTGGTCCCGAACCATGGTTCCAGACGCTGTGCTTCTTTTTCGTTACTCGGCATTGACTTTCAACGGACACCGCATCCACTACGACCGTACCTATTGCAGAGAATACGAAGGATACCCCGGTCTTGTTGTTCATGGTCCGCTGCAGGCCACACTGCTGCTGGACCTGTGCCGAAGGAATAAGCCTGAAAAATTAATCCGCCGCTTCGAATTCCGTGCACAACATCCGCTGTTCGATGGAGAGACGATGCTAATCGCCGGGCAATCCAGCAGTTCCGGCGCTGAGCTGTGGACCGCCGGCCCGCAAGGCCAGGTGGCAATAAAGGGGGCCGCGGAGTGGGATGACTGAACATGTTACCCGCGTTCAATCCGATTTACATCCCGGTGGAAGAATGCTAGCATAATCTCTTACTTTGCCCACCCTGTAAATTCCAGTTTTCCATTCATGCACTTAGTTGGCATCGGGTTCACCGCCGATTATTGGCAGACAATGATCGATTCTGTCCGCAAGCAGGTTTCTTCTGAAACCATGGTCGGCACCCTCCTGAGTACTGAAGCCGTCACCTCCGAGGAAACCGGAAAACTTAAAAACCTAGTCATCGATTCCCGTCCTGACCTGGTGCTGTTTAACCTTCACGCACTGGACAACCCCCGGGACTGGCCGAAGTTTCTTAATGATACCCAGAAGAATTGCGAACCCGGACTGCGCTGGGCGCTGGTGGTGGAAAACATCATTGAAGAGTTGTCAGCCATGTTCCGGTTGGGACCGGAAGTGGAACTGGTGAATCAGATGCGTTTTCCAGTGGCTGATCCGTCCATGCTGCTCACCAGGCATATACGCAGATTCCCAAGAATTCCTTTGACCGCTGAGGTGCGGGCATTTGAATATCAGGATTGCACGCACGGCACGGTTCGCAGCACACTGGAAGACATCCCCCGCAACACCCTGATTTCATTAAAAGATATCAAGGAGGTGGAAACAGTGGAGGGAGACAGGGCCCCCGGGGATTGGCTGGATTCATTTCTTGCATTCCAAACCAAACCGGTGCAGTCCGAACAGGTCAAAGGAATTTTACGGGAGGAAAAAGGATGTTACCTCTTCCCCGGCATCCCCTTCAATTCCATTGGACGGATTTTTTTCAGAGACGCAGCCATCGGCCATGTTCTGCGTTCAGGAGGGTTCACACTGAGGAACCCCCCTTTCAAGCGGATGATTGAAGCAATCCGGGAAGAACGGATGAATACCGCCAGGTTTTCACCAAAAACTTTGAAGGCGCGGCAGCACATTCCGATCCGCAGCATAAGCAGTTTCCCGGTGCTGAACGCGCTGATGAGAATGTTACTCAGTGAACTGGGCTACCGCAACTTCAGCGAAACCACCCGTCTTGATTCCGGAATGCATGTGCTGGAAAAGGGAGTGATATACCTGCAATTGACAGAATTCGGCGGTGCGGTGCTGCGCGGGAAGTTTTTGGATTGGAGCGAGGACATCCGCAAGTGCATCATCCCGCTGCTGCGGTTCGTTGATCTGCGCGAGCTTGAAATGACGGATGCCATAACCAGCACACCGCTGTTACATTTGGACCTGGAACGGATGAGCCTTGATATGCTGCGGCGTGAAAAACAATATGAATCCGGACGCAACCTGGCAAGAAACCGCGATCTTTTTTTCAGTCAGGAACTGGCGGACCTGGGGAAAGCGGCAAAAGCGGCACGAGCGCTGCTTCCCGCACTGGCTGGATGCCGCGATCTGCCGGATTTCGGGGAGAACGCGGAACAAATCGACGCGGACAGTGTCCTGCTTTTATGTGAGGAAGAAGATCAAGCAGCGCAAATCATGTTTCAGCTGAAAAATATCAGCAGGAAACTCTGGCTCAATCCACAGGACTTCACGACTCCGGAAAGTTTGCGCACTCTTAATCCATCCACTCTGCGGAACTTCACCCGAAACGGAGCAACCATTGCCGGTCACAGTGCGTGCGAGCACCTGAAAACGATGTGCATGGAAGCGATCAGGCAGATAGAAAAAACCGGCGCCGCGCACCGGCAACAGCTTCAACTGATTGAAGAATCGGAAAATCAATTGCGGCAAATCCGCGTGCGCAAAACCCAGCTGGCTCTGCACTGGTTGTATGTTTCCCTCAAACAGCTGCTGGTGCGCGACCTTCATCGTTTTCCAGCAGGCACGTTATGATTTTCCTGCTTGTCAAAAAAACAGCGGATTATGCATAAATACAGATTCCGTTTGTCTGTCCGGGATCATATTTTTTCTTACAGAAATTTCAGAAAATTCGTATATGTCTAAAAAACTGAGCCTGCAGGAAATCATCATGAACCTGCATACTTTTTGGAACAGGCAGGGATGCGTGCTGATGCACCCCTATGATGTGGAAACGGGAGCAGGGACGATGAACCCGATGACCACACTGCGGGCGCTGGGACCGGAAGAGTGGAATGTGGCCTATGTCGAACCCTCGAGACGCCCGGCGGACGGCAGGTACGGAGAGAACCCCAACCGCCTCTACCAGCACCTGCAGTACCAGGTGATTCTCAAACCCTCCCCGGATGACGTCGAGGACCTGTACCTGGAATCGCTGGAAAGCCTGGGAATTAACCCCCTGGATCACGACATTCGATTCGTTGAAGACAACTGGGAAGCCCCCACCCTCGGCGCTTGGGGACTGGGGTGGGAAATCTGGCTGGACGGAATGGAGGTGACCCAATTCACCTATTTCCAGCAGGTTGGCGGACTCGAATGCCAGCCGGTATCAGCGGAACTGACCTATGGGCTGGAAAGGCTGGCGATGTATCTGCAGGAGGTGGAAGACGTTTTCTCACTCGAATATACTTCCGGTGTCAGTTATGGCGCAATTTTCAAACAGCCTGAATTTGAACATTCCAAGTACACTTTTGAAATTGCGGACACGGGACGTCTGTTTCAATGGTTCAATGATTTCGAACTCGAATCGCGCCAGGCGCTGGCGGCTGATCTCGTCTTCCCCGCATACGATTACGTCCTGAAGTGCTCACACGTGTTCAACCAGCTTGACGCATCAAACGCCATCAGCGTCTCCGCCCGCGCCTCCTACATCGGCAGGGTGCGAGTCCTCGCGCAGGATGTGGCAAAACGTTTTCTTGAAGAACGCAGAAAACTCGGATTCCCGCTGATGCAGGACCGTGAGGAAGCACAAAGCTGGATAGCCAGGCTTGCTCCGGAAACCGCTGATTAACGAAAAAAATATGAAATTAACACATATTTCTTGTGGTGTCTTGTTTCAAAAAAAATTTCATTACTGCATGCCTGTCGCGTTTGCGACGCAGACAGGGACTATATGTCGATAACTTTTCGTAGTCGAAATCGAAATCGGAATTCGATCCCGATACCGAACCCGATCCCGATTTCGATTACGATTACATCATGTGATCAAGCTGTAGGCGCAGGCCCCCGTGCCTGCCCTACATGAACATCAACCTTGACTGATTAGAATCGTGAATACCTATTTGCTTGAAATCGGAATGGAGGAAATGCCGGCGCAGATGATCCTGCCGGCGGTGGAACAACTGCAGGCTCTTGCGCGGAATACCTGTGAAGGCAACCAGCTTGAATACAGTGAAATCATTGGATTTTCCACGCCGAGGCGACTGGCTGTGCAACTGAAAGGGCTGCCTGACTCTCAACCGGACCGCGTGCTTGAAATGAAAGGACCGCCGGCAAATATCGCAAAGGACCCGCAAGGGAACTGGAGCAAAGCCGCAATAGGGTTCGCGCGCAAGCAAGGAGTAACTGCCGAGATGCTCGAAATCCGGGAATTCCAGGGGAAAGACTATCTCTACACCATGCAGAACGTGAAGGGACTTCCGGTGCCGGAACTGCTGACCAAGCATGCGCCCAGCTGGGTGTCCGGATTGAATTTCCCGAAAAATATGCGCTGGGGAGGATACCATACCAGGTTTGTGCGCCCTATCCGCTGGCTCGTCTCGCTCTGGAACGAACAGGCGCTGCCATTTGAAATCGAAATGGTGAACGCGGACCGTTTCACCAGGGGGCACCGTTTTCTGCACCGGGAACCTTTTTCGATCAAACACGCGGAGCAGTACGAATCGTTGCTGCGGGACCTGCATGTAATCGCGAATTATCAAACACGTCGCGGGGAAATCGTGGACCAGGTTCATGTGCTCGAACAGAAGAAGGGGTTCCAGGTCAGGCTGGATGATAAATTGCTTGAGGAGGTGACAAACCTCGTTGAATGGCCGACGCTCATGCATGGAGACTTCGAACAGGATTTCCTGGAGCTTCCTGAGCCGGTTCTGGTGACCAGCATGGCAGTGCATCAGCGTTATTTCCCTGTGTACGAAAATTCCGATTCCGAAGCCCCCCGGCTGCTGCCGCATTTTGTCGCGGTGCGCAACGGGGACTCCCGTTCGCTGGAAACAGTCTGTAGAGGTAATGCCAGGGTCCTGCGCGCGAGACTGAGCGATGCGAGGTTTTTCTTCCATGAAGACCAAAAATCCACCCCGGAGGAATACAACACCCAGCTCGAGCAGGTGGTTTTCTTCCAGAACCGTGGAAACCAGCGTGAGCGGGTGTCGCGCATCAGGCGTCTGAGCGGCCTGATCTCGGAGAAACTTGGCTTAGATGATTCTCTGCGTATCCGGGTGGACCGAATTGCCGAATTGTGCAAATTCGATCTACAGACACAAATGATCGGAGAATTCCCTGAATTGCAGGGAGTGATGGGAGCTGTCTATGCCGCGCTGAAAGAGGAGGCTCCGGAAACATGCCGCGGCATACGCGAACATTATTTTCCGCGAAACGCGCAGGATCGTCTGCCGGGGGACATGGAAACGGTGCCGGTCTCTCTGGCAGACCGCCTGGATATGCTGGCAGCAGCGTTTTCACTGAACATGGCGCCGAGCGGTTCGGCTGATCCTTACGCCCTGCGCCGCATGGCTCAGGGAGTTGTTCAGATCATCCTCGGCTTGGGTCTGAAACTGGATTGGAACGAACTCGTGGAGCAGGCCATTGAGGGACTCCGGGAACAGCATGATTTTGTTACAGAACCCACGGAACTGCAGCAAAACATGGTTGACTTTCTACTGCAGAGAGAACGCTGGTATCTGCAGGAACAGGGTGTGCGATATGACCTGATTGAAGCCTTGCTGAAGACCCCCTCAGGATTGCCGCTGCAGCGCCTGCGCCTTGCTGAAATCATGAACCCTGAGTTGAATTCCATTTCCTTTAAAAAGACCGTCGAAGCTGTCGTCCGTGCAATAAACATCAGCAGCAAATATGCTGATGAAATTGGGGACCGGATCGAAACGAAACTTCTTTCACTTGAGGAGGAACATGATTTCTCCGGCACGCTTACAGAATTGGGAGTAGATGGCAAAGCTGACAAACCAGGTTCCGCAACTGACTTCATGCGGCAGATCTACCGGCTGGAGCCGGTGATCACCCGTTTTTTTGATGGAGTTATGGTGATGGATGAAGACAAAGGGAAACGAAGAAACCGGCTCAGGCTATGCTCCAACCTGGCAGACTGGTCCCTGAGCCATCTTGACTTGCGTGAAATAATATTCCCCGGGGAACAGTGATCGCAGTTTATGTCACTTGAACGCTGGCTCCACGACAAGAAGAATTGGGTGGAAGGCACAGGCACTCTGCTGGAGCGTCTGCTCAAAGAAACAAGCCGGGGACTGGAACAGGTAAAATTGCCTGGAGACCTCGAAAAACTTTCCCATGAAATCACAAAGCTTGCGGACCACTGGGCTAACCGAACCTCGGATACAATCCGACGCTGGTCGTCCCATCCGTCCCGAGCACTCGAAGACATGGATGAGTTCAGCTCCCAGCTGCAAGGGGAGTGGTCGCGGATGGCGGAAATGCTGCAGCTGGGCGACCGCTACCGGGATGCAATCCGCACTTTGGCAACCCTTTACCTGCGCACACGTTTTCATGAACATACCGTCACGGGACTGGAAGAGGATGAACGAAAAGCGCGGTCCGCGCAACTGCACAAAAGAAACGCACTGGAACTTGCTGACCTCTGCCGTCGCCAGGGGGGAGCATGGATCAAGGCCGCGCAGTTTATCAGCTGCCAGGGGGATTGGGTGCCGGAGCAGTACCGTCTGGCCCTGACGGAATTGCAGGACCGGGCCCCTTCAATCCCTTGGGAATCTGTAAATACAGTTCTGAAGGAGGAATGGGAAGCGGACTGGGAAGAACGGTTCAGTGAAATCGATCATGATCCGGTGGCAACAGCGTCACTTGCTCAGGTGCACCGGGCTGTTCTGCCTGACGGCACGCCGGTGGCGCTCAAGGTCCAGCTTCCCGACGCCCCCGCAAAAATTGACGCGGACCTCCGTTTTTTTGCGCTCGCCGCGCGGCTGCTTGAGGATAAGGAATCCGGGCTTGATCTGCGGCAGATTGTCCGTGAACTTTCCAGCAGCATCATGAGCGAACTGGATTATCGCCGGGAAGCCGCCAATCTCACCCGCTTCCGGGAGCGCTACGACAACGACGAATGGATGGTCCCCGTGATTTTTCCAAAACTAGTAACGGACCGCACCCTGGGCATGCGTTACATCGAGGGGACTCCGGTGCGTCTATTTCTGCAAGATGCGCCCTCTGCCGCGTACCCGGTGCTGAAAATACTTGTCGGCAGTTTCATCAAGCAAATCTTCCACTCCGGGCTGTTTCATGCGGACCCTCACCCCGGCAATTTTTTTGTCACTCCCAAGGGAAAACTGGCCCTGCTTGACTTCGGCGCGGTGGTGGAACTAAACCCGGAGGAATCGCGGAGCTACCGGGATCTGTTGACTGCCCTGCTGACGCGGCAGTCTGATGGTTTTGAATTGAAACTGGAACGCGCCGGTTTCAAAGTCCCGGAACCGAAACGCCTGAAAGAACTGCTGTTTAACGAAAAACGGGAGACCTCGGGGAATCTCACACAATTAAAAAGGCATCTGGAAATCATGCGTGAATTGAAGGTGGAGATCCCGGACAGTTTTGTGCTGATGGCCAGGGTATTGATTTCGCTGGGCGGGCTGATGAACCAGCACGGAGTGCGGCTCACCCCGTTGGACTGGAGTTCGATGCTGAGAGAGCGCTGACTTTACGTCTCCCGGCAAACACAGGTTTAAGCTGAACGGCGCCGGCTGCGCACGGGACGGTCGTTGTCGCGTTTCAAATTGTAAACTTCGGGTTTGTGGATGAATCGAAGGAAATTAAAATCGTCTTCTTCAGGCAGTTCCATCACTGCCAGTGATTCCGATTCGGGCTGAACGTATTCGATGGATTCACGCCACTGGAAATTCGCGTCATTACATTGATGGTTTTCCAGCCATTCCATTACATCTTCACTGGCGCCTTCGACATAAATCTCCTTTTTCAGCACCACCACCTGTTTTTTTTCCACAATACAAATCTTGCCCATCGCCGGGGGTCCGGTTGAAGTTGGGAGTTTATCGGTTGACAGAGGTTTTTATCAGGACTGAACCGCCAGTTCAAGCCCGGAAGTGTAATTTCCTGATATTTCCCTGTCAAAGCGTATTTTTTAGAAACTTAGACAGACATCGATTGATTCCTTGATTAATTAACTTTTATCAACTTTCCGGGGAAACGGAGTTTCGTTCCTGACTTCCGCAAGCGCGTTCCGGAAGAGTTTTTCATATTGCAAAACCGCGGTCTCCCATGAAAATCTTTTCTTCATTGCACGGTGTATTGTCTTTTCGAAAACCACCGGCTGCTCGTTGAATGCGTAAACCGCCCTGCGGACGCATGCAGTCAACTTATCCGCGGCAGGATCGTTAAAAACAAAACCCGTCCCTGAGCCGGACGGATCGTCAAAGTCGACGACTGTGTCTTTAAGCCCTCCGACTGCCCGCACAACCGGGAGGCTGCCGTAACGGAGACTGTATATCTGGTTCAATCCGCATGGTTCGTAGAGCGAAGGCATCAGGTAAATATCGCTGCCCCCCTCGATAAGATGGGCCATTGCATTGTCATAGCGGTCGAGAAAAATGAATTTTTCCCCAAAGCGCCTGTTCAGGTTTCTTAGTTCCCGGGCAATCCACTCTTCCCCCGTGCCGAGCAGCACACATTGTAAATCAAATTCCATGAATTCCGCCGCGGCGGGAAGCAGAAAGGCAAATCCCTTCTGACTTGTCAGCCTGCTGACCATGCCCAGCAGGGGAGTTTGCGGTGAATCGGGAAGTCCCACTGACTGCTGCAGTTTGCTTTTGCACTTTGCTTTTCCGTCCAGGTTCCCCGCGTCATAAACGGCGGGAAGATGCTTGTCCGCGCCGGGGTTCCATTCACTGTAGTCGCAGCCGTTGAGTATCCCGGAAAACGCTTCCCCCCTGCGCAGATAAAATTCATGCAGCCCGTGACCCCCCAGGGGGGTCAGGAGTTCTTCCGCGTAACCGGGACTGACGGTGTTCACCCGGTGAGCGTGTACAATCCCTCCCTTGAGCAGGTTCAGCCGGTTATGGTCCTCGAACAGGTCCTGGTGAAAGTCGCTCTCCGGAATCCCCAGCAGCTTCCTGTTTGCCGCGGCAACATGTCCCTGGTAGCCGGCATTGTGGATGGTGAACACGGCAGTGGAGTTGCTGAACCGGCTTTCGTTTTTTTGCAACCGGGAAAGATAATAAGGAAGCAATGCCGTGTGCCAGTCATGAGCATGAAACACATCCGGGACCCAGTCCAAGGCCTCACACAAATGAAACGCCGATTTGCTGAAAAAACCAAAACGCTCGGCGTTGTCTTCAAAATCACCGTCTTCGTTTCCGTAAAATCCGTCCCGGGAGAAATACCCATCGTGTTCGAGCAGGTAAACCGGGATGCTTACATTCTCGCTCCTGGTACTGCCTTTTAAGCTGGAAAGCAGCACGCGGCAGCGAACCGGGCCGTTTCCCATGGGCACCGAGAGGTCAGGGAGAGCGACAGCGGCATTGTTTTTCCCCGGGACTGAATTATAGGCGGGAGTGAGCAGACGGACTTCGTGTCCACGGAATGCAAGGTGCAGGGCCAGCGAACGCACCGCATCAGCCAAACCACCGGTTTTGGAAAAACCCTCGACTTCCGCCGAGGCCATGAGGATTTTGAAAGGTTCACCCAACCGATGCCCCCTTGGGGATAACAACGATTCCGTCTTCGACTGTCTCGTATTTTTGTGCGTCGTTTTCAGGATGATACCCAATCACGGTCCCCGGAGCGACACGGACGTGTTTGTCAATGATAACCCGCCTTAATTTCGCCCCCCGCCCGATATCGACGTTGTTCATAATCACGGATTCATTGACATGGGCAAAACTGTGCACGCGAACGTTATACCCGATCAGCGAATTCTCAACCAGCGCACCGCTGATGACAGCCCCCGGAGAGATCATGGAATTTATGGCATGTCCGGTACGCAAGTCGCTGAAGTGAACGAATTTCGCGGGAGGAAAGGGGGGGGTGTAGGTCAGCACCGGCCATTTTTGATTATACAGGTTGAACTGAGGCTCAAGCCCGACCAGGTCCATGTTTGCTTCCCAGTAACTCTGGATCGTCCCGACGTCCCGCCAGTAGCCGACCTCCTTCGCTTCCGCACCGGGAATTTTGTTCTGTGTAAAATCATAAACATACACTTTCCCTTCAGGATACATCCGCGGTATCAGGTTTTTCCCGAAATCATGTTCGGAATCCGGGTCCCAGGCGTCACGCTTGAGAATATCCTGCAGCGGCAGCCGTTCAAAAATGTAGTTTCCCATTGACGCCAGCACAAATCCTTTGCGCCCGGGGATGGTCCGAGGACGTTCGCGCGGTTTTTCAACAAACCCGGTCATCTTCCATGATTCATCAACCTCAAGCACGCCGAAATGCCGCGCCTGTTCAACCGGCACTGGGATCGCCGCAACACTCAGGTCAGCCTGCCGTTTTTGATGAAAGCGCAACATCTGGCTGATATCCATGCGGTATATATGATCTCCGCCGAAGATACATACCTGTTCCGGCTCAGTATCGTCAATCAGGTTGAGGTTCTGGTAAATCGCGTCCGCGGTGCCTTCATACCAGCGCTTGCCGGTACGCATTTGCGCGGGAATGGGGTCGATGAAACTGTCGGTCACTCCTGAAACCCGCCACCCCTGGCGCAGGTGCTGCATCAGTGAATGGGATTTGAACTGTGTGAGGAGAAATATATTCATGATCCCGGAATTCACGAAGTTGCTCAGTGCAAAATCGATGATCCGGTAGTTTCCTCCGAATGGCACTGCCGGTTTGGTGCGCACGGAAGTGAGCGGACTGAGACGGGTCCCCTCACCTCCCGCGAGTATCATCCCCAAAACGTTGCTCATTTAATATTCCTCTTCACATGTTACTTGGGGGAAGCCCCTGTTTTCAGAGCTTATTTGAATAGGAGTTCAGGTATCAGGAGAAAATGCCTTCGAGTCAGGTGGTAAGGAAAACAAATGTGCGCAATAAACCTGCAGCCAAAACCCATAATCCAATTTCATATCTTTGCCTACCTTCTCCATTGTGCTACATTGTCCCTGAAAACCGTTCAAATTCAACCTGAAATTACTCCGATGAGTGCATTCCCCAAGTTCCGGCATGAATGAAATTTTCTCCATCAGAACGCTTGGTCCAAGTCGGGTCCCATCTCCACTGATACTGAACACCAACCCTAACATCCCGGATTTCCAGTTTGTCATTGATGATGCAAGAATTTTATATGATGTGACTGCCTGTCCCGACGAGGAAGAATCCACTTCATTCGAGCATGCCGGCCCGCGGTCCCGGCTGTATTTTGATCCCTCAAAAGTACGTGCGGGCATCGTGACATGCGGTGGACTTTGTCCCGGGATCAACAATGTTATCCGCACCATCGTCATGCAGTTGCACCACAATTACGGTGTGCGTCACATCCACGGATTCCGTTACGGGTTCCAGGGGTTCATTTCTTCATACAAACATGACATTAAAACCCTGACCCCGGAATCGGTGCGCAACATTCACTACCTGGGCGGCAGCATCCTCTCCAGTTCACGAGGGCCCCAGGACATTGGTGAAATCGTCGACTGCCTGGAACGCATGGACATCCATATGCTGTTCTGCATCGGCGGCGACGGCACATTGCACGGGGCTCACTCAATTGCACGTGAGATCGAGCAGCGCAACCTGAAGATAGCGGTCCTCGGCATCCCTAAAACCATTGACAACGATATCCCTTACTGTGTGAAAACTTTTGGCTTTGAAACCGCTTTTTCAAAGGCTGTGGAAGCGGTCCACGCCGCACACGCTGAAGCATACGGCAACAACTACGGCATCGTCATCATCAAGTTGATGGGCCGCGATTCCGGATTCATCGCCGCAAACACCTCGCTTGCCTGTCCCGACGTCAACTTCGTGCTCATTCCGGAAGTGGCTTTTTCCCTTGAAGGAGAATCCGGACTGCTGCGCAGCCTGGAGCGGGTGCTGCTCAAAAAGCAGGAACAGGGCAGGCATCCACACTCAGTCATCGTTGTGGCCGAGGGAGTCGGGCAGGACCTGATGCAGAACAAGGGAGAGAAAGAGGAAAGGGACGCTTCTGGAAACATCCGTTACAAAGACATCGGCGAATTTCTGAAGCAGCAAATCAAGGACTTTTTTGCGGACCGGATGCCGGTGAACATTAAACTGATTGAACCGAGTTACATGATCCGTTCACTCCCCGCAAATCCGCATGATGCGATTTTCTGCTACCACCTTGCCGACAATGCGGTCCACGCACTGATGGCAGGCAAAACGGACCTGATGATCGGTTACTGGAATGGACATTTTACCCATGTCCCCCTGGAAGCAGTGGTGCAGAAGAAGAAACGCATACCTCCTCACAGCGATTTCTGGCGCCAGGTTCTTTTTTCCACCGGACAGCCCAGGGAAATGACGGGTTGAAGTTTCCCCCGCCGCCTTTCTCGTTGAGCGGATGATTTGATTGATTAACAATTCTGATGATCCTCCCTTCACTTTCTTCATCATGGCAGGAGCGCAGGGTCCCCGCCTTGGAGAAACGCCCCGGCGATTCACGTAACGCCTGCGAACGTGATCGTTCACGGGTTATCCACTCCGCGGCATTCCGCAGGCTGCAGGCCAAGACACAAATACTCGGGGTGCTTGAAGGAGACTTCCACCGCACCCGCCTGACCCATTCCATGGAAGTGGCGCAGATCGGTCGTGGACTGGTGCTGCAATTGCGGAACGGTCATCCCGAACAGTCCTCGTTGTTCCCCAGCCTGGAGACGATAGAAACGATCGGGCTTGCACACGACCTGGGGCACCCCCCTTTCGGGCACGGAGGGGAAGCTGCGCTGAACTTCATGATGCGTTCGCATGGAGGGTTTGAAGGCAACGGGCAGAGTCTGCGGCTTTTGACCCTGCTTGAATCGCATACTCCCGGGTATGGACTCAATTTAACCCGCCGCACACTGCTCGGGGTCCTGAAATACCCGGTCCCATTCTCCCGCGTTAACCGCAAGGAAATGACTGACGCCGCGGACAAAAACCCAGGTTTCGGGCGCCGTGAATGGAACCCTCCCAAATGCCACCTTGACGAAGAACTCAAGGTGGTGGACTGGATTCTGGAACCCCTGCCCGAAATCGAACAAATACGTTTTCGCGAGTTCTCGCTGCCCGGGGAAAACGAGCATGGACATTCCCTTTTCCGTTCGCTCGACACTTCCATACTGAACATTGCGGATGATATCGCCTACGGAGTTCACGACCTGGAAGACGCAATCGCCCTGCGCCTGATGACCCGGGATCACTGGTCGGAAATCTCCCCGCATCTCGACAGCGGCTGGGCAAAATCAATGCAACTGGAAGGCGTCGGAGAAATGCTCTTCTCAAACCTGCTTGATTCAGGACATTCACGGAAACGGGCGGTAGGGGCGCTGGTGAACGCGTTGATCTGTTCCGTGCGGATGAACATGGAGAATAACTTTGAAGACCCGCTGCTGGCGCTGCAGGCTGAATTGACTGAGGAGGCCGCGCTATTCCTGCGGGCATTGAAGGAAACCGTATCGCGGCACGTGATCCAGCTGAATACCGTCCAGACCGCCGCTTCCAGGGGGCGGCGGATCCTGGCCGCGCTGTTTGAAACCTTAAGCAGCGAAGCGGAACGTCTGCTTCCGGATCACTTCCTCCATTTTTGGGAAATTGCCGGTGACGAACGCGAAAGGATGCGCGTGATCTGCGACTACATCGCGGGCATGACAGACCAGTATGCAAACCGCATGTACAGCCGCCTTTTCATCCCCGGCGAAGGTTCGGTTTTCGACCGCCTGTAATCTGACTTTGGGACCCCACTCCGGGACACACGCCAAATCGGAGGCCGCCTGGGTTACAATTCCCCCCGCAGGTGGGCTTCCAGCAGATGGAGCCGATCGTGCCCGAAAAACATTTCATCTCCGACAAAAAACGTGGGCGCACCGAAAACTCCGCGCTCGACCGCTTCCGAAGTGGCGTCTATCAATGCTTGCTTTACTTCCGGATCAGCAGTTTTTTCGACAGTACCTTCTCCAAGATGTGAAGTCAGCACTGCCGAATCGGAAATGTCCGCATTTTCACTCCAATACGCGCGGAAGAGGGCATGCGCGCCGGCCGGCATGGCTTCCGGTTCCAGGGCGATCAACGCACGCATGGCTTTGACCGTCAGCACCGGGAAGTTGTCCGGGACACGAACAGGGATCCCGTAGTATTTCCCCAGGCGCTCAAGGTCTTTATAAAGATATGGTTTTTTTGAAGGCACAAGGCCCGGCGCAAGAGGCGCGTCGATGGCCTTGAAGACGCCGCCGAGCAGCATCGGCTTCCAGACAAGCTGTCTTCCATTTCGCGCCGCCAGGTCTTCGATTTGCGTGCTGGCGACGTATGTATAGGGACTGATCACATCGAAATAAAACTCGATCGGGTTGCTCATCCGGGCCTCCTGGGCATTAAGGGTTAGTCTCTTTAATTTTGATTATTGAGCAATATGACTAAACTTTTCGTTGTCGAAATCGCCCAGCCAATATATGGACATGAAGCTTTCAGGTTATGAAACGGCATCTCCGTTCATTTAAGGGAGAGGCGATCCCGATATTGATCCCGATTGTAATGGTCCCGGCTAGTCCGGGTTAGGTCGTAGGGGCGGACCTGCGCCTGCCTGTGCGTGGCACGCAGACAGGTGTCCGCCCATTGTTGTGGGCAAACACATAGGTTTGCCCCTACGGACTGAACTCACACTGCTTTCAGAGCACTTCCAGCATGCGGCTGCCGATTTCCGCGGGTGTTTTGACCACGTGAATTCCGGCATCACGCAGGGCGTCCATTTTGTCTTTCGCCGTCCCCCGTCCTCCGGAAATGATGGCGCCGGCATGGCCCATGCGTCTTCCGGGTGGGGCGGTTTGTCCGGCGATGAAACTGACAATCGGTTTGCTAACGTTGTTTTTGGCGAAAGCAGCCGCTTGTTCTTCCGCGTCTCCGCCTATTTCTCCAATCATCACAATGCCTTCAGTCTGCGTATCAGCCTCGAACAGGCGCAGGCAGTCGATGAAATTGGTGCCGTTGACGGGGTCGCCGCCAATGCAGATGCAGCTTGACTGGCCAAGACCGGCGCGTCCAAGCTGGCCGACAGCTTCATATGTCAGCGTGCCCGAGCGGGAAATGACCCCCACTGGTCCTGGCTTGTGTATCGAACCCGGCATGATGCCGATCTTGCTTTTTCCGGGAGTGATGATGCCCGGACAATTCGGCCCGATCAACCGCACACCCTGCCTGCGGACAAAATCAACGGCCTTGACCATGTCTACAACCGGGACCCCTTCAGTGATTGCGACGATCAGCGAAATTTCAGCCCCGGCAGCTTCCATGATTGCTCCCGCTGCAAACGCCGGTGGCACAAAAATCATGCTCGCGTTTGCTCCGGTTTCCGCGACAGCTTCCCTGACAGTGTTGAAAACAGGCACTCCTTCAACTTCCTGGCCGCCTTTTCCCGGTGTAACTCCCGCCACCACATTTGTGCCGTAATGGCGGCAGCCGCGGGTGTGCAGCATTCCCTGGGAACCGGTCATTCCCTGTACCAGCAGTTTTGTATTTTCGTCAATCAAAACACCCATGATTATCTCTTATTCAAGTCAGCAAAACCGACATTCTCTTAAAATTTGGCTCTGTTCGAGTTAAGTGTTGATTATCCAGCAACACAGCTAAGATATGTT
>CAYFLK010000037.1:0-1317 GCA_964344035.1 uncultured Pseudomonadota bacterium
GTCCGGTTCCAAGTCGAGGGTGTGTTGTTTACCGTTGATCGTCAGGGTGGTCATTGTAGCCTCCTATTCAATGGTTTAATTTTTAAACCTAAATAACTAATTATTTGATCCTGTTATAAAATTCAAGTTCTGGGAGGTTTAAATACCTTTGCATAGCTTTATTCAGTAACAACAGGATAGCCTCAATCAATTTGTTTCAGGGATTCTTAAAGTTTTATTGTGAAAGCATGTACTCAAACATGGAGTTGGTTATGAAGCAGCGCACGGGAGCGGTCCGGAGCAAACTGCTGCAGAAAGGGTATTTATTTGGCGCAGTTCAGCGCCGCGAGGACTCGGTCCGGAGTGGCGGGAATATGGGTAATCCGGATGCCGGCGGCGTGATGGATGGCGCCGAGGATGGCCGGAGTGGTTGGTATCAAGGCGTGTTCGCCGATGCCCTTTGCGCCATAAGGTCCCAGCGGTTCGGGGTCTTCGATAAGCAGGATTTTCATTAGAGGCATGTCCCCGACTGTCGGGATCAGGTAATCATGGAGGTTTTCAGTGACTCCCTGCACATATTCCTCCATCAGCGCCATGCCGATTCCCTGGGCGACGCCGCCCTGGATTTGCCCTTCCACCTGGGTCGGGTTTATCGCCTTCCCGACATCGTGCGCGGCAGTCAGGCGCAGCACCCGCGTGAGGCCCAATTTTGTATCCACCTCGACTTCAGCAATCTGTGCGCCGAAACCGTAGGTTGCGTATGGTGTGCCCTGGCCGTTTTGATCGAGACCGGAGGTAGGCGGGTCGAAAGTCCCTTCTCCGAGAAAGACGTTTCCGTTTTCGTCGGTGGGGTAATCTGAGAGGAGCAAAACTTTTTCAGACATGGAGTCATCAATGACAATCCGTCCCGGTTCCAGGCTGATTCGCGCATTATCCGCGGCCTTTACCGGCGAGAGGATTTTGCCGCGCAAGTCGGCCGCCGCGAATTGCGCCGCTTTCCCGGAGACAAAAGCCTGGCGGGAAGCGGAGGTCTTTCCCGCATCGGCTGTTAGATCGGTGTCGCCCATGATGAAGCCGATCCGGTCAGCCGGTATCCCGAGGGCGTCGGCGCAGATTTGCGTGAGGATAGTGTTGACGCCCTGGCCGATGTCCATGGCGCCGTTATAAAGCGTCACCCTGCCCGCGGAATTGATGCCGACGCGGATGGTGGAGGGATTCGACATGGATGTGTTTCCGCAGCCGTACCAGACACTGCCGATTCCCACTCCACGCTTGAGGACACTTGATTGAGCATTGAACTCATCCGCCTGCTAGCCCCATTCAACCCAGTCAGGTCTT
>CAYFLK010000037.1:1327-5201 GCA_964344035.1 uncultured Pseudomonadota bacterium
GACGCGGTTCGGCCCCCTTTGCGTAGGGCGTTGCGGATACGGAAGTCGAGCGCGTCCATGCCGATTTTTTCTGCCAGCATGTCCATCAAGCTTTCATGGGCGATCGCCGCCTGGGGGACCCCAAAACCGCGGAATGCTCCGGAGGGCGGTTCGTTGGTCAGCAGCGACCGTGTTTCTCCCAGAACATGTGGGACCAGGTAAGGCCCGGTGCAGTGGATCGGCACCCGGTCGGCAACGGTTGGCCCCCACGAAGCATAGGCCCCGGTGTTGAAATCGCCATGAAACTCGAACGCGGTCAATCGTCCGTCAAGCGTGCATCCCGCTTTTGCCTTCAGGTGCGTGGGATGTCGCTTGGTTGAGGAGGCGAGGGATTCCGGACGCGAGTAGACGCAGCGCACCGGCTTTTTCAGGACCCATGCCGCCACGGCGATCAAGGGCTGTACAGACATATCCAGTTTCCCGCCAAAGCCACCTCCGACCGCTGAAGGAATGATGCGCACCTGTTCCGGGGCGATCCCGAGTACGTGGGCGACTTCCGCCTGGTCCATGTAAGGGGTCTGGGTGGTGACGAACAGTTCCAGCCTGTTTCCAAGCCCGCGGGCATATCCTGCTTCAGGTTCGAGGTAGCAATGTTCGACGGCGGATGTCTGCCAGATTCCTTCCGCGACCGTGTCCGCTTCCCTGAACCCGGTTTCCACGTTTCCCTTGGCGAGAAATCCACGGGTTAGCAAATTGTCCGGGTATGCATCCTGAACGGGGGGGTGCTTCCCGGACAAGGCGCCTTCGCAACCACGCACGGCTTTTTCCGGGACCCACTCAATATCCAGTTCTTCAACCTTGAAGTGTTCCAGTGTTGTCCTGTCTCCGATCAGCGCCGCCACCGCCTCTCCTCGAAAACGGACGATGTTTTCCGCCAGCACGGGCTGGTCCTTGATGTGTGGATAGATGCCGAACCCGTTGCTCCCGGGCACATCTGCGGCAGTCAGGATATGCAGCCCGGAATGCTTTTCCAGCACCTTTTGCAGGTTTCCGATTCGGAAACTTGCTCGCGTATGCGGAGAACGAACCACGCGCAGCCAGAGGGAATCATGCGGAGCAGAATCTGCGCCGTAGATTTCTTTGCCGGTGAGTTTTTCATGCCCGTCGACCTTTGCCATTCTCGCTCCCACGGCTTCTCCCGCGAGCGGGATTTCAGGCTGGAGGGATTTGGAAGCATCGATGACTGCCTCCACTATTTTCTGGTATCCAGTGCAGCGGCAGAGCACCCCGCCGAGAGCATCCTGAACCTGCTTGCGGGAAGGCAGCAGATGTTTAGACAGCAGTTCGCTTGCCGCCATCAGCATGCCCGGTGTGCAGATCCCGCACTGCGCGGCGCCGGCGACCAGGAATGACTGCTGCAGGGCATTCATCCGCTGGTCTTGCGCAAGCCCCTCGACTGTTGTCACCCGGCAGCCTTCCACCTGCGCGACCGGCATCATGCAGGAACAGCGCTGTTCACCATCGAGCAGTATGGTGCAGGCCCCACAGTCTCCGGCGTCACAACCAACTTTGGTTCCGGTCATGCCGAGATCTTCCCGCAGCACATCCGAAAGCCTGCGGATCGGTGCGGTGTTCACTTCAACCGGGAAACCGTTGAGAGTGAAGCGGATGGTCCAGTCCCTGTTCGCGGATTCAGAAAGCATTTCCGGTTCAAGCTGTTTTTCTTGCAACATCGTCTATAACCGCTCCTGATGCCTTGATCAAGGTTCTTTGTACCAGTTCAGCGGTCACTTCCATGCGGTAGGAAGCAGGTGCACGTACATCGTCGATCGGGGCCAGGTCTTGAAGGTGACGGGGTTCAACAAGGACATCGCCAGGTTTGCGGCCCAGCGATTCCTGCTCCAGTCCGAACAGGCGTTTTGCAACAGGAGAACAGGCGCCGACCGCGACCCGGAGGTCGGAGATGCAATGTGTTTCATCCAGGCACATAACCGCTCCCGCCATCACGATGGAAATCACGAGGTATTTCCGCGCGCCCAGTTTTTCAAACCCGCTTCTGGCAGATGGTCCGAGTTTGGGAATGACCAGTCCCGTCACCAGTTCCCCGGGTTTGAGCGCGGTTTTCCGGTTTCCGAGGATAAATTGAGCGACGGGAAGTCGACGTTTTTGGTTTAAAGAAGATATTTCCACCACCGCGTTAAGCGCCAACAGGTTCGGCACACTGTCCGCCGCAGGAGAAGCGTTGCAGATGTTTCCACACAGGGTCCCGGCGTTCTGTGTCTGAATGCCCCCCACCTGGAGCGCGGCCTGTTTCAACCCGTCGAAACAGGCGGGCAGTTCTTCGCGGATGATGTCGGTCCAGGTACACAAAGCGCCGAACCGGAAAGAGTCTGCGGTCTCAGTGATGCCGCGCAGTTCATTCAGGCGGCTGATGTCGAGCACATTCTCATCTCGGGGCTGATCCACACGCGCGGGGAAAAAATCGGTGCCCCCGGCGAGCACAACGTAAGTTTGACGATTCAATGCCGCCAGCGCTTCATTCAGTGCCGCCGGCCTCAAGTATTTGCCCATGAAATGTCGTGTGTGATGGGAGCCGGCTTTTGATTATTTGATTTGTAGAGGCCTGCGTGTTTACCCGCAATGATGGGTGGACACACAGGTCCACCCCTACGGGCGAACATATAATCAAAGGGCCAACCCATTTTCTTTGAAGCTAACGCAGCAAAATCAGAGGCCGGGAGGGGAAGCGGCCATTTCAATTCCGCCAGACCTGTGTGCCGCGAACCAGTTGTTTGAGATCTCCGGCGCCTTTCAGCTTCACCTGTGTTTGTATCTGTTGCTCGAGCGCGTCTTCAAAAACGGGGTGTGCTACCTTTCTGAATGTTCCCACCGGAACAGGGAACTCCGGAAAGTCCATGCCGCTGAGCAGGTGTGCGAGAATCGGGTCCTCATTGCTCTGATCATGCGTCAGTAATTCCGAATGGTTTCCCTCGTTGAGTTCAAACACTTCCGGATGCAGCCCGTTGAGGCGGATGCCGTGGTCTTGTTTCTTGCCGAAAAGCAGCGGTTTTCCGTGTTCCAGACGCAGCAGACGGTCTTCCCTCTCCGCCCGTTCGCTGATGCCTGAAAAGGCCCCGTCGTTGAAAATCGGACAGTTCTGATAGATTTCCACAAACGAAGTCCCCCGGTGTTCCGCTGCGGCCTTTAAAGTGCTTTGCAGTCCTTTCGCATCCACATCAAGCGCGCGCGCAATGAAAGTCGCGCCGGCGGAAAGGGCAAAAGTCATCGGGTTCAAAGGCATGAGCAGCGAGCCGAAGGGAGTGCTTTTGGTCACCTTGCCCAGTTCAGAGGTCGGCGACACCTGGCCCTTGGTTAATCCATAGATGCGGTTGTTGAAAAGCAGAACATTCACATCCAGATTGCGGCGCAGCATGTGCAGCATCTGGTTTCCGCCGATGCCCAACCCGTCGCCATCGCCGGTGACGATCCACACCGAGAGTTCCGGCCGCGCGGCTTTCAAGCCGGTGGCAAATCCCGGCGCGCGGCCGTGAATGGTGTGCATGCCGTAGGTGTTCATGTAATACGGAAAGCGGCTTGAACAGCCTATTCCGGAAATGAAGACGATGTTTTCCCGGGGAACACCCAGTTCGGGCATTATCTTCTGCAGGTTGGCCAGAATCGAATAGTCCCCGCACCCCGGGCACCAGCGGACGGTCTGGTTTGATACAAAATCGGATTTCTTCACCGCAGGCAGCGTTTTTTCTGCAATGTTTGTTTCAACAGGTGAGTACATAATATATACGGGTTGTTGTTTTCAAGAATCGGCAAGAAGCTGTTCAATCCGCTCGCGTATTTCCGATATGAGAAAAGGCCTGCCCTGTACTTTCTTCAGCGA
>CAYFLK010000037.1:5211-36662 GCA_964344035.1 uncultured Pseudomonadota bacterium
CGTATCGGGCGCGCAGGAGCAGATGGAGCTGCCCGAGGTTCATTTCCGGAACAAGCACCTGCTCGAAGCCCTGGAGAATATCCTCGAGGTCAGCGGGAAATGGATAAAGCGCGCGCAGCTGTAGCATGGACACGGGTTTCCCTTCCTGCTGCAGCCAGTCGACCGCGGAATAGGCTGCGCCGTAGACGCTTCCCCAGCTGAGCACCAACAGCCGGTTTTTTTCCGGACCAATGACTTCCAGCGGAGCAAGGTCATGCGCAATCCCGCGGATCTTCGCGTCACGGGTGAGGACCATGGCTTCGTGGTTGACCGGGTCGTAACTGACATCCCCGGTGGTGTAATCTTTCTCCAGTCCTCCAATCCGGTGTTGCAGTCCAGGGGTCCCGGGGACCGCCCAGTTCCTGGCGAGGGTGTGTGGGTCCCTGTAGAAGGGAGAAAGATTTTCAGTACAGGATTGAATATCTTTGCTCAAATCCGGCAGCTGGTCAAAATCCGGAATCAGCCACGGTTCCGCGCCGTTGGCAAGCCCGCCGTCGCTGAGCAATATCACCGGGGTCATGTATTTCAACGCGACGCGAAAGGCTTCCAGGGCAACATAGAAACAATCTCCCGGAGTCGCCGGCGCGAAAACCGGTACAGGCGCCTCGCCATGCCTGCCGTAAACCGCGCTGAGCAAATCGGTCTGCTCGGTTTTGGTCGGCAAACCGGTGGAAGGTCCGCCACGCTGGATGTTGAGCACCACCAGCGGGAGTTCCGCCATCACCGCGTATCCGATCGCCTCGCTCTTGAGGTCCAGTCCGGGGCCGCTGGTTCCGGTGACTCCCAGGCATCCCCCGAAGGCCGCCCCGATGCTTGCGGTAACGGCGGCTATTTCATCCTCGGATTGCAAGGTCTTCACGCCAAAACGCCTGTATTGCGACAGTTCGTGGAGGATGTCGGAGGCCGGTGTGATCGGGTAGCTGGAATAGACCAGGTGACGTTTAGACTGCACCGAGGCGGCTATGCAGCCCAACGCGAGCGCCTGGTTGCCGGTAATCTGGCGGTACTCTCCCGGGGGCATTTCAGCGGGGGCGACGCAGTAGCGTTCATGAAACAGTTCCACGGTGATGGCATAATTGTATCCCGCCTGCAGGGCCATCAGGTTGGCGCCGGCCACCTCGGGCATGTTTTTGAATTTCTGCCTGATCCACTCCCTCGTCGTTTCAATGGGTCGATCGAACAGCCACTGCACCACCCCCAGCGCGAAGAAATTCTTGCAGCGTCCTCCCTCCCTGTGTGAAAGTCCGGAATCCTCCACCGCCTTGAGGGTCAGGCTGGTGATGGGGATTTTGACCAGGCGGTAATTCTGCAGTTCTTCCGAATCCAGCGGATTTGCTTCGTATTTGGCTTTTCGCAAGTCGTTTGCGGTGAAGCTGTCGGCATTGACGATCAGGATGCCTCCTTTTTCCAGGTCGGCGAGATTGACCTTCAAGGCCGCGGGGTTCATGGCAATCAGCACGCTGATGCGGTCCCCGGTGGTGTAGATGTCATGCTTGGAAAAACTGAGTTCAAAGCCTGAAACTCCGGCCAGGGTGCCTGCCGGAGCACGAATTTCAGCGGGGTAATCCGGGAAGGTGATGACATCATTGCCGATCATCACCGAGGCATGAGTAAATTGACTTCCCGTCAATTGCATGCCGTCGCCGGAATCACCGGCAAAACGGATAGTGACGGTTTCCAGCTCGGTGGTGGGAAAATCCGTAAGCTCGGGGTCGGTGTCGCAGGGGTTTTCAGGTTCAAGAGTCATTGTTCACAAACTGGGGGCGAATGAACAGGATCAGGATTTGTGACAGCCTATCGAAGTTATGCCTGAACTGCAATGGGTTGTCGCGGTAAAAGGCTGCATTGCGGATGAAAAGCCCGAGAACGCGGGATTCATAACCGGTCGCGGAGCAGGCGGCGCAGTATTTTACCGGATGGAGATTTGGGGATTTCATCCACCATTTTCAGTTTCCGGATTTTTTTCTGCGGAGAAACGCGGTCGGCGACAAACCCCATGATAGATTCAGGAGTTTCTTCGATCCCGGATTTTAGCACCACAAACCCCATCGGTATTTCACCTGCCTCCTCGTCCGGATAGGGGACAACCGCGCAATCAGCTATCGAATGGTGAGTCAGCAGCAGCGCCTCAAGTTCCGCGGGGGCGACCTGGAAGCCCTTGTATTTAATCAGCTCCTTCACCCGATCAACGATCCAGTAATAACCGTCTTCATTGACTTCGGCAACATCTCCGGTGTGCAGCCAACCTTCTTCATCCACTGTTTCCGCTGTCGCCCGCGGGCTGTTCAGGTAACCCAGCATGATTTGCGGACCACGCACCCACAGCTCTCCCCGCTGGTTGTGTCCAAGCGGTTTTGCGCTTTCCAAGTCCATGATGCGGCACTCGGTATTGGGAAGCGTAATCCCGATGGAGCCCGGGACCACCCTGCCGGGAGGATCAGGATTGACGTGAGTAACCGGGCTGGTTTCGGTCAGCCCGTATCCCTGCTTGACCGTGCAGCCGAGTCGCTTCGCGCATGCTTCGGCAAGTTCAGGTCCCAGCGGGGCCGCCCCGGACATGATGGTCTTCAGCTTGGGGAATTTGAACTGTTCCACCAGAGGATGTTTCGCCAATGCCAGCACGATGGGAGGAACAAGGTGGGCGCGCGTGACTTCGTGCTTCTCAAGCAAGCGCAAGAACAGTTCAAGGTCGAACCGCGGCATGCACACCACCGTGGCGCCGTTGCTCAGCGCCGCGTTGAGAATCACCGTCATGCCGTAAATGTGAAAAAACGGGAGCACGGCAATCAGGGTGTCGTCGGGACCGGTGGGTTCTAAATCCCGGAACTGGAAAATGTTTGACACCAGGTTGCGGTGCGAAAGCATCACTCCCTTCGGCATTCCGGTGGTCCCGCTCGAATAGGGTAAAACCACCAGGTCTTCACTGGTTTTGAAATCAACCCGCGGCACTGGTCCGGTGTTTTGCAACAAGTCTGAAAACGGGGTCGCCCCTTCACCTTCTCCGAAGACAAACACTTCCTCGACTCCCGCATCCCGGGCGGCAGCCAGGGCTGTATCCAGGATAGCGGGGACAGTAACCAGGAACCGAGCCGAGCAATCCCGCAGCTGACGTTCCAGTTCGTCTTTGGTGTACAGCGGATTGACCGTGGTGTTTGTTCCGCCGGCAAGCACCACACCGTGGAAGACGACTGCGTATTCCGGGCAATTAGGACTCAAAATGGCAAACACATCCCCTTTCCCGAAACCACGCTGAGCGAGTCCGCCGGCAACATTCTGCGCTTGACGACCCAAGGCTTCGTAGCTGAGGACCCTGCCGCTTGGTCCGTCAATCAATGCCGGTTTGTCTCCGAGCAGCGGGGTTTGTCTCAACACCAGTTCCGGAAGTGAAAGCTCGGGAATGTTTATCCGGGCAAAAGGGCTTTGCAGGATCATGACTTACCTTTTCTGCGATGAAAGTTGTACGGAGTAAACTCTGAATTTCGCAAAAAATAAACCGGATGAGCGGAGAATGTCAATAGGCAGGATGCGAAGGGGAACAGGCCGGCAGGCTGTGTTCCTGGGAAGGGGCGGGAGGACACACTTACCCACGCCCCCAAATTACTCAATTTGTCCGGGGTTAACGGTTTTGAATCAACTTGCTGTTACAGCCGGCAGGGACCAGCGGGGACGTGGTTCGTATAGATGCGGATTTGGTATCATGCGCAAATTGATGAACAGCTGAGATCCTGTTTTGAAAAGGCTCCTGATTTCATAGCAATGATTGTCAATGTCCAAAAAGCCCTCGACCTCAAGCTGCTCAACAAAATTATTATCCAGATAGTACTCCACTCCTTGGAACCGGCCGAACAATCCATAGATCTTGACCGGAACTTCTTTCATTCCCCCCTCAATTTCATGAACGGTTTCAGTATTCTATAAGTTATGCAACACTTATCGTCCCAGAATAATGATCCATGTCAAGATTCAATTCAATTTTTTTCCATTTTTTCCATTTCTCCCGGAATGAGCTGCAAAAACGGCACAACAACGGGTGGTTAATCCGCGGGCATCAGCATTGAATAATCAGGTGAACGTCGTGTATGAGTGTTGATTTATGTATCGGGATAACCGCGGTTTCACTCATACAGCCAGGGGAAACGCGGTTTATGCTCAAGTTTTATTTCAGACTGCCGATGCATGGGTTGTAGTTAGGTGTACTCATGTTACCCCGCAGATCTAAGCGATGAGAATCAAGAACAACCACGCGGCACAAGAAGCGCTCAGGTTTTCCGGCAAGAATTTTGACCGCATCAACAATTCCATTCAGAATTTGAGTTCGGGGAAATCGGTCCGTGACGGTACGGATGGAGGGGCCTCGCTGTATATTTCATCGGTCCTGAAAAACCAGGTTGCGGGCCTCAAACAGGCGGAAGCGAACACGGAGGCATCGATATCCCTCCTGCAAACCGCTGAAGGAGGGCTGAGCGAAGCAACAGACAAGCTCACGCGGATGAAACAGATTGCGGTTCATGCGGCAAACGAAGCAACCACGGACCCGGTGATGCTGGCGGCGGACCAGCAGGAACTTGAGGAACTGCTTGGTTCCATCAGCATACTCAGTGAACAAACCTCGTTTGCGGGAAGGAAGCTCCTCAACGGAGCGATGGGTTTCAGCGGTACTGTTACCGGTGAAAATCTGCGGTTTGTGAAGGCTGACGTTGATACCCCGGCTTCGCCGAAAGAAGGATTCGAGATTGACATCACTCAGCCCGCTACCCGGGCATACATGATCGGGCCGGAACCGTTTACAGTCGACCAGGTGGGTGACAGTTTCAACATCCTCATCAAGGAAGGCGACCGCGTCGTCAAGTTTGATACCGGCAGCAACCGCATGCGTGTGGAACTGGAGAAGATACGTCAAAGCTTCATTGACGACCCGGTGCGTTTCCCCAAAGAACAGGTTTCAAAGGAAGTCCGGCAGCTGGTCCTGCATGAACTGAAAAAACTACTGGCGAAGGAAGGGCTGGCGGTTGATGCTATGTTTACAGAAGACCACCGCCTGCAGTTGAGGCATCAGGAATATGGGGACCACAAAACATTCTTCGTTACCTCCGGAAAGGCGGGCATCATCTCCCGGCAGGAAAATGGCGCGGAAAACGCAATACCCGGGCTGGACGTTGCCGGTTCAATCGGTGGAGAACCGGCCAGCGGGCACGGCAGAATACTAACCGCGCGTCCCGGAACAGTCGCCCAGGGTGTGGCAATAGAATACACGGGAACACCGGAGGTGGTTGAGATGCCCGTGCTTGATGAGAAGGGGAACCAGACAGGAGTTCAATACGTGAAACAGTCCGTCGAGGACCTGGTTGGTTCGGAAAACGCTCCAAAGATAGAAGGGTATCTGCACCTGGCGCAGTCGACCCATGCTTTTCAAACCGGGGAGGACCCCGGGCAGTTTTCAAAAATGGCGTTGATTGATATCAGGCCTAGCAGGTTGGCAACGGGCGTGGAGAATGACAGCGGGTACAAGAGTCTCGCGGACATCGACCTCACCCTTCCGGGAGGGGCCAAAGACGCGTTTAAGCTGATCGATGCCGCGGTTGAGGAAATCGCCCTGTCAAGGGGGGAACTGGGGTCCTTTCAGAAAAATTCACTGGACCGGACAATTGACAATCTGCGGTCGGCATCGGAAAACCTGCAGCGCGGCAACTCGATGATATCGGTTACCGATGCCGCGGATGAAGTGGCGGAAATGACAAAAAATAAACTTCTGCTCAGTTCAAGCCAATCGATGCTTGCCCAGGCCAATCAAAAACCCCGCCACGTCCTCTCCCTGATCGAGCAATCCTAATCCCTTCAGGACCGGCTCTCCAAGGATATTGCCGAAACGATCGGCAACGTAAAATCTCAGTGTTTCCGGGTCAACAACCTCTACACTTCATAAAAGGATTCGATCAGCACCCGGCGCATCGGGTGCCGCAGCCTCTGCAATGCCTTGGATTCGATTTGACGGATCCGCTCACGGGTGACATCAAAACACTCCCCGATTTCTTCAAGAGTGTGTTCCCGGGGGTAGCCCATGCCGAAGCGCATTTTCAGGATTTTTGCTTCGCGGTCCGTGAGGGAGCCAAGCGCTTTTTCGAGCATCATCCGGCGTTGGGTAACAGACGTTTCAACCAAGGGGTCCTTGGTCTTTTCGTCTGCAACAAATTCCTTGAGGTGTGTTTCCTCGCGGTCGCCAACCGGTGTTTCCAGGGAAACCGGGGATCTTCCCACCTGCAGCGCTTCCCGCACCCCGGTGAGGGAGAAATCAACGTGTTTTTCCATTTCCTCAAAAGTCAGGGGGCGATTCAGCTCCCTGGTCAGGGCATGGGCTTTCTGGTTGTATTTGCTGATGGTTTCCGCCATGTGCACGGGGATTCTGATGGTGCGTGATTTTTCCGTGATGGCGCGGGTAATCGATTGCCGGATCCACCAGGTTGCATAAGTCGAAAATTTGAATCCCCGGCGGTATTCGAATTTTTCCACCGCGCGCATCAGCCCGAGGTTTCCCTCCTGAATCAGATCAAGAAAATCCAGGCCCTGGTTGATGAATCGTTTGGCTATGCTGATCACCAGGCGCAGATTGCCTTCGGTAAGCCGGTTTTTTGACTTTAAAACCTGGTTTTCAACATGCTGCAAATCCTGGATTTGCCGTTCGAACTGCCGCAGCGGCAGTCCGGTCCGGCTGATCAGAAAGTTCAACTGGAACTGTTTCAGGCACAGGTGTTCAAGTCTCCTGCGGGTTTCGGATACGGGACTCCGGTTCTGTTTAGCAATTCGCCCCGCCCTTCTGCGCAACAATTTCTGGGTCCCTACATCACGCCAGTTCAGGAAGTCCGGAAGGGAATGATTGACCCCCAGGTTCAACGTCTCCCTGACTTCTTCCACTTTCCTGCTTTTCTCCCGGATTTTCTGATGGTGCCGGGTCATCACCCGGGACATTGCGGAAATCTGCTCGGAGTTGAAATTGATGCAGGATAATTCCTGGTCGATAGCTTCAAGCAGACCGTTCCGGTTTTGTCTGGACAACTGCTTGTCGAGTGAATTCAACTGGAGATGCAGATCCTGGATTTTTTCCAGCGAGCGCAGCAGTTTCTCGGTGGCCACGGCTTCATCTTCGATCAGCTCGTCATTTTCATCCAACCCGGCAACCAGCCTGGTTGAGCGGATATTATTGTGCTGGAGTTCTTCAAGCATGTGGAGCAGGTAATTCCGGACCGGTAGGGAGCGGCTGAAGATGTGCTTCATTTCCCGAACCCCTTCTTCAATCCTCTGGCTGACTGCTCTTTCCTCCTCGGAGGTAAGCAGGGGATGAGCACCCATTTTCTGAAAGTAAACCTGGAGGACATCATCATCCAGAACCCTGGGGTTATCATCCTTGTTTACCTTATCAGGTGCTTGATCCGCTTTTTTGTCTGCGCCATCCCAGCCTGAACCGTTTTCAGTTACCTGCCGTTTTTGACTGTCTTTTTCTTCCGTGTCTCCATTGGAGATATCCGCTGTCTGAGCATCTCCCTCGGAAATGAGGAACTCCGAATCCATGGAAACCCCCATGTCGGAATCGATGGGAAAAATATCCATATCCATTGTAACCTCAATTATTACTGTGTTTTGTTTCCGGGGTTTCTACCTGCACCGTTTTACTTTGCGAAAGATGTGATGTGCTGAAGGACGAGGGCAAAAAACTGATCTTTTACACTTCTCCCATGCACTTTTCCGTTCTATGGTATCACAATCTTTATCTCTTTATCACAATATTCCGTATATGTTACAAATTCTTACGAATTAAGCGGCATTTAACATTCACAAATGATTCGGCGGTAATTGCAGCGGCAAAACCGCTTCAGCTTTACCAGGCTGTGGACGGGTCACTTGACAGGCGATTATGCCGAAGGTATGGTTGGGATAATATTTTTCAATCACGATCAATTTCGGCAGCTAGATGCTCATCTGTTCCGATGTCGATGGAGTGATACTGAATTACAAACAGGGTTTCATCGATTTCACCAAACAAGAACAAATTGAATACCGATATGACCCGGAAACCTATGGGGTCGTCACCGGGCACCCCCGCGCCAGGCAGCTGCGCAAGCGGTTTCATGCAGGAGATTCGCTGAAGCAGCTCGAATATTACGATGGCGCGCTGGAAGTCCTGAACCGTCTGGCTGAACAGTCTGAACTTCATCTTGTCACCGCCCTTGATCCGGACTGCGGCGAAATGCGGGCGCAAAATCTTTCGGCATTGAACTACACCTCCCTGCAGTGCGTTGGTGATGCACTCAAGCAACAGGTCATCATTGATGATATTCAACCGGATGTTATGATTGAAGACCGTCCGGAATTGATTCAGGCCTTTCATGATGCCGGGATCCAGGTTTTTTACCCGGATTGGCATCGTTACACCAGGGGCATGGGCAGTTACGGGACTGCCTTTTCATCATGGGGGAAGCTTTCAACCAAATTGCTTTCGGAGGGAAATTGAATGTTGCCTTTGGGATTGAAATGAAATAGCAGCCGTCTGTTTGTTAGCATTCATGTTTCGGTTTGTCCACATCGAATGAAGAAACGCCCTGACCCTCGGCTTTGTAAAAAAAACACTAACCATTCCTTTGCAAGACGGGAAAACAGTGAACGAACATTACAAGATATATTTTGCCGGAGACCTGTTTAATCACAAGGACCTGATCGGCAACCTGTTGCTGGCGGACGCGATCCGCACACATTCTTCGGGGAGGTACCAGTGCGTGCTTCCTCAGAACCTGGAACAGACCACCGGCCGCTCGATCGACATCCGCAACAACGATTTGCTGGAAGTGATCAAAGCAGACCTGATCCTGCTCAACTTCGACGGCAGTGAACTGGATTCAGGAACAGTGGTGGAGTTTCTTTACGCTAAGGCGCTCGATCTTCCGGCAGTGATATTACGTTCCGATTTCCGCAACTCCGGAGATCAGCATCGCGGGGGAGACCCGTGGAACCTGATGTGTTCAGGGTTTCCGCGGACAAATGTGATCACGCTGAACGGCATGGCCTGGTACCAGGATGCCTGGCGCAAAAGCGATTCAACCGAATCGGCTGTTTCCCTCCTGAACCAAAAACTGGCGCAGGAAGTGATTTCCGGATTTGACGAAGTGCGTGCGGAAACGCCACTGGCAGGCGCCGAAGAAGAGGTGCAAAGGCTCTACCAGTGGGCGCTTAAATATCCTGGAAGCGGACTGCGGAATATGCTGGACGAACAGACATTGCAGCAGCTCCTGGAGGAGAAGAAACAAAAACGGGTATATTAAAAACGGTTATTACTGGGAATTTGTTTTTTCCTCCGCCGACTCCGCGGAGTCTTCTTCTGTCACTGGGCTTTCATCCGGTTTCAAGGCATCCTGCTCCTTAGGCCCCTTTTTCTGCCGTTGTTCAAGCACCAGCAGCAGGTCTTTGAGGCGTCCTTCCATCCCCTGTATATCCTGTTCAAGCAACAGGTTGTTGCGTTCGGATTTCTGTATCTGACTGTCCAGCTGACGCAGCAGCAGTTCCTGTGTTTCCAGGCGTGTGCGGGAATCTTCAAGGCGGTTTTTGATATCTCCGAAGGCGACCTGGACATTCTGGATGCTGCGTGAGAGATTCAGCGCTTCGTTGATGGACGCCAGTTCACTGTTGATGCGCTCCATCTCATTTCTGTATCCCTCGGAAAATACGGTCAATTCCCCCTTCATGGCCTCCAGGCTGGTTTGATTCTCGGCCAGCCTGTCTTTGCTGGTTTGCAGATCGGTTTGGATGACCACGATCTCCTGCCGGATGGTCCCTTCCAGTTCGGTTTTCAATTTCTCGTTGTTTATGGTCATTTCTCCCCGCAGCGTTTCAAGTTCCTTTTGCTGGGAGAGGCCCAGGTCTTCCACTTTTTTCCCCAGGGAGTTTTCCAGGCTCTTCATGTTTTTGCTTGATTCAGCCTGCAACGCGGACAAAGCAGACTGGTTTTGCTGTTGATCCTGCTGATGCTGTTCCAGCATTTCCTGATTTTTCGCATCTCGCTCAGATCTCAGGGTTTCCCCCAGTTTTTCCAGGTCGCCGCTGGTCGCGCATCCGGCAAGCAGGCTCACCGGGATGAAAAACAGGATCATTGCATGTTTCATTTTTTAACTCCTTACCCGGACCTGCCGGGACCCAAAAGTTGTCCTTGTTTAAATCCCCCCTGCCCCCCTTTGCAAAGGGGGCGGATAGCATCCTCACCCCTTAATAGTTGTTTCAACCGGGAAACTCCCTGTGTAAATGGAGGATGAAAGCAAAACCCGGGACTGGAAAAGACCATCCCGGGCTGCCAAATCAACCCTTCTAAGAAGCGGCGCTTTTACTGCGTCGGGTTTATCCGTCCCTCAATTTTGGGAGAAACGCTGCCTTTAGCCTTGATGTAGTCCATTACCATGGATGCCATCAAGGTGGCCCCGCTGGCATCGATAATCACCCGGCCCTTTTTCAGCACAGAATATCCGTCGCCGCCGGCGGCCATGTAATCGTTGGTTGCCACCGTGTAGACACGCGCATCATCCAGGAATTTTCCTCCCACCTTCACTGAGACAACCCGGTTTCCCGCATCGGCTTTGGGGTTCCAGGAAAAGCTCATCCCTGCAATCTGAGGAAAGCGCCCTGCTGTTCGTTCCGCCTGACTGACCCCGTTTTCAATGGCTTCCCGGATTTGCGCGCCGGTGAGGCCGAGTTTGACCACGACATTGCCGAAAGGCAGTTCCGTGAGGATATCCCTGCGGGTGAGAACGGTCCCTGGCGAGTAAATTTTCTTGGCCCGGATGCCTCCGCCGTTGGTGAGGCCGATATCAGCGTCGACACCGCCGCGCATTGCATCAGCAATCATGTTGCCTATTGCGGTTTCACCACCACGCACCGATTTCTTACGGCTATCGAGCTCGGTCAACGTTTTGCCGATTTGAATATCGAGTTCCTTGGTGAGGAACGCATCGTATTCCTTGACTTTGGCGGCAATCTCGGGGTCTTCAGCCACATTCTTCGTATCGACGATACGCATGTCGGCTTCCCAATTGAAACGCTTACGCCCACGTTTTTCCACCGTTTTCATGTGTACGTCCATCACGCCCACTTTCTCCGAATCCTCTCCGGATTCCATCCAGACGACGTTGCCGTTGTCCCAGGTGATAAAGTAGTGGTCGTGTCCGGACAATACAACATCCGCAAGTCCACTGTTCACAAGTTCCTGGTCTTCGATGACATCAAGGTGTGCCAACGCGACAATCAGGTTTGCGCCCTGGCTTTTCAATTCTTTGGACAGCGCCTTGGCAGTCTTCACTACCGGCTGGAAGCGGTCGGTGCCCGCGGAAGACAGCACTGCCGTTTCCGGAGTAACAAGACCCATGATGCCAACGCGGTAAGATCCAACTGTTACCATTGCGGTACGCACCGTCCCATCGATGGGCAAGCCGTCCACATCGACAACGTTGCTGGCCAGCACCGGGAAGTTTGATTCCCAGACACGTTCACGGAGAATATCCATTCCGAAATCCCATTCATGGTTGCCAAGCACCATGTAGTCCAGACCCACGGCGTTGAGCATGTCCACCGTGTGCTTGCCTTTTACCATCCCCGCCAGCAGTGAAGGTGAGTAGGCATCACCGGAATGGACGAAGATCGAGTGTTCGGCCCCGGCCCTTTCCTGTTTGACCACGGTGGCCAGTTTGGCATAACCCCCTCGTCCCTTCTTCGGGGGCAGAATATAGTGGTCTCCAGTGAGAATGATGCGTAGAGTGACTTCGTTTTCGGCAAACACCGCAAGCGGAGCGCAGAGCATCAATGTGGAAATGAAAGCGACAAACAGCTGTTTTGCACGCATATTTCTCCTTATCATATAGATGATTAAAAAATCCCATTACTGAGAGACACCTCTCCAGCAGTGGGATGATACAGACTTGGGCAGTCTAGGCAAAAATAAACAAAATATCAGGGACAATTTGAAATGCTCTTCTCCAGGAATTCCCCATTCTTGCGAGCAGCCCGACTTTGGGATAGGCTAACTGATTCGAAGTAGAATCCTGCCAAATAATTCATTTAACTGGAAAACCCAAGAATGGTCAACGAAAAAACCCGGTTGGATCACCCTGCGATCGTCACAGTTGGAGATGAACTGGTGCTGGGTGAGCGTTCCAATGAAAACGCGCAATGGATGTCGGATCAGCTCAAGCGATATCAAAGGCCCGCGGGAATAGTGCTTTCTCTGCCGGACAATATTGGGACCATAGCGTATTGGCTCAAACAATTGCGCGATTACCGCGGCTTCCCGATACTGGTTTCCGGGGGCATCGGCGGGACCCACGATGACTGCACCCGGGCGGGAATTGCGAAGGCGGTGGATGTGCCCCTGGCCAGGCATGAGGAATGCTGGGAACTGCTGGCATCACGCTATGGCGCGGAGTTTAACGAAAGCCGAAGCAACATGACAGTTCTGCCGCAGGGCTGCAGGCTGATCCACAACCCCCTCGGCGCTCCCGGATTTCACATCGAAGGGATATACGCCTTCCCGGGATTCCCCAACATGCTCAAGGCCATGCTCCCACCAGTGCTGGATGAAATCGCTCCTCCGCTGCCTGGCGCGCATATGAAAGAGGTGGAGGTCCGGCTGCGGACGCGCGAAGGAGACATTGCCGACCAGGTGAGGCGTTTCAGTGAAATTCACCCGGATGCGCGCCTGGGTATCTACGCCCATTCAAGCAAGTCATGGGGAGAGGTTTCGTTGAGATTCCGGTATCCTGAAACAAACACGGAACTGGAAGATGAATTCATGGCATTTGTCGAAAACCTGAACTGCCCGCGTGTATCTGCCTGAGCTTCGGGCCAGAATCCGCAACCCTTTTCAGTCCCGGACCTTTTCCCGGAATGAAGGCCAGAACGAATACCGCGTTGACCATGGATGACTTCATCACGATTGACCCGCCGTCCTTTGATACACATGCAGCCGTTCTCGGGTGAACAGAAAATCCGTATACTTCCTGAAGCGCTGATCAACAAAATCGCCGCCGGCGAAGTGGTTGAACGCCCTGCTTCCGTTGTAAAGGAACTGGTGGAAAACGCGATTGATGCCGGCGCCGACCAGGTCCTGGTAACGGTTAAAAATGGAGGCAAGGACCTGATTTCAGTGTTTGACAACGGGGCGGGCATGTCGGAAATGGACGCCTTCCACGCGGTGGAGCGTCATGCCACCAGCAAAATCACCTGCGAGGACGATCTATTCAACATCAACACGCTCGGTTTCAGGGGAGAGGCGCTGGCCTCGATTGCCGCGGTTTCCAGGTTTGAACTATGTACCTGTGCGGATGAGAAGCGGGGCGCGGTATTGCTCAAGATTGCCGGCGGGCTTCTGGAAGAGCAGGGGAAAACCGGGTTTCCCAGGGGGACCAAGATCACCGTGGAGCAGCTCTTCTTCAACACCCCTGCGCGGCTGAAATTCCTGAAGAGCACCGCCACCGAACTGCAGCACATCCAGCAGCATCTGGTCCGTTTTGCCCTCGCGCGTCCCTCCATCCACTTTCGGTTGACCCACAATCAGCAACAGCTGCTCAACCTGCCCAGGGGGCAGGAAATGGAAGAGCGCATCATGCAGCTGTTCGGCAATGATATAAGAGACGGGTTGATGCGTGTCGAGCATGAGGAAAACTATCTGCGTTTCCAGGGTTATGTTTCTCTGCCGTCCCAAGTCCGCACCAGCCGCAGGTGGCAATATCTGTTTGTCAACGACCGGCATGTCAAATGTCCCGCGGTCAGTCACGGAATTCATGACGGCTACCGGGGATACCTGGCCAAGAACAAGCACCCGGCTTTTTTCCTCAAACTGCGCATCGATCCCCGTGAAATTGACGTCAACGTGCACCCGGCAAAAACGGAAATCCGCTTCCGCAACAGCCAGTTGGTGCACACCATCCTGGCCGATCAGCTGGCCCGGCAGATAAAGGAAACCACGCGCAGGCGTTTTTTTGGACGGGAGCATACACCACGACAGCATGTTCCTCCATCCGGACAAGTGGAACTGCCTATAGAAGACCCGCTGCCCCTGGAAACCGGAATGGATCCGGCCCCGGGAAAAAAAACAAGAGCGCCTCTTCGCGGCGATTTGGGGAAACAACGGTCTGCTGAAAAAGGCGGACAGGATAAAGTCTGGAAAATGGAAGGACCTCCCGATGAACGGAAAATCAAATACGGAAACAGCAGCGAATTACAGGCAATTCCGACACCGCTGACTGATGCTCAATCAGGTGCGGACGAGGAATCAATTCTGTTCAGCAATATCGTAAACCTACGTCTGCTCACTCCCGTTCCCGGAATTCCCAAGCAGTTCAGAGTAATCGGGCAGATGGGGAACCGTTACATCGTGCTGGAACATCCGGAAGGCATGGCCTTGGCTGATCCGCACCTGTTACACATCGAGATGATCTACAGGGTTCACGCGGAGGCATTGCGGAATGGGAAAGTGCCGAAAGTCCAATGCGATCCCCCCGAACTGCTGCAGTTTCCTCCACAGGAGGCAGTCACAATAGATCAGCATCAGGAAGCGCTGCAAAAGGCAGGATTCGAGATTGATTCGTTTGGAGGCACGACGTTCGTGGTGCGTTCTCTTCCTCAGTGGCTGCCTGCTACCGTGTGCCAAGACACGTTGCGTCACATCGTCAACAACCTGTCGGTTTTCGGCAAACGCAGCCGCATAGAAGACGTTTACGAGGACATTCTCCGCGGTGTTGCTTTTCATGCGGCGCTGCCCGAAAACATTCCGCTCAGCCCCGAACAGATGAACTTGCTGATTGCCCAGCTGGAACAGATGGATTTGCCTCTGCGCACCCTCGATGGAAAGATGCTCAGGATCCTGATTTCCCATGAGGAATTGCGTAAAAGATTCGGCTTCTGATTTCCCCGTGACGGGTTCCGGCGGCAGCGGGCGGCATTTGTTGATTCTGCGGATGTTCCCCCGTGAACCGGGGAAATATCTTGATCCTGCCCGACCATTTCTGGTTACATAAACTATTAAGATCGCTGTACCCCGGCTTGCGGATGTGATGGGTCGGCATTTTCCGCGGCAAGCTCGGAGAAGGCAGCGACTCCACAGTTTTCAAATACGATCTTCGGATATTATTTGCCGTTCAAAAAGCATTTATGAACGAAATTGAAACCCCTCAACGTTTGATTATTTTGGGCTCCGGACCCGCGGGATTAACCGCGGCTATCTATGCCGCGCGGGCCAATCTGAATCCCGTTCTTGTTTATGGACGTGAAAAGGGTGGACAATTGATGATAACTTCAGAGGTGGAAAACTATCCCGGATTTCCGGAAGGAATCAAGGGGCCCGAACTGATGGATCTGCTCACTGAACAGGCCCGGCGTTTCAATACCCGCTTCTTCAACGGAGATGTAGTCAAAGCAGACCTGTCATCAAGACCGTTTTCGCTGTTTCTGGAAGACGGAGACAATTTACAATGCGAATCCCTGATCATCGCCACCGGCGCTTCCGCGCGTTGGCTGGGTTTTGAATCGGAACAGCAGTTCAGTGGACGTGGTGTTTCCGCTTGCGCGACCTGTGACGGGTTTTTCTTCCGGAACCAGAATGTTGCCGTGGTCGGCGGCGGAGACAGTGCCCTGGAAGAGGCATTGTACCTGGCAAACCTCTGCGAAAGTGTTACCCTGATCCATCGCCGCGATACTCTGCGTGCCAGCAAGATCATGCAGGAACGCGCGTTTAAACATGACAAAATTTCATTTCTCTGGCATTCGGTCATCGAGGAAGTGCTTGGTGATGAAACCGGAATGACGGGGTTGAAACTGAAAAACGTACAAACAGGAGAAAGCAGCAAGCATTCATTCAACGGGCTCTTTGTCGCCATCGGGCACACCCCCAACACCAGTCTTTTCGAGGGCCAGCTCGATATGAATGAAAATGGTTATCTGAATGTCCGCACGGGTTCTACCTACACATCCCTACCAGGTGTTTTTGCGTGCGGTGATGTTCAGGATCACATCTACCGCCAGGCTGTAACTGCCGCGGGCAGCGGCTGCATGGCCGCGATTGACGCGGAACGCTGGCTGGCGGAACAGGAAAGTTAATTCAAATGATACCGAGACGACCTGTGAACATTATATGCACCAACGCAATTATACCGCATCTCAGGGCGCCGGAAATGATAAGGCAAATACAATATGCATATAAAAATCCTCTTTTCCATTGTCGCGGTTCAGACCGCGGTCATCCTCGGGTTGGTGTTCCTGATCTGGCAGCAAGGGGCGAATACCGATGTTGAACTCCTCTCAGAATTAACCCTGGGACTGATTGGTCTGTTTGCCGTCTCCACGTTTTTCCTGGCGCTGACCCAGCAAAACAAGTCAAAGCACATCCCAGAACAGGGTATTCGACACCAGGGGCTGGTCAAGTGGTTCAATCCCACCAAGGGTTTCGGCTTCATTGAACAGGACAATGGACAGGACCTGTTTGTCCATCAATCGGAGATACGGCACTCGGGCTTCCGTTACCTGAACAAAGGAGACCGGGTTGAATATCAAATCGGCACCGGAAAAAAAGGACCGGTGGCGCTGAATGTGTTCCGTACTCACGCAGCGGAAGAAACGCAGCTTGATTCACAAAGACCCGCATCTGTCTCCCGTGCTTCCTGAGGGATTACATCTTCCAATTTCTTGTGGAGTCTGATCCAAAATGAACAAATCCAAACTGGTACTGGCGTATTCCGGAGGGCTTGACACCTCGGTGATCGTACACTGGCTGGCTTCACAAGGTTATGAAGTGCTGGCCCTGTGCCTCGACCTCGGACAGCAAGTCGAGGACCTGGAAGAAATCCGCGCCAAGGGTCTGCGTGCCGGTGCAACGGAAGTGCTGATTGAGGACGTGCGAGAGGAATTTGTGCGGGACTATGTCCACCCCGCCATTCAATGGAACGCGCTCTACGAAGGCACATACCTGTTGGGCACCGCCCTTGCGCGCCCCCTGATTGCCAAGAAACAAATTGAATTCGCCGATAAATCCGGCGCGCACACCGTCAGTCACGGTGCAACCGGAAAAGGCAATGACCAGGTCCGTTTTGAACTGGGCTACTATGCGCTCAAACCGGATATCCGGATTGTCGCGCCCTGGAAAATCCCTGAATTCTATGAAAAATACCCGGGACGCGCGGAACTGATCGAGTATGCCCGGCAAAACGACATCCCGGTGAAAGCCACACGGGAACAGCCCTGGAGTTCAGACGAAAACCTGATGCACATAAGTTTTGAATCAGGGATGCTGGAAGATCCGTGGCGGCAGCCGCTGGATGAGATGTTTGAATTGTCCCGTTCTCCGCAAGAAGCCCCGGATCAGTCGCAAACGGTGCTGATTGAATTTGATGCCGGAATTCCGGTTTCTGTTGATGGTGTGAACCAAACCCCCGCCGCACTGCTGGAGAAGTTGAACAAGATCGGCGGTCTCCATGGCATCGGCAGGATCGACATGGTGGAATCGCGCTTTGTCGGCATGAAAAATCGGGGTGTCTACGAAACTCCGGGAGGGACCATCCTTCACATCGCCCACCGCGCGATGGAATCGTTGACGCTGGACCGCGGAGTGATCCACCTCAAGGACAGCCTGATGCCGAGGTTTTCACAACTGGTCTACAACGGATTCTGGTTCTCTCCGGAAATGGAAATCCTGCTTGAAATGGGACTAAGCACCCAAAAAAGTGTTTCCGGAACAGTGAGGCTGGAGCTTTACAAGGGCAACTGCACGGTTTCCGGACGTAAATCCCCTTTCAGTCTTTACGACGAGGACAGCGCCACAATGGAGGCGGACCAGGGCACGTATGACCCGCGGGACGCTAACGGGTTCATCAAGTTGAACGCACTGCCGCTGAGAATCAACCGACGCCTGCTGCAGAGTTCCGGCAAACACTGAAACCTCCCGGAATTTCACTTGGTTCCTTGCGTGGAATCATGCATGATGTTTCACTTTGACACAGCACGAATCCGGATAGCAATCACTCACTCAAACAGGGAGGAAACTTGAAATCCGGCTGGTTGTTTCCCATGCTGACACTGATTTTCTTCCTCAGCACCTGCTGGCTTCTCTACCTCAAAATGCAGCCTGCTGAGGCGCCTGTGCCCACTGAAATGACGGTCACTTTGACTCCTCCCGCGGTGGAGAAGCCGGAGACGGCATCCCCACAGGCCCCGGCAACCCCGGTCACCCTCCCGGTCCCGGCAATACCCCGGATTCCGGACGAAGAAATTCAGCGGCTGCGGGATCAGGAGAATGAAAACAAAGAGCTGAAACTGCTCCTGGAACGGGTTTCGGCGGAACTTAAAGTTGCCGCCGGTGCGAAAGAAACGTTGGAACGGATGATTGCCGGCAGGCAGATGCTCCGCGATTTTGAAAGGCGTTTCCTGACCAGCAGTTATTTCCGGGAACATGGAGGGTTCCTTTCGTTTCTGCGGAAGAAAACGGAAGCATATCTGTCAAGGGGAGAAATGAAAGTTTCCTCCTCATCGATGAAGAATGCTGAATTTAATGCATTCCACAAAGAACTCGTCGGCTGGATACTGCAGAAGAGCGAGGAAGAAATCGAGGGCTCGGCGCAGTTCATGGCGTTCTTCTTTGCCGAAACCCTTTATGAAATACCACTCACCCTGCTGGCGTCAAGGTTGACCCCGGAGCTGGAAGCGATTGATTTTGACACACCGGTGTTGATCGGCAACATTCTCACCACCGCAAAGCGAGACGGCAATGGGGAAATGGCGGAGGAAAAACCAGCGCATCTTGACCAGTATTCCATGAGCCAGCAGTTTTTCTTCCGCCGCGGACCGAAAATCACTGAGCGCAGCATTATCTTCCTCAAAGCCTACCTCAGCCACACCGAAATCTGAAATTCTCCTATCGCTTTTCACCGTGGTTTACGGATGTTTCCCGTGAACCGCAAACAGGCTATGAATTTACACTTGTGGAAAACTGTTGTATCTTGTTGTTTAATATGATGCAGTCTTGATTGGTTATCAAGACCGCCAACGCTCACACAAACAGGAGTTACAAGATGATGAAATTTGGTTCTGCCTCACAAGTCGCCTATGGCGTCACTCCGGCGGCATCCGTCTCAGTGGGGGAACGGCTTGCCTTCATCAAAAAAGTCTACGGACTGCTCTCCCTCTCCCTGGTAACCGCGGCAATCGGCGCCTACCTGGGTTCCGATCCTCGGTTGCTGCTGATCCCGGTTGCATCAAACATGATGCTTTTCTTTGTGCTTGAAATCGGGTTGATCTTCTTCGCCCAGTTTGTTTCCAAAAAACCCGGATTGAACATGGTGGCGCTGTTCAGTTTCACCACTGTCACCGGACTTGTCGTCGGACCGTTGCTGTACCAGGTCGGCCCGAGAATCGCATTGGAAGCTTTCACCCTGACAGCGCTGACTTTTGGCGGATTGACCATGTACGTGGTCTTCTCACGCAGGGATTTCAGTTTCATGCGGGGGTTTCTTGTCACCGGGCTGATGATCGTCATATTCGGTGCGCTGATAAACCTGTTTTTCGGCAGCCCGATGGCGCATTTCATGATTTCCGGGGTGAGCGTATTCCTGTTCAGCGGGTTCATCCTGTATGACACTTCCAACATCCTGAGATATCACGGCACGGATGAATATGTCTCGGCTACACTTTCATTGTACCTTGACATCCTCAACCTGTTCATCGCCCTTTTGAGCATCCTCGGGTTTGCCCGCAGCGATTGATCGACAACTTCCTCCATGAAACGCTTCGGCGGGCTCCTGCTGCTTACATTGCTGGGAGCCACCGCGGCATTGCTGCTGTTCACCGTCCTTTCCTTTCCGGACTGGCGGAGGGAAACCGTTCACGATTTTGAACGGGCGATCAGCAGGATCCCAAACAACACCATCCTCTACGACCTCGACGGGGACCCTTTTCAAAACCTGAAAGGGCTGGAAAACCGCGAGGTGATTCCCCTCGCGCAGATTTCCCGTGTTCTGCAGTTGAGCGTTCTGGCCGCGGAAGATTCACGTTTTTTTCAGCACCGCGGGATTGATGCCTTCAGGTTGGCAATGGCCGTCTGGACCAACCTGATCAGCGGGAGTTTTCGTCATGGGGCCAGCACCATCACCCAGCAGCTGGTAAAACTAACCCTCTTCAGTTCCCGTAAAACGCTTACGCGGAAACTCAGGGAAATGGCAACCGCCATTGCCCTTGAGATGAGTGTTCCAAAAGAAAAAATCTTGGAATATTACCTCAACTCGATTTATCTCGGGCATGGCATTTACGGTGTTGAGCAGGCGTCCATACGTTTTTTCGCCAAATCCTCCTCCTCCCTCAGCCTGGCCCAATCCGCGCTGCTTGCCGCGTTAATAAAGAAACCCGAACATTATTTGAAACTGCCTGAAAGCATGGTTTCCCAAAACCGTTATTTCTCAACTGAACAGCTTTCAGATGTTCTGGAGCGCAAAAGTTACGTGCTGGATCAAATGCTGGAGTTGAACTGGATCAGTGCCGATCAGCATCGTCTTGCCATGGAAGAAGAACTCCGGGTTAAAATCCCGGCATCGGCGCACGGTACCGGGGCCTACTTTGTTCAACACGTGATTTCCCTGCTGAAAAAAAAACACCGGCTCGAACTGGTCCGAGGCGGAGGCTGGAGGGTCTGGACCACATTTCATCCGCGGCTGCAGAATCTGGTGGAAAGCACGCTGGGAGAGTATTATTCCCAGCGTCCAGCAACACGGCGGCAAACCGCGTTGGTCAGCATCGATCCGGCAACCGGACATGTTCTCGCACTTGCGGGAGGCAGGAATTTCAGGCAGTCGCAGTTCAACCGTGCAACCCAGGCCAAAAGGCAGCCGGGTTCATCTATTAAACCCTTTCTTTATGCCACGGCCCTAGAGGAAAGTTTCAGCCCGAATGCGATTTTTGAAGACAAGGTTTTGCTGTATGAGTGGGAGGACGAGGAGGGGGAATTGGAACTGTACTCGCCGCAAAACGCGGATGGCCTTTATGGAGCGGAACGGAGTATGCGAAACCACCGCGGCGAAAACTACCGGACACACCAGCTCACTCTAGGTAAGGCGCTGGAAGGCTCCATCAATACCATTGCGGTGCAGTTGCTGGAAGAAATAGGCATTGGTGCATTTGCCGAAAAAGCTGAAGAATTGGGAATTCCGCTGCGTAAAGAGGCCGGGTTGTGTCTTGCGCTCGGCTGTTCCGGGATTGATCTGATGTCTTTGACCGCGGCCTACACTGCTTTCCTGAATCAGGGGCATTACAAACCCCCGGTTTTTATTTTGCGCATAGAAACCGCGTCCGGGGAAGTCATTTATGAGCACCGAGATATTCCGGAAACCAATGTTTTCCATCCAAATACAGTGGCGCAGATGGTTGACCTGCTGAGCAGGGTTGTGGGAAATGGTACAGGCAGGAATGCATACTGGCACGCGGACAACACAACCATTATCGGAAAAACCGGCACCAGCAGCGACAGCCGCGACACCTGGTTCGTCGGCGCCCTCCCGGCACTGCTCACCGGAATATGGATAGGACGCGATGACAATTCCCCGATGCCCGGAGAACAGGGAGGCGGGGACCCCGCACGCCTTTGGCGCCGCTACATGCGACAAGCCCTGGGTCAACTGCCCAATCGAGGAGATCCTCCTCAGCCGGCATCACTGCGGGTGGCAACCTGCCAGGTTTCCGGAAAAATGGCTACAGACCAGTGCCCCGATGTCGCGGTTTATCCCTATTTTGAAGACCAGGCTCCAACTGATCCATGCGACCTCCATCCCGGTGGTTTGTACCCGGAAAATGAAACGTCCCTCCCCGTTTCAGTTTCCGTTGAAGCCGAAGCAACAGAATTGTGATGAGAAAGTATAAAAAATCTTTGACTTTTTCTCTCCGGAATTGTATAAAAATTAGTTTACTCGAAATGGACTGTTCGACGAATGGTCCTTCGATGGCCCCTCCTTTCCAAAATGGTCAGAACCGGCACCCCAATCAAAGGTTCCCTCTCCTTGGGGAGAGGGTTTTAGGGTGAGGGGAAAAAGGTTCCCTCGCTTCTAGATTTCAGGCATTTCCCGGCAACATCCTCTGATGTTTCGGTGAAAGGTCCTGTACCAGGAATGAAATTGCAGGAATGCCGGTGGAGATATCAGGCAGGATGAGAGACACCGAAGAGGAATTTCAGCATCCTGACAGCGGTCCTCTCATGTTTGTTCACCTGCTTTGATATAGCGACCGAAGGAAAAATGTCAACCTCTATCTGATTCGTCCTCATGCCCCCGACAGTAGCGAACCGACACCGTATCCGACACACGTTCGGCAAAATCGAATCGCCCATCAACGTCCCGCACCTGCTCCGCATCCAGCTGGATTCATATGAGCGTTTTCTGCAACGGGAAGTTCCCCCGGACCAGCGTAAAAATGAAGGGCTGGAAGCAGTTTTCCGCTCGGTGTTCCCGATTTCCGATTTCAGCGGAACTTCGACGCTGGAGTATGTGCAATACCGGTTGGGAGACCCCAAGTATTCAGTTGAAGACTGCCGGGTTCGCGGAGTCACATACGCGTGTCCGATACGCGCGGCTTTGCGGCTTATCATTTGGGAAAAGGACAGTTCCTCCGAGGTCAAGCATATCCGCGACATCAAGGAGCAGGATATATACCTGGGAGAACTGCCTCTGATGACTCCGACAGGTTCTTTCATCATCAACGGCACGGAACGGGTCATTGTCAGTCAAATGCATAAAAGCCCGGGGGTGTTTTTCACTCATGACAAGGGAAAAAGCCATTCCAGCGGCAAATACCTGTATTCGGCGCGAGTGATTCCACAGAGGGGTTCATGGCTGGATTTTGAATTTGACGCAAAGGACATCCTCCATGTGCGGATTGACCGCAGGCGCAAATTTCCCGCCACGGTGCTGTTGAAGGCGCTGGGGTATTCGGTTGAGCAACTGCTCGAATATTACTACCCCTTTGAAACCCTGAATCTCAGTGAAGTCAAAGCAGGGGAGGATTTGTCAACGCAGAATTATTATCTCGGATTCAACCCTGAAACACTGCTGGATCACCGTCCCCAGCTTCCCATCAACGATCCGCAATCCGGTGAGGTGATCGTCAAACCCGGTCAGCGCGTCAACAAACGTTTGTTGACCAAGCTGCAACGAGCCGGAGTAACCCGCATACCCAGTTCTCTCAACGAACTGAAGGGGCGCATACTGGGACGCACTATAAAGAAAGACGATGAAGAAGTGCTGGCGAACTGCAACACCCCCTTGAGTTCCAGCCTGGTGATGACTCTGGTTGAAAACGGAATCAAGGAAGTGGACCTTCTGCATTTCAGTCCGAGAAACATCGGACCCTGCCTGCGGGACACAATGGAAATGGACAAGGTCGGCAGTTCCGGACAGGCATTGATTGAGGTCTACAAGAAGATGAAACCCGGAGACCCTCCGACTCCGGAAGCGGCACATTCGATGCTGCAGAATTTTTTCTTCAATGAAGAGCGTTACAGCCTTTCCAAAGTGGGGCGCTTGAAGATCAATAAAAAACTGGGACTGGAGTATCCGCTGGATCAGCTGGTGCTGACCAATGAAGATATCCTGCGGACGCTCAGGTATCTGCTGCAGTTGAAGGAAGGAAACCCAAACCGGATGATTGATGATATTGACCATTTGGGCAACCGCCGTGTGAGGAGCGTGGGAGAACTGCTTGAAACCCAGTTCCGGATCGGGCTGGTGCGGATGGAAAGGACGATCAAGGAAAGGATGTCGCTTCAGGATTCCGAGACCATGATGCTGCATGACATCGTCAATGCAAAACCGGTTGCCGGCGCTATCCATGAATTCTTCGGCAGCAGCCAATTGTCTCAGTTCATGGATCAGACCAACCCGCTTTCTGAAATCACTCACAAACGCAGGCTGAGCGCTTTGGGGCCTGGAGGTTTGACGCGCGAACGGGCCGGGTTTGATGTACGCGACGTGCATGCCTCGCATTATGGCAGGATTTGTCCGATTGAAACCCCGGAAGGGCCAAACATCGGACTGATTGCTTCTCTTGCCACCTATGCGCGCGTGAATGATTTCGGTTTCATAGAAACTCCCTACCGCAGGGTGGAAAACGGAAAGGTGCAGGACGAAATTGTCTACCTCTCCGCTATCGAAGAGGAACAGCACAAAATCGCCCAGGCCAACTCCGAAATGGACAGTGAGGGCAGCCTGGTTGAACCGTTTGTGACTTCCCGTATTGGCAGCGAATTCAGTCTGGTTGCGAGGGATGAAGTGGATTACATCGACGTTTCCCCGTGTCAGCTGGTTTCCGTTGCCGCGTCACTGATTCCATTTCTGGAACAAGATGACGCAAACCGCGCCTTGATGGGTTCGAACATGCAGCGCCAGGGTGTGCCCCTGATCAAACCCCAGGCTCCTCTGGTGGGAACGGGCATGGAACACCAGGCCGCCCTGGATTCCGGAAGCTGCGTCATCGCCAGGCGCTCAGGGGTGGTGGACAGCGTTGATGCCGGAAGAATTGTGTTGCAGGCGGATGTTGATCTGACTGCGGAAGACGCAGTCATTCCTGCAAATGTGGATATCTACCACCTCGTCAAATATCGCCGGTCAAATCAGAATACCTGTATCAACCAGCGCCCGATTGTAAAGAAAGGGGACTACATCCGCAAAGGTGAAGTAATCGCGGACGGCGCCTGCACCAATAATGGAGAACTGGCGCTGGGGCAAAATGTGCTGATCGCCTTTATGCCCTGGCGTGGTTACAACTTCGAGGATTCGATTATGGTCTCCGAACGCGTGCTGCAGGATGATACTTACACTTCCGTTCACATTGACGTGCTTGATACCGTTGCCCGTGACACCAAGCTCGGCAAGGAAGAAATCACCCGGGATATTCCCAATGTCGGTGAAGAAGCCCTCCGGAACCTGGACGAAAGCGGCATCATCCGTGTCGGCACATACGTGCGCACCAACGATATCCTGGTTGGCAAAGTCACTCCAAAGGGGGAAACCCAGCTTAATCCGGAAGAAAAATTGCTGCGGGCGATTTTCGGAGAAAAAGCCGGGGACGTTCGTGACACCTCGATGCGTGTGACCCAGGGCATGGAAGGTGTGGTGACCGATGTGGTGGTGTTTAATCGTGAAGGCGTGGAACGGGATGACCGCACCAAACAGATTGAAGACGAGTTACTGAAACGATACGAAAAGGACCACAATGACGAAACCCGCATCGTCCATTCAAATCTCAACCTCCGCATTCTGACGATTGCCAAGAACAAACCGATTTCCAACGATCTGCTTTCGCTGAACGGGGATGTGCTGTTTGAGAAAGGGACAAAAGTAAGCGAGGAGATGCTCTCGCAGGTCCCGCTGAAATGTGCGGACGGCATCCAGCTCAGTGATGAATCGCTGAACCTCAAAGTCGCGACCCTGGTCCGCAACGCGATGCAGCAAATGTATCTGCTGGAAAATGTGTACCAGGACAAGTGTCTGCGGGTTTCGAAGGGGGACGATCTGCCTCCGGGGGTGATTCGCATGGTCAAGGTTTATATCGCGGTGAAACGCAAACTTTCAGTGGGTGATAAAATGGCCGGCCGTCATGGAAACAAAGGTGTAGTTTCAACGCTGCAACCCATTGAAAACATGCCGTTTATGGATGATGGAACGCCGGTGGACATTGTACTCAATCCACTTGGCGTACCCTCAAGAATGAACGTCGGGCAGGTGCTGGAAACCCACCTCGGACGTGTTGCCAGCGGACTAGGTGAAAAAATCAACCAGATGATTGAAGAGCAGAATCCGGTTGCCGAAATCCGTGGATTTCTGCGCAAGATTTATGATTCCAAAAATGTGCAATCATACCTTGACGAGATGGATGACGATGCCTTCATGGACTTTGTCGACAAGTACAAGCTCGGTGTCCATCTTGCCACTCCCGTGTTCGACGGGGCTTCAGAAGAGGACATTCATGAAATAGCGGAACTGGCGGAGAGGCCGAAGTCCGGACAAGTATGGCTGAATGACGGGATGACCGGAGAAAAATTCAGCCAGAAAGTAACGGTTGGATATGCCTACATCATGAAACTGCACCACCTTGTGGATGAAAAAATACATTCCCGCTCAATCGGTCCCTATTCCCTCGTCACCCAACAACCGCTGGGAGGCAAGGCCCAGTTCGGCGGTCAACGTTTTGGCGAGATGGAAGTATGGGCGCTTGAGGCTTATGGCGCGGCATACACTCTGCAGGAACTGCTGACGGTGAAATCAGATGACACTTACGGCCGGAACAAGATATACGAATCAATCGTCAAGGGCCGGCACCAGCTTGAACCGGGACTGCCGGAATCCTTCAAAGTCCTCATCAGCGAGTTGAAAAGCCTGTCGCTCAATATCGAACTGCTACAGGATGTGGAAGAAATCGAATCTGAACCACTGGAAGAATTCGTGGATAAACCTGAACCCGTGCAGCAAGAATCCGTTGAAACTGAGAAAGTTGCGGTAATTGAAACCGAAGAGGCATAAGCATGAGCGGGGAATGGTCATGAACATCCCCCGGTTCATTGCTTACCCTTAATTTTTCGTACATGATTCCAAATGCAAAGGTAGAACATGGCCCTGAGAAATCTCTTTGAAATCGCTGATGATCCGAGAAACTACACCGCGGTGAGGATCAAAATCGCCACCGCGGAAGATGTGGTCTCATGGTCTCATGGTGAAGTGCGGGCTTCAGAGACGATAAATTACCGTACTTTCAAACCCGAACGAGACGGTCTTTTCTGTGGGAAGATTTTCGGTCCCGTACATGATTACGAATGCATCTGCGGGAAATACAAACGCATGAAACACCGCGGAATCACATGTGAGAAATGCGGTGTTGAGGTGATCGAATCCAAGGCCCGGCGGGAACGGATGGGGAACATTAAACTTGCTTCCCCGGTTTCGCATGTCTGGTTTCTCAAGGGAGTGCCCAGTCGAATTGCAACCCTGCTGGAAATGACTCTCAGGGATCTTGAACGGGTGCTGTATTTTGATGCTTACATCGTGCTCAATGCGGGGGGATCTGAACTTGAGGAAAAAAGCCTCGTCGAGGAGGAGCAATACAATGAGTTGATGGACCAATTCCCCGACCTTGAACTGGGGATGGGCGCCGAGGCAGTAAAGATCTTTCTGGAACGGATCGAGCTGGAAAACCTGGACCGCCAGCTTCGTGAAGAGATACGCAACGTCACTTCGGAAACCCGGCGCAAGCGGATTGCAAAAAGGCTTAACCTCGTCAGCGCCCTGCTTCAATCCGGGAACAGTCCGGAATCGATGATCATCGACAATCTCCCTGTACTGCCACCGGAATTACGCCCCCTGGTTCCTCTTGAAGGAGGCAGGTTTGCGACCAGCGACCTCAATGACCTTTACCGCCGGGTGATTCATCGCAACAACCGCCTGAAACGTCTGATTGAACTGCGCGCGCCGGGTATCATCGTCAAAAACGAAAAACGGATGCTTCAGGAATCAGTGGACGCACTTTTTGACAATGGCCGCCATGGCCGTCCGATGGTGGGGTCCAACAAGCGTCCACTCAAGTCATTGAGTGATATGCTCAAAGGCAAGCAGGGACGTTTTCGGCAGAACCTGCTGGGAAAGCGGGTTGATTACTCTGGACGAACCGTGATCGTGGTGGGTCCGGATTTGAAACTGCACCAGTGTGGACTGCCAAAGAAGATGGCGCTTGAATTGTTCAAACCCTTTATCTTCCACCGCTTGATTGATTATCAGGAAATCCACACCATCAAAAACGCAAAGAAGAAGCTGGAAGAAAACGACCCGAAAGTCTGGGCGATCCTGGAAAATGTTGTACAGGAACACCCTGTCCTGCTAAATCGTGCGCCGACTCTGCACCGTTTGGGAATTCAGGCGTTTGAGCCGGTATTGATCGAGGGAAAAGCGATTCAGCTCCACCCGCTGGTCTGTACCGCATTCAACGCTGATTTTGATGGAGACCAGATGGCTGTGCATGTACCCCTCTCCGTTGAAGCACAGCTGGAAGCAAAAATCCTGATGATGGCGACAAACAACATCCTATCTCCAGCCAACGGGAAACCGCTGATGAACCCGACGCAGGACATGGTCCTGGGACTCTACTGGATCACACGGGAAAGCGAAGGAGTTAAAGGAGAGAACAAGTACTTTGGAAACAAGATGTCTGTTCAGGCAGCATTCGATCACGACAAAATCGATCTGCAGGCAAAAATAAAACTGCGCTTAGGCAGGAAAATGGTGGAAACAACGGTGGGCAGGGTGTTGCTTTCCACTGTTGTGCCTGAAGAAGTGCCATTTGAGTATGTGAACCGCCATCTGAAGAAGAAACAGATGAGCGAACTGATCGATATTTCTTTCCGCCGTGCAGGCAGCGTGAAAACCATCAACATGCTCGATGAACTGAAACACCTCGGCTACAACTATGCAACCCGCGCAGGCTTCTCCATCAGCATGGGAGACATGGTCATCCCCCAGGAAAAAAAATCGCTGCTTGAGGATGCACAGAAAAAAGTCAATGAAATCAATGGTCAACATCAGGATGGGCTGATCACCGACGGTGAGCGTTACAATCAGGTTATCGATATCTGGGCCCGCACAACGGAAAAGATCGCCGAACGGATGTCCGAAGGACTATCCCAGGAAATCATTGAGCGGAGCGGATCACGAAAAGTCAACTCGATCTTCATGATGGCCGATTCAGGTGCGCGCGGCAGCAAACAGCAGATGAAACAGCTTGCCGGCATGCGCGGACTGATGGCGAAACCTTCCGGCGAAATCATTGAAACCCCGATCCATGCAAATTTCCGTGAAGGTCTGAATGTGCTTGAGTATTTCATCTCCACGCACGGCGCCCGCAAGGGATTGGCGGACACGGCCCTGAAGACCGCCAATTCAGGATATTTGACCCGGCGCCTGGTGGATGTTGCCCAGGACAGCATCATCCTTGAACACGATTGCGGGACCCTGGACGGGATCGAAATGACCGCCCTCATCGAATCAGGGGAAATCATCGAAAACCTGGGGGACCGTGTGCTGGGACGTGTGCTGCTGGAAGACATCATGGACCCTGAAGACGAATCACGGGTATTGTTTGCGACAGGTGAAGAAATAACCGAAGAGATCAAAGAGATTCTGGATCATTCCCGGATCGAAAGAGTGAAAATCCGCTCGGTGCTGACATGCAACACTGAACGGGGAGTATGCCAATTGTGTTACGGACGGGATTTGTCGCGTGGAAAAATCGTTGCCCTCGGAGAAACCGTAGGAGTCATTGCCGCGCAAAGCATCGGAGAACCAGGGACACAGCTGACAATGCGTACTTTCCATATCGGTGGAACGGCCAGCCGCCTCGCGGAGCAGAACACCTGGGTGGCAAAATTCAGCGGGAAGCTGCGTTTTGACGAACTCAAGGAAGTCCAGGATCACGCCGGCAACTGGGTGGTGCTGGGTCGGCGAGGCGAAGCAGTCATCGTCGATGATAACAAGCGCGACCTGGAAAGACGACCGCTGCCGATTGGAACACTGATTCGCCACTCTGAAGGAACAGAAGTCAAACAGGGAGACTTGATCGCGGAGTGGGACCCATTTTCCATACCAATCATTACCGATGTTTCCGGAGTTGTTCAGTACCGGGATATCTTTGAAGGAGAAACTTTCAAGGAACAGGTGGATGAGGTTTCAGGGGTTTCCCGGAAAGTTATCCAGGAATCCGGGCATCTTGAACGGAGACCGCTGATAAGCATTTGTGACGAACACGGACAAACCATTATCCGCGACAATGAAACACCCACCGAATTCGCCCTTCCAGTAAAAGCCGAGCTGGTGGTGGATGATGGCAGGGAAGTCCATGCAGGAGAAATTCTTGCAAAAATCCCCAGGGAACTTGCAAAAAACAAGGACATCACCGGGGGTTTGCCTCGGGTCGCGGAACTCTTTGAAGCGCGTATCCCCAAAGACCAGGGGATCATCAGTGAAATTGACGGGATCGTTGAATTTGATACAGACCTCAAAAAGAAACAGCGCATCCGCATCCGTCCTGAAGATGAAAAAGGTGAAGTCAAGGAATACCTTATTCCGCGTGGGCGGCATGTCACGGTGCACATGGGGGAATATGTGCGCGCGGGAGATCCGCTGATTGACGGTTCCGCCAATCCCCATGATATTCTGGCGGTCAAAGGCACCAAGGCGCTGCAAAAATACCTGGTGGATGAAATTCAGCAGGTGTATCGGCTGCAGGGAGTGAGCATCAACGACAAGCACATAGAAGTGATTGTCCGGCAGATGCTGCGGCAAGTTTCAGTGCAGGACCCGGGGGATTCGAGTTTCCTCATCGGTCAGGATGTCACCCGCACGGAATTTGACAGGGTGAACCGCGAACTCCTTGCAGAAGGCAGAAAACCGGCGCGTTCCAAACCGAAACTGCTCGGAATCACCAAGGCCTCTCTCAGCACGGAATCCTTCATCTCCGCGGCATCGTTCCAGGAGACGACCAAGGTGCTCACCGACGCGGCGCTCGGAGGGAAGCATGACACCTTCCGGGGATTAAAGGAAAACGTCATTCTCGGAAGGCTCATTCCAGCGGGAACCGGTTTCAATGCTTTTTCCCAGAGCAGTTACGAACTAAATGGCGCAGTTGATCCCGAAGAACTGAAACGCCAGCGGGAAGAAGAGCAATTGGAAATTTTGAGTGAAGATGCTGTCGTCCAGGCTGTAGAGACACCCGCAAGCGGGGAACCCGCCGCAATTCCTGAAGCGTCATGAGTTGAACCCGGACTGTTGATTTCGTGTAGATAATCCGTGAATGAAGGCTGCACGGAATCTCCCGCACCATGCTCAGGTGATAACGGTCAGGGATTATGAACTGGACAGTTTCGGTGTTGTCAACAATGCGGTATACCAGCATTACTTCGAACACTCCCGGCATACATTTCTGGAATCAGAGGGCATTTCCCTGTCCCGTCTGCTTACACAGGGTTTCCGACCGGTGGTCGCCAGAATGGAAATCGCTTTTCACGTGCCATTAGTCGCAGGCGACCGGTTTTCGCTGGAACTTGAACTGAAACGTCTGACACGAGTGAAGTTTGAGTTTCAGCAGTTCATCTTCAGGCTCTCCGACAAGGTTCTAACCACCAAGGCATTTGTGGTCGGGACTGTGCTGGGTCCGAGCGGTAAACCGGAACTTCCCGACGTATTTCAAACTCTGCGGGAATTGTACATTTCCTGAACCAATTAACCCTACAACGACACTTATACGGTTAGGCCGCTGTTTTTATCAGCATAAACAAAAAACTGAATTATTCAATGATTTCATTGTGAACCTGGCCAACTGACGTTGTA
>CAYFLK010000038.1:0-26489 GCA_964344035.1 uncultured Pseudomonadota bacterium
TACAGTTTAGTACCGTTAGGAGGGAAAATCAACACTTAAGGAGAACAGAGCCAAATTTTAAGAGACTAACTTTTTACCTTGCAACACATTCATAATTCTTTAGTCTTCTATAATTCCCAATTCACTTTGGGGAGCAAAGACAGCCCGGGCCAGCAACCCCGGTTGTGTTTTAGGCACTTTCAACAATCCTTAGGAGGGACATTATGCGCAACTTCAAAGTAGTCATGCTGCTGAACCTGGTGCTCGCGGGGGCGCTGATTTTTGCCGCCCCGGCATTGGCAAAGGTCACCGGGAACAAAATCATTCTTGGTTCAGCCATTTCATTCACCGGGAAATATTCCACTAACGGCATCCATGCCTCCAACGGCTACAACCTGGCCGTCAAGCAGATCAATGCCGCGGGGGGCGTAAAAGTAGGGGGGAAGTCCTACATGATGGAAGTCAAGTACTATGACGACGAATCAACTCCTGCCCGTACCGCCCAGCTGCTGGAACGCCTGATCAAGCAAGACGACATCCAGTACGTGCTTGGCCCGTACAGTTCTGCCACCACAAAGGCGGCTGCTCCGGTCACGGAAAAGTACAAAATTCCGATGGTGGAAGCGGAAGGTGCTTCCCGGTCGCTTTTTACACAGGGATACCGTTACCTGTTCGCGGTGCTCTCCACTTCTGAACAGTATTTGGCCAGCGCTATCGCACTGTCCGCCGAGTTGGCGGAAAAAGAGGGACGCAAACCGTCAGCTCTGAAAGCAGCGCTGGTTTTTGAAAACGACCCGTTCTCACTGGATGTTCGCGCAGGGGTCCTCGATGACATGAAGAAATATGGCATCAAGGCAGTCATTGACGACAAGATGCCCCGGGACCTCAGCGACATCTCCCCCACCCTGACGAAAGTCAAGGCGCTGCGCCCGGATATGCTGATTATCTCCGGACATTCCAAAGGCGCCGCTACGGCATCCCGTCAGATCAAGGAAATGCAGATCCAGGTGCCGATCATCGCCATGACCCATTGCGAGGCGGCGAAAGTGATCAGCAAGTTCGGGTCCGCAGCCGACGGTTTCCTCTGCCCGACACAGTGGGCGGAAACCCTGAGCTACCAGGATGCCTTGTTCGGTACGGCAGCAGATTACGACAAGCTGTTTAAAGCCACTTACGACGGTTACAAGAACGTGCCCTATCAGTCCGCCCAGGCTACCGCGGCGGTGATGGTCTGGAAAGATGCTTTTGAGCGTGCCAATTCGTTCGACACCGAAAAAGTGCGCGACGCGCTGGCGGCCACCAATTTGAGTACATTTTACGGCAACATCAAGTTTTCCAACGCGGGAAACAACATTGCCAAACCAATGGTGTTGCGCCAGATCCAGGGCGGCAAACTGAATGTTGTTGCTCCCTCCAAATGGGCCTCCCATCCGGTTTCATATCCCCGGAAGGTTGCTTATTGACTCCTCGCTCGGCTCCGGGTTTAGTTCTCCGGAGCCGGTAATCCGGAATTCTCATCAAGCCGCCGACTTCCTGTCTGCGGCCCCGGAAACGACTTGCCTTCCCGGGGATGTCCGGAGGTATAAGCCGATTATCAAGTGACTGTTGAATCATGCTGGACAATCTTACTATCCTGATCCAGATCCCAGTTCTGAACATGCAACTGCTGCTGGACGGAATGTTCATCGGCGCCATTTTCGCGCTTGCGGCTTACGGCCTGGCGCTGGTCTGGGGTGTGATGAACGTTAAAAACCTGGCGCAGGGGGACTTTGTTATCATGGGGGGTTACATTGCCTGGTGGATGTCAAAAGAGTGGGGAGTGCATCCAATCTTCGGGCTGCCCGTTGCCATCGTGTTGATGTTCGGCTTCGGCTGGGTTATTTACCGGTTCATCATCAGCCGCGTGGTGGGCCGGGATCTTTTCACCTCGCTGCTGGCGACCTTCGGTCTGGCTATCGTGCTGCAGCAGCTGCTAAACCAGATGTTCGGACCGGAAGTGCAGGTGGCGGAATCGGGTTTTGAAACCCGGTTCCTGTTCGACGGCATGGTTTCCGTAGCGGACATCAAGCTGATATCATTCTGCCTGACGGCTGTCCTCGCGGCGGTTGTGATCACCTTCATGAAGTACAGCCGCATGGGACAGGCCATCCGCGCCCCCGGCCAGGACGCACGGGCTGCAAAGGTGATGGGGATCGACACAGAAAGAGTATACGCATTCACCTATGCCCTCAACGCGGCCATTTGCGGCGCCGCCGGCGTGTTGATTTCGATGATATGGGTCATCCAGCCCTTTTTTGGCCTGGCACATTCCATCCGTGCCTTTGTCATTGTCACGGCGGCAGGTCTGGGTAATTTACCGGGGGTGATCGCCACCGGGTTGGGTCTGGGCGTTGTCGAGCAGTTCGGCAGTTTCACGCTGGGTATGGAATATCAGCAGGCCATTGTGGTGAGCATGCTGGTGCTGGTGCTGGTTGTACGCGAAATTCAACAGAGCCGCCAGAGGCAGGCTGTAGTATGAAAACTGACCGCAGACTCCTCGGACAAGGCGCAATTCTTTTGTTCGGCCTGTTCGCGCCCTTCCTGTTCCCCAATTACATGTTTCAATTAGCCCTGCTCTGGGTGATGATCCTTTTCGCGCTCACCTGGGACATCATGGGCGGGCAGATGGGTTACAATTCCCTGGGAAATATCTTCTTCTTCGGCGCCGGCATGTACATTTCAGCCATGCTGCAGATCGGGCTTTATTATGACGTTGCCGAGTACACCGCACATTTCGGGGCAATCAAAATCGACTACAATCATGAACAGTATTTCACCGGACTCGGGCTGGGATTGATTGCGTCCGCACTGGGCTGCATGGTCTTCGCGGTGATCCTGGGCTGGGTCGTATTTGGGCTGCGCGGCCCTTATTTCGCCATCGGCACCCTCGGGGTGGCACTTGCCGCCGGGGAACTGGTGGGCACCTGGGAATATGTAGGCGGCGGTGGCGGCATCACCATGCCTGTTTATCCCGGGGAGCCGGAGGAACGGGCGCGGCTGTTTTATTTCCTGTGCTTCTTCCTGGCCGTGTTATCCTTTGTTTTCCTCAAATGGCTTTACTCAACTCGCTTCGGACTGGCGATCAACGCCATCCGCGACGACGAGGAGAAAGCCGAGGGCATGGGCATTCATACACTACGCTACAAAACCATCGCCTGGTCGGTCGCCGCGTTTTTTCTGGGCATATCCGGCGCGATTTTCGGTAACATGACCGGGTTTATCGAACCCTTGGAAGTTGCCTTCCCAACGGTAACCTTTGGTATCTTCATGGTCGTGATGACGCTCCTGGGAGGCAAGGGGACGCTCTGGGGGCCGGTGCTTGGGGCCACCCTGTTTCACATCTTCAAGGAAGCCACCTGGACCTACATGCTGGGCTGGCAATGGGTCGCACTGGGGACGCTGATCATCGTCAACATCGTCTTTTTCCAGCAGGGCATTCTCGGCTGGGCCCAGGAGAAGTGGCCGCATCGTTTCGGCATCCGGGTTGAAGAAGGACACTCGGTACAAAGAGAGAAGGTCTGATGGAAACCAGTCCGGGGGGTAAGACCCCTGCCCTGATCAACTGTGAGGGAGTGATGAAGGCCTTCGGCGGCGTGGTTGCCAACCACAACATCACGCTGTCAGTGCCGGAGGGACGTATCACCGGTTTGATCGGTCCGAACGGCTCGGGCAAGACCACCCTGTTCAATTCCATTGTCGGCTTTCACCCGGTTGACTCGGGTTCAATCCGGTTCCGCGGACTAGAGATATCACGTATGCGTGTGCCTCATATCGCCCGCTTGGGGGTACTGCGGACCTTTCAGCAGACCCGCATTTACGCCAACATGAACTGCGTGGAAAACATGTTGATATCGGTGCCGCACCGTCATGAAACTTACCGCAGTATTTTCTCTCCCTATCCTCCGGAAGAGACCGAAAAAGCGGAGGCCCTGCTCGATTTCGTCGGGCTCTACGAAAAGCGGCTGCTCATTTCCGGAGACCTTTCTTTCGGACAGCAGAAACTGCTTGAATTCGCAATGGCGCTGATGAATGAACCGGAAGCGCTGCTGCTTGACGAACCAACCGCCGGCATCAATCCGACGTTGATCAACGGTCTCATCGAGCGGCTGAAACAAGTCAACTCCGAAATGGGAATCACGTTGTTCGTGATCGAGCACAACATGCGCGTGATCATGAACCTTGCCGAACACATATACTGCCTGGCCAACGGCAAGGTGCTGGCGGAGGGTCCACCGGAGGAAATCCAGAACGACGAACGGGTAATCGACGCCTATCTGGGCGGTCATGCCTGAGACGCCCCGGCACGGATCACACAGAGTCTGCTTGTGAAGAACAGCAAAAAAATAAGTGGATATCACCTCGGAAGCGTTAAAACCGTCATCTCCGTCGACGAGGTGGCGCGAGAAGCCGAAAAGATTGCGGAGCGCGGCCCGAGCAAGGAAGATGTCGCCCTGCTTGCCAACGACAATCCATACGTGAAAATCGATGAACTCCACGCAGGTTACGGCAAGATGGAAATCCTGCACGGCTTCAATCTGCAGGTAGGGAGGAAACAATCGCTGTGCCTCATCGGCCCCAACGGAGCGGGAAAGTCAACCGTCCTCCACTCCATTTTCGGCTTCACCAACATCTTCAGCGGAGACATCCTGGTCGGCAATGGTGAAGCGAAACAGGAAATCTCCAGCCTCACTTCCAGCCAGAAGCTCAAAGAGGCGGGCATTGCCTATATCCTGCAAGACAAGTCCATCTTTCCCGCCATGACAGTGGAGGAGAATCTCTGGATGGGCGGATACCTGAAGGATTCACCCGCGCAGGCTAAGCAGTCGGCAGAAAGAATATTCGAAAAATACCCGCGTCTGGCGGAAAGGCGCAGCAAACCCGCCAAGGTACTCTCCGGAGGGGAGCGGAGACTGCTGGAAATCTCCCGTGCGCTGGTGATGCAGCCGGAAGTGCTCCTTGTCGATGAACCCTCAATCGGCCTCGAACCAAGATTCATTGACATGGTTTTCGAAATCCTCCATGACTTGCAGCACACCGAGGGCAAAACCATTATCATGGTCGAACAGAACGCCAAGAAAGGTCTGGAATTCGCCGATATCGGCTACGTGCTCGTATCCGGACACCTTGCCATGGCAGGCGCCGGGGATGAACTGCTCGCCGACCCCGCGATCGGGCGCCTCTTCCTGGGCGGTTGACGCCGGCTTCTACCCAAAAAAAGACCAGCCTAGATTTGTCCTCTGGCGGATGGTTTTGCCGAAAGATAAGCCGGTTATATTTTCAGCTTGATCCGCACTCCTGCCTGAAGTCCTGGATTCTGTACCAAGTAACGGAATGACAGCAGCTGATAGACAGCAAACAACCTTTCTCCACCTAACGCTGGCTTTGCCGTCTGGTGCATTCCCGGACCCCATGCAATCGAGGTCGGTATCGATATCGAAATCGGAACGCGGAAAAATAACTTGAGTTAACCACGTAAGTTGAGCAGCACCACCGCCAACATGGCGCATACGATTCCGTAATAGTTGAAGCGGTTCAAAGGTTCTTTCCAAACCAACACTCCCGCCATGCCCGCCAGCACGATGCTCATCACTGAGTGCAGCGTATAAACGATCATCGAGGCATTCTCAAAATCGGGATGACGCAGGCTTTCTAAGAGAAAATAGAGCATCCCAAAATTGGAAAATCCCAGGAAAAACCCCCGCCCGACTGCACCTTTCCTGACCCGAATTCCCCTCAATAATAGGTACGTCCATGACCACCCCAGTGAAAAACTGAAGACGAGAGTGATGAAAACAAAATGCTGGGGGGCGGGTCCGAAAGTATTGAACAGGTTCACCCACAGGGTGACGCATCCCAATGAGAAAACCATCAGCGGGAAGAACCAGAACGCCGACATGTCTAGTTCTCCAGTTTGCGCCTTTTTCAGCGGACTAATCAGCATCAATGCGGCAAGAGCAGCCAGAATCCCCAGCGCAGTTTTCCAGGACAGGGGTTCTTTGAGAAACAACAGGGCAAACAGAACCGGCACTAGAAGCGAAAGCCTGGCGGCTGATCCCGCAAGTGACAGGCCATACTCCCTGATGCCCCGCATCAGCAGCAGAAACGTTGAGGGCCACAACAGTCCGCCGCCGAAACCCAACACCAGAGTCACCGGGTCAAGCCCGGGAATACCTTCCCAGAGCAAAAGGGACCATCCCAAAAGCGCGGCGCTGATGTAGTTGGCCGCAATGACCACTGTGGTGTTGACCCCGTGCGTTTCATTCATCTTGATGAGGAAGGTATTGAGGAAGGAGCAGAAAATTGAAAGCAGCAAGTACGTCATTGGCATCCAAAACGTGAACGTGTAAACTGTATTTTTTCGTCATCCTAACACAAGCGCGTTGCATGTACACAAGACTCGTTTCACCAGCGGTAGTTTCCGAGATACTGGGTCATCCGGAATGGCTGATCTTCGACTGCAGTTTTTCACTGACGGAGCCGGACCGGATGGAGCAGGAATACCGGCGGAGTCACATCCCCGGGGCGCTGTATGCGCATTTGGACCGTGACCTCTCCGGCCCGGTGATTCCCGGTAAAACCGGGCGGCATCCGCTTCCGGAAATAGATGTATGCGTCAAACGCTTCTCTGACTGGGGGATCAGGGAACAAACCCAGGTGGTGGTTTATGACAATGCCGGCGGCGCAATGGCTTCACGGCTATGGTGGATGCTGCAGTGGCTCGGGCACGAAAACGCCGCCATACTTGACGGCGGTTGGCAACGCTGGCTGCGGGAAGGAGGTCCATTGAGTGCTGAAGATGAAACCTGCATTCCTGCCAAATTTGTTGCAAAACCGGCAAAACCATGGATCGCTGATACAGAAGAAATAGCCGGCTGCCTGGGTTCCGGGAAAATCATACTCCTCGATGTGCGTGATGAACAGCGTTTCCTGGGGGTGGAAGAACCGCTTGATCCCGTTGCGGGGCATATTCCCGGAGCGGCCAACCTGCCTTTTCAGCAAAACCTCGACCCGAAAGGAAACTGGAAGGCTCCCGGGGAGTTGCAATCCCTTTACCGGCGAAAAGCGGGAAACACGTCTTCCCCTCAAATCATCTCCTACTGCGGTTCCGGGGTAACCGCATGCCATACTTTCTTTTCCCTGCTGCTTGCCGGCTTTGGAGAAACCAGGATTTACCCGGGGTCCTGGAGCGAATGGATCGCTGACCCCGTCCGACCAGTCGCAACCGGACCGGAAAGCGGTGACCACTGAATCCTGACTCGTCCAGGCATTGTTGCCAAGTAGAATTCCCGCTGCAACAGTGTAATGGCGTGGGTTTGAATTTGAGAAAACAATTGACTGATTGCAGTTTTTCGGATATAAAGGTCAATTGACTATTTTTCAATAACTCCGCTGTCCGGTAAAGGAAACTGATGTCAGAGGTCCAATTGAATGCAAGACTCCGGGAAAATCGGAGCAAGTCCGCCAACCAGAAATTATGGCGGCACGGTAAAATCCCCGCGGTGCTATACGGCCCAAGAGGCAATTTCCCGCTGGAGATGGAAGAGCAGAGCACTCGCCAGTTGCTGGAGAAAATGCCCAACAGTCACGAGATGGTGATACTGAATGTTGACGGCCCCGGGAAGAACGATCACTGGCAGGGGAAAGTGCTGTTGCAGGAAATCCAGAAACACGTATACAAAAACATGCTGGTGCACCTCGATTTCCGGGAACCGCAACAGGGGAGACCCCTGAACCTGCGGGTGCAGATCAGGGTGGTCGGAGAATCACCCGGTGTGAAAAAAGGCGGCGTGCTGCAGCGGGTTGTTCGCGAACTGCCGGTTTCCTGTATGCCGGAACACATACCTTCCTACATTGAAATCGATGTCTCTCAGCTTGACATGGGGCAAACACTGAAAGTTCAGGACATACAGCTTCCTGAACACGTCAGCTTAAAAACAAGGCAGAATTTCCCTGTGCTTTCGGTGGTTGGCCGGGCGATGACCCTCGAGGAGGAGGAAGAAGGGCTGGCGGCGGAAGAAGCGGTTGAGGAGGAAGAAACCGAGGAAGAAGCTGCCCAAGAGTAATCCGCCGCTCTTTCTAACATCTGCCGGCAAGTTGCCATGCAGTTGATCACCGGGCTGGGAAATCCCGGAAGGCAATATGAAACCAGTCCGCACAATATCGGTTTTCGTACGCTTGACCGGCTGCTGACGGTCCTGGGAGCAAACGGGTTTCAACACCGGTTTCATGGTGACTTCCAAAAGGTTTCCGAAAACGGGAACACAACCCTGCTGCTTAAACCCGCCACCTTCATGAACCGCAGCGGGCTGGCGGTTGCGGAATGTGCGCGGTTCTTCAAAATCCCCGCTCCAAAAATCCTGGTGGTTTCGGATGACCTGGACCTTCCAGCGGGGAGGGCCCGGATGCGGCAAGAAGGCGGGCATGGGGGGCACAACGGGCTGCGTTCCATCATTGAACACCTTGGAACCGACCGTTTTCTGCGTGCGCGGATAGGAATCGGACGTCCGCAGTCGAAAGAACACGTGGTTGGCCACGTGCTGGGAAAACTGAATGAACAACAGGCACGGTTGTGCGAGCTGGCAATGGAGAAGGTGACCGAGGCGCTGGTCCGCTTTGTCCACACTTCCGAGTTTCAGAACACATCCTTCACTGTTATTGAAACCGCGGCCGACCCGGCGGAAAAACCGGAGCAATCCAATCTTTAAGAAACCGGACTGAATCATATGGGACTGGCAGTTGGGATTGTCGGATTACCGAATGTGGGCAAATCCACCTTGTTCCGCGCGCTTACCCGGATGCAGGCAGACGCAGCCAACTACCCTTTCTGCACCATCGAACCGAACGTTGGTATCGTGCCCATCCGCGATTCCCGTTTGCAGCGCCTGTCGGAACTGACAAAACCGCTCAGAACGATCCCTGCCACCCTGAAAGTCGTTGACATCGCCGGACTGGTTGAGGGCGCCAGCCGGGGCGAGGGACTGGGCAACCAGTTTCTCAGCCACATCCGTCAAGTGCAGGCCATCGCCCACGTTGTCCGTTGTTTTGAGAATGACAATGTGGCACATGTCAAAGGCGGTTCAGACCCACCCGCGGATGTGGAAATCGTGCAGACTGAGCTGCTCCTTGCGGACCTGGCTCAACTGGAAAGGAAAATGGAACGGCTTACGCGCCAGGCAAAGGGAGACCGAGAAGCCGCCGCTTCCCTTTCTGTCTATGAACGCATGCATGAACACCTGGCCGCGGGACTGCAGGCCTCTACACTTTCTATGTCCTATGAACAACGAAGCCTGCTGAAGGAACTAGACCTGTTGACCGCAAAACCCATGTTCTATGTTGCCAACATCTCTGAGCAGGATTTGGAAAAACCCGGGCGCTTTTTGGGAGCTTTACAGGAACTTGCTCATGGGGAGGGACGTGAAGTGACGCCGATTTGCGCACAGCTGGAATCGGAATTGAGTGAAATGGAGGAATCAGAGGCGGACACATTTCTTCATGAAATGGGAATAGAGCATTCCGGACTCGACCAGGTGATTTTCACCGGGCACCGGCTGCTGAACCAGATCACCTACTTCACCGCCAGTGCTCCTGAAGTGCGGGCCTGGGACATTCCTTGGGGAACACAGGCGTCTTCCGCGGCTGGAAAGATCCACACTGATTTTGAAAGAGGATTCATCCGTGCAGAAGTTTACCATTACAATGATATCCTGGAACTGGGATCGGAATCCGCGGTAAAGGATGCCGGCCGGCTGCGTCTGGAAGGGCGCGATTATGTAGTGCAGGACGGCGACGTCTTGCATTATCGTTTCAACGTTTGACCCAAGAGGTCATTGTCAGGGCGGGTTTCAGACCCGGCCCTTTTCCTTGCTCGCACAGCGGGCTTTATCCGAAAGGAAGAACAACATGCAAGGATACGAAACTGTTTTCATAACCCATCCTGATCTTTCTGAAGACGAACTCTCCGGAGCTCTGAACAAACTGAAAGAAAGCATCACCAAGAACTCCGGCGAACTGGTCAAGGAATTAGTCTGGGGCCGCCGACGCTTGGCTTACCAAATCGCCAACCAGAACTTCGGCATTTACCATGTCTGGTATCTAACCGGTGATCAATCCATGCTTGATGAACTGCAGCGGCAGTTCAACTACAGCGATCAGATACTACGCTACCAGACTATCAAAGCAGAAGACCTGGAAGCAGAAGCATCGTTTTTCCTCGAACTGAAGAATATACAGGATGCCGCCGCGGCCAAAAAAAGAAAACCTGTCATCCCTGTCCATGAAAGCGGCAGTGAAAAACACCTGGAAGAAACTGAAAAAGACACTGAGCGTGTATCTGAAGATCATTCAGAGGAGGAGGAAATTGTCCCCGAGTTGGATGCCTCAGAAACAGAATCGGAAACTGCGTCTGAACCGGATGCTGAACCAGCAGAAGTTGAATAATCTTTTGGGGGTTTGCTTTTTTTACAAGACCTTCATATTACATCAGCACTGCAAAAAAGGAAGATATGGCACGCAAAAAGAAAAAAATGAAAATGCGGAGGCATCGGATTCCCACCAGTATTCTCCTGCGACGAAAGCAAAAATCATGTCCTTTCAAGGAAGCCGGGATTGACCGCATCGACTACAAGGATGTGGAAATGCTCAAATCATATGTGACAGAAGGCGGGAAAATCGTTCCCAGCAGAATCTCAGGAGTCTCCGCACCCTATCAGCGCAAACTTCAACTGGCCATTAAGCGTGCGCGGAACCTGGCCCTGCTTTCATACACCAGCGGATATGTCCCCCAATCGGAATCGTCCCCGCACCGTTACAACCAAAACCATAGACGAAGAGAGGCAACGTGAAGCTGATTCTCACTGAAGACGTCCCCAATCTTGGTTCCTTGGGGGACACGGTGGAAGTTAAATCCGGGTATGGAAGGAATTATCTAATCCCCCAGGGAAAGGCACTGCTGGCCGGGAACCGTGCATCAAAGGAACTTCAGCACCGCCTGCATTACCTGGAAAAAATGCGTGCAGGAAAAATAGCCCTTGCCCGTGAACAGGCAGAGAAAATTCAGGCATTGACCCTGGAAGTGGTGCGTAAGGCCGGTCCGGGAGGCAGGCTGTTCGGTTCAGTTACAAATCGGGACCTGCTGAATTTGTTAAGTGCACACGGCCATGAATTTGAGCGCCGCGCGGTGTCGCTGCTCAGCCCGATCCGTAACGTCGGCAGCCATGAATTCTCCGTCAAGGTCCACAGTGAAGTAAAAATTGATCTGCAGGTGAAAGTGATCGGTGAGGTCGATGCCGCCAAGGAAATCCCGGTGGAGGAAACGGCTGAAGAACAATCGGCAGAACCCACTGCAGAGAAGTTGCCGGAAAACGAAATCACATCAGATGAGGAATCAGGACCGAAGATTGCGGAAAATGATGACTGATGCAACTGCTGGGAGGAAACACATGTTCTCCCTGCGTGATGAAAAAGTGGTTTAGAGGCTAGGGGGCGGGCAGTGGAACAGCCCCCCCGGCCTTCAAAGCATCAAACCCGTCTTTCATCATTCAGTGTTCCGCTCCCCTCACCCTAACCCTCTCCCCCGGAAGAGGGAACAGCATTCATCATTCCATTGCCCATGCCTTCCGCAAAAACCACACAAAACAAACAGCCCCCGCTGAAACCTCCCTCAGACTTCCGTGGGTCCTCCAGTGCGGATCATGAAACTCTGCTTCCCCATGACCGTATGGCTGAACAGGCAGTGCTGGGCGCAGTTATAATACGTAATGCCACGCTGCAGAAAATCAGCGACATTCTCCGTGTGGAAGATTTCTTTTCCCTCGCCCACCGTCACATCTACGAAGGGATGATTGAACTGTATGATCAGGATTCCCCGGTTGACGAACTCACGCTTTCACGGCATTTAACCGACCAGAAAAAACTCGAACAAGTGGGAGGGATCGATTACCTCCTCGAGTTGTCCCAAACCACCCCTGTCGCAGAAAACGCCGAGGTTTATGCCCAGATAGTCCGGGAAAAAGGGCAGCTTCGCGACATCATCACCACCGCGCAGAAGATCGCGCAGCAGGGTCAGGAAGGGACTGAAAACATCAGCGATTTTATTGCCGATGCAACCGAACAGTTGCGCTCCATTGATTCCCGTTTCCGGCAGGAACATTACACTCCGCTGAAGCAGGTGCTGCTTTCCCAGTTTGAGAAGCTTGAACAGCTTTCAGACCAGCCTCAGCATATCACGGGGGTCGCGACCGGGTTCAGTGAGCTTGATGAACTTACACGTGGGCTGCAGCGCAGCGACCTCATCATCATCGCCGCCAGACCTTCCATGGGAAAAACCGCACTCGCGATGAACATGGGGCTCCACGCGGCAGTGCATTCCAGAATCCCTGTCCTCATCTTCAGCCTGGAAATGCCGAAAGAACACATTGCCATGCGGTTGATCTGCAGCGAGGCCAGGGTGAACAGCAAGAAGATGTGGATTGGAAACCTGGATCAGGACGATTGGGACAAGCTCCTGGAAGCAACAACCCGCATGATGGAAGCTCCTCTGCTGATTGACGACCAATCCGGCATCACCCCCAATTACATCCGCAAAGTAACGCGGCAAGCAAAAGAGGAATATCCGGAACTCGGAATGGTGATTGTTGATTACCTGCAACTGATGCAGGGAAACCGCAGGCAAAATTCACGTGAACAGGAAATCGCGGACATTTCCCGCTCCATGAAGGCGCTGGCAAAGGAATTTAACCTCCCTGTTGTAGCCCTTTCCCAGTTGAACCGTGACCTTGAAAGGCGTGCGGACAAGCGTCCAATGATGTCTGACCTCCGTGAATCCGGCGCTCTTGAACAGGATGCGGACCTGATATTTTTCATCTACCGGGATGAGATTTACAACCCTGAAAGCGAGGACAAGAAGATTGCCGAAATCAACCTGGCAAAACACCGCAACGGTGAAATCGGCTCCCGCCGGCTTGCATTCATCGGCGAATACACAAAATTTGCCGATTTGTCTCTGAGAAGAGATATCCAGCTGCACTGATGCATTAGGGAGCAACCGATGTTGAGCGCGGAAGAACTGCAAACGGAATTTGCGGAGATGCTGGCAACACCTGAACTGGAGAGGAGGGCAGTCGTACCGGTCCCACCCAGCCTGCCGACTCCCTGCTTCCCCGACATTATCGCCGCGCTGCTCAGCACATGCATGCAGCGTGAATGGGGTGAATTGAATGAACGTGGGCGCAATTTCCTCAAATGGATATCTGTTAAGGCGGAATCCATTGATATCCTCGTCCCTGAGGATTCAGAACCGCAAACACGCGGTTTTGAACTGTTGGCCATTGACCGGGAAGGAAACGGTTTCGGCAAGATCTCGGCGCAAAGCCAGGAATTGAACATCCCCTCAGTGCTCTTCCGTTTCGCCACCCTGATTGCCACCTTCCTCACGGTTAGACTGCTGCGAACACGGATGGAGACTGACGGGAACCCGGCCCCTTCACTGATATTCACCCAAAACGTGGATGGAGAATATCTGAACTACCCCCGTGCGCTGCAAAACCTGCTGCAGCTGTTTCCGGAGTCACAGCACATGTTTCACTTTGAAGTCAGTGAACATCTGACGGAAGATTACGTTTCCACCATCCGCAGCCTTGCCAGGGACTTGGGAATCCGGTTTGTACTCGATGATACAAACAAGATGGATGCACAGGTGCATCAGGAACTTCTGGACCTCGCGGACTGGATCAAGATTGATTTTCAAGCCACCACCATCATCGAAAAACGTCTGCTCGCCGGAGACGGGGAGCAGATACTGCTGCACCTTGAACTTTATGCGCACGGCGCCGGTTCCCCGGTCATCGTCTTTGAGGGTCTCGGAGACGACTCCCCCTTGAAGACCTTTTTACAGGAACGCTGGAAAACTCCCCAAACCGCCATCTATCAACAAAGCCGGGAACGACTCCCGATTCCTCCATGGGACCGATATTTCGGTTTGATCCAGGATTATCATCAGGAAGAACAGGGGCTTTTTTACAAGGGGCTGATCTAACAGGAAATCTGAATGCGGAAACAGGAATGAGGAACAGCGATTGGAGAATGAGGAATGGCGGAATCTGAATGCGGAAAGACCTACCCGGGCGGACACACAGGTCCGCCCCTGAAGCCCGCAATCCAATATACCACTACTGCGATCTGGATCATCGTGGTTTTACTGCTCCTGCAGTTTTCCGGATGCAATTCTACTTCACTGAGCGAGGACAGCTCATCATCTCCTTCAAGTGTTTCCGGAACAGTGTTTGAAAATCCGCTGGAATATGACGCGGGGGGAAACCCGACCACCATGGTTGAAGGGGATTGGGACAGCGACAATCTCACCGACTTGATGTTAGTCAATCCGCGCAAACAATCCGGAACACTTTCCACGGAGAACGGCGCGTTGACCCGTTTTTTGCGACAGTCTTCGGGCGCCTTCCTCTTCACGGATAAATCCGAACTCAAGCCGGCTACTGCGCAATGGAGGCAGCATCTGCTTGCCGCGGACTTCACCGGGGACAATCAGACCGACCTGGTGGTCACTCTTACAGGCCAGGACAACATCACGCTTCTGCTCAACTCGGCGGGCACATTTTCTGATAACAGCAGCACAAGCGTGGGCGACGTTCCCGTTCATCTCGCCGCCGGAGACTGGAACAGCGACAACTACACCGACATCAGCGTGGTCAATCGGGGCGGAGCCACTGTCAGTATTTTGCTGAATGACAACGGTTCCGGCGCTTTCACCACCAGCCAGACCCTGACCGTTGGCGCAACTCCCCTAAAAGCCGTCACCGGGGACTGGGATAAAGACAGCGACACTGACCTGGCCGTACTTTCCTCCGCGGACAACCAGATCGGCATCTGGATCAATACCGGCGGATCATTTTCCAAAAATGCCTCACAACCGGCTCAGACCGGTGATTCGCCCAGAGACCTGATCAGCGGGGACTGGAATTGTGACGACCTCCTGGATCTTGCGGCGAGTAATTTCGGCAGCAACACGCTTTCCCTGTATTACGGCAACGGCGACGGAACCTTTTCCGGACCAAGTTCACTCGTCACCGGAATAGGACCTGTCAGCATTGATACAGCAGATTTCAACCAGGACAACCTCTCTGATTTCGTGGTGGCACATCGCTTCTTTTTCAGCACTTCCAGCATGTCTCACCTCACCGGTGATTTCGGACTGCTTCTCAGTCAATCGAAAAACGGAAGCGGGCAAGTCAGTTATGCCGATGTGGCATTGTTTGCCTCTACCACCGCTCCGGACGGTTCCCCGCCAGCGGACGTTAAAATCATGCAGGCCGACAATGACAGCAAACTGGATGTCCTGCTTACCCTCCCGGTTCATCAAAAACTGTCTGTACTCTCCGGGAAAACCTACAGCGGTCAACTCGTCTGCCCCTGATTTCCAATCCAAATCCCGAAGCCTCCGCGGCTGCCGGAAAGACCCGCTGTAAGGCCTGGCTTTTGCACAAACCCTGTGGAATTCCTGATCCGTAATTCCAAGTTCCTTTCCGCGGCATTTCAATGAATTTCCGTCAAAGTTCTCCGGGCAGGGCCCACCGCTTCAATGTCTGGTTTTACCTAAGCTGGTTTTTCCTGCTGGTTTATCCCCTACACCACGTTTCCGCACAGACCGAAACCTTCCCGATCTACCAATGGGACCGCCAGTATTATGCAAAAATAGAAGGCGAACAACGCTTGCTTTACGTTCGCGGGTTTGCGCGCAGCCAAATGCAGTTCAAGGACATTGACGGAGACGGCAAAGAGGACCTGCTGATCGGCAAAGCTGATGGCCGGCTGGCTTTCTTCCGTAACGCAGGGACCGAATCCGATCCACGGTTCCTGCTGGAAACCGAGGATTTCCTCGTTATTCATGAAGAACGAGATGCAAACCAGCAGCTTCTGTACTCCGAAAGAATTGTGGATGTAGGAGAAAACGCCGTCCCGGAACTTGTGGATATTGACGGTGACGGGGACCTGGATCTGTTTGTCGGTTCCGGAGACGGACAGATATTTTACTACGAAAACCGCGGCAACAGGCTTTTGCCCAAGTTTTTCCGGGTCACCCCGATTTACATGAATTTGAATTTTAATGGAAACAGCGTCCCGCGGTTCGCGGATTTGAATGGTGACCGCGCGCTGGATATGGTGGTTGGTACAAAAGCCGGGAAGGTCAACATTTTTTTCAATTCCGGACTTCCCACCAATGCCCTTTTCTGTCCTGCGTACGATCCTCTCTACCCTCCGGATCCGCGCTGCCGCTATCAACCCGTTACACTAGAGGATATCTCCCCACTCGGCGATGCCACCCCGGCGCTGGTCGATTGGGACCAGGATGGGGACCAGGATGTGGTCATCGGCAAATCAAATGGGAAACTGCATTTCTACTGGAACAGGGGGACTCCAATCGAACCACGGTTTGAACTGTTAACCAGCAATTTCCAGTTCATTGATTCAGGCGGTTTTGCCGCACCGGTATTTCATGACCTGAACCACGACGGATACCCGGAACTGTTCATAGGCACCACCACTTCAAACATTGTCTATTATGAAAACAGGGAAGTGGTGTTCGACCGCTTGAAACAGATCAAATCCCTCGATCTGACTCAGATCGCCTCAACTGACACTCCGAGTCAGGTCCTTGAAGCCGCGTGCAAGCAGTTGCGCGGATTGCCCGAATGCCTGATCCCGCTCACCCAGGCACTTGACGTTCCTCCGGAAGTGAAGATAGAGAAAGTTGAGCAGCTTATATCCTACCTGGTGCGTACTGACGTCAGCCTCAATCCCGCGCAAACTGCTGAAACCGCGGGAGATGAAACCACCAAAATCAAAACACCCAAACTGCAGGCCAATGTTAAAACTGCTGATGAAACCGCCACAACGGAGGATGAGCCCGTTGATGAAACTGCGCGGGAGGATAAACCAGCAAGTGAACAACAGGAAGCCGGGCCTGCTGAACCGGAAAAAATGATCACCCGCAACCAGCTCTGGTTGAACACAAGGAATTTTCTTGAGTTGGCGAGGTTGAATGGAAGCGAACGTCACAGCGCCCCCACCTCCGGAGACTGGAACAAGGACGGCAAAGCTGACCTGATGCTGGGCAGCCAGTCCGGAAGGATTTACGCCTACACAAACCAGGGTGAGAAAGTTCCCGACTGGGTCCCCCTCGAACTGCCCGTGCTGCTCCCCAACCAGAGACGTTACAGCGCTCCAGCGCTTGGCGACATTGACGGGGATGAAGACCTGGACCTGGTGGTCGGCAACCGCCAGGGTCGTCTTGAACTGCTGAAAAACGAGGGGTCCGTAGAAAAACCTGACTGGGTGGTAACTGATGTAAACCTCGCACAAATCGATGTCGGAAGTTATAGTGTGCCCGTACTTTTGGACGCGGACAGGGACGGTGATCTCGATTTATTTGTGGGAAACAGCCGCGGACTGGTCATCTTCTATGAAAACCAGGGCTCAAAGCAGGAATCGCGCTTCATTTTGCGAAGCACTCGTTTCGCCGGTGCGGTGGTAAAGGGACACGCATCACCGGCCTTCTTCGCCTGGAACGAAGACGAGAACATGGATCTTGTGCTCGGAAACCGTGAAGGACTAATTAGCCTCCACGTGCATCTTTCCAGGTCGGTTTTGAAAGGCTGGAAACAGGAAGCTGAGATGTGGCAGGAACTGCGGGCTTCGGGTTTCAGTTCCCCGCACTTCACTGATCTGAACGGGGACGGTCAAGTCGACCTGCTGATAGGGGACGAAGAAGGCAACCTGCTGCTGTGGAATAACGGTGGAGTTATAAAACAGGAGGAAATCACTCCCGACGAAACCGTCTTGACTCAGAACATAATTGAAGAAGAGCCATTAGCCGAAGAAGAGGAGCCCTTCACAGAAGTGGTGGCGGAAGCCCCCGGCATTCCGGAAGCAGCTGCATTCGACCCGGTTTTTGAACTGGTCACCCGTGATTACGGCGGTCTGCGCCTTGGCAAGCGGGCTGTGCCGGCGTTTCTTGACACCGACGGAGATGGTGATCTGGACCTGATAGTGGGGAATCATGCCGGACAGCTCAAACACTTCCTCCGTGAAAGCGGCACGGAAACCGAACAATGGCTGCTTGAAACCGAACAGTACCTTGATTATCGCGGCGGCAGGAATGCCGCACCGGTGTTTGCCGATCTCGATGGAGACGGCGACAAGGATCTGCTTGTCGGCAATGAACGTGGAAACATAAACTACTGGGAAAACCAGGGCGACACGGAAGTCCCGGATTTCATCCCCAACCCAACCCCTTTCATTGGGGTGACCGGCGGGAGAAATTCGATACCTTCCGTCATCGACCTCAACAATGACGGGAAGAACGACCTGCTGATTGGGAATTTCCTTGGACAGATGCGCTATTATGTACAGAAACCGAATGGAGAGATCGCCCATTTTCAGCTCCACCTGAGGCAGTTTCTCAACCTCGATGTCGGCCTGGGCGCTGTACCCAAAGTGACAGACCTGAACAACGACAGGCTTCCGGATTTGGTGGTTGGATCAGACAGGGGGCTGCTGGTGAATTTTCAACCGGCTGAGGGGGAAGTTGTAAACGCAATGAACTGGAAACGAAAAGAAGGGTATTTCGAAAAACTAGATCTGCCGGTAGGAGGCTCACCCGTATTCGTTGATCTTGATTCAGATGGAGACCTCGACATGGTGATCGGCACGGAACAAGGCCGCCTGCATTACTACCGCAACACCGGACGTTAGCGTAAAGAGGGAGACCGTGGTCTCCCCCTGGTTTAAATAAAATCTAACCGGCAATCAGCCTATCAGTTTGAGAACAGTCATCGGTTTTGAGTTGGCCTGCGCCAGCATCGCCGTGCTCGATTCCATCAGGATCTGGTTTCTCGTGAACTCTGACATTTCCTGTGCCATGTCCGCGTCGCGAATCACCGATTCAGAACTCTGCACGTTTTCGTGGGCAGTACGCAGAAAATTGAGATTGCTCTCGAGGGTATTCTTCTGAAACGCGCCCATTTCTCCTCGAGTCATCGCCACTTCCTCGATGGCCCGGTCGATGACCCGCATGGAATCCTGAGCATTCTGCGCGTTCAGCAGGCTGACATCCTGGAGCGAATTGAACCCTGACTGATTTTGCACCCCAGTGCCGATCTGTGTAGCCTTCATGCTCTTGAAGGAAACAGCGGTGGTTTGATTCGCGTTTCCGCCGATTTGAAACACCAGCGAATTCTGCAAAAAAGTCACGGTTCCCGCAACATTTCCTTCCGGGACCGCGTCTCCAGTGTAGCGAACCTGGATGCCTTGGGAAACACCCGCTCCGGGAGCGCCCGTCAGTACCTGCCCGTTTCCTTGTGCTTCCTCACCAGAAATTTCACCTTGAACATCCACCCCGTTTTGCACAACTACCGGCACATCGCCCTGGGCCGACAAAACCCCGGGAGTGTTGCTCGTGACCTGGAAACTGTGCTCGCTTCCATACAACTTGTGTCTCAAGCTGATTGCCTGGGGCGCGTTCCCCTCGGTGGTCCCGGATTCAGGGCGCACCAGTTCAAGGTTCAGCCCCGCGTCCTTGATGGCCATTTCAAGTTCGTTCAGGTTCTGCTCAACGTTTGCCCCCGCAATTGCGCGGAAGTTCACGGACCTGCCCCCTTCAGAAATGGTAATCTGTTCTCCTTCGTCGATGATGGCCTGTGTCAGTGGTGCGGCGCCGGTGTAGCTTGCACGCTGGGCGGCCTGGGTAATTTTGACCTCATACCCGCTGGAACCGGAACTTTGCGCTTCAGTACCCGCACCAACGAACTCCAGGTTTTGCCCTGAGGCGACCCCGTTCCCGGCCCGGCTGCCGTCCAGCAGAAAGTTTTTCCCATACTGGGTGTTAGCCGCAATGCGATTGACCTGGCCGATGATGCTGCTAAGCTCCTGCTGGTCGGCCTGCAGCATGGCTTCGTCGTTCGCCCCTTCGTTGGCCGCGTGAACCGCGAGTTGACGCGCGGTCACCAATGAGCGCGACACTTCGTCAAGCGCCGCTTCTGCTGTCTGCATCAGGGAAACGGCATTTTCAGAGTTGGCGATAGCTTGTTTTAGACCGGCGGACTGCGCGCGCAGCTGCTCCGATATCTGCAATTGCGCCGGGCCATCCGCGCCACGGTTGATTTTCAACCCGGAAGCAAGTTTTTCCAGATTTTTACTCTGGGCCACACTGTTCTGGGTCATGATGCGGTGCGTGTTCACCGCGGAAGCGTTTTGATTGATACGCATAATTTAGCTCCTTGCTGAAACCCTCACACTCGGAGGGTATTAAATAAATGAAATGTGATAGTTCACATCCCGGAAACCGCAGTTTCTTTATGAAACCACTGCTGACCTTAACGGCACTTCACTGCAGCCTGATAAGGACGTTTTCAAAATCAAGTATCAATGCTCCTTGCAAAGCCCAACATTCAATTACTTTTGAAACGTCGGGTTGTCACTGGACATCTCCATATGTCCAAAATGGGCCGCTAGTGTTCCCGTTACGGCCCCTCAGATTTACCATTTCCCAAATACGGTCATGGAATACATTCCCCGATAAGTTTTTCCTGGGCAACAGGGGAAAAACACGGGTAGTGGATTTCCTGATCAGCCCAACAGCTTGAGCACTGCCAGCGGCTTCTGATTCGCTTGCGCGAGCATCGACATGCTCGATTCCATCAAGATCTGGTTGCGCGTGAACCGGGCCATTTCCTCGGCCATATCCGCGTCGCGGATCACCGATTCTGAACCGGTCACGTTTTCATGCGCGATCCTCAAGAAGTTCAGATTGCTTTCCACGGTGTTTTTCTGGAACGCCCCCATCTCTCCTCTGGTTGCGGCAACTTCCTTGATCGCATGATCGATAACGCGCATTGAATCCTGCGCCTTCTGCCCGTCCAACAGGCTTACCTGCTGCAGCGATTGAAACCCTGACTGGTTTTGCACTCCTGTCCCCAGAGTGGCGGGCTTCACACTTTTGAATGAAATGCTTGTCCGGTGACGGACGTTGTGCCCGATCTGGAACTGGAGGGAATTCTGCATGAACGTCACTGTCCCGGCAAACTCACCCTCGGGCGCCTTTTCCCCGCTATAACGTATGCGGATGCCTTCCGCAACACCGGCGCCCGGTCCTCCCGTGAGCACCTGTCCCCTTCCGCTGGCTTCTTCACCGGCAATCTCTCCTTCAACATCTACTCCGTTCTGAATTCTGTCCGCCACATCTGATTGTGTTGAAAGCAGCCCGGCGGTATTGGAAGTGACCTGAAAGGTATGTTCGCTTCCGTACTGTTTGTGACGCAAAACCAGGTTTTGTGGAACATTCCCCTCTGTCTCCGAGGTGGTGGGCCGCACCAGTTCCAGGTTCAATCCTGCATCTTCAATGGCGGATGCAAGATCGTTCATGTTCTGTTCGATATTACTACCCGGAGTTGTGCGGAAATTGACCGCTCTGCCGCCTTCGGTGATGACAATCTGCTCTCCTTCGTCAATGATCGCCTGCGTGAGCGGTGCGGACCCGGATCGTTCAGCACGAGTCGCGGCTTGCTTGATGGTGATTCCGTGTCCACCCGCGCCGGAACTTAGGGCTTCGGTTCCTGCGTCGAGGAACTCGAGATTTGCACCCGTTGTAACTCCGTTTCCAGCTCGGCTTCCATCCAGCAGATAGTTTTTACCATACTGGGTATTTGCCGCAATCGTGTTGATTTCCTTGAGTATATTTTTCATTTCCAATTGATCCGCCTCGTGCATGAACTCATCGTTCGCTCCCTGGTTAGCTGCATGCACGGCAAGCTGCCGCGCCTGGATCAACGCCCTGCTGACTTCATCGAGGGCTGCTTCAGCGGTCTGCAGCAGAGATACGGTTGACTCTGAGTTGTCTATCGCCTGCCTCAAACCGGCGGCCTGGGCGCGTAACTGTTCTGATATCTGAAGCTGGGCCGGTCCATCGACCCCGCGGTTGATTTTGTACCCGGATGAAAGCTTCTCCAGATTGCGGTCCTGCACCAGGCTGTTGTTGACCACATTCCGGTGAGTGTTCAATGCTGAAGCGTTCGTGTTGATGCGTAATGACATGGATCCTCCTTGATTGGATGAAGCAACATCCCAAATGGGGAATGGCCAGACACAACCGGCGTTTCCTTACACACGGTTGTTTTTCGCCGTTCCGTGGTACGCTCCAAGGAACAGCATATTGATAACCGATCAACTTCCTGTCGATCCTTGCTGTACGGACTCTATTCCGTAAAATACCGGTTTTCTGATACAACTGTTAAAATTTCAGGTCTTCCCGAAGGAATCCCTGCTTTAGCACTATTTTCTTTTCCAGCACTTAGACAGCAAAGTCCGATACTGGATCGCGGTTTGATTCAAATTCCTGTTTCTCCTGCCACACGGGTAAACACTGCGCAATCCCATCGGTTTGCCGGTCACGGAACCAAACCCCTAAAAGCAGTCCAGTGCTTTGCGCTCGATTGCGATGAGGCTGTCCTGAAAGCAGGCAATATAATAATTGCGGATTCAGCCACTTTTTTGACATGGAGGAACCGGGCATAAGATTCCTTTTCAAGGTCCAAACACAGACTACGAAAGCAGCCCCGCCTGGATTGCAGTCTGTTTTGGGCTAACACCTGCTGAACCCCCTTGCAATGACGGGTCTTTTCATCACTCATCGTTCGTGATTCACACCTCGATCATCATTTCAAGCAATCGAAAATGCGAATACTGCCATTGCTGTCTGCGTGCAAAACACTGCAGGCAGAAAGCAAATCTTAAAACGGTCTTATCGCAACTGTCACTGGATTTGTGGAATTTACCGCACCTCCTATTTTTCCTGTCCCAGCCATATAAACCGGCAGGACAAGAACCAGGAGAATCAAATCCATTTTGCATATCTAAGAACAACTATTACCAGCACATCCAGGCATGAATGCAGGTATCTTGTTCGGCAGTTAATGATTCTAAACTGCCGGAACATCATTCCCTAACCACATTCATCTTTTACAATTTTATTCTTGGACAATATGTCGACGAAATTTTCAGACACATATAATTCTTTAATATATTCAATAAGATAAGAGTGTTTTTTTAAAAATCCAACTTTTTTGGTTCCGGCTGGTGCGGGTTAGGCAGTAGACCGTTAGGGCGGACCTGCGCCGTGCCTGTGCGTGGCACGCAGACAGGTGTCCGCCCTACGTTGGGGGCAAACACATAGGTTTGCCCCTACGAAACAACCCTAAACCCCTTAACCCATAAAATCTGCATCACTTCGTGTTTCATACAACATTCCGCATATTCATCATTTGCATGTGGTCCGAGCATGTTCCGGACGGCGAAGCCGGCTTTAGGGTTGATCAAATAAGGACTGACAGCATTCCGCCCTTGCTGCTTGTGAAAGGGCTCGGAGATTTCCCGCTTGCACCCTGTTTCTCCCTTAAAGCGAGCTTTGCCTTCCTTGGCATTCCAGGACTCAAATGAGTCGGTATAGTTTTCAGCTACTAATAGAGATTTCAAATCCGCATGGGGCCTGATCATTTACCGGCGGTTCGCACAAAAGTTTCCCACGAAATCCCCACTGCCCGTAACCTAACGCACAAGGTGATGGGCAGGGGTAATTAGAAACGGGTTCCTGCCTACACGTGTGCTCACGCAGACATGCAGCATTTATGACGGTTCACGAAGTGCCCAAACCGAGAAGATGATGCTCGGTGATCACCTGAATCATGAATCCGAAATGTATACAAACACACGGATCCTACCCGTTCATAAATTTATCACCCAGGATGAAACGTCCCACAGTTGTAGGGATTGCCCGGGTTTTCATAACATGCTGAGTGGGATTCCCCTGCAGGAAGCACGCGGTCGTTAAAAACCGTTGGCTGTGCGGCTGCATTACAGAACCTGGGGGACCTGCCCCTCTAGTAACCTATGTCGGGTTACGGCTGTTGCCTAACGCGACCTACAAAGAACAAAAACTGATGTATCCGGACAAATGAATTCATCCATTGAATTCATTCAGCCGAAAACACCATCTCCTATGCTGTTTGAATCCAGGCTGGAGCAGGTGTTTTCACACCAGCTCCAACCTGTGGAACGTTCCCTGAACAGTTGAATTTTCAGGGAAGCCGCCAACTGCTATTGCAGCAATGACATGACAGACAGCGGTTTGGCATTCGCCTGTGCCAGCATTGCCATGCTGGATTCCATCATTATCTGGTTGCGCGTGAACCTGGCCATTTCCTCGGCCATGTCAGCGTCCCGGATGACGGACTCGGAACTGAGGGTATTTTCATGGGCAATGCGGAGGAAATTCAGGTTGCTTTCCAAAGTGTTTCTCTGGAATGCACCCATTTCGCCCCGGGTTCCGGCAACTTCTTCAATGGCACGGTCGATGACGCGCATTGAATCCTGGGCCTTCTGCCCATCAAGCAGACTGACTTCAGCAAGGGATTTGAACCCTGTCTCGTTGATCACACCGGTACCCAAAGTGGCAGCCTTGACGCTTTTGAAAGAAACAGCAGTTCGCTGCCGCACGTTGCTGCCGATCTGGAACTGCAGCGAGTTCTGCATGAACGTTACTGTCCCGGCTGTTTCTCCTTCCGGAGCTTTTTCCCCGGAATAGCGGATCTGGATCCCTTCCGCGGTTGGGGCGCCGCTTTCACCGGTGAGAATCTGCCCCTTTCCAATCGCCTCATCACCGTTGATCTCTCCCTCGACATCGACCCCGTTCTGGACCCAGTCAGAGGCATTTGATTGCACGGAAAGCAGTCCGGCAGTGTTACTGGTGACCTGGAAGCTGTGGTCGCTGCCGTAAAGCTTGTGCCGCAGGGTGATATTCTGCGGCGCGAAACCATCGGTCCCCCCGGTGTCAGGCCGGACAAGGTCAACATTCAGCCCTGCGTCCTTGATCGCCAGGTTGAGTTCATTCAGGTTCTGCTCAACATTGGCGTTGGGGATGGTGCGGAAGTTAACAGTTCTGCCTCCTTCGGTAATGATGATCTGTTCCCCAGCTTCGATCACGGATTGAGACAGTGGCACACTACCCGTCACCTGGGAGCGGGTCGCGGCACGGCTGATGTTGATTTCATATCCACCTGGCCCGGAACTTTTGGCCGCTGTACCAGCACCAAGAAACTCCAGGTTGTCCCCTGTAGTGATGCCGTTGCCGGCACGGCTTCCGTCGAGCAGGAAATTCTTCCCATACTGGGTGTTCGACGCGATGCGGTTGATCTCACCGAGTATGTTATCCAACTCCTGCTGATCGGCCTGGTGCATCGAATCGTCGTTTGCGCCCTGGTTGGCAGCGTGCACGGCGAGTTGACGGGCCTGGATCAAAGCTCGGCTCACCTCATCGAGGGCTGCTTCAGCGGTCTGCATCAGTGAAACCGCCATTTCCGAATTGTCGATCGCCTGCCGCAAACCGGCGGTCTGGGCACGCATCTGTTCGGAAATCTGCAGTTGTGCCGGGCCGTCAATGGCCCGGTTGATTTTCAACCCGGAAGACAACTTCTCCAGGTTCCTGTCCTGCACCTTGCTGTTGTTGACAACATGCCGGTGAGTGTTGATTGCTGCTGCGTTGGTGTTTACTCTGACACTCATAGATCCTCCTTGATCTGATTATTAATTGAGTAATTGTGCTCCCTCATGATTGCTTCATCAGGGAACAGACCGGACACGGTTTTTCCCGCACCCGGTATTCTGCCCCGGTTACCAGGGTTCCTTCCGGCAACCCGAACGAATCAGCCCAGCAGCTGCAGAATTGCCGCCGGTTTCTGGTTCGCCTGGGCCAGCATCGCCATGCTCGACTCCATCATGATCTGGTTGCGCGTGAACTTGGTCATCTCTTCTGCCATGTCCGCGTCCCTGATCACCGACTCCGAACTGAGAGTATTCTCATGGGCAATGCGCAAAAAGTTGAGGTTGCTTTCCAGTGTGTTTTTCTGAAACGCACCCATCTGTCCACGTGTGGAGGCCACTTCTTCAATAGCGCGGTCTATGACGCGCATCGAATCCTGTGCTTTTTGCCCATTCAGCAGGCTGACCTCCGCAAGCGATTTGAATCCGGATTCATTCTGCACTCCGGAACCCAGGGTGGCGGCTTTAACGCTTTTGAACGATACCGCGGTGCGCTGCCGCACGTTGCTGCCGATCTGGAATTCCAGTGAGTTCTGCATGAATGTCACCGAGCCGGCGATTCCCCCTTCCGGGGCTTTTTCACCGGTGTAGCGGATCCGTATCCCCTCCGCGACCCCTGCACCGGGACCGCCGGTTAGAATCTGTCCGCGCCCGGTCGATTCTTCACCGGCGATTTCCCCTTCGACATCCAGTCCGTTCTGGATCCAGTCCGGGACGTTTGCCTGGGTTGAGAACAATCCCGCTGTGTTTGTCGTCACCTGGAAGCTGTGTTCGCTGCCGTAATTTGTGTGACGCAAAGTAAGCAGTTGCGG
>CAYFLK010000038.1:26499-36633 GCA_964344035.1 uncultured Pseudomonadota bacterium
GCGGTTCAAAACCGTCTGTTTCCCCCGTGTCCTGACGTACCAGCTCAAGGTTTAACCCGGCGTCTTCGATTGCCAGGGCCAACTCGTTCATATTCTGCTCGACGTTTGCCCCCGGGACCGAGCGGAAATTCACCGTGCGGCCGCCTTCGGTTACGGTGATCTGCTCGCCTTCGTCGATGATCGCCTGCGTCAACGGAGTTGTTCCAGTTACTTCGGAACGAGTAGCCGCTTGGGAAATGGTGATCGAGTGGCCGCCCGGACCGGAACTGGACGCCCGTTCATCCGCATCGAGGAATTCGAGATTGTCACCGGTGGTGATGCCGTTTCCCGCCCGGCTGCCGTCCAGCAGGAAGTTCTTCCCGTACTGTGTATTTGCCGCAATGCGGTTGATTTCTCCGAGCACGTTATCCAGTTCCTGCTGATCCGCCTGGAGCATCGCATCATCGTTTACACCCTGGTTGGCGGCATGCACGGCAAGCTGCCGCGCCTGGATCAGGGAGCGGCTGACCTCATCCAGCGCCGCCTCGGCAGTTTGCATCAACGAAACGGCCATTTCCGAGTTGTCGATCGCCTGGCGCAACCCGGCGGTCTGAGCGCGCATCTGTTCTGAAATCTGCAGCTGGGCCGGACCGTCAATGGCACGGTTTATCTTCAAACCCGATGACAGTTTTTCCAGGTTGCGGTCCTGGATCTTGCTGTTGTTGACCACATGCCGGTGCGTATTTATGGCAGCGGCATTGGTATTGACTCTGACGCTCATAGATTCTCCTTTGTTACGTCATTAACAATTACACACGTCCGTATCTGTGAACTGCAGTCTTCCTTGCTTCCATGTCTGAAACATCAGAGTTTCAGCCGCCATTCCCTGGACACATGAAACGATTACCCTCCTTTAACAAGGGCGAAAGCAACAAGCGACAAGGGCCTGGTCCTTAAACCCGGAACCTTGAATCCTGGTACTTGAAAGAAAACCCATCCATCCCTGAGATGGTCCGTCTTCACAGAAGCTGACGAGTGTTTAAAAAGAACTGACGAATCATTCATCAAGGCGTAAGGACATCCTTCGACCTCTTCAGGCCCTGACGGAATGATCGCGATTGGTAAATGCTACGCCTCCTTGGCGGTTACATTCGCCTCCCTGGCTTCCACCTGTGACACCTTGCGGTTCCAACCTTTTCCGTTTTCAAATCCTTCCAGGAAAACGGGTGTCCGGTGGCATCCCCCTCCGTGGACACTTGAGTCCGCGGGAGTTCAAGATGGCGGATTATTTCCGTCATCCTGAGCGGCGCCGGTAATAACCGGCGTCGCTCACCATGACGGTTGTCCATTCTCAGTCCTCTTCAACCCCGCTGCCGCCTCCCACCGGGTTCGTCCATGATCCCGGTGGAAAACCACGTCATCATCATTAAACCCACCTGCGGGGACAGGTGAGTCATGGTCAGCGCCTACGGACGGCCGTTCAACAGGGTGAGTACCGCCGTAGGCTGCTGATTCGCTTGGGCCAGCATCGCGGTATTGGTCTGGACCATGATCTGGTTGCGTGTGTAATTCGTCATTTCCTCTGCCATGTCAGCGTCACGGATGATCGACTCGGCATTGGTCAGGTTTTCGTGTGCGTTGCGCAGGTAATTGAGATTACTCTCCAAGTTGTTCTTCTGAAATGCTCCCATTTCCCCGCGGAAGGAACTGATTTCCTCGATAGCGCGGTCAACAACCCGGATTGAATCCTGTGCCTTCTTGGCGTTGGTTACGTCGACGTCATAAAGCGAATGGAAACCGGACTGGTTTGAAACTCCAACCCCGAGCCTTTTGGAGTTGATGCTTTTCAAGGAAAAAGAAGTGGTCTGCTCGGGATTGGCGCCGATTTGAAAAACCAGGGAATTCTGAGCAACAGTTACCGTTCCCGCGATCGCGCCTTCAGGCGCGTTTGCTCCGGTGAAACGGACCTGCAGTCCGGAAACCTTGGTGGGCAGGCTGCCCGTCAGAACTTGCCCCTCACCAAGCGCCATTTCACCGCCGATGGTACCTTGTACGTCCACACCGTTATGAACGGTGACAGGAACGTTTGCCGCATCCGAAAGCACACCGGGAGTGGTGCTGGCGACCTGGAAAGTGTGTCTGCTGCCGTATTCCTTGTGACGGAACACCAGCATCTGGGGCTCATTCGGCGCTGTCGCCGTTCCCGGTTCCCTCAGCATTTCGATGTTCAATCCTGAAGCAAGCAGTTTCTTCTGCAGCTTGTTCATGGTGGTTTCGACCGTGTCCCCGTCTTCGGTAATGAAATTCAGCGTCTTGCCTCCTTCAACCAGCGTGATCTGTTCCCCTTGTTCAATTAGCGCCGTAGTCAGCGGGACTGCGCCTTCGAAAATAGAACGGGATGCCGCTTTGTTTATGACCACCTCATAGCCTCCTACAGGCGAAGTTTTCGTTCTATCCGTTGCGGTAACAAATTCCAGGTTGTCTCCAACAGTGATCCCATTGGCTCCCATGCTGCCATCCAAAATCGCTTTCTTTCCGTAGTTGGAAATTTTTGAAATGCGATCGATGGTTTGCAGGATGTTGCTGATTTCCTCCTGGTTGGCCTCAAGCATGAATTCGTCGTTGACTCCTTCATTTGCCGAAGCAACCGCAAGCTGCCTGAGATTGATCAGCGCACGACTGACTTCATCCAGTGCTCCTTCCGCTGTCTGCATCATGCTGATTCCTGTTTCCGAGTTGTCGATCGCCTGCCTCAGTCCGGTTACCTGTGACCTCAGCCTCTCCGAAATGATCAGCCCCGAGGGAGAATCCGCCCCGCGGTTGATCTTCAGTCCCGTGGACAATCTTTCCAGGTTCCTGTCCTGGACCTTGGTGTTCTGTATCAGGTTGCGATGTGAATTGATCGCACTGATATTATGGTTGATTCTTAACGACATGCTGTCTCCTTGTGTGGGTTCAATGATTGATGAACGTGACAAAGGTTGTGAGCTATGGACATCCATGCCCCGGCTCACAGCCTGATTCCCTCAACGAGGGTTGGGGCTCAAGGGGGCCCTAATCCCCTCTTGCCCAGGCAACGCCCGTGGCGTTCGGAATTCCCGGAACGCGGCTGCGTTGTCTAAAATAAATATTATTTTTTAGACGCTTTATTTAAAATTCAGTTCTTTTCAGTTTTCAACCCGTCCGGAACCAGTGGATCCCCATCCACCGCGAAAACTCCGGAAGTTTCATCGGGTGGTCATTTAAGCAGCGTGTGTACCGTCTGGGGACTCTGATAAGCCTGTGCAAGCGTTGACTTCCCGGTATCACGTATGATCTGATCCCGGGTGAATTCCGCCATCACCCTGGCTTCCCCGCCATCATCGGGAAAAGCTGCTGAAGGCATCCTCTTTTCGTGTTCGTCTTTCAACCGGTGGAGGTGTTCTTTCAGGTTTTCCCGGTTGAAGAGTTCCACCTTACAGCGCACATCCTTGACCTCTTTGAGCGCTTTTTCAGTAAGCAGCAGCGCATCCTTCGCCTGTTTCATGTTGAGCAGGTTGACCTCTTTCAGCGATTGGAAACCGGAAGCATTTTCAATGTCCCTACCCAGACATTGCGCATGCATGTTTCTCAGTCCCAGGCGTATCACGGAAGGTCCTGAAAGGCCTGTTTCAAATCTGAAAGCGTTCTGAAAAACCGACAGTCTTCCCGCTTCGAAAGGTTTATTGACTTCATGCTCTCCCGTGTATTTAATTTTCAATCCTCTGATTTTTTCTGAATCCTTGTTTCCCATGAGTAACTGACCTTTGCCGGTGCAGGGTTCCCCCTCGATGAAGCCCGCAACATCTCGTCCGGGACACGCCGGCATCATTCTTCCGCTTTCCCGGGAAAGCACCCCGGGTGAGAGACTTGCCGCCCCGAACTTGTACTGGCTGCCATACTGCTTGTGCCTGAGATGCAGCATTGATTGCCCGTTGGGCACGACATCCAGGGGCATGCGTTTATCGCGAAGCCCTTCACGCAAACGGTCGCAGACCGCACGCGGACTTTCTCCCCTACGGGTGGTGAAGCGCAGCTGTGAGAGACCCTCCTGCAGGAGCAATTGTTCACCGCGGTCTATCACATCCTGCGTCAGCGCCCGCGTGCCCCTTATTTCGCAGCGCTTGGCTGTCTGGTGAATCACGACCGGGTAGCCTCTGACAGAGGAGCCGGGAATATTATCACCGAATTCGATCAACTCTAAATCGGCGCCGCTGGCAATCCCACGGATATCGTGAGTGCCGTCCAGTAATTTTTCTTCTCCATAACGTGTGCGTTCAGCAATTTCATCTATGCTGTCGAGCATCTTCTCCAATTCCTGCTGATCCGCTTCCCGCAATGAGCGGTTGTGTTTCTCTTCCTGTGCCGCAAATGCTAACAATTCACGCATTTCCTCCAAATGGTCTTCCAATTCGGACAGTGCGATTTCAGCTGTCTGCACCATCGAAACATCAGATTCGGCAACGGTGATTTCGTGAAAAAGCCCGTTGTCATGCATCTTTTCCGTGTGCATCCACACGGAATCGGCAAAAGACTGTTTGCTCCCGAACTCCTGCGAATGCGGGTGCTTTTTCTTTTTCCGTGATTTCGGATCACTGAATCCATTCTGATTCATTGCTCCTAATCCCGCTTGTATACTGCTGATTGACATGCTTCCTCTATGGTCAAGGGGTGCTCAAAGGCAATCCTCATTCTTTGGCAACGATCAGCCCGAGGCTGGAATCGTTTTTCATTAAAATAATATTTTTACTAAATATTTGGTTCAGTCTTTGGTCCTGTAAATATTTGATCATAATCCTCCGGTTTTGTTTCGAAAAGGATTTAACTCCCCTGCCGTACCTTTCAACCCTTCCTGTCCGCAGGCTGAACCTGCGTCTCCATCTTCGGAAGGTCCGCTGAATACTACACACTGCCTCCAGGCATCATTTGAAGGAACCTGGGACATGGTGAATTATATCACTGGAGATTTTGATGCATTTTGAAACTCAATCTGGATTGAATCCGCACCTATGCACTCGAGCAGTGAACACTGAGTTTTATGCTTGTGTCATCTTCAAAGAGAAGGATCCGCAAACAGAATCCGGAGCATTCCTCCACTTATGAATACGGATTAATTTCCAATGCCAGATTATCAATTCCGGGTCTGGAGCGGGGTTACCTTATCGGCTCACAGAGACGGATCGGAACATTTCCCGATTCCGAACTCGATGACAACTGCTCCATTCAACCGGCATCTAAACAACTTTTCCGATCGATACGGGCCGTCCGCTGTTTTCGCACTTGTGAACAGCTGCTGCCTTCACCTCGCTGTACCCGGTGTCCCGGAATGCATACTTGATTGTCGAAGAACCTTCCGTACGGCGGTCCGCCGTACGGGAATGATTTGAAAAACCGCTGATTTTACTCAGCGGGCTTGCAAAGCATCCCCGGTTGAGACCTCCCTGCCTTCCGGACCTTCAAGGCCCTCCGCGGGACCGATGAAGACCGGAAGGGTAGGGGTGTTGCCCGGCTTACTGGGTAGCGCTGCCCAGCAGTTGCAGGACAGATTTCGGGATCTGGTTGGCCTGTGCGGCCATCGCCGTCCCGGAAGCGAGCAGGATTTGGTTCTTGGTGAAATCGCTCATCTCGGAAGCCATGTCTGTATCGCGCAGCACAGACTCCGCTTGAGTGAGGTTTTCACTGGCAACCCGCAAACTTCGCAGGTTGGCTTCAAGCGCGTTTTTCTGGAATGAACCCATATTTGCGCGCAGTTCGCTCACTTCCGCAATGGCGCCGTCGATCATGTTGATCGCGTCCTGTGAACCGGTTGAAGTGGTGACGTCTAAATCAGCCAGGCTGTGGAACTGACTGTCGTTTTCCACTCCCCTTGCGAGCTTGTCGCTACGCAGGTCGTTGAGGGAGAAAGCAACGGTTTGCTGATAATTGGAACCGACCTGGTAGATGACGGAGTTCTGGGCCACGTGCGCGTAACCGTCTACATCGTCTCCCACCAGTTCATCGTTGCTTTGCTGAATGAGCTGCTGACCAATGGTGCGCCCCATCTCGTCCTTGATATCAACCACCTGTTTTGAAAGCACCTTGTCATATTGGATGACCAGTCCTTCCGCGGGTGTTCCTTTCCCACCGTGAAGGAATTGACCATCACCAATGCCCACATCTCCGCCGATGAACCCGGCAACATCCCGACCTCCGGAAGACAGCTGTGCCTCGTTTGCGGCTGCTCCCAGGACACCGGCGTGAGTGGTGGTGGCGCTGAAAGTCGGTTTGCTGCCAAAGAGTTTGTGGCGAACATTCAACATGCCGATATCATCAATGAATACGTCCACCTTGAGTCCGTTTGCCTGGGCTTTTTCATGGAGTTTCCGCGCAACCAGATTTCTCAATGTGTCTTCAACATCCTCCTTTGAGAAAATCTCGGGAGAGCGGCGGAGGTTGTTCAGGATCTGAGAGACATTTTTATCCAGCGTCTCGTCATGCTTCGTGTTTAGTTTTGCCACCCGACCGCCTTCGTTGATCACGAAAGTAATGCCTTGTTCCATGTCATTGACAGTGATGTTGCGGCTGCCCACGATGAACGGACGCGTGGCCACCTGCTGGATGTCCACTTCATAACCGGTCTTGGTCGGAGCTTCATTGGTCTGGGCCGATGCGGATACGAAACGGAGCCCTTCTCCGACCACCACTCCGGTTGCCTGATTGCTGCCGTCAAACAGGGTGCGGGTGCCGAACTGAGTGTTGGCCGCAATTCGATCCAGTGTGCCGAGCAGGTTCTCGATCTCCCCCTGATCCGCTTCCAGCATTTTCGCGTCGTTCGCCCCTTGGTTGGCAGCATGCAGCGCCAGCTGACGCATGTTTATCAGGATGGAACTGACCTCGTTCAAGGCCCCTTCCGCCGTCTGCACCATCGAAATCGAAGTTTCCGAGTTCCGGATCGCCTGGTTCAAACCGGCGACTTGGGCACGCATCTGTTCTGAAATCATCAGGTCAGCGGGGCCATCCGCTCCTGAATTGATCCGCAACCCCGATGAGAGACGCTGCAGATTCTTGTCCGTGGCCCTGGACGTGTTGCCCAGATGCCGTAACGCTGTCATTGATCCGATATTATGATTGACACGCATGGCGTCCTCCTTGCTTGATTTCGACCCACGCCCGATTCCGGGCCCTCCCCGGAATTCAACCGTGAATCATCTAATTAAATATATTTTCTTTACAAATCAGCCGGTACCCTTTCAGACAAATCGAGAGGGTCCGATCCGATCTCCTATGGTTCTCTCATGTGGAATCCAAGAGGATCCCGGTTTCAATACATATGTTCTTCACAAAGTTTAGTGTTTGCTGGTTCCTCCTGGCTGCATGTGGTTCCTTACAGGACCGCACCGAAAGGCCGAGCCTGTTTCTCGTATTTAACTGATTCGATATTCCTAATTACAAACGAAAAACCGATTATTAATTCATCCGGCGGTTCCTTCCTAAAACCGGGTAATCATTCGGTTGTGACCTAAGTTCGTTCATGTGCAAAATTTCTCAATAATATTCTTTTTAAGACACACTTCGTCTTGGGCACATGTCCAGAATCAAAAATCAAAGTCCTTGCCCTTCAGAAACAGTCAGGCAAACCTGTCAGTACGGCTATTCATAATTAAACCCTCCTCTGCTCTGTAAGGGCTCGTTCCCCTGTTCGTCGGGGACAAACCTGATTCGCCGTGCGGACCAATCAAAGCCGCCGGAAAACCTGAATGAACCGCTCTTCCGCCAGCACGGGAACACAATCATCAATCCAGCCCCAAACCGGGGCAACTAAAAAATCATGGCGATCAAATCCGGAGGCATACCTCCGCTGCCTGCGCCGAGTCTGGTCATTATTGTAGTGCGCAGTTCCACGACCCCGTTTGAGAACACGGACGAGGCGATACGTTTCAAATTCAGTCAATTTGCCAATGCATCCTAAGGTCACTTAAGGGCAAAGTCCTCTGCCCGCCCGGGACGCTCGCCACACCGGCCTTTCCGTAAAAACGGACACCTGCTTTGACACATTGAATGCAAAGCGTAAAGCTGCCCTCTTCCGGCGGACACGAGTCACACACATGTGTTTTCGGCCTCAAACCGGGATGAAAAATGGCATTTTCCTCAAACCGTGGTTAAACGATTGTAAGCAGTCTGTTTTCAGGACGAGCTTCATCAACCAGTCCTGTATTGCCGTGCAAAACAGCGAGCTGGTGACTTGGCGATGCCGGAGTTTCCCCGGCCGAAACAATCACACAGTGCGGGTAAATTCCAACATCTCCCATGAGAAGATGAATCTTACACACCGTTTTAGTCTAATTGTTCATCCGGTATTAGGATCACGCGCGCCAGGTATCGGTTCCGCCCACAACAGCAGTTGTTTGAACAGCCTGCAGTGGTACAAACGGAACGCTGCGCACATGCAAACCCGGGGAACCTCCGGTTCCCCGTGATTACGGGACACATCTTTCGATTTGATCAATTTTCCAAGAACTCACTATTTCCTGTAAAAACCCGGAGCTCAGCCGTGTAGCGCCAAAGCTCTCTTTTACAGGGTCCTGGTTTCCTTGTCGGCACACAAACGAGAAACTTTAGGAACCATATCCAACTATGCCTTGCGGGGGGAAATCCCCCTGAGAAACCTTCTGATTTGCTTATCGGCACACCACATGGAAACTTTAATCCCCTAAGTGCGGCAATGGATAAGAATGGGTTTTATGGGGGAAATAAGCCTAATGGGTTTGATTTTGAGGTGGGAGATTGTGGTTAGCCTGCTGTGGCTGGAGAAAAATGTGAGTGAATAGATCAATCTGAAGGAATCGAAGAGGTTCCAACGCCATCAGTAGTGTTGAAGGAGTAGGATCGCACAATCAATGACTGATCGAATTTAACCACCAGGTCACGGGCATGTCCTTCTCCGGAAAGCTTGTAAAAATAATAACCGAAGGTCCATGTAGTCATCCCATCCTCCACCCCGGTCCGCCAAGGTTCCCCAAAGCGTTCACGAATTTCTTCACGCGTTGTTTTCCCGATCAGAATGGACGAAACTTCTTCTGCCGGAAACTCCCGGCCCACGCTTATCGGGGAGCATCCCGCAAAAATAATGCCGGTTAAAGACAGCAGAAAAATTGCAACGGTGATCCACCGGTTCAATATATTTTTCATCACATGTTTCCTTTCTCAAACGGGTTTACCGCAAATGATTTCCACCGGGCTGGTTCGCTTCTCTTCGATGTTCCGAGCGGAATTCCGGGTTTTCAAGGTGGAATTTTCCCCCATCAGAAGGTGGGTCCCCAACACCGGACGTTTCCCGGCATCGTTCCGGGCGATTGCTTTCAGATAGGCATCCAGGTAGCGGGAACCAGCATCCTTGACACGCACCTTCTCAAAACCGCTGGTCTCCAGCAGCCCGCGGGTTTCATCAGGTGTGACCAAGTGGCTCCCTGTTCCGTCTTCCGACCATGGCACGGGGAAATGAAGATCGCCCGCAGGCCCCAGACCATGTTCAGTGATGGCGAAAAAACCACCCGGTTTGAGGACCCGCAGGACTTCAGAAAATAACCGCTGACGATCGGCAATATTCATTGTCACATGCTGGCATAGAACACCCTCAAAAGACAGATCATCATAGGACAGGTTCAAAGCGTCTCCTGACTGGATGTCGATCTGGTTCTCCATCCCGAACAGTGTATTGAATTTTTGGGCTGCCTCAACGAAGGACGGAGTAATATCCACTCCAGTGACCCTGCAACCAAAACGATTTGCAAAATAACGTGCCGGCCCGCCTATTCCACAACCAATATCAAGAAGATGGTCCCCTCTTTTCACCGTAAGGTGATCCGCCAGTTCGATGGTGGCCTGAAATCCGCGCGCATGGAAATGGTCAGCCGGCATCAAGTCCTCAATCGTAAGCCCTTCCAGCGATTTTCCCGATGCTGCCAGTACTTCCACAATTTTGGAATACACGTCGCCCTTACCCCAGTGTTTTTCATGAGTTGGCGTTTCATTTTTCATCGCGATCTTCATTGTTTGTATTGCAGCATATCCTCATATCCCAAATATCCTTACCCTAAAAACTTCTTCTAAGTAACTTCAACTCCTTGTTGACACGGTACTAACTGAAATCCCAGCATT
>CAYFLK010000039.1:0-3323 GCA_964344035.1 uncultured Pseudomonadota bacterium
ATTACAGTTTAGTACCGTTAGGAGGGGAAATCAACACTTAACGAGAACAGAGCCTTTCATAAAGACTCATTTATCATACTTCAACTCCTTTCATGAAAGCTGATGAAGGGTGGATTCCTCGTTTGGCTGACGGGGGCGCACGGAAAGGCGCAATGGATCCAGGTGTATTTCCTCCAGCATCAGAAACAGGGTCTCCCCCTCTGCCAGGGAATCGAACCCTGTAGTCACGAACAGGTAATCGAGTTCCACCAGTTCATATTCCGTGCGTTTGTTCGGCAGCTGCCTGCGGACCCTGGCGGCATGTATGTATCCGGGATGCTGCTGCAGATAGCGGGATTTCCAGTAATGCGTAACTTCACGTTCAGCACGGGTGTATTCCCTTTGCCGGATCTGGATCGACTCTGCCCAGCGCATTAGTTGTTCATTGCTGAACTCGCAGTCTGTTTCTGCTAAAAGATATCGCAATTGCCGCTGTGTGATCAAATCGATGAAGCGGCGAATCGGGGAAGTTGCCTGCATGTATATCTCACAGCCCAGTCCGGCATGTGCTGAAGGGACCATTGAGAGCTTTGCTGCTTCAATGCTGATGTGTTCAAGAGAGAGCGGTTCTCCTTCAGGGACATCCTTCACCAGTTCATATGCCGCCTGCGTGCGAAAAATCCCCGGTTGTTGCTTTTTCTGGAAAAACCTGCCTGTTTCACGGTTTACCAGGATTGACAGTTCTTCAATGATCCTGTTCGCTGCACTGTTTCGGTCCAGTTTGCGGATGATCACATTTTGCGGATCACTGATGTCTATTTCAAATTCCTTGCGTGTCAGATTCAATGCTCCCGAGTCGATCCTGTGCTGACGCAGAATTCCGCAGCAGGTGTCTAGCATTTCCCAGAAAGATTCCTTCCTTTCAATTAAAGCATCAGCCTGTTCGTAGCTTAAATTCTGTTGTACGCGAATCCGTTGTGGCTGCACGCGCACCAGCTTCCAGCCTCCTTTTCGGAAAAGATTGAAGTGGAAACTTAACACTGAACGTTCCACCCCCGCTTTTAAAGAAAATGCTTCATTGGAAAGCCCTGCCGGCAGCATCGGTATGACGCCTTCCGGAGTGTAGAGGGATGACAGCCGGTTTTCGGCCTCGAGGAAGACGAGCGAATCCGGGGAGACTGCATGGCAGAAGTCGGTGATGTGTACCTCAAGTTCAAGCCCCGCGGTGTTCCACTCATATACCGTGAATGCATCATCGTAATCTTCAGTTTTTTCCGCGTCTATGGTGAAGGTCGGAAAGTGTTCCGAAACGGACGGATGTTCAGGCAGTGGAGACCTGCTGATTTCATCGGATTCCCTCCTCACTTCCGCGGGAAAATCCATTTGAGCGTTGGCACGCAGCAAGATCAAGAGTGTTGGAGTAACCGACCGCCCCGCACGTTCCATCCATAGTTTAAGTTTTCTTTCCTCCGCATAACCCATAACCTGCCCCCATCCGAGCAGGGGCGCCATGTCTTTCCATTGCCTGCATTCGTGTCCATGTATCAGGATATGCAGCAGGGAATCCAGCCATGTTTTTGCCTCTCCGCCCAGATCAACAGGAGATGGCTGTGAATTGGATTCCAGTCGTGCAATCCAGGCCTGAAGCTGTTCCGCCTTTTGAGTGCGCTCTTGTTCCCGGGCGTTCTGGATATCAATCTGTTCCAGTTCCTGCGGACTGCGAGGGGTGTAGCTCAGGTTCCGGTTGCACTTGAACCAGCGTGAATCCTCCCGCAGCGCAAGCAGCAGCGAAATCATCTCCAGGGGGTCGTCCGTGGAGTCAAGGAAATCTTCAGAAATTTCTTCCAAACGGTATTCCTTCCCCGATTCCAACAGGTCGTGAATGGTTTCCAGATCTTGTTTCGTTTTGAGTTCTTGCGCCTTTTCAACATCCAGTCGCAAAATGGCATGTGCCTCTTCTATTGATTTTGGCGGGACCGGTTTCCTCCATGAGAAGAGTATACGGTTTGGGGGAAGGAATTGCGTTTTCCCCTGTAAGGGTTTCACGATCAGCTTGTTTTTCTGAACTCCCTCGATCCATCCGGATTCTATCCGGCTGTCCCTGAAAAAGAGACAATAATCACGGACCAGCGATTCGAGGTTCATCGGAATCGGTGCGGTCAGGCTGAGGAGCTGTCTTCAGGAGAAGCAGCAGACCGGTATTCTTCAATCAACTGCTGCGATTGTGTGAATTCTACCCGGGGAACCAGAACTTTCACCCGCATTTCACTCATTGGATGAATCAGGATGCTCGCATTGTGACGGTTCAAGACATGGGTGGGAATGCCATGAGATTCGAGCAGTGATGCAATTAATTCTGCTTCGTGCAGAAACTGGGATTCGTAAACACTTTTCAATCCACTCAAGGCATTCCCGTTTTGCTCTGCCAAGTTCATTGCTCTTTGGGTTCGGTACTGCTTCAACGACACGACCTTTTCATTTTTCTGGTCGGTCCGCATCCCCTTCATCGAACTATCAGAACCCAGCAGAAAAGCCGCGGACACGAACACAACCGTAAACAGCATCTGCCACGGATCCATAGGAGAACCCCACCAGACGATGAGACCAGCAGCAAATACAATCACAATTACGCGGAAAAGCATCATATATCCTATATCAGATTATACGGATAATAGATGAATGGCTGAAACGGAAATTACTCTGCTTAAGCCAAGTAACGGATTCATGTTTATAATCGTTCAAAGACCGCTGCGATTCCCTGTCCGCCGCCGATGCACATGCTGACAAGCGCGTAACGTCCTTTAACGCGTTCCAGTTCATACAGAGCCTTGATGGTGATGATGCAGCCTGTTGCTCCGACCGGGTGCCCGAGCGAAATGCCGCTGCCGTTAGGGTTTGTTTTTTCCCGGGGTAGGCCGAGATCACGTATTACCGCCAGGGCTTGCGCGGCAAAGGCCTCATTGAGTTCAATTACATCCATGTCTTCAACCAGCAGTCCAGTTTTTTCAAGGCACTTTTGCACGGCCGGAACCGGCCCAATTCCCATGATTTCCGGTTCCACTCCGGCAACAGCGTAACTGACAAGCCTAGCGAGCGGTTGGAATCCTTTCGATTCGGCTACCCCGCGGTCCATCAGTACCACCGCCGCGGCGCCGTCGTTGATCCCGGAAGCGTTTCCCGCCGTGACGCTTCCTTCCGGATTGAAAGCGGGCCGCAGTTTGAAAAGGTCTTCTAGGTTTACCTCAGGACGCACGTGTTCGTCGGTATCAAAGACGATGGTTTTCCTGCGCTGCTTGATTTCAAGGGGCAGGATTTGTTCCTTGAAGCGATCGTCAGCAATAGCC
>CAYFLK010000039.1:3333-5304 GCA_964344035.1 uncultured Pseudomonadota bacterium
ATACTGGCACCGACCGCGCCTCTTTCGTCCAGGTCAGCAATAGCCGCGGCCGCACGCCGATGACTTTCCAGAGCGAGCATGTCTTGTTCCTCGCGAGTAATCTTCCAGCGTTCCGCAATGTTTTCCGCGGTTATGCCCATGTGGCAGGAATCGAAAGGGTCCTGCAATCCGCCGATTAAGGCATCGGTGGCGACAGCATCGTTCATTCGCTGACCCCAGCGCATTCCAGGGAGCCAATAAGGCACGCGGCTCATCATTTCCGCTCCTCCCGCCACAGCGGCATTGGCGTCGCCGAGTAGAATCACCTGCGACGCGCTGATAATTGCCTGTAACCCGCTTCCACACAAACGGTTGAGTGTGAAAGCGGGTGTTTCAATGGGCAACCCTCCGCGGATTCCCGCATAGCGCGCAAGGTACATGTCCCGTGTGTCCGTGTGGATGACGTTGCCGAAAACAACATGCCCAATATCCGCAGGTTCCACCCCGGAACGCCTCACCGCTTCCCTGAGCACCCCTGCTGCAAGGTCCACAAGGGACTGGTCTTTCAAAGTGCCGCCATAGGTCCCGACCGCCGTGCGCGCCCCACTTAACACCACAACTTCCCTGTTTTTATTCATATCCCCTTTTTTACTATAGTTATGCGGCTTTGGTTTTATCCCTGAAGTATAATGATACCTTTCATTTGGGATGCATGGCCAGTTTGAAAAGAAACCTGAACGTCTCCGTGGAAATTATTTGTCGTTGGAGTGATTCGTAATAAATTTGCTGCAGACTGGCCGGACCTCCCGGATAGAATTCAATTTTCTTCGACGGGGAGAGGAACAGATGTTTCACTGTGTTCCGCAGTCCATGAAACCTGGGGAGCTTGATGGAAAAGTTTCAACAGTTTTGACTCTTTTTTACTCGCTTCTTCGGTGCTTCGGTATTTTACCTGGTCAAACCCCCGGATTTGTTCCGGGATATCTACAATCTGCACTGCAACAGGATGGTTTTCTCGATTCAGGCGGCGCATCAAGTCTTCCATGGATTGCTCATATTCTTTGATCAGACGCTGTTCCAGCCGGCGTTCTTTCGTATACCCAAACAAGTCAAATGGTGTTCCCCGCAGAAATTTGAAGCGGGCTAGAATTTTCAGGACGGGGAAGACCCAGGGGCCATAAGTTTTCTTCTTCGGCTCTCCGCTGAACCGGTCCCTGCTGGACCAAAGCGGAGGTGCGAGGTGCAGCATCAGCCGGAAGTTACCATCAAACTTCTGTGCCAGCAGGTCATGGAACTCTTTGCGGGTGTGCATGCGGGCCACTTCGTATTCATCCTTGTATGCCAGCAGTTTGAAATAATTTCTTGCCACTGATTCTGTGAAGGATGAAAAACCAGGTTTTCGTTCAGCCTCAACATTTCTTACACGCTCCACCAAGTTCAGATACCGTTCGGCATACGCGCGGTCCTGGTATTTGACTAGACGGTCAAAACGATCTTGGATCAAACCGTCCAAAGTTTGAGGGGACTCATGAATGATGGTTGAGGGTTCCGGGAAGGCGGATTTCAGAACCATTTTCATATCATGCGCAGCCCTTCTACCCCAAAGAAACGCCTGCAGGTTCTGTTCAATTGCAATGCCGTTGAGTTCAATTGCCATTTCAATTGAATCAGCTTCCAGGGGGATCAAACCGCGCTGAAAAGCAAAGCCCAGCAGGAACAGGTTTCCGGCAATTGAGTCCCCGATCAAAGCGGCTGCCAGGTTGCTGCTGTTGAGGAATTCAACGTTTTCATCCCCCGCGGTTTTCTTGATAGCCTGTATCAGTTCGAGTCCGGGAAACACGAGGTCGGCATCGCGGGTAAAATCTCCGGTGATCATTTCCTGCTTGTTCACCACCAGACTCGTACGTCCGCGGCTGACGAGACTCAACGCCTGGCGTCCTCCGGTGACTACCAAGTCACACCCGAGCACCAGGTCTGCTCCGCCGCTTGCGA
>CAYFLK010000039.1:5314-36241 GCA_964344035.1 uncultured Pseudomonadota bacterium
GTCTTCTTGTGAATCGGCAATGCGCAGGTGGCTTAGCACGGCCCCCCCTTTCTGGGCCAGGCCGATCATATCAAGGATCCCGCAGCCCTTGCGTTCGATATGCGCGGCCATACCCAGCAACGCGCTGATGGTGATGACTCCTGTCCCACCGACCCCGGTTATTACGATATTGTATGTCCGCTCGATCTGCGGCGGAACCGGGTCAGGGATTTGTTCAAAAGATATTTCTTGCCGTTCATGTGATATGGTCCTGCGTGGTTTTCCACCCAATACGCTGACAAAACTGGGACACAACCCGTTAATACATGAGTAATCCTTGTTGCATGCAGACTGATCGATGACACGCTTGCGACCGAGTTCGGTTTCAATGGGCAGAACAGCGACACAGTTTGACTTCACCCCGCAGTCACCACAGCCCTCGCATACTTCGCTGTTTATGAATATCCTCCTCGGCGGATCGGGATATAGACCGCGTTTTCTTCTGCGGCGTTTTTCCGCGGCACAAGTTTGTTCATAAACCAGCACGGTGACTCCGGGGATATCCCGCAATTTTCTCTGTACATGGTCAAGTTCCGCGCGGTCATGCACGGTTACTCCCGGGGCAAACCCGGCTTCTCTGAGGTACCTTGATGGATCATCTGTGACAACAACAACCTGCCTGACACCCTCTGCATCGACCTGCCTGGTGATGCGTGGAACGGTCAGGGGTCCGTCCATGGGTTGTCCCCCGGTCATCGCCACGGCGTCGTTGAAGAGGATCTTGAAAGTGATGTTCACTCCCGCTGCAACCGCCGAGCGAATGGCAAGCAGTCCGGAATGCAAATATGTTCCGTCACCGATGTTCTGGAAAACGTGTTTGCGTTCGCTGAAGTGTGATTCCCCCACCCAGTTAGCCCCTTCCGCGCCCATGTGGGTGAAACCCGCGGTGTCACGGTTCATCCACTGCGCCATGTAATGGCACCCGATTCCCGCGTAAGCATGACTTCCCTCTGGTACCACCGTTGAAGTGTTGTGGGGGCATCCAGCACAGAAGTAGGGCAGGCGTGAAAGTACATTGGACGTTTTCTCAGAGCTTTCCGACATTTCCATGATGCGGGCTGCATGCTGAGCAATTTGCGGATCAAGACAAATGGAAGCAATGCGGTCAGCAATAGTCAATGCCAGGTGGTTGGGATCCAGTGCCCCGACGGAGGGAAACAGTTTGTGGCCCCGTTCATCCAGTTTCCCTATTACTCTCGGAGCGCCGGTAATACCATAGAGAAAGTCTTTGATCTGCGGTTCAATCACCCCTCGTTTTTCCTCTACCACAACCAGCAATTCGAGGCCTTTGCAAAATTCTATGATGCCTTCTCTCTCCAACGGCCATGGCATGGCAACCTGAAAAAGCCCTATTCCCAGTTGATCTGCTTTTTGCCGGTCAATGCCAAGTTCATCCAATGCCAGCCGTGTATCGAGCAGCGCCTTGCCGGTTGAGATGATGCCGATTTTCGCCTGCCTGCTTTCGAAGAGCGCACGGTTCAGTCTGTTTGCACGGCAAAACGCAAGGGCGGCATCGATTTTATGTTCATGCAGACGTTTTTCTTGCGCATGAGGATTATCCGGCCAGCGGATGTTCAATCCATCCGGGGGAATTGCGTAATCATCCGGATAAACAATTTTGATCCGCTTGGAATTGACATCAACGCAGGCAGTTGATTCAACAGTGTCATGGATGCATTTCAGTCCCACCCAGCATCCGCAGTAACGGGAAAGCGCCCACCCGTAAAGGCCGAAATCGAGGATCTCCTGGACTCCGGCCGGATTGAGGACAGGCATCATTGCGTCCATCATCGCAAACTCGCTCTGGTGGCAAGTCGTTGATGATTCACATGTATGATCGTCACCCATCAGCGCCAGCACTCCACCCTTCCTGGATGTGCCGGCCAGATTTGCGTGGCGGAATGCATCCCCGGAACGGTCAACCCCGGGGCCTTTCCCATACCAAATTCCGAAGACCCCATCGTATTTCCCTTTGCCGTGCAGCCCTGCTTGTTGTGTGCCCCAGATAGACGTGGCAGCCAGGTCTTCATTGATTCCCGGATTGAAGCGGACATGGTGTTCATCCAGTAGTCGTGCGTTCCGTACCAACTGTTGGTCCAGTCCCCCCAGGGGGGACCCGCGGTAACCACTGATGAAACCTGCGGTATTAAATCCCTCTGACAAATCGCGGCGGCGCTGCATCATGGGGAGTCTCACCAATCCCTGTATGCCTGTCATGAAGGCCTGTCCGGTTTCCAGGATAAATTTGTCTTCGAGTGTTACCTTGCGCTTTTCCATGAAAACTGACGGAGTATCTGCGAATTTAGAAAAATAAGCCTGGAAAATGACTGCCGTCCCAGAGAGGGAAAATCTAAATTCTTCTCATTCTCGTTCGATGGCATTTTTCCAGTGAAATTGAGCAGAGATTAGCACAACAAAGTTCTGGTTGCCAACGAAATAGCAGGAATCTGAATAACGAATTGCGATCCGGTTTATCTATTTTGCAATGATCTGAATAATTTGAAAATAACGAGGAATGATATACATCTCGTACTCATTCCTGTTTGGTATCCATTTCAATGAAAGCTTGACTGGCAAATTCCTCTTACTTTGCTTGAATCGAACACAAAGAAATGCTGAAACATGGTTGGGCGTTTTTTTTATTTCTGCCCGCTTTAACGCATGCCGGCATGAAGGACTGCGTGGAGCCGATCAAGAACCGGAGCCAGATGCCGATGTCGGCGATCTTTCTTGAACTGGAAATGGAATCAGCATGTGTTCTTGGGTTTGGAGAAACACGGTGGGATATCTTTACACAGCAAAGCAACACTACGCTGGTGGCACCATACTTAAAAGGATTGCCCAGGCTTCTGCTGGATCATGAACGATCTGAACAGACCTTGGAGATAAGGATGGGGCTGGGTCACAAAAGCGATCTTGGGCTGAAACTGCGATGCATAGATGATTGGGAGGGACGTTTGGATCCTTTGGTTCGTAATTTTCATGAAATATCCGGACTGCCTTATGCTTCCAGGAAAACACAACCCGACGGCCAGTTCCTGTACTGGCAGTACAACCCGGAATATCCACGTCCGATCTACCTCACAGAGTCGCAACATGGCAGGGGGGACAGTGTACTCTCACTAAGGATTCTTATCAGAGGCAATGGACTCAGTGGTCATTCAATGAATTTGAGCAGCCGAATTGTGCTGAAACTCCCATCAGGACCGAATCTGCCAACTATCAGTTCAGGTGCAGTGGATCAAGGATTTGGGTTGATGCTGGAAAGCACAACACGGTTTTGGGGAAAACCATCCGGATGGCTCGCAAACTTGGGGATAGTTCGTCCGGGGAACACATCACATCACGTATATCCACAGGAGCAATATTTTGTCAGCGGAGGAATGATGTTCAGCGCTGAACTTAATGGACGTTGGAGCGGTTCCCTGCAGACCCAGATTGCATCTCCGCGTTACCGGACTTCACCCGTAAAGGTTCAAGGACTTTCCACTTGGCAGGCAATTCTGCTGATCGGTCTTACACACAAAATAGGCGAACAAAATGTATTTATTGGCATCACTGAGGATTTGCTGGCCAATGCGTCTGAAGATTTCAGTTTAATCGCCGGATGGTCAGTTCTGATATCTCCTTAAGCTAAACCTTTATGCGTTGCTTCATTCTGCGTAAAACTTGTGAAATGCCGGGCGGTTGTTACCATTCAATGTCCTTTTACTCTGTCTGACCCATCTTCTTCACGTAACTTGTACAACCCCCGTCACCATCTAGACTGGCACGCAAGCCGCCGCGCCAACCTGGGATTGGCGGCATTGCTATTCTGTGCGGCCCTTGTGCAGACATGTTTGTTTTTTTATGACAGGGAATGGACACTCTGGATTCGGGAAAATGCCCACCCCGAATTTGGTGAATGGATGCGACGGAGCCTGTTTGAAGGTAATCTCCCGGGAGGAAGTGATCCCGCAACCTTGTTTCTATTGTTCTGCCTTCTTTTGTATTTGAAAAGCGCGGGGCCGAACTCGTCAGCCAGGTTAAGGCTAATCCGACCGCAATTGGGGTTCATTCTGCTTTCCGGACTCGCGGGCGCCCTAGGAGTGGTCCACAGCCTCAAATGGGTGATTGGCAGGGCTCGGCCTTTTGAAGTTTGGTATCACCAATGGCCCTATTCACGCTGGTATGAATTTGGTCCGCATTATATCACCGAAGGTATATACAGCGGGAGTTTCCCCAGCGGTCACACAGCTGCAGCCCTTTCTCTGATGGCCTTTGTATATATCCTCAGCGCACGGAAAAAACACAGCTGGGTTTCCAGGGGAGGAGTGTTTCTTTTGTCGCTTCTTGTTCTTGTCTCTGCATTCGGGATGGGGGTTGCGCGTTCCATGACTGCCCACCACTGGGTAACCGACAGCCTGGGGATGATACTGCCTATCTGGGCGGTTCAGCATGCAATATTTTTTCATTTGCTGAAAGTCCCCCAGCAGTTGGCCTACCTTGATGTACACAAGCAGTATCCCAACCTGCCGAATTATTGGGAACTTCGCCTGGCAGCCCTTGCTCTGCCTGTTGTTCTCGGGCTGATGGCCATTGTCCTGGGGTTCCGCTCGCTGATGTTCCAGGAAACTCCCTGGCTTCTCGGTCTCAGTGTGGTGGGAGTGGCACTGGTCACGTATTTTCTGCCAAGGTTTAAGGCATTGTATTTTGGCTCTTTTTCATTTTTTTTGAACCCTGAGTCAGGGGATGAATCTGCATGAGTACCATAACTTGAACAATGTCAATGCCCAGACCAAAAACAACTGAATCTCAGTTGGGTGTACACACAGATACTTCCCGTTTTCTTCGTCGAGGGATAGTGCTTATGTGTCTCCTGCTGATGCTGCTTATCGGCATCACGTTTTTGTTGGAATACATGCACGCCGACATGCTTTTTTCCAGCCAGTTTTATTCTCCAACCACGGGCTGGCATTTGGGAGAGCAGCAACCCTGGCTGTGGCTTCACCGGTATGGAACCATCCCCGGGTTTATCGCCACACTTGCGGTTTTATTGTGCTGGTATCTGATTCAGCACTTTCCCCGCTGGGCCGGGTTGAGACGATACCTGCTCGTGTTCGGTCTTGTCCCGGTGATCGGGGCGGGTCTGTTGGTTAACGCTCTGCTGAAAGAACACTCCGGAAGACCTCGTCCACGCGAAGTGGTTGAATTCGGGGGCAGGTGGGATTATCAACCCGCACTAGAATTCGGCACGCCCGGTAAAGGCCGTTCCTTTCCCTGCGGACATTGCACGATGGGTTTCATGTTCACCGCTGGCATTGTCTTCTGGCGCCGGTCTCGCTGGATCGCCTGGATTTCGTTGGTGACGGGTCTGTTGTATGGAGGAATCATCAGCGCCACGCGTATTGTGCAGGGTGGACACTTCCTCAGCGACGCGCTCTGGTCGCTTGGGATAATATGGATCACGCTGATTCTGCTGTACTATTTCGTGTTCCAGCCGCCGCTGGTGGAACATCAACCATTTACACCATTAAACCCCCGCGGGAAATTGGTGCTTCTTGTCGGGGTCATCTTGTTCCTTGTTATTATGAGTGCGTTGTATTTGACGCGTAGGCCGTTTTACCAGGATCACAGGCAGGTGCTACCCCTCCCGGATTATGTTGAATCCCTGGAAATCCATACCAATTTAGAACCGGGGTCGATCCACCTGAGTCCACTGAACTCCAGGGTGGGAGAGCTGTATGTACAGGGGCGGGGATACGCACTGCCGGACGCGGAGTTTTCCGTGACTCTGATATCCCGGGAAAATCAGGAAACACTGAGACTAGAATTGGCACTTGAACCAAGGGGGTTTTTTGCCGAACTGACAACGCATGCGAAATTCCTGCTTCCCATGGAGTTAATCCCCCGGACTAAAATCTCTCCCCTCCCTGTTCCAGCAAAATGACGGAGTTCCGAAAAAGTAATTCACCGGGCTTTCCCGTATCTTCAGCATCTGCCTCTGTGATGCCTGCCCTAACCTGTTCCCGCTGGTAAAAAAATATCCGGAACCTTTGGTAAATCTACGATAAGTTTCCACGCTGTTTCACTGTATACTGGAAGTGAAGACTGAGTTATCTGGAATGCGGATACACAAATATTATTTGTGACGTCTGCCCGAGCGTTGCAGGAGGACTGCTTTCTTCATAGACAAATAATTTCTGTTTCCGCTGATGACTGCTGCGCATCTTGAACTCCCTGAATTAATCAGGCAGCTGATGCTGCCCGAGAACTACCCGCACCCGGTGCAGTCTCCGGTAAGGTTGGAACAAACCCACATCTCATATGTACTACTGACTGGGGATTGGGCATATAAGATCAAAAAACCGGTAAACCTTGGTTTCCTCGATTTCACCACCCTGGAAAAAAGGCGTCATTTCTGTGAACAGGAATTGATGCTGAACCGCAGATTTGCGCCCGAAATTTACCAGGCGGTGATGCCGCTGTTTGCACCGGGTACGTGGAAGACGCCGTTTGATCAAGGTGCAGGGGAGGCAATGGAATATGCTCTCAAGATGCGCGAATTCCCGCAGAAATCCCTGTTTCGGGTGATGTTTGATGATGCAAGGCTTTCCGTGAAGCACTTGCAGGACCTAGGCAAACGCCTTGCGGGCTGGCATCGGGCTTCTCCGTCCAGCGCCGAGGTGCGGGCATATGGCGCGGTTGAAGTGGTGCGTCAGGTGGCGTCGGACAACTTTGAGGCCACCCGACCTTTTATCGGATCTCTGGTTTCTGATACTGTGCATCGCGAAACTTGTGAAGCTCAACTTGGTTTTATTGAAAACAACACCGTCCTTTTTGAGGAACGTCAGAAAACAGGAATGGTCCGGGAATGTCATGGAGACCTGCACTTGAACAATGTCTGCTGGTTTACCGATCAAGCCCGGGCATTCGACTGTATAGAGTTCAACAAGGAGTTCCGCTGCATCGACGTTCTTTATGATACCGCGTTCATGGTAATGGACCTGCTCTACCGGAAACGCCCCGACCTGGCATATGGATTCCTCAATGCCTGGATTGAACATACCGGCGATTACGAGGGGAGCGTCCTGTTACCTTTTTACGTCGGCATGCGCTCGATGGTCCGTGCGAAAGTAAAGTCACAGCTCTCAGTGGACCCGCATCTGCTCCATGAGAAACGTGCCGATTTGCAGAAACAGACCAGCAGATTTTATCAACTCGCGCATGATCAATGCCGTCTTCCCCAAGGTAAACTGTGGGCTGTATGCGGGTTCTCCGGTTCCGGGAAAAGCACTGTGGCATCTTGGCTTGCACGGCATGTCGGCGCTATCCACGTTCGCTCTGATTCAGTGCGTAAACACATCTCCGGAATTCCCCTGGATAAACGCGGTGATGAGTCGCTATATACTCCGGAACAGACTAAGCTGACTTATCAAACGCTGGAATCATATGCCTCCAGCTTGTGCAGGCATGGATTGAATGTGGTGCTTGACGCGACCTATTCCGATGTTGTGTACAGGGACTCCTTGAGAACCATGGCCGGGAGCGAAGGGCTGGAATTCAGCATCATTAACTGCAGAGCCCCGGTGTCGGTGATGAGGGAGCGTCTACACTCCAGACAACAGGATATATCAGATGCCGATCCCGAGGTGCTGGAAAAACAGCTTGTTAAATGGCGCCCTTTTTCCGAAATAGAATCTGCTTTCATCAGGAATATTGACACCCAACATGACTGGCAAGATCAACTGAAAACAATGCTTTATGACAAACCCCGGGACTAAGTTCAGGATTGGTAAATTTACTAATGGTTTCCCACATGCTTCCGCCATAAACTGACTTCATGTTTTTTTGAGAAGGTGTTTCCCATGATATTCAATTTTGCGGAAATCCACCCTCAATGGTATGGAGGCTCAAGATGAAAGAGGAAAGCATGCTTGATTTAAACCGACTGTTTGAAGACCGAGAGGTCTGTCTTACTCGCACCGCTCGTTGCATGAAAGTGCTGGCGCACCCGGACCGGATGAAGATCCTCTGGCTGCTGCATTTTGGTGAGAAAAGCGTCAACGATCTGGTTAATTTCACCAACATCAAACAAACCACGCTGTCACAGCATTTATCGCTTTTGAAAGACCGCGAGCTGGTTGAATCAAGACGCCAGGGTTCCTACGTGTACTACCGTCTGCTCAACCCGAAGGTGCTTGAGATTTTTGCCATGATTCACAATCTCTATTGCGACGTCGAGGAGGTTTCCGGGATGGATGTTCACGACGAATACCAAAACATCAGTTACAGCGAACAGCACACCTGAAAAAGGAATTAGACATTGGCTGCGGGAACAGCCTCCGTGCATTCTGGTCGCTCTACAAAGTGCAGGGGTCAATTAAACCTACAACGTCAGTTGGCCGGGTTCACAATGAAATCATTGAATAATTCAGTTTTTTGTTTATGCTGAAAAAAACAGCGGCCTAACCGTATAAGTGTCGTTGTAGGGTTAACTGAGTGCCTTAATCCCGGGTCAGGCTTTCTGTTGAACAACTGAGATGGTTTCGTAAAAAGTCGAAATCCGGTTTTTTGCATCTAATGATTTCAATGAGTTACGAGAACGAAATTGTGCGTTTTGGGACTTTTTACAAGTTCATCAACTGATACTGGTTTATAAAAGTCGCGCTTAGAACAAAGCATGCTTGCTGTCACTGTTTATCACATGAATCGGTTTCCAGGAAAAACGTAAAAAATAGAATTGATGGACTGGCTGGGATTTGTATTTGTAGGGGTTTGGGTAATTTTGCAGTGGTGGCTGCTTCCGAAGATGGGAATACCCACATGAATGAACCCGAATGTTTGCCGCGTGCCGGTGAAAAACCAGAAAAAGTCCAAACTTGCAGGGGATACTCAATCAACCTTGGAGCAACAAAAATGAATCAGCAAAGTAAATTAAATCAAATCGTCGATATCGCTTCGGTTCCTGTCAATGTAACTGCGCAGACATTTGGACAGGAAGTGTTATCCGCATCAGGCTGGGTGCTCGTTGATTTCTGGGCGCCTTGGTGTATGCCATGCCGGATGGTGGCGCCTACCCTCAAGGAGATCGCACAGGAACACTCCGGCGGCCTCAAAGTGGCCAAAGTAAACACCGAACAGGAACCGGAACTGGCAAGAAAATACAACATACGGTCTATACCAACCCTTACTCTTTTTCATGATGGTAGAGTTGTAAAAACTATCTCCGGAGCGTTGCCGAAGTCTGCCATGGAGCAATGGATAGATGAGGCTGTCCAGCCCAAGGTAGTCAGCTGAGGTTTTGTCAGGAGGCTTACGGTTTCTTCACCGGGCATTAGCGCCTTGCTCCCTGGCCCTGTGATGTGATATGCATTGTTGAAGGTGAAACCCTCATCAGGAGATCGTATGAAAAAAATAAAATGCTGGTCCCGGTGGACAACTCTCCGGTCAGCCAGGATGTGATAACCCTGGCAGATCAATGGGCGCAACAGATTGATGCGAAAATGTTTTTTTTGCATGCGCGTGACAACAAACTCCAGAACATGGTCGATGATGGAGTGCTTATCGAGCCCAAAGAAGTTTTTGAGCATTATATTGAATCCGCGAATTGTGTAAGTCCTTATGAGGTGATGCACAGGTTCGGAAGAGCATACCAGGCAATCCTTGACGCTGAAATGGAGCTGGAACCGGACCTGGTTGTCATGACCGCGCACGATCACACCATGCTGGGGCGGGCGTTTCTTGGCAGCAATACTGATCATGTACTGCATGATGGGAAAACCCCGATGTTTGTATACAAACAGCCCAAAAAGGAAATGGTCCAAAGCAGGGCGGTAGTCCCTATCGATTACACGCCGGTCAGCGAGAAACTGGTGAAAGTTGCGGACGAGTGGGCCCTAAGGAACAAAGCTGAACTGTACTTTCTGCATGTGCATGAAATGCCGGAGATTCATAATGTTTCCGCTGTTGGAGGGGGGTACTACTCGGCGGGTTACGATTATGAAGGGAAAATGCATGACAATGCTACAAGGGTTGAAGAGTTTGAAAACTACTTGCGGGATTTGGTGCGCATGCAAGGTATTCAGTCGCCTTACCAGATACGGATCGATTTCGGCAACCATACCTGAAAATACTGGAGTTATGCAGGGAATTGTTGGCAGGCACCTTGCTGATGGCTGCACATTCCCATACCCTTGCGGGACGGCTGCTGCTGGGCAGCAACACTGATCACCTGCTCCACAATGGGCACTGCAGCATGTACATTTTCAAGGACTACGAGTTGGACGAATAAAATATACCTTGAACCTGCCATCGGCGCAACTGTTTCAGGAATTGACAGGATTGCCGGTTTCGAAGACCGGGGAAACTGTAGGCTGTCTCGGCAGCTCACCCCGTCAGGGTCCCCGGTCTTTCCGCTACATTATTATGTATCCGCTTTTCACAACATCCCGATGCTAAACCCCTAGGTAAACATGGCGCCCAACCGCGATACTTGACATGAGTAACGTGTGCGGCTACCCCCGCCGAATCCCTGGCATGGTGCACCTTATATGCAGAACAGCCAAGCGTGAAACCATGATCAAGATTCATCCGACAGGTTGCTATGGTCAGTCCCCTTTTGTCACCGGAAGTACTGTTGCACAATCCCCATTCAACGGGCTGGATAATGCGGGATGAGGGGGCCATCATCCGGACTTTGTTGTTCTGCTTTTTCGCTGGTTCTTTTTTGTCCGGATGCACGGTTTCGACTCTCTCTTCTGAAAATAAGCATACACCAAAAAAGGTTGCTGATTACACGAGGTTGCGTGTTTTAGCAGGAAAATGCTACCGGAAAAACATAGCCGTGCTTGGCAGGCATCCTAGGTTTCTTGACGTCAGCTGGTGCAGGAATTTAAAGAACTTTCCAACATCCCTACATGCTGGCCACAAAACCCCGGGTCCGGATTGGGAAGGTCTTCTGGATGCCAACTCCGTTCCCCCGTTGTACCAATATGAATGCACCGTAAAAACGGTTAGCAATTTCGGCTCGGAACCGCCTTGGCATCACGTAAAACGTTGTCGAAAAATTAGATGAAAAGTGCTTCTCGGAGGGGAAATAAGAAGGTTTATGGTGAAGCTTGAGGGGGGTATCATTCTTGATGAAATAACGTGGGCGAAACGGAAATCCACTGGGAAGCCAGGTGTGCGTTAGAGTTGTAAAAAAACTCACGCAAATCTGACTCGGTCAGCCAGAATTCCCGCAGTGAATCTGAAGCGGCCTTGTTTTGCCTGGCTGACAACCGTTTCAGTTTTTCCAATGAACCCAGAGGTTTCTTTTGTTCCATGATTCCCCAGGTTTTTGTTGTTTTACTCCCGTAAAGGTATTGCCGGCTGTACGCTGCTTTCCAATGTTTCGGGCACTTTTCTTTTGCTGTGCCACACCTCATGTACATGCCGATCTGGAATAACCAGTTTTGTTATTTTTACCGCATCCCTTAAACGCGGGAGTGAACGTGGTGTTTTTAAAACTGAAATTGCCTGCATGTCACTGGTTTGTCATGATAAAAATACATTCATAGTTTGTTTCAAGATTTATGCCAAGATGAGTGGGGAGTTAGATTTTCGTTTTATGCATTTAACATCATTCAGCATTGATCCTTGCAAAGGATAATTGCAAATAGCCTGATTTATTGTGCAAGCAGTTTTTCCGCGGTTGTAATGGCTTGGACCATGGTGTCGGCTACTGCTATTCCATCCCGGTAATTACCGCAGAAATGCAAACCTGGAAAATCCTTTTCCAAACGATCAAAACCGGATTTCATTTCTCCGTAGCCGACCTCGTATTGAGGAATGGCTTTTTCCCAATATTTGTGGAAAACGAACCGAGGATTACCTTGTATGCCTAGCATGGGCTTAAGATCGCCTAATGCCATCTCCATGAGTTCGGTTTCAGTTTTGCAGGCATTTCCAGGATGTCGTGTCCCGCCGATGAACACGGTCAGTGCTATTTCTCCCTCAGACGCTCTTTCTGGGAAAAGAGTGGAAATAAACAAGGCGCCGAGTATCTCGCGGTTTTCCGCTTCCGGGACAAGCACTCCAAAACCGTCGAGGGGATGACTGATATGTGAACGCTTGAATCCCAGTGTCAACGTTGAAACCGGGGGATGATAAATATTCCGAAAAAGGGAAAAATCCGCATCGTCTGTGTTTTTCAAGCGCAGTTCCGGCAGTTGATGAGCTGTACCCGAGTAGATCACTTTATCTGCCTTGAAGATGGTTTCACCCTTTTTATCGATACAGCAGACTTCCCATTCATTTGCCGATTTTTTAAGGCTTGCAGCCTTTACTCGCAGTAGCACGCGCTCCCCGAGGGCGTCAGCCAGTTTTTCAGGCAGGGTTTTTAAACCGCCCGCAAAGGAAAACATGCGTGCTTGCTGTTTGGATGTTTCTCCACTCTTGCGGCGTTCCCTGGCGCCCTTTACCTGGCCTTTTAGCAAACTTCCGTACTGCTGTTCCAATTGATACAGTTTGGGAAATGCATGGCGAATACTGAGCTTTTCCGGCGTTCCGGCATAAACACCGGCGACAAATGGGTTAATTGCATAATCGAGAAATTCTCTTCCCAGCCTGCGTAGGACAAATTGGGCGAGGGTTTCTTCATATTCGTTGCCCCAGGGTTTGATGAATGGCTCCCTGAGCAGCTTCAGCTTAGCATTCCAGCTGAAGTAACCGGAAAAGAAAAAACCCCCCGGAGAAGAAGGGAGTGGTTCAGGTGCGCCGTTTTTCAGAATAAACCTTTTGGATGCTCCCTGTTCGGCGTAACGTTTTTCTTCTTCCAGACCAATTTCGCGGATGAATGCACTGATTTTCGGAGATGTTTCGAGAATTGTGTTTGGTCCATATTCCGCCATGTACCCATTGTCTACGAAGGTGTGCATGGCCCCTCCCACCCTTGAGCCTGCTTCCAGCAGCAGGACTTTCCATCCGCCTTTTTGCAGCAGGTAACCGACGGTGAGTCCGGCGATGCCGCCTCCGATGATGATCACGGAAGGCGCGGGCTGTTCATCACTCATCCTGTAATTTCTTTCCCATTCTTTCCAGGTTGCTTATTCCATTGACATGTGCGCCCGAGACCCCCTGCAACAACAAAACTGATTGGTTGGTTCCTTAAAAAATATGAAGGGAATATAGCTGAAAGTAAGTGTAGCTCAGGAGTTGGGAATAGATTCCCGTTCACCCAGGTTGCCGTAGCGATGGTAGTTCACGGAAACGCTCTGCTCACGGATATAGCGCGAAAGTTCAATGCGGCCTTCGGAAAGCGGGATTTGCCGAGAGATGTGCATGCCAAGCTTTGCCGCCTCCCGGTGAAGCAGGTCAGGCACCCGTTCGGGATGTGCGTACCGTAACCGGTCGATGTGTGTAAGCTTACGCGCCAGTTCTTCATCGGATTCGCGTTGAAACGTAATGTTTTTACACAGTTTAAGTCCATCAGGACTTTCCAGAAAAGCGGTTTGTCCGTTATCCATATCTTCCGGGATGCTCACCTGAACTTTGCATCCCGCGATCCGGGCGGCGGCGATACGTACGCACACATCGAAAAGCGAATCGTCTGGATGCAGACGAACGGATACTGTCCCGGCAGGCAGGTAGCGGATCAGGTTGTCCTGTCCGCGCAATCGGAAAAAGTCATGTTCCCCGGAGAACTCACGTTCCTTTTGAAAAAGCAGGCTGTAGATTGCCTGCACCACGCGCTGTAGTGCTGCATGGTGTTGTATGTGTTCTCCGCGGTCAAGCTGTTCCTGCCAATGTCTGGCCACCAGCAGCAGTGGTGATTCTTCACGTAGTACGCCTTGAGTTGGAGGTCCATTTTCTTCGATGCGACAGAATTGTTGGGCGTAGTTCGGACCGCCCGCTTTTATTCCGGACCCAATGGCCGAAAGTTTCATCCCACCGAAAGGCTGGCGCAGCACCACTGCGCCGGTGGTCACCCTGTTGATGTAAAGATTGCCTGCCTCTATGTTTTCCGTCCATTTTTTTTGCTCACGGCGGTCAAGGCTTTCCAGACCGGATGTCAGGCCATACCGGGTACCGTTTGCAATTGTGATGGCCTCTTCCAGTGATTTCGCTTTCATCACCGAAAGTAGGGGACCGAAAAACTCAGTTTGGTGCGAAAAACTTCCCGGCTTCACCCCCCACTTGACCGCTGGGTGATAAAGCAGCGGATTGTCCTTATTATTTCTTGGTGACAGAGCCCAGCTTTCCCCTGGTTCCAGGGTTTCCATCCCTTTCCGGTATTCCTCGGGCGGCTCCCGGATGAGCGGTCCCATCTTGTTGGCAAAATCCCACACAGAACCGACTTTCATGGTTTCGATCGCATCTAACAACTGTTTTCTGAAAGACATGTCCTCATATACTTCACGTTCAAGGATCAGCAGCGAGGTGGCCGAACATTTCTGTCCACTGTGACTGAAAGCGGAATGGAGGATATTGCCGACTGCCTCATCACGATCAGCCATGGCTGTGACGATGGTGGCATTCTTCCCCCCTGTTTCCGCGGAAATCTCTGCGTCGGGTCGTTGTTCCAGGATCGTCAGCGCGGTCTTTGTACCACCGGTGAAAACAATAGCGTCCACATCCTTGTGAGCGGCCAAGGTTTTCACCGAATCTCCCTCCTCGCAGGTCACTAGTTGCAGGGCTTCGCGGGGAATTCCGGCATCCCAGAAAGATTTCAGCACTTCCCAGGCAACAGGAAATGCAAGTGGTGAAGGTTTGATCAAAACCGTGTTCCCTGCAGCCAAAGCAGCCGATACACCGCCGGTGGGTATGGCAATGGGAAAATTCCATGGCGGAATCACCAGCACCACCCCGAGGGGATACAGTTTCAATGAAGTCTGCTGTTCAATTTGGCGCAGTGAATATGGATAATATTCTACAAAATCAATCGCTTCAGATATTTCAGGGTCAGATTCATAAAATGTTTTTCCGCATACGGCAGCGGCCGAGCCGATCAGGTCACCACGTCGTTTGCGCAGATTGCAAGCAGCGGCTCCCAACAGTTCATGCCGTTCAGTCAGCGAGGTCCGGCGCCAATTTGCCGGATCTTCCCTGGCGATTTTGACCGCACGTTCGACATCCCGCCTGGTCGCCAGCGACAGCGAGTAAACCGGCGCCGATCCCGGCTGTGAAGGATCATGAAATACGAGTTGTTTTCGTTTTGCTTTGACAGGCGAATTTCCGATGACGAGAGGTATATTTCTGGTTGCTGTTTCCGCGGAAGGCTGCCATTTTTTGCGGATCTGTTCGGCCCATTTTCGGTTATTCGGCAGCACCCAGTCTGTGTCAGGTTCGTTGCGGAAAACGAGTCCGTTATATGTTCCGCACGTGTCGGGAAAAGTTTCACTTGCCCGGTCCTGCCGCCTCCTGGGGTGCGTAGAAATTGTGTCTTTGAGTTTCAGGGATTCGAGAAACTGCTGTTTCAAGAACCGCCATTCCGCTGACCCCACCTTGATGTCGAAGGAATGCCGCAGGAAATTATCCGGACCGGTGTTTTCATCCAGCCGCCGGATCAGGTATGCGATGGCGCTGATAAACTGGTCCTGTGCCGCCACCGGGGTGTATAGCAGAAGGCTGGATGAAGGTGTGTCTCCTTTTTCATGAAGGGTGCGGCGCAAAGGATCAGCCATCCCTTCGAGCATCTCAAAAACAACCCCTTCGCGAATCCCATTTTCTTCCGCGATAGTTTGTGCGTAGGCCAGGTCAAAAAGGTTGTGCGATGCCACACCGAGGTGGACGGCTTCCAGGTTTTCCGGAATCATGCCGAATTCAAGCATTCTTTTGAAGTTTGCGTCTGTTTCAATCTTGGAATCATAAATGGGCAGGGGCCAGCCCTGGATTTCCGATTCAACTTCTTCCATTGCCTGGTTGGCGCCTTTCACCAGGCGCAATTTCACCGCACTGCCACCACCCTTAATTCTGCCCTGCGCCCACCGCACAAGTTCCTGCTGCCCCTGAACCGAATCGGGAAGGTATGCCTGCAAGACGATGCCTGCCCTCAGTTTCAAGAATTCAGGCTGATCGAGTGTGCGCATGAATGCCTGCAGGGTTATCTCCAGGTCATGGTAGGCCTCCATGTCAAGATTGACGAATTTGGGTTTGCCATCTCCCGCTTCAGATGAATGCTGGGGTTGAAGAGCAATCCGGTACAGTTCTGACAACCTCTCACAGATCAAGGAGAGTTCACTCTCAAAACCAAGCGGGTGCAGTTGAGAGACGATGTTGGAGATTTTAATGGAGATGGTTTGGATGTGGGGATTTCTTAGCGATTCCCCGTAATGCCGCAGGCGGTTTTGTGCTTCGCCGTCCCCCAGTACTGCTTCGCCGAGGTGATTGAGGTTGACCTCCACCCCTTCGGCCTGGCGCTTCCGCAAATGGGTTTCCAACCCTTCGGCCTCTTCGGGAAGGATCGTGCGCCTTGTGTCATTGCGGATTTTGCGCAGTATCTGCGAATGCGAGAGTTCCGGAATCAAATGTCCGATGTACATAAAAGCGCGCAGCATCCATTGGTCCAAATCCGGGAAAAAACCGGGGATGCCGTAATGCTTAAGCAGGTAACGGAACTGCCCGACCACCCGCCGTGGATTTGTGGAACGGAAACTTTGATCGATCAGGTCCACCAACAATGTCTTGTCTGCTTCCCTTTCAAGCATTCGGCGCATCATGCGCTGGTATCTTCGCTCCTCCTCCGTGCGTATGGAATTAGCGCGGCGCTCCCAGGCTTCAGCCAGTTCAATAGTTTTGCGAACCCGCGGGTTGTCTTCGGCAGGCAATGGTTTTTCCGGTGACATTTAAACGGTTGAAGTGAGGTTGTGGTCTCACAGGAACATTCAGTCCCTGCACATTCACTTTATCACTGGAGACAGGTTTTTCAATGCGAGGATTCCGGAACTGGTAGTTTTACGGAGTATCAGTCCTGAATAGAGTGAGCCGCACGGCTGAGGTTGCGGAGTTTTTTCAATGCGAGGTCCCTGCCGAGAATCCCCAATCCGCAGTCCGGAGAGACAAGCATACGTGAGGTATCAATGTGTTCAAGCGCTTCGAGCAGGCGTGAACGGATTTCTTCGACAGGCTCAACGCGGCTGCGTGCGATGGCAACCACACCGAAAAGAACGGAGGTGTTTTGAAAATGCTCAAGCAAGCTGAGATCATTGTGCCGATGTGCGTCTTCGATGGAAACTGCCATGACCGAGGACCGGTCAAGCGGTTCGGCTAAACGGAAGTATGATTCTCTTGGCGCCTTGGGGTAATCTTCGCGGTCTATTTTGTCCGGATACCCGCAACACATGTGCACGGTCCTTGTCACTTCATCGGGACAGTTGTGAAACGCACGTTCCAGATTATCAATGCCGAACTCCAGTGCGCATTCTGGATAACGCGCGAACAGCGGTTCATCGATTTGAATGTGCCGGCATCCGGCGCGGGCCAGGTCCATCACTTCCTTGTTGAGGGCCTCGGCAATGTCCCTGCCGAGCGATTTCAGATCGCCGTAATATTCGTCGGCAACCGTGTCCGCAACCGTCAGCGGTCCGGGCATGGTGATCTTGACCGGTTTGTCAGTTGCTTTGCTTGCCCTGCGCCAGTCATGAACCAGAAAAAGATCTCCGGCTTTAACCGGACCCCTGACGGTTGGAAGCAGCGCTGAATAGTTTCCCGTGCGCAGCGTTTTCTCAGTCAGGTTATCAAAATCGATGCCTTCCAGGTGCCGGCAGTGGTAATGGATATAATTTTCCCGCCCAATTTCTCCATCGGTTGGAATGTCAATTCCTGCATCAACCTGGTCCTGCACCGCCTCGGCGGTTCCGCGTTCGAGGATTTCCTCTGCTTCATCTCCAAGCGCAGACAAAGCCTCCGCCCAGCCCCTGGTGGGATCGTCGGTGTCGCAGTCGCCAAACCAGTCCGGTAGCTTAACGTATTCAGGTTTGGGGTGCGCCCCGATGGTGGTGGTCTTTAATGCCATTCGTTTCCCTTTATCGGTTCCTTTTAGGGCAGCGGGGGACGCCCATACGGGTTTGATTCGGGCAGACACGGGGGTCTGCCCCTACAGGTTTACAATGGTATATTAGGCGACCCAACTTCCGCGCAGTCCGGAGACGATTTCCGTGTAATGCGTGTCTTCCGGCCGCACGTAACCATGACGAACAAGGAAATCAATCATCACCAGGTTGCAGTTGAGTTTGATCTCATCGGTTTCCGAAATCAATCGCTGTTCCTCGTCAATCGGCGTCAGCACGAAGGATTCCACTTCCCCGTCATGATTGCAAGGCGCAAACGTGCGTGGAAGTTCGAGGTCATAGCAAAACAGCAGGTCCCGCTTAATCCTACCTTCATACTCCATGAACACGCCGACAAAACCGGCAGGTTTTGCTTCACACGCCAACGATTCCGGAATCCCTGCTTCCTCCATGCATTCCCTGGTCAGCACTGATTGCGGGCTCATTCCGGCAGTCAGGCCGCCCGCGACGATGTGGTCGAGAAATCCTGGAAACTGTGGCCGGTCATTGGCTCTGCGCGCGAGCCACATCAGTTTTTCGTTTTCGAAAAGGACATAACCATTGAGGTGCACCCCGTAACTGCAAATCCCGAACAATGTCGCGGCCGCACGTTCGATCAGAAGTTGAGGGGCGAGGTCGAATCTGCTGGAAGCACGGTACTGCTCACCGCGCCATCCCTGTACTCGGTCCTGTATTCGCCACTTTTCCAGCACTTCCGCAACTGCTTTCGTGCGCATCGCGGGAGTAGTCAATCGCGGATGCAGGTTCACCGAATTTGAGTTAACGACAAACACTTCCGGGTCTTCCTCAAACCAGTGCAGAAGTTTCCGCGGGACCCATCCCAAGCGCACATCTACGCAGCCGAACGGGAGGTAATTTGCCAAATTGCACGTGTTGCATTTCAGCACCCAGCGCAGCATACCATCGGTATAACAGGAATTTTCCATTAAGATTGTGCTGGAATTTGCAGTTTGAGGATATATTTCAGTGAATCTGGATTAAATGCAAAATGAAAATCCATTTTGGGTCTCCATTGTGTCCGATGCAATGTGTAAGTCCGAACTCCATTTGTTTGACCCCGCACGGAGCTTTGTGATTCGTGATGTTCATCCATTCAAATTTTAGCTGACTGAATTTCAGGAGTTCATACTGACCCGAGAAAAAAGACAGCGCATAAGACAGGGCGGTTTGTTCATCCCCTGGGTTTACTCCTTTGGCGCTGAGTTGGAGAGCCTGCCCGTGAGCGAGTTTCTGGAGGATGCCACCAAGCTTTCCAACTCCTTGCGCACCATTCACAACTTTTTTCAGTGTGACGGGGTTGTAAGCCAGGGAGACCCAATGCTTCTTGCGGAGATGTGCGGTTGCTCTGTGTCGCGGGATCATTCACCGCCCAGCCTTACTCACCCCGGGTTCTTCCCGGATGACATGGAAACTCCCACGGAAAGGCTCTTCCAAACCGGGAGTGTGGCAACGGCCCTCGATGTCACCAGGAGGCTCAACATCCTACTGCCGAACACCCTTCTTCTGAACATTGTTCCCGGTCCCGTCACATTGACCGCACAGGTGACCGGCATGTCCGTGAAAGAAGTTTGCCTGGACCAGGAACTGCTGGGTTTATCAGCTCGGGCCATTGTGGCTTTCACAAAGGTGCTGGGAGATTCAGGAGCGGATATGCTGGTAGTTTATGAAGAAATTCTGCCCCTGCTTGACGATGAAACTGTAAAAAATCTCCGGCGCAGTTATGCCCCGCTTTGGAACACCGCAAAATTTTATGATCTCGCCACTCAGTTGATGTTGGGAAAATGGCATCCGGAAAACATTGAGCGATTGGCAAAGTTTTTGGACGGAATAGTTATTCCCGCTGGGTCCATTCCTGACTATAAGCCGAACTCCAAAAAAATATCTATTTCGCTGCCCTTGACGTTGCTTGAAGGGAAACCGAGGGAAATACTCGATTTTCTTGAGCAACAAGGAATATTGGCAATGGCGAAGGAGTCCCGCCTTTTTCTGCTCACCACCGAAGCCGAAGTCCCCGCCTCAGTCCAAAAGGAATCCATGATCCGCGGTATCCAGACCATCAGGGAAGCAATATCCAACATCACCCAGGCGGGGAACTGAATCTGAGACCATAGTTTTAATGGGGATGTAATCCTGCGTGTTCAGCCTCCAAAGCCGAATATCATAGTGATCCGCCAGTGAAGCTATGAGGATTTGCAAATGCGATTTTGTAATTCCCTGCTGACGAAGTGCATGGGACTATACTACTGAGGCACACCGGATTTTCAGGTTTCTGGAAAAAATACGTATATCCGTCAGTGAGAGAAAAGGAAGTTTCAAAGCAGGATTCCCAGTGGGTCTTCGAAATGAACGAGCATGTTTAGCGCTGGATCCTTGCAGATCAGCAGTCGGGTGAGGCGGGACTCGGTGTTGTATACGATCAGGCAGAGGAAGGTCGCCGAAGATGAACCAAGTACACGCGCAGCCGGAATGGCAGCGTCGTCGAAACGCGAAACGAAATAATGCCCGGAGAATGTTTTGCCCGACGGTAGAGAGTAAGAAGCATCGAACTGCTTGCTGAGTACCTTGCTCCAGTAAGGTGAGTCAAACCCGCTGCTGACCTGTGATGACAGCTTTGCCAGTTTTTGCGCGTATTTCCCTTCAGCGTAGTTACGGACAAGCCTGCGGAAATCATCGATCCCAGTTTTTCCGATGACATAGCTGTGACTCGCAGCTTTACCCGACGCAGGCAGGAACGCCAAAAAAAGCACGGCCAGGCAAACTATGCATAGGACGATCAGGCACCGTTTCAATATGGATGATAGTTGCGGTGGGTTCATCTATCCTCCTTTGTTTCAGGTCCATTTGCACTGAATCAAAAACTATCACAATCGCAGGGAATTGCAACGGAACAATTGGTTTTTGCAAAATAAATATCATTAATAATATCAGTATAGTGGTATTCGCCACAGCTAGTATGTATATATGGAACAATATGCAACCTATTGTTTATAATGAATAATTTCAATCAATGTATTTTGTTCCATTTTTACCAAGTTCCGAATAATCTTTCAATAAATCATGGATTTACTGGTAACCGGGAAGTGCAAAAGGCACCCGGATCATGATTTTAATCCGGATAAAAGGCGTTTATCCAGGGATGCAGTTACAAGGAACGTTGGTTTGCCGGGCCGCGGACATGTCCTCGGTTCAGGCGGATTGTACCACAATGCATCCGGACTTGAGCTTTCAGTTCAGAGGTTCAAGCTGATATTATGTATGCAAGCGCATAATGCATGTTAGCACATGGATTTGCCTGGACCCGGGAGTATGGAAAGTCACAGGAAAACTGCATTGCTTGAACTAGCGCACAACAGTCTTGTCTCGGCGTTTTCAGACAGGGAAGCACCGCCGCAAGGCCTGCCGGAGGAGCAGGAAAAGGTGAGCGGCGTGTTCGTCACCCTCGAGCGAGATGGCGAACTGCGCGGCTGCAAGGGATGCGTGGAAGGAGATTACCCCCTCGAGGACACAGTCTGGGTAATGGCCCGCAGCAGCGCTTTCGATGACCCTCGTTTCGAGCCGCTGGAGGAGGAGGAACTAGAAGGACTGGAAATTTCGATTTCCGTGCTGACCCCGATGGAACGCATCTTCGTGGACGACTACTCCGAATACCGTAGTCGAATACGTTTCGGGATTGACGGGGTGTCGATCAAGCTCGGTTGGTCGAGCGCGCTTTTCCTGCCGGAAGTAGCCGAATCCCGAAACTGGGACGTCGACACTACACTTGAACACCTTTGTCAAAAAGCCGGGTTGGCCGCTGACGACTGGAAAAACCCGGAAGCGGAAATATACCGTTTCCAGACCATACACATTACCCCCGGTTCACCAGACTGAACTTGGTTTTCCACCTGCCGGAGTCGTGCTGTTTATTTCCCCATTCCCTCCAGTGTTCCTTCAAGTTTACGGATTTTTTCCAGCAGGGATTCAGGCACAGGAGCTTTTATCTGCCGGCGGTAGTCGTATACCACCAGCGTTGCTGATGCCTCCGCCGCGGTTTTGTGGTAATTGTCGCTGAAGACCACGTGCCTCATTTGGAATTCCGATTCCTCAATTCCGTATATTTTAACGCCGACATTCACTGTATCAGGATAGGTGAGTGGCAGACGGTATCGGCAGTCAATCGATTTGAGGATGACGCCGATTCCGCTTTCCTGCATCCCCTGCATCAACCGGAGACGATCGAAATAGGAAAACCTGGCGGTTTCCATCCAGCGCAGGTACACAGTGTGGTTAACGTGCTGCATAGCGTCCATTTCACCCCAGGCAAGAGGGACCTTCACAGTGACAGGGAATTCTTGCTTCAACTCTTCGAGGCTGGTGATTTTCATTGACTAATCAGGCAAAGATAAGATTGACCACACAAGAACTGCAATAAGATAAAATCGAGTAATCGACCCCTTTATGCTTTCCCTGTTGAATTGGTATAAACCGCACAAATGCACTTGTGACAAAAATAAACGAATCGTTCCGTTGATTCAACATTCATAGTCAACCACCACCGATCCCACTATTAGTTCACGCATAAGTTTGAGCACAGGTTGGTGCACAGGATGAGCTGCGTAGTTTTCCAGGCCTTCCATGTCCGCAAATGAAGTAGTCAGCACCAGGTCGTAGGATCTTTCCGATTCCTTGAAGTCGACCCCGACCTCTAACGATAGCAAAGATTCGATGCGACCCTCCATTCCACTAAGCGCCGATAAGGCCTTTTCCAGGTTTGCTTCATTTTTTTCCTTCAGTTTGAACATCACGATATGCTTGATCATTGCTTTTCCTTTTCATGTTGTGTTTGGAGGTATGATAAGTTGTCATCCCTAAAATCGAAAAGAAGACGAAATCGATCCGTGTTCACATGCGGCTCAGGGCCATACATCTCTACGGCTTTGTCCCTTTTGTCTGCAATCGTTTTTATCAAACCCTGTGTTAAGCCGGGCTTGAGAAATTAACCTCCAGATTATATGGTTCATTTGCAAATGAATAGACGTTGCTGTTTTGTTAAAAATGGTGTTTGACCGTATTCATGATGCGGGCGTTTAGGGGCCCGGAATAAAACAACAACGCTCCCACCTCCAGGTTCAACAGAATGAGTTTAAAGAGCATTGCCTTCTGCCTCTTGTTCCTTTTATTACTTGGAGTGATGACAGGTTGCGCGGGAAAAGGGGAATATGAGCAGGGATGTCTTAAATTATGCGACGAGATGGGAAAACGCACATATCCTTTCGTCAACCTTTTCACTGTCCGCTGCAAATGCACGGAGTGATATAATATGGTTGGCATTGTCTTTCCCTTTCATGTAATCCCGGAAAACAAGCGGTGCAACAAATTATTCTGTCAAAAGAAACCGAATTCTATCTACCTGCCCCACGGATTACAAGCCTGCCTCGTGAACTGCATTACTCTGAATCAACCGGATGCCGCGGTTTAAACCTTCAGGGGTAGAGTTCGGGTAAAGCCGATGAAACAACTTTAGAAGACTTTTTGACTCGGAAACTCCGTAGAGCATCAAGCAGCGGCGTAGAGTCCCAGGAACCGGGAGAACCGCCGTAACATGCGGCGTCCATTTCGCTAAGAAACGGCTTCAGACCAGGCGCGTGAACGGATAGCGATTCCATGCTCTCAGGCGGGTTTTCCGGCCAGGTGAGGGCGGCCCAGCGCAGGACCCCCCGGCGGACTAGGGGGTAATTGTTTTCCCTGCATGCCTGCCGCATTTCACGTAAAACAGCGTTTGGTTTGTCAGCTGCCTGATCTTTTCCCACAGACATTTCGGCGCGTTTTTGCTTTTTGCTCACCAATCCCCAGGAAAGCAGTGTCAACGCCCAGAGGATAGCAAATAAAAGCGCCGCTGTTTTCCATGCATGTAATGGCATTTCCTCCGTTTCAATCGAGTTTAGAGATGATTTATCATCCGCGGAAGAAAGTTTTGCAGTTGGAAAAGGCTGAACAGGCGAAGCTGGCGGGGATGACTCGTTTAGAGCAGCCAGAACGGTGAAATGCTGTTCCGGGATCACCGTTTCACTGGCAGCATCACGTCTGACATCCCACCAGCGCAATCGGAGTTCGGGGATTACAAGTACCCCGGGTTTCGAAGGAATGAGGGCCATCTTCTGCGTGCTTACTGCATGAATACCGTCAGTATTTTTGATGGTTTTCATTTGAGGTCGTTCCGGATAACTGCGCAGGCCTTGTGTGAGTCGCGGATTCAGTTCCGGGAGTTGGCCGGGACGCACCCCGTCCGCTTCAAGCTTCAGGGTCCAGGTAACCGGTTCCCCAACTCGAAATTCGGGCGATTCAGGGGACCACGAGGACTTGAGCGTCAGCGCCCTTGCCGGAAGCCACCACCCTGAGTGTCCAGAAGGCAAGGGTTTAACTTCTACACTGCGGGGGGATAGTATCCGGAAGATGCGTTTTCCCGGCGTCCGCAGCATTCCGAACGCCCCGAAAGGGTCCCTTTTCCCGGGTTCTGGAACGTCTGCCTGGTAACGCAGCGTGGGCAGGTTCAGGATTCCTGGCTGCCGGGGGAATATCGAGTAATGCAGTTCCGTCACACGCACCCGCTGTCCTTTGAACAGTCCGGTATGAGTTTTATGCTCGTATTGCTCGATATCCGCGTTTTGCGGGGCAAACTGGCTGAGTGATTCGCTCTGAGCGTCCACGGTGCGGATTATACGCACCAGGTATACAACCTCTTCACCGGGGTATATACTTTCCTTGGAAAGCTCTCCTTCCAGCCACACCCACCTCGTTGTGCCTCCCTTTCCTTGAGGCGAGGCAACCACTTCGATGATGAACGACTTCGTAATCTCATTTCCGACGGAAATCGGTGGGATCCGAAACCGCCCGGTTTTTTGAGGCATCAGAGTGTATACCCAGCGTCTGCTGCTGCGGATGGTGGAATTGACAATGGTGGTGTTACTCTGTGAATTGCTATGCAGCACTTCGAATCCCTGCAGGGAGGTAAGGTCCGGTTTCATTCCGTTTTTGGGGTCTTCAGCTTCAATGAACAGCTGGAAGGTCTCGCCCAGCACAACCGGGTTGCGCTCCACCCACAGGGAAACTTTGCCCCATGCGAGCATGGGCGCCAACATAAATATTCCCGTCAGCACCGTAAAACGCATCACCAGTATTCCTCCACATTTTTTTGTCCCGAGATCCCCTGGCGTTTCCTGTTGAGAAGAAACTTGTTGCGCAGCAGCCTTCCGGGGTTATCGGGCACTTTTCGCAGAGTTTGTTCCAGTTGCTGCTGCTCCGGTGTTAAATCAACCGGACTCATTGGTTTCTGCGAGAGGTTTCCGTTTTGCCTCCTTTCATCCGTTCTTTCAAATTCATCAAATTTACTTTCAACTGCATGTTCAGCTTCGCGTTTTTGAGAAACATCAGGTTCCGCGGTGTTTGTTGAATCTTCATTCGCCTGTGATCCCGGTTCTTTTTGATCTGAAACAGCTGATGGATCTTTTTCCGCATTCTGTGAAGAAGATGATTGCCGATTTTCGTTTCCCTTTTTTGAGTTGTTCGATTCTGCTTTCTGACGCGAATCCAACGCTTGTTGTCCTGACTGGGATTCAGGCGAATCCTGAGCATCAGGCTGATCTGATTGCTGTGATTTTTTCGTTTCCTGGTCTTGTTGCTGTTCGAGCAGTTTGCGAACAATTTCCCGGTTAAAGCCGGCGTCATCCATTTCCGGATTCAGCGTCAAAGCCCGTCCGTAAGCTTCCAGCGCTCCCTTCAGGTCTCCGGAACGTGCCAGCGCGTTTCCGCGGTTGTAGTGCGCGCGAGGGTTGTTTATGTCTTCAAGCAGTTTCGCGGTCCGCCTGTAATCTCCTGCACGGTAGGAAGATACTCCTTTCCATTCAGGGTGGGTAAATGTGTCCACGGCTGCCTCTGAATTGCCTTGCCGAAACAGTTCCTCACCCTGCTGATCCGGACGCTGCCAAAGGTCACGCCACTTGAATGCATGAGCCGGTAAAGGCTGTAAAGCAAGTCCACACAGCAGTAGACACCACACTGTTCCCCGCCTGAAAAGAAGAGCAGCAAACGGTAAAACCAGAAGCGCCAGCCAGATGCCTTCATCTTGGAAACGATCAGTGCGGGTGTTTTCCTCATGTTGATCATAACCTGAAATTCGTGATTCCAGCGTCAGCATTGCGTCTATGTCGGCATCATCATGCCGCATTCGAACCACACCTCCGCCTGTACTAGAGGCGACTGTTTCCATGACGCTCATATTCAACTGAGGCACCACGATGCGTCCTTTTCGGTCTTTGATAAATTCGCCTGTACTCGTAGGGATCGGCGCTCCTGGTTCGCTTCCCACCGCCAAAACCGCCAACCGGTGTGACTCCGCTGCATTAAGTACTGACTGAACTAGAGATTCGTTCATGCCGTCTGTAATCCAGTAAATTGTGCTTCTGCCCGCCCGTTTTGTCTGTAGCATCTCAGACGCCAGTTTCAGTCCTAATTCAGGCCGGCTTCCAGGAACAGGCATCAATTCAGGATTGAGCACCGGAACCAGGTTGGAGATGGTCCTCACATCCGGGGTGAGCGGTGCGACGGTATGGGCCGTGCCTGCATAGACAACCAGCGCGGTTTCTCCCTCTCGGAATCGCGAAAGCAGGTCCAGCAGTTTGAATTTTGCGCGTTCCAAGCGATTGGGTGTGACGTCTTCCGCATTCATCGAGTGCGAAAGATCAAGCACTATGACTCGTGCAAGGGATTTCTTCAAAACCGGTGTCTGCAACTGTTTCCAGCTTGGACCGGCAAGAGCTAAAAGTGCCAGCACCCATGCCGCCGTCCACAGCCAAACCTGGCGTGGGAGCCGGTTCGAATTTTCTGATGCGCTGAGGAAACTCAGCAGATGCGAATCCATCACCCGTTCCCAGTCTCCTCCGCTTTTCGGTTTGCAGTACAGCCATGCAATCACGAGCGCAACGGGTAAAAGCAGAAGCCATTCCGGCCGCAGGAAGTGAAATTCGTTCATGCCGCGTCCCTGCTGCCAGGTTTGTATGTTTGAAACATGCTCATTGGTTTCCCAGGCGCTTTATTCATCAAGCCGTGTAAACGGAGGGAAAGGGAGAAAGCGGTCAGGACCAGGCTGAGCGCGGCGGCCAAGCCCAACGGCCAGTAAAAAATCGCGGTGACCGGTCGATATATTTCGGACTCCTGGGAAACCGGTTCGAGAGCGTCCAGTTCAACGTATATTGTTTCCAGTTCATCGGTGTTGCGCGCGCGGAAATAGCTGCCGCCTGACTGTTCCGCGAGTTCTTTAAGCAGTCCTTCGTCCAATTCGGCTGCAGGGTTTACGCGACGCATGCCGAAAATGGTGCGGATGAGTGCTTCGTCAGCGCCCACTCCGATTGTGTGGATGCGGACCCCGGTTTCCTTCGCCGTTTCAAGCGCGTCACGTGGAAGCAGTTCTCCCGCTGTGTTGCGACCGTCCGTCAGCAGGATAAGCACCCGCTGTCCCTCCGGCAGTTGCCGCAGGTGTTTCACTGCCAGCCCGACGGCCGAACCAATCGCAGTACGTTTTCCGGCGAGCCCGATTTCGGATTCGTCCAGCATCTGTGAAAGTGTGCGGTGATCGAAGGTGAGTGGCGTCTGCAAATAAGCCTGGTCCCCAAACAGGATCAGCCCCAGACGGTCTCCTTTTCTTCGCTCAATGAAAGGACTCATCACCTTTTTCACAACATCCAGACGGGTTGACGGTTTTCCGCCAAGCACGAGGTCCTGTTCCTTCATGCTTCCGGACAGGTCCACCGCCAGCATCAGGTTGCGTCCGGATCGAGGAAGTTCCAACGGGTCCCCCGCCCATTGTGGGTGAATGGAGGCAAGTACCAGCAGTGTCCAGCAGACCCAAGCTGATGCTGCGCGGAACAGGTCCCACCTCCTCGCGGAAGAAACGCTGCCCTTTTCCACAACCAGGAAAGGGATTCTTACTGCACGCACCGATCCTGAGACCGGGGGCATCCAGCGCCGCGCCATCCAAGGCAACGGCCACATCAATGCCATCCACGGCCACGAGGCCGTCAATGCATCCCACCATTCCCAAGTCATGCAGCGTCCTTTCCTTGTTCTGAAACTACAGGGGTAGGAGACATGTTTTTGAAGAAATCCCTGGACGAAGTCACGGCTGAAACTAAATTTCTTCCCCTTGTGCCTTTCGCCTCTGATGGCTTTGATGCTGGGAGGTTCTTCCAGCGTCTGATCCAGGCATGAACAGCGTCTAGCACAGGTTCCAAAGTTTCTTTGCAAGATGATTGGTAAGGTCCTTCCGCAAGCACCTGCGCAGGCCCTTTCATAAAACGGTTGCCCCCGGTTTGAGAATCAAGATGCTGCAGCCAGGCTGTTCCGGTGAGCGATGCGGCAGAGGGGTCCGCCGCCACTGCCAGCCTTCTGAGCAGAGTGGATATTTTGCGCAGGGCAAGCGAGGAGTTGCCTGTTTGACGCCAATCTTCGGTTATGTGAGCCAATTCCCTGATCGCCGACCTGCGTGGGGCATAACTCTTCCAGTGCTTCCAAGCCCTGAATAATGCGAACACCAGCAGCGCCAGGAGAATCGCGGCCAACACCCACCATCCGGGAGCAGGCGGCCAGAATTCGACATGTGGCGGAAGGTGAATGTCCCTGAGTGCGGAAAGAGGGTCCTGAAGCATGATTCAATGCAGGGGGACACGATGGATGTTATCGTTCGTACTTACGCGAAGCAGCGGCACCCCTAGGCGCCGAGTTTCGTCCCCAAGCTGTTCAATCCGTTTGCGAAAACGCTGGGCGTGCATCTGCCGCAGTTCGACCCTGCTGCAGTCAAGCCAGTTCACATGTTGAGCGGAATGCACGCGGTTTTGGATCACGGGGTACAATCCGGATTCGGGAAGCTGTTCTTCGAGGGGGTCTTGCACCAGCACTGCGCGCAGGTCATGATGACGGTAGAGCGGACCCATGGCTTTGAAGTAATCGTCATCTGCTTCAGCCCAATCACTGATGAGATAGATCAGGGATCCGTGAGGTGCAATGCTGCGAGTCACCCGCATAGCATCAAGCATCATTGAAGATTTTGCGGGCTGAGAAAGCAACCTGTTGTGCCATTCAGTAAGGCGCTGCAAGCTTTGGACAAGGTGCGCGTGGCGGCTTGCGGGACGAATTTCATCCAGCTTTTCCGGACCCGCAAGTACCATCCCTACCCGGTCTCCTCGACCAAATGCAGCCCATGCGGCAACAGCGGCAAAGCGGCAGGCCTGCACGGATTTCAACCGAAACCTTGTGCCGAAACGCAGAGTAGCCGCCCCGTCGATAACCAGCAACACCGGACGTTCGAGTTCTTCGTGAAACAGTTTGGTGTGTGGTTTCCCGCTTCGTGCGGTGACCCGCCAATCGATGCTGCGCGCATCGTCTCCCGGCTGGTATAGTCGAACTTCATCAAACTCCATCCCACGTCCCCGTATTCGGGAGACATAGCGTCCGGGATTCAGCGATCGCAGGCGTCGAGGCGGAGGAAAACGGCGCGGAACCCCGGAAAGCGCAAGCAATTCCCCAGGCTGAATGGCGATACCGGTTAGGTTTTTCTGCTCCGGTGTACTCGGTTTCATCGACTGCATGATTCAGGGCACTGGCACACGTTCTAGGATCTGCTGAACTACATTTTCCGCTGTGATCCCCTCCGCCTCGGCTTCGTAGCTGAGAAGGATGCGATGACGAAGCACATCCGGTGCCAGCTCCCTGATGTCGTCAGGGTTGACGTAATCGCGTTCCTTCAGCCATGCTCGTACGCGAGTGCAGCGGTCAAGGGTTATCGTCGCCCGCGGGCTTGCGCCGAGGCTGATCCAACGTGCAAGTTCTCCGTCCCAGCGACCGGGATTTCTTGTTGCACCGACGAGTTCGATCAAGTACTGTTCCAAGGGTTCCGCCATGTAGGTTTCCATGGCTTCCCGTCGTGCGGCGAACAGGGATGCCTGTGATAGTTTAGCGGAAGCCGGAGGGGATCCCATGTTGTCCTGGACCTCCAGGGCTTCACGCCGGACGATATCCAGAATCTTGTGTTCTTCTTCCATGGAAGGGAAGCCGACCTGAACGTGCATCAGGAAACGGTCAAGCTGCGCTTCAGGCAGAGGGTATGTTCCTTCCTGTTCAATCGGGTTCTGTGTTGCCATCACCAGAAACAATTCAGGCAGCGCATAAGTGGTACGCCCGATTGTTACCTGGCGCTCTCCCATTGCCTCCAGCAGCGCGGATTGCACTTTGGCGGGAGAGCGGTTGATTTCATCAGCAAGCACAAGGTTGTGAAAAATCGGTCCGGGCTGAAATGAAAAACTGCCGTCCTGCGGGCGGAAAACCTCGGTGCCGGTTACGTCCGCGGGAAGCAGGTCTGGAGTAAACTGGATGCGGTGGAAGTCGCCCTCAAGATGTTCGCCGAGAACCTTTACCGCCCTGGTTTTTGCCAATCCCGGCGCGCCTTCAACCAGAAGGTGTCCGTCTGAAAGCAAGGCTATCAGCAGCCGTTCCTGAAGCCTGCGCTGGCCTATAATTTTGCTGCCAAGACTTTTCTGCAGGCTGGTTACCTGTTCATGGATTTTCATGTGTTTCAATTGTACGAACTCCATATCGGTTGAAATTCAACAAAATATGATACAAAACGTGATGAAAAAATAAAGAGGGCCCGGCCTGCAGGTTTTGTTTGTTGATGAAAACGGAGAACTGTGCCGGCGCATTATTCATGCGGAACATTATGTCAGTTTTATTCGATTCATCCGCATTTGTTCATGTCTCCATGCTTTATATACCATGTCACTAGTGTCATGTCATCCTTGCTATGTCGCATAATATGGTTTAGACTTTCTTC
>CAYFLK010000040.1:0-8779 GCA_964344035.1 uncultured Pseudomonadota bacterium
ATATCTTAGCTGTGTTGCTGGATAATCAACACTTAACTCGAACAGAGCCTTTTTTAAACGGTAATAAGGACTTTAAGCAGGTACAAATTTAAATAAGGAGAAAAATGCAGAAATGGTGGTGGATCGTCTTCGTGACTTTGCTGCTTGCGGGGTGCACGGAAGAAACGCGCAACCGCATGTTTAAGGAGGCGGACAACCTGCTCGGCAAGGACCTGCGGGTGTCCTATGTTTCAGACAACGGTCAAATTGTTAAAACCTGGACGGTCAGCGACGGGAAGGTGACGACGCAGAAGGACGGCGCTGGGAACGCCGTGGGGTATTATTATTTCTGGAGCAACGAATCGGGGTACGTTCAGATCCCGATTGTGCGCACGATCATTGAAGAAGTGAAACTCTGAGAAAACTTGTTGTCTTTCACGCAGTTTCCTCAAATAATTCCCGCCCGATCAGCATGCGCCGTATTTCGCTTGTGCCCGCGCCGATATCGTAAAGTTTCGCGTCGCGCAGAAGCCTTCCGGCCGGGTAGTCGTTGATGTATCCGTTGGCGCCCAGGGCCTGGATGGCTTCGAGCGAAACCTTGACGGCGTTTTCCGAAGCAAACATCAGGCACGCGGCAGTATCGCGACGCGACACAGAACCCCGGTCGCAGTTTTCAGCTATCCTGTAACAGAACGCTCGACTGGCCTGCAGCGCGGTGTACATGTCCGCGAGTTTTCCCTGCATCAGTTCAAATGTGCCGATCGGACGGTCAAATTGCCAACGTTCGTGAACATAAGGAAGTACCAGGTCCAGCGCCGCCTGCATCAACCCGAGCGGTCCCCCGGAAAGAAGAACCCGCTCAAGATTGAGCCCTGACATCAACACCTTCACTCCCTGGTTTACTTCCCGCAGCATGTTTTCATCCGGGATTTCACAGTCCTCAAAAACCAGTTCGCAGGTATTCGATCCGCGCATGCCGAGTTTGTCCAGTTTCGGCGCGGTGGAAAATCCGGACATGCTCTTTTCGATGAGGAAGGCGGTCATGGCTTTGGAACCGGCATCTTTCTCCGCAGTTCGCATGTAGACCACCAGCACGTCCGCGTCCGGACCATTGGTGATCCACATCTTCGATCCGTTTGCAATCCAGCGGTCTCCCTTGCGTTCGGCGCGGCATGCCATCGAACCGACAACATCCGATCCGGCGCCTGCTTCGGACATCGCCAGCGCGCCGACATGATCCCCTGAACATAGTTTCGGCAGGAATTTCAGTTTCTGCTCTTCGTTTCCGTTCAAGCGGATCTGGTTGACGCACAGGTTTGAATGGGCGCCGTAGGACAGCCCGACCGAAGCCGAAGCGCGCGAGATTTCCTCCATCGCGACCAGGTGCGCGAGGTAGCTCATTCCCGCGCCGCCGTATTCCTCCTCTGCAGTCATTCCGAGCAACCCGAGTTTACCCATTTCTCCCCAGAGATGTGCGGGGAATTCGTTTGTTCGGTCAATTTCCTCCGCAATCGGCGCTATGTGTTTCGCCGTGAACTCTCGCACGCTTTCGCGCAGCAGATCGACTTCTTCATTCAGACTGATGTCCCATTGCATTTCGGATCCTGTTTAAACATGTTCAGTATACGTTCTGCTTATCCCTTCCGCTGAAAATTTTGAGTAATTTTTTTTAAACTACACTTCGCTTCAAATGAGTTTTTTGAAGAAACAGGTCGGTGCGCCGGTGTGACATGCGGGTCCTTTTTGGCTTACGCGGTAAACCAGGGTGTCGGCATCGCAGTCGACCCAGATTTCTGCAACGGACTGCAGGTTGCCGGAGGATTCCCCCTTTTTCCAGAGCGATTTGCGGGAACGAGACCAGTAATGCGCGAAGCCGCTTTCACGGGTTTTGCTGACCGCTTCTTCGTTTGCGTAAGCAAGCATCAGGATTTCTCCTGTCTCCACCGACTGCGCAATCACCGGCAGCAGCCCGTCCTGTTTCCTGAAATCCAGTTCATCAATATTTATCTTGTCCATCCTGTATGCCGTGTAAAATTCGTATCGTGATTTTTGAAGAAAAACATATTCATTGCTCCGGACGCATGGTGGGGAAGAGGATCACATCCCGGATGTTTGACTGCCCGGTGAGCAGCATCACCATGCGGTCGATGCCGATGCCAATCCCTCCCATCGGCGGCATGCCGTATTCCATCGCGCGCAGGAAATCCTCGTCCAGCGGATGGGTCTCGCTTTCCCCGCCTCGTCCGCGCTCCACCTGCTCCTCCATCAGACCGCGCTGTATAACCGGGTCGTTGAGTTCGGAATAAGCGTTGGCGATTTCCCACCCGTTGACGAATGCCTCGAAGCGTTCGATCAGTTCCGGACGTTTACGGTGCTGTTTGCAGAGCGGACTTGTTTCGCGCGGATGATCGGTGATGAACACAGGTTGAATCAAGCGCGTTTCGCAGGTTTCCTCGAAAGCTCGCTGCATGGCCCTGCCCCGGTTGTTCCATCCCCGCTCCGCAAGCAGCTTTTGCACCGCGGAGTCATCCATTCCGTCAAATTCGATGTTGCCCAATTTCCGCAGCGCTTCCAGCATGGACATCCGCGGCCACGGGGCTTTCACATCAATCGTGTGCCCTTCATATTCAAAAGTCGTGGTCCCGTGCAAAGCCAGCGCACAGCGTTCGTACAGTGCTTCACAATGACGCATCATCGCGGTGTAATCTACGTATGCCTGGTAAAATTCAAGCGCGGTGAATTCGGGATTGTGGGTGCGGTCGATGCCTTCGTTGCGGAAATCCTTGACGAATTCAAACACCCGGTCAAACCCCCCGGCCACCAGGCGTTTGAGAAAAAGTTCATTGGAAATGCGCAAATAAAAATCTATCCCCAGCGCTTTGTGACGTGTGACGAATGGGGTCGCGTTGGCCCCGCCGTATATTGTCTGCAGCGTAGGAGTTTCCACTTCGAGAAACTGCTGTTCGCAAAGGTATTCACGGATGGTCTGGATGATCAGCGAACGCCCGCGGAAAACTTTCGCCACCTCCGGGTTGAGCGCCAGGTCCACGTATCGCTGACGGTACCTGAATTCCTTGTCGCGCACCTCGTCGTGAACTATCCGTTCCCCGTCCTTATCCTGAACTTTCGGTACAGGCATCGGACGCACTGCCTTGGAGAGCAGTTCGAACGCCTTCACACGCAGGGTCAACTCCCCGGTTCTAGTGCGCATCAGCGTCCCGGAAAATCCTAGATGATCGCCAATGTCGCAAAGTCCAAAAAGCGCGAACTCCTCATCGCCTACTTCATCAACGCGGATGTAGACCTGCAGTCTGCGGTGCTGACCCTGAACGTTGCCGAACACAGCTTTCCCCTTTCCGCGCAGCGCCATCAGTCTGCCCGCGACAACGACGGGCATTTTGGCAGCAAGCAGCGTTTCTCCCTGTTCCAGCAGTGCGGTAATTGTGTGAGTAATATTAAAGGCGTACGGATAGGGATTGACCCCTTTTTCCCTCAGAGCGGCAAGCTTGCCCAGCCTGGCCTGCCGTGGATCGGTTGCGTCGTTCATTTTATAAATCGGTACGAATACATCTGATGGCAAGTGAATCACTCTAGGGGAACGGAAAAACAGCCTCAATCCAATTCTTGTCCGTAGTTTCCAATGGCCATCCGCACGCAGTTCCCGCTAATATGTGTCATTTCCCCCTTGCCGAGGCGCCATGGACCCGAATCAGTACCAAAAGGAATACAGGCAGTATCTCGAGTATGCCCTGCAGCGTTACCTCATCGAAAATCATCAATACAGCGAAAACGACGCCCGCACGAAAGTGATGCAGGACTTTGAAGAAGTCGAACGCCAGGCCCGGAAAGATGGGTACCTGTGAATAACCTGCCCATGAAGAGCTCGATTCTCCCTTCCTTGTAAAATACGAATCACAAATAATGAACATCTCGTTTTAAATACCATTTCCCCTCCCCTGGGGCTGAGGATTATAGTCTGAACCCACAAATTCTCTACGATTTACGTAGAATTATGTTAAATGTAAAAGATCATCAGTCATTGGATAATTCCATGCTTCGTTTTGGGCAGACACAGGGGTCTGCCCCTACAGCATTGTGCGACAACCTAATGGTTGTTCAGGGGCATCAACGCACCGCACAAACCCACAATTCAAAATCTTTCCCAACGACGATCTGTAGGGGCAACCCCCCGTGGTTGCCCTTTGCAGGACCTGCGCTCCGCGGCAGATCCAGGTGACATGGTCATGTTTGGGTTGCGAGCAAAACCCCTCAAGGGGATTCCAGATACAATTATCGGGAAAGCGAATAATTAGCACTCACCAGAGACAAGTGCTATTTTTTTCTTGATTTGCTCGACGGGATCGGGTAATTTTATTGTTTATCCATTCAGGATGGTACGCATCCTAGGTTTTTTTCAGGGACTCAAGGCACTTGCAAGAGAGACCTTGGAGTTCTTCATTCATCAACAATCAAATCCTAATAAGGAGGATTATGATTCGTCCCCTTCAAGACCGCGTGATTGTAAAGCGCATAGAAGCCGAGGAGACCACTTCCGGCGGCATCATCATTCCGGACACAGCGAAGGAAAAGCCTCAAGAAGGAGAGGTTGTCGCTGCCGGTCCGGGGAAACGCCTGGACAACGGCAGCATACAGGAAATGGGCGTCAAGCAGGGCGACAAGATCCTGTTCAGCAAATACGGCGGCACCGATGTCAAGATTGACGGAATCGATTACCTGATTATGCGTGAGGACGACATCCTCGGCATCGTCGAGTAATATACCCCAAACCTTTAGCTTAACGAGAAAATATGGCAGCTAAACAAGTCACTTTCGCCGCTGAGAACAGGGAGAAACTGCTTCACGGCGTAAATGCGATGGCCAATGCCGTCAAGGTCACACTCGGCCCGAAAGGCCGCAACGTGCTGATCGAAAAATCCTTCGGCGCCCCGCTTGTCACCAAGGACGGGGTGACCGTCGCCAAGGAAATCGAGCTGGAAGACAAGCTTGAAAACATGGGCGCGCAGATGCTCAAGGAAGTCGCCTCGAAGACTTCCGACGTGGCTGGCGACGGGACCACCACCGCCACAGTGCTTGCGCAGTCGATCGTCATCGAAGGTCACCGCAACCTGGCCGCGGGCGCAAACCCGATGGACCTCAAGCGCGGAATTGAAAAAGCAGTTGTTGCCGCAACCGGAGAACTGCACAAAATTTCCAAATCCGTTTCCGGATCGAAGGAAATCGCCCAGGTCGGCACCATTTCCGCTAACAGCGACAGCACCATCGGCGACATCATCGCCGAAGCGATGGAAAAAGTCGGCAAGGATGGAGTGATCACCGTGGAAGAGGCAAAAAGCGCGGAAACCAACCTGGACGTAGTCGAAGGGATGCAGTTCGACCGTGGGTATCTCTCCCCGTACTTTGTTACCGATTCAGACCGGATGGAAGCACAGCTTGAAGAACCCTACATCATCCTGGTTGAGAAGAAGGTCAGCAACATGAAAGACCTGCTCCCGGTCCTCGAGCAGATCGCCAAAACCGGCAAACCGTTCCTGCTGATTGCGGAAGACGTGGAAGGTGAAGCGCTGGCCACGCTGGTGGTGAACAAAATCCGCGGCACGCTGAAATGCTCCTCCGTCAAAGCGCCTGGATTCGGCGACCGCCGCAAGGCGATGCTGGAAGACATCTCCATCCTCACAGGTGGACAGGTTGTTTCCGAAGACATGGGGATGAAGCTGGAAGACCTTACCCTGGCAAAACTGGGCACCGCCAAAAGCGTGGTGATTGACAAGGACAACACCACCATCATTGACGGTGGCGGGGACAAAGACGGAATCAAAGCCCGCATCAATCAGATCCGTGTTCAGATCGATGAAACGACCTCGGATTATGACCGCGAAAAACTGCAGGAACGGCTGGCAAAACTGGCAGGCGGTGTGGCAGTGATCAATGTCGGGGCTGCTACGGAAATCGAGATGAAGGAGAAGAAGGCCCGCGTCGAGGACGCCCTGCACGCCACCCGCGCCGCGGTGGAAGAAGGAATCGTTCCCGGAGGCGGGGTCGCGCTTATCCGCGCCATTGACGTGGTTTCCAAAGTAGCGCAAAGCCTGGAAGTCGACAACCAGCGCGTGGGCGCGGAAATCGTGCTCAAGGCCCTCGAAACTCCGCTGCGCCAGATCGTCGCCAACGCCGGACTGGAAGGCGCCTTGATCCTGGATCAGGTCAAGAAAAGCAGCAATTCTTCCGAAGGTTTTGACGCTCAAACAGAAGCCTACGCAGACATGATCGAAGCCGGAATCATCGACCCGACCAAGGTGGTTCGCACCGCATTGGAAAATGCCGCGTCAGTGGCAGGGCTGGTACTCACCACTGAAGCCGGAGTGCATGAAGTCCCGGAAGATAAAAAAGACATGCCGCCGATGCCTCCAGGAGGCGGAATGGGCGACATGGGCGGAATGGGCGGAATGATGTAATCCCCATCGGATTTCCGACATTTCTCAAAGCGGAACGGTCCATGGCCGTTCCGCTTTTTTTGCGGAAAACCAGCCAAGTCTTTTCAGAACAAGTAGAGAGATAACGCTTTACAGGTAAAGCGTCAGAGCATGAAAATCATATCGGGGGGGGTTATTCCCGGAACAGAGGCGGGGATCGGCAGTGATGTCCGAAAACCGGAACTCAGTGCTTGTTCTCCTGAGCTTCCAGAGTTTCCTTGCAGCGGATGCAGAAAGTGGTGACAGGTCTGATCTGCAGTCGTTCGACCCCGATCTCCTCTCCGCATTCCTCGCATAGGCCAAAAGTGTTATCCTTCACACGTTCCAGGGCTTCGTCGATCTTGCCTAGAAGTTTGCGTTCCCGGTCACGGATTCTCAACAAATTGATGTGCTCGCTTTCCATCGACGCCCGGTCACTCGGGTCCGGATAGAGGGTGCTTTCCTCACGCATGTCCTGAACCGTTTCATCCGACTCGTCCAGCAGTTCGGCACGCATCTTCTCCAGGCGCTGTTTGAAGGATATTAAATCCTTTTCCTGCATGGGTGTTCCTCAAAAAAGTGGGTAATTAAAAAATATTGATTATATTTGAAAACAGGAAATTACAAAAGCTTTTTTCCGCGCCGTACTCATTGAAGCAGTAACTTCGAAGAGGAACCATTCCATTGAGTTCATCAGAATTACAATTGAATTTTCAGAATTTGACAAACAGCCTATCATAGATTTTTTCCGCATACAGGTTAGTCAGTTCACGCAAACTGCGTGAAACAAGCACTCCGCTCAGCGAACCTGACAATCCCGCGGCGGATTCGGCGAGTTCCGCCTGCATCGATTTTTCCTCCCAAAGCAGTTCGCCTGTTTTACGTTTGATGAGCCGCACTTTTCCAGCCAGGGCATATTTCACCCCTTTAGTATTCTGGACCGCATCCAGGCCGGTATTGACCGTTTTCAATTCAAGCAGGATCACGCTCAGTCTCAGGTCAGCTTGTCCGGACGGGAGCAAAATCACAGAACTGTTGGCGCGTAATATCTCCTTCAGCTGTTCCGCCAGTTGCGTTTCCAGTTCCGGTTCAAAGGTACGGTTCTGAATGGGCGCAATCCCGATCGAACGCGCTTTTTCCGGCAGCGGGGGGTTTCCTCCCTCAAGCACATATCCGCAACCCGCGACAAAAATCAGCATCAGGGCAGCAGCGGCAATCAGCGCTTTCACGCCGAGTGAAATGCCCGACTTCATGTATTCTCTTCCAGATAAACAAGCACCAGCACGCCGGTGTATGTATAGAGTTGCAAACCCTGGGGAACCCGGGCCATTTCATAACCGCCGAAAAAACCGAGGAGGGGGAAATCACCCAGTTGTTCACGGATAATACCTGTATCTACATCCGCCTGTCGGTAAAGGGCTTCACCGCGCGCGGCACAATTAAAATATATCCCGAATGAGGGAACCTCAGGGTTTTCCGTTTTCAACCTTTCCAGCATTTCCGATAAATCCTCCCGGGCGGTCACCGGGCTGCGGTAGGCAAAAGATACCACGGACCCTTCATGCACGATCTGAGAAACGGAAAAACCCTGGTTAACCGCATCAATTCCTGTCAGGTGACGGACCATTGACAACTCCCCGGTAAACCTCGGCTGTTCCGGATCCAGGGGAAAACTGATCAGCAGTTGTCTCGCCGCGGTGTCCAGATCCTTGAATTCAAGCTCGGATGCAACCCTGGCGAACACTTCCAAGGCAGGCACTCCATCCAGAGAAAGAACCAGGTCGTCACGCACCTCTGTGATGAACATCGGGTCGCCAATCGTTTTGCAGGACTGGGTGACCCCGGCGCTGAACCGGGGAATCCCTGAGAATGCCAGTCCTCCAGCTCCGTTGACAACGACTTCCGATGGTCCAATTTGCACCGACACCCGGCCGCCGCCATCATCACAGGAACCTCCTCCAAAAACCGTCGGCCGGGTTTTCACGTAATTCAGCGTGTTGATGAAATTGTAGGGTTGGTGCTGGTAGACATCCGGGAAGAAAAAAAACAGCGGCTCGGAAATCTCTGAACCTTCAAGGGTTTCCTTTAGCTGCTGGTTGACCCCTGCGCTGTCAGGAAGTTCCTGATATTTTGCGAAAGCCAAGGCCTGTTGCCCGGGTGTGTGTCCGGCCATCATAGCCAGCCCCGGCCTGTTGAATATTTCACCCGCACCGGACAGCACTCCCAGTCCGCTGCATCCGGCAATGCACTTACATCCGGTATGCTCTCGTATTTTTTCGTGCAGAAATGCTGCATGACCAATGTGCGCGGGAGTAAAGAAGACCAGCACCCAG
>CAYFLK010000040.1:8789-26462 GCA_964344035.1 uncultured Pseudomonadota bacterium
ACAACCGCGTCCCGGACCACCTCCCTGACTGCATCTTCAGGATCAGGATTGCGGGACATGCCCACACCGATCCGGTTCACCACGGCGGTTCAATCAGTTGACTCGAAACGGATGGCATCCAGCTTGCTCCTGTCCGGGGATACCTGTCACCCTGAAAAATCGATTTTCTTTTACCATGGCCCCTTGACGAGCCCCAAGATACAATACGAAATGTTTTCATGCGTTGTCCGTATTTTTTCCCCCGCGTGCCTGTGTCTTGCGATGCTCGCAGGGTGCGCATCCACCAGCTGGACCAACCAGGGGGACAGCTGCGTCTACACTTCGGAAGAACCGCCCCTGAAACGCGTTGTCAATTACCGGGACTACGATTTATGCAAACGGAACCCCCCGGCCAGAACTCCTCCATTCCCGCGCGTACGTTCAAAAATCGAAATGGCAGAGTGACGGTTTAACCGATTTCAAATTCGTTGAACCAACACCCCAAATCCCCCTTTTCAAAGGGGGAAGATTAAAAACCGCCTGCTTCCCTTTTTCACCCCAAATCCGCACTTCATACGCTTCCCCCGTGGCGAGAAGGAAAAAGGGGAAGATGGGTTTGTCCCCCAAAATTCCATTTTTTGAATTGGCATGTCTCAAACGGTGGGATTCTGTAAAACCGCTTCAGCTTCCAGGGAATAGGTCCTGTAACCGCTGATGCGCACGGGCAGCAGGGCGCCCTTTGTCGCGGAATAATCGGTGACCACCACCGGATGGTTGCCGCGCGTGCGGCCCGTGATGTTTTGCTGTTCACGCGGATGCGTTCCTTCCACCAGCACCTCCTGCATCCCGCCAATCATTTCCCGCTGTTTTTCGCGTAGTATGCTTTCCTGCACATCAAGCAGTGCTTTCAGCCGTTCCGCTTTGACAACGTCCGGTAGTTGCTCAGTGTATTCCGCCGCGCGGGTTCCGGGACGGACGGAATATTTGAAGGAATAGACCAGGTCATAGCGGATTTCCCGCAGCGCGTCCAGAGTCATGTGAAACTCCTCCACTGTTTCTCCGGGAAACCCGACAATCAGGTCGGTGCTAAGTGCCGCATCGGGAATCCGCTTCCTCAGCATGGATACCTTTTCCATGTAGGTTTCCAGCGTGTACCAGCGGCGCATGCGCTTGAGAACCCGGTTCGACCCGGACTGCAGGGGGAGATGCAGCTGCTCGCATACCGTTTCCAGTTCGCGCATGGCGTCAGCCAGTTCCTCGTTGAAATCCTTCGGATGCGGAGAAGTGAAACGAACCCGTTCCAACCCGTTCAAACCGTCGAGGCGTCTCAGCAATTCGACGAAACCCACCCCTCCTGCTTTGTACGAGTTGACGTTTTGCCCGAGCAGGCATATTTCCCGCACCCCGCCATCCACCAGCTTTCGTGCTTCGGTTAGTATATTTTGCGGGTTACGGCTCACTTCCTGTCCACGCGTGGCGGGAACGATACAGAAGGAACAAAAGTTGTTGCATCCCTTGGTGATCGCCAGATGCGCCTTGATCCCAGCACTGTGCCTGTTTTGAAACACCTCTTCCGGAATGAAATCCCGCACTTTCTGCTTGGGAGCCATGCGCTCGGTACTGACCAGGCGCTTTCCGTCCCCGGTCTCACGCAGCATGCGCGGCAGATCAAACAAGTTGTCGGTGCCGAATACCAGGTCCACGTTTCCGGCACGGCGGAGAATTGCTTCCCCTTCCTGCTGGGCAACGCATCCACCGACCCCGATTTTCAGCCCGGGTTTCTTTTTTTTAAGCTGTCGCAGCCTGCCGAGGCGGCTGTAGACTTTCTGTTCCGCCTTATCCCTCACTGAGCATGTATTGAGGATGATCAGGTCCGCCTCATCGGAGGATTCAGCCGGCAGGTAATCCTCATGCGCGAGCATTTCATACATTTTCTCCGTGTCATACTCGTTCATCTGGCAACCGAAGGTCTGGATGAAGACTTTTTTCGGTGCTGGATGTTTCGCTTTCTGGAGATGCATGATTAGGTACCAGCAGCAGTCCGGCTTAAGAAGCCTGTTTCGCTAGCAGTTTCATTCCAAGTTCCTCAGCGCAAAACCCACGGCTTACCTTTGCCAGGTTTTTCGGGAATTCCACCCTCAGTTTTTCCCCTTTGCGCTCCCACAGCGTTTCTTCCAGCTGCAGCCCATGCGCGGTCGGTCCAACCAGCCGGTACCACTGGTCATGGTGTAGCAGTTCCAGTTCAGCAGCCCGGTATGGTTTTCCGTTCAGGGAATAGGTGGGTTCACGATTATTTTCCGCGCGCTCATCCTGCAGCGGTTGAAAGGTGAGGCGGAAATCGAACTTGCCCCAGAAAAAATGCACATATGGATGTTCAGGGTTCGATCCCGTTTTGAAGATGCTGTAATTCTGACGGTCAACGGTGTAGCGATTCACAAGCCAATCTTATGTTTAGAGCAAGGATAAAGGAATATCAATTCGAGACAATCAAAATGTTTCAGTATCATAATTGCCACCCCCCCTTTCAAGGCAAAGTTGGAATTCGTCCATGATTTGCTCTTCAGTTCCGGGAGTATGCCAGCGGATATGCGCTTCCTTGCGGAACCAGGTCAACTGGCGTTTCGCATACTGCCTGGTTCGTCTCTGAATCCCGGAAACCATTTCATCCATCTGCACATCGCCCTGCAGATATGCGATGATTTCGCGGTAACCGATCGCCTGCAGCGGTTTGAGGTGGGGAGGATATTCTACCAGCAATTTCCGGACTTCGGCAATCCATCCCGCTTCGAGCATTGTATGCACGCGTTGATTGATGCGGCGGTAAAGATCCTCCCGCTTCCATTCAATTCCAACTCCGTGTAGAGGATAACGCGCGACACTAAAAGGCTTTCGTTGACGATAAAGCGACAGTGGATTCCCGGTGGCGAGAACCACCTCGAGGGCCCGCATGACCCTGGCGGAATCATTCGGGTGCAGCAATTCCGCTCCGGCTAGGTCTTCCTCCCTCAGAAGTTCCCAGCACGAACGAATACCGTGCTTCGTTTTCAATTTCAGCACACGTTCGCGGACCTGTTCGGGTATTTCCGGGACGTCGTTGATACCGTAAACCAGCGCGCGAAAATACAACCCCGTCCCGCCCACGAGGATCGGGATGTTTCCGCGCCCGCTGATTTGCTCAATTACTTTTGCCGCCTCCCGTGCGTATCGTCCGGCGGAATAGGTCTCGTCAGGCGCCACCAGGTCGAGCTGGTGATGGGGAACCAGCCCTCTTTCCTCGGCGGTTGGTTTCGCCGTGCCGATATCCAGACCGCGGTACACCTGCATCGAATCGGTGCAGATCAGCTCTCCTCCGAGGTGCTGCGCGAGTGAAAGCGCGAGGTCGCTTTTCCCGCTGGCTGTCGGCCCTGCAACCAGCACCAAAGGAGGTTTTGCACCGTTTTCTCCTCTGGTGTTCTCCCCCGCCGGACTGCGCCGCTTTTCAGCATTTCCCGGGACCACCATTTTCTCTCATTTCCAGTTTGTAATCTCTGCGTGACTCCAGGAAAAATTTATGATAACGGTCTTCGCGCAAATCCGGAAAGGTCCAGGGAAAAGTGCGGTAGCCTCCGCGTTTTTTGAGCAGCACCAGGTCCGCCCAGACTCCACTGTGGAGATAAATCTTCTGTGCCCCTTCCTTGAAGGAAAGCAGGACTACGCGGTGGTAGTCCAAGAACCCGGGATCGAGGTTTATCGTTCGCATTCCCTCAACACGCAGTAAATCCTCCCACTTCCTCATTTGAAGCTTCCATTCCACCATCTCCGTCTGTTGTCTGAGGCCCCGGACAGTTAAAAACAGGCGCTTCAAGTCAAGACCCATCTCCGCCCGGTAATAATCCGTCAGGTCAAACGGCAGTGTTGCGGATTCACGCTGGATGCTCCACGCCTGCGAGGAAATCCGTCCGCGCAGCCATTCCAGTACGTGCTCTTCCCCGTAAAGCACGCCCAGCAAAGGTTTGACCAAAGGAACATTCATGTGTTTGTCCCGCATTTTTTGAGTAAATATGAGCCCGGCGGCGGGTTCCCTGTCGATCAAATTTTGGCTTGTTTAAACTTGGGATCAATATTCATTATAATAGTTTTGCGTCATCAAACTCAAAGCAAGAACCCAAGCAGATGTTCGACCGCAGGCTGATATCCAACACCGACTGGTTTCTGTGCATTCTTGTGCTGTTGTTGTGCGGAATCGGGCTGCTGGCGATGTCATCGGTCTCCCATGGCTCAGCCGCAAAAGAATTGTATCTCGTCCGTCAGAGTTACTGGGTGCTGGCCGGGATCGCAACTGCGTTTGTGACCCAGTTCATCCATTACCGTGACTGGGCGAAGCTCGGATACGTGATGCACCTGCTGGTCATCGTGCTGCTCGCGCTCGTGCTGCTTCACGGCACGGGAGGTCCGGGTTCTTCCGCCCAGCGCTGGCTGAGGACGGGACCTTTTTTCATTCAACCTTCCGAATTCAGCAAATACACGCTGGTGCTGGCGTTGTCCCACTATTTTCGCGAGGACAACCGTTTCCGACAACAGGGGTGGCTGTGGATGGCCTGGCCGACGCTGCTGCTGGTTGTGCCGGTGGTGCTTATCATCAAGCAGCCGGATCTGGGCACCGCCCTGCTGCTGCTGGCGATATTCGCCCCGATAGCGTTCATGATGGGTATACGTTTCCGCACCATCATCTTCCTGCTCATGCTGACGTTTATTTCACTCCCCATGGCCTGGATTTACGTGCTCAAGCCATATCAGCAGGACCGGATACTGACATTTCTCAATCCGGACCGTGACCCCCTCGGCGCGGGGTATCACGTGATTCAATCGAAAATCGCCATCGGCAGCGGAGAATTATGGGGCAAGGGTTTCGGCCAGGGCACTCAGGGTCAGTTGAATTTTCTGCCCGCGGACCACACGGATTTTATCTTCTCCGTTTTTTCAGAAGAATGGGGATTTACCGGATCAATCACCGTGCTGGTGCTTTTTCTCGTACTCACCCTTTGGGCGCTCGGAGGCGTGTACAAAACCCGCAACCGGGTGAGCATGATTCAAAACGTCGGGGTAGTCTCCATCATCACCTCGCACGTTTTGATAAACATAGGCATGACTCTCGGACTGATGCCGGTGGTCGGAGTCCCCCTTCCATTTTTGAGTTATGGAGGATCCTCGATGGTCTCTACCATGTTTGGTATCGGTTTGCTGCTCAACATCCGCATGCGTCGTTTCGAAAGCGGATAACACCTTTAACTTGAATTCCTCGTGCTTCTATGACCCGTCTCCGTTTTGCTCCGAGCCCGACAGGGTTTCTGCATGTCGGCGGACTGCGTACCGCGTTGTTCAGCTGGCTTTATGCCCGTGCTAACAAAGGCAGTTTCATTTTCCGCCTGGAGGACACTGATCGTCAACGGTTTGTTGAGGGGGCGGAATCGGACCTGATGCAAATGCTGAAGTGGGCGGGACTGGACATTGACGAGGGTCCGGGAATCGGAGGTGATTACGGACCGTATCGACAGTCTGAACGTGTCCGGACCTACCTGAAATATGCGCGGATGCTGGTGGAAAGAGGATGCGCCTATCCCTGTTTCTGCAGCCCGGAACGCCTGCAAAAAATAAAAACGGAACAGCGCTCACGCGGTGAAACGGCGCGTTATGACCGGCACTGCCGCAGCATTTCACCAGACGCTGCAGGAAAGCGGGTCGGCTCCGGAGAAACCCATGTGATCCGAATGAAAATCCCTGAACAAGAGGAGACCCTGAGAATCAAGGACCTGGTCCGCGGAACAGTAGCCATTGAAAGCAGCCAGGCGGAAGACCAGGTGATGATCAAAAGCGACGGTTTCCCCACTTATCACCTGGCGGTGGTGGTCGATGACCACCTGATGAAAATCACTCACGTGGTCCGGGGAGAGGAATGGTTGCCTTCATTTCCCAAACACTTGCTGCTCTATCGCTACTTCGGCTGGGACCCCCCGCAATTCGCGCATCTGCCATTGATCCTCAACCCGGACCGAGGCAAGCTGAGCAAACGCCAGGGAGATGTCGCGGTGGAAGACTTTCGGGACCGGGGATATCTCCCGGAAGCATTGCTGAATTTTATCGCCCTGCTGGGTTGGGGTCCGGAAGATGACCGTGAGCTTTTTTCCCCTGCAGAACTTGTTGAACATTTCAGCCTCGAGCGGATCAACCGTTCCGGCGCGGTTTTTGATCGGGACAAGCTGAAATGGATGAACCAGCAGTATATCCAGCAGCTTGATCCTCAAGACCTTTTCCGGCGTTTGCAGCCGCACCTGGAGAAATCAGCATACCGGGGCGAAAACCCTGAGGCATTGCGCCGTGCGGTGGAAATACTGCAGCCAAGGCTGACGACGCTGGAAGAAATTGGGAATCGTCTTTCGCTGTTCTTCGAAAAAAAACCGGTTGTGACGGATGCTGAAGCCCTCGCGGTCCTGCGAAAAGAAGAATCGCGGACTGTGTTACAGGAATTCATCGCTCAGGCAGAACCGGCAGAATCTTTGAACGCGGAAAACTTCGCCGGGGTTGTCAAGGCCGTACAGAAGAAAACCGGCATCAAGGGCCGCGCCCTGTGGATGCCTCTGCGCTGCGCTGTCACCCTCGAGACACAGGGACCGGACCTGCCCCTGATCGTCGGCCTGTTCGGCAAAGAAAAATGCCTGCGCATGATGAAACGCGCGCTGGAAATCTGAAATCAATGATGCAAGAAACCAGCATATCAAATCCCCCTCGATCCCCTTTTTACAAAGGGGAAAGCGACATACCCCCCTTCGAAAAAGGGGGCGGGGGGGATTTATAAAAGTCAACCAAAATGGACACGCTAAAAGTCGTTTTAAAACACTTTACCACTCTCACATTTGTCATTCCGTGCGGAAATGTAACAGGAATTCAATGATAACTTGCCGGGCCGTCAAATCTGTAAAAAACACTCATATGCGGAATATACTCTTGACCGTAATGTTCTGTTTGCTGTTTTTACATCATCCTCGGACAGCGGTTTCGCTCACTCCCCAGACACAGCCGATGGCGTCCCTTGAGCAGGCATACCGCATGGTTGCTCGCGAGGTGAGCGACCTTTCGCAATTGCCGAAACACCTTGATCCGCGCATCGCGGTCATCGATCTTTTTAACAGTATCACTCAGGAACGTGATCGAACCAGCGAGTTGCTGGAAGAAGGCCTGACCGAAGCATTGAGAAAAATCAATCCGGGGAAAGTCACGCCGCAGATTGAAATAGTCCGCCTGCGTCTTGAGTGGAACGACGCGTTTCCCGGAGAATGGAGGGACCCGCTGGCAGAAGACTTAGCCGGACAGGCGGAAGCTGACTGGATGCTCACCGGCACACACTTAACCGAGGAGGACATGCTGCAGCTTCGGCTCGAACTTTTTGACCTCACGCGTGAAACTGTTCTCTGGCAGACCACGCTGGAAATCCCTCAAACAGGCGAAGTGTTAGTCTTTTCCGCAGACTCCCCGGAGCAAAAATCCCCGGGGCGATCCACACCTTCGCCTCACGGTTTCGCACTAACCACTCCCTCTCCGGTGGAGGAGGGTCCGGGAGAGGGGGAAATCGAAGGTCCCGGCTCGCTGGAATCGCGCCCCAGTCCGCATCCCGACACATTTGTCCCGGAAGAAAAAGCAACATTCTTCCCCTTTGCGTTCATGTTTCCGAAGCCACCCGAACCGCCGCCTCCACCGCCGCCGCCCGTTAAACCTCCAAAGGGGATGGTGCGTATACCGGGGGGTGAATTCATCATGGGTGATCCGGACGGAGAAGCGGACGAACAGCCGGACCATCTGGTTGTTCTGTCCGGATTCTTCCTTGACGAACGTGAAGTGACCAACCAGGAATATTCCGAATGCCGGGTATGCGAACGGGGGCAGGGCGGGTTTGACACCGTGGATCCTGAACAGCCGGTGGTTTACGTCGATTGGGGAAACGCTAGGTTCTATTGCGAATCATTGGGGAAGCGCCTACCTACCGAAGCCGAGTGGGAGTATGCCGCCCGCGCCGCGCCTAACAGCAGGGCAAATCCCCTGAGCGATGAGAGTCTTCTGGATGAACAAGCCTGGTATGATGCCAACACCATGCGTGTCGGCATGATAGGCGCGCAGCCGGTGGCCCGCAAAACGGCAAACGCCTGGGGACTGTACGACATGCGGGGGAATGTGATGGAGTGGGTCAACGATTTTTATGCCCCGGATTACGTTTCACTGATTCATGATTCCCATGACCCTAAAGGGACGGAAAACCCCTTCAACCCGGACTATCCCCTGCGGGTCGCCAGGGGCGGCGCCTGGGGAGGGCTTCACGGAGCGGGCTCTGCCGACGGACTACGGGCCGGGAAACGCTACGCGTTCGCGCCCTGGGTCCAGTCTTTCCAAATCGGCTTTCGCTGCGCCGCTGATGACCCCTCTTTTTCAATGGAGAGAAAATGAGTGAAATTCCCCAGGACGCTCAGCAAGCACCGGAGGGTCATGTACAAAGTCCCGGCATGCCTTTGATTGCAAGGACCCCCGGGGAATCGGGGTATGAACAGGTCTTCCCTTTCAGTTCCGATTCCGCGCTGCGGGAGCGTACCATCAATTTTTTCGGCGGATTGCGGTTGGGGAAACTGCTTGAAGATCTCGACCTGACCGCGGGAAAGGTGGCGTATGAACACACTCAGGGCTGGGAACGCGGGCTCGGTATCGTCACTGCCGCATGCGATCGTATCGACCTGCTGGGAGGACTGGCAAGCGACAAGGACCTGCAGTTTCTGGCACGCGTAAATTGGGTCGGGCGCAGTTCCCTCGAGGTCGGAATCCGCATCTCGTCCAAAACGGAGGATACCTGGCAGCGAGTGGCGCGCGCATATTTCATCATGGTTTCCCGCAAAAACCAGAACGCGGAACCAGTCAATCCCCTTACCCCTGTCACCGATGAAGACAAACGCCGGTTTCGAGAAGCAGAACAGCGTCAGCAACAACGACGTATAATGGCACAGAGCAATTACCTGAAAAACACTCCCACCGCCAGCGAAAGCGAAGTTCTGCATTCCCTTTTCCTGCGCATTAAGCATGGTGAAATCGACGGCATCGCCATGGATCGGACGCGCAGGCAGTCAACGCTGGTTATGCACCCGCAGTTCCGCAACGTGCACAACAAGATTTTCGGCGGCTACCTGATGCGTGAAGCATTCGAACTTGCATGGAACATCACTTACCTGTTCTGCAGACGCAGACCGCAGTTCCTCAGTGTCGATCACATGTACTTCTTCCGGCCCGTCGAAATCGGGTCTATCCTCTCTTTCACCGGCCAGGTCATTTATACCGCGGAGAAGGCGTTAATGGTCGAAGTGACCACCGAGGTGATCCATCCGGTCAGCGGGAAAACAGAGGTGACCAACGTCTGTTACTTCACTTTCATCACCCTTGATGAATCGGGAACCCAGCAGCCTGCTCCTCCCATCCTGCCCCACAGTTATGAAGAAGGACTGAAATTCCTCGAAGGCGCGAAACGATACAGGCACGGGGAACAGGTGCGGCAATCCAAAAAAGTGAGCGAGAGATGTCGCACCTCCCCCCTTGAAAAGGGAGGAAGGGGGGATTTATAGCAGCGGTAGGTGAGGAAACCGTATCCCAAATCCCCATCAGTCCCTTTTTACAAAGAGAGAGCTTTGTACTTGAAATGAGTTATAAAAATCTTGTATTCAATTATCATTTCATTCAAAATAATATGTTTTTGTAGAATTCTGGCCAGTATCTTTTTCCTTCTGCTGACATCCGTGATCTCAGCCTATTCGCACGCTCTCCTGAGCCTACCCCGGCTGCTTGTGCCGCTGCTGGGAATATGCACGCTGATTTCCACTGCCCAGGCACAGACAAACTTTATTCCGCTGGAACGCGGGGACGTGGTGGAGCGCGAGGAGAAACTGACGTTCTCGCCGGGCCTGGAGCTTTCCGGAAACTACCGCCTGCGCTCGACACTGCTGAGTACGAGCAGTCTCCCGGCATCGCGCATTGAAACCAATTCACCGGAGGAATTCTCCTTCGATCACGACCTGCGCCTGAAACTGCGCTCGACGGTGCACCGGACGATTTCGATAAACCTAGAGCTGGCGACCGAACAGGAACCGATTTACCTGGCGGACCTGCGTGAACGCCGCGGCAACCGGCACCTCAATCCTGATTCACAGTCCGCCAACATCGGCGCGCGACAGTTTTTTCTTGAACTGAACACGCATCCGCGTGACGAAACCCGGATAGGAAAGCAGGAAGTGAACATCGGGGACAGGCGTGGGAAAGTCTTTTCCGGCATCCTCAGCGGGTTCACGCAACGCTGCAAAGCTGGAACATGGTGTTATGAATTCGGTGCGCTGAAACTTTCCTCCGTCGACGGGGACTGGCTTTATTTCCTTTCCCTCGATTATCCCTTCTGGTCCCAAACCGATTCCGGAGGTAACGCGCTTGACGTCTTCCGAGCGGAAATCTTCCGCATCAAATACACTGAACACGACGTCCCGTTGGGACGCAACAACGCCCCGGCCAGGCGGCTTTCCGACAGTACAATGGCGAAACTGGAAAGCGACAGCTACGGGTTCACATCAGGAGGAAGTTGCCGTAGCGAACTTTCCGACTACACCCTGGATTCAAACTGCAAACCAATTTACTACTACGCCCACGAGCAGGAATACTGGGGGCTGCGGCTGGTTTATGAAACCCCGAACCTGAAAGTCTACGGAGACGTTGTCGGCAACAGCGGAAACAGGCGGCATTACGTATACGATCAACGGCATGGCCAAACCCAGCAGCGCATTTCCGGTTTGGCAACCGAGATCGAACTTAATTATCAGTTCAAGGAACACCGCTACACGCTGATCGGCATGGCGGCCCGCGGAGATGAAGAAATCGCCGATCCATCCCGGAGCGGACTTAATTACAAGCGGGACCTGCAGGGTTATTATGAAATGTTCCCGGGCACATACCGCGGCGCCCAGTTTTATTTCAATGGAGGCAGTGTCGATATGAACAGCGGGACGGGGCTCGGACATTCAATCAACAACACCCGAATGGGCGGTGCAAAATACCGTTACGATTTTCCCGAATCCGAACTGGTCTACCAGGGCGGTCTCTACGAATTGAGGCGCATCCGCAAAGTCCTTGACAACAACGGAGACCTTGTTGACAACATCGGTTTTGAATGGGACAACACGCTGATTTTCCCGATCGCGAACCATGCGGTCATGGAAGTCGATCTAAACATGTTTCAGCCGGGCAGGGCGTTCAGTTATGACGATCACACTCTTCCCGGAGGGATTGGCGACACTATCTTTCACATGGCCGGAAGGCTTTTCTATTCCTTCTGAATCGGAACGAGAACATGACTGAAACTGCAAGAAGCGCGGAAATCAAGCGTGTCACGCGGGAAACAAGCATCCGGGTGAAACTCACACTCGAGGGTTCCGGTAAAGCTGAAGTTGAAACCGGGATCGGGTTCCTCGACCACATGCTCGAACAGTTTGCGTTCCACGGACTTTTTGACCTTGAAGTGAAATGTAAAGGCGACCTGCACATCGACGGACACCACAGTTCAGAGGACATTGCGCTGGCCCTGGGTGAAGCCCTGAAACAGGCACTCGGCGAGAAACGCGGCATCAGCCGTTTTGGACACTCGTATGTGCCAATGGACGAAGCGCTGCTGCGAGCGGTACTGGACTGCTCGGGACGTCCGGAATTCGTTTTTGAGGGCGACTTTCACCGTTACAAAATCGGGGAGCTGGACACGCAATTGATTCCGCATTTTTTCAAATCACTGGCCATGGCCGCGGGCATCACCTTGCACCTGAGCATCCTTTACGGAAGCAACGAACACCACAAATGCGAAGGGTTGTTCAAAGCTTTCGCCCGCTCACTTTCCGCTGCGGTTGAAATCGATCCGAGGCGGAAAGCGGTGTCGTCCACCAAGGGCACGCTTTAGCAATTCCGGATTCTGCGGCATTCATGATCGGCATTCTAGATTACGGGGTGGGAAACCTGCTCAACCTGAAAAACGCTCTGGACCACCTTGATCTCGAGAACCGGCTGATCACAAACGCGAATGAACTGCAGGCGTGCACGCGAGTCCTGCTGCCGGGAGTGGGGGCCTTTTCCCCGGCGATGCGGCATCTGCGGCAGTCCGGAATGCTGGAAGTACTGCGTAAAAAAATCAACGACGGCACACCCCTTCTCGGCATCTGCCTGGGCGCCCAGTTGCTGTTAGGCGAAAGCCGGGAAAACGGAGTATACGCGGGACTGAACTGGATCCCAGGGAAAGTGCGGCGTTTCGATCATGATTTGAAGATTCCGCAAATGGGGTGGAACCAGGTTTGCTTTGCGCAGCAAGACCCGCTGTTCCGGAACATCCCCGATACAAGTTATTTCTATTTCGTTCATTCCTACTACATGTGTCCGGAAAACGCCGACACGGTCCTCGGGACAACCGATTACGCGCACCCGTTCGCTTCCGTGGTTCGTCGTAACAATGTCTGGGGCGTGCAGTTCCATCCTGAAAAAAGCCAGAACCCCGGACTTGAACTGCTGCGCAACTTCTGCACAATGCAGTGAGTATTTACCTCCATTGAGGACAAACACATAGGTTTGCCCCTACATATTTCTTTAACCCGAAACAAGAAACAACAATGGCACTGGAACAAACCCTTTCGATTATCAAACCCGACGGAGTTAAACGCGGCCACACCGGGGAAATCCTCAAACGTTTTGAAAACAGCGGTCTCCGCATTGTGACGACCAAAATGCTGCGCCTTTCAAAACTGGAAGCAGAAGGATTTTACGACATTCACCGGGGTCGTCCGTTTTTCGCGGAATTGACGACCTTCATGTCTTCCGGACCGGTTGTTGTCTCAGTGCTGGAAGGAGAAAACGCGGTTGCCCGTCACCGTGAAATCATGGGGGCGACCAATCCCGCCGAGGCAGACGAAGGCACCATCCGCCGCGACTTTGCCCAAAGCATCGGGGAAAACACAGTCCACGGTTCAGACAGCACCGAAAACGCTGCCATTGAAATCGCCTACTTCTTTTCGCAAACCGAACTAGTCAATTCCTCAGGCTGAACAACCTCAGGATTCAAACCTGAATCCACTCCCGCAGCCTGGTCCATATTTCCCCGCGTCCGGATTTGTTGAGGGAAGAATGTGGAACCGGGCGGTCCTCGAGCTGCAGTTCCTTGCGGATCAACTCCAACTGTTTTGCTGTTTGCCCGCGGTTCAGTTTGTCTGATTTCCCTGCAACCACAAGCACGGGGCGCTGGTGGTGCGCCAGCCATTCGCGCAGTTGCCGGTCCTGCGCCGTCGAACCATGGCGGATATCAACTATCAGGACCACCCCTTGCAGCTTCTGCCTGTCCGCCAGGTATGATTCAATCAAATGTCTCCAGCGCATCCGCATGTTTTCCGGGACTTTCGCAAAGCCGTATCCAGGCAGGTCCACCAGACAGAAAGTCTGGTTGATGGCAAAGAAGTTAATCAACTGAGTCTTCCCCGGAGTTGAGCTTGTTTTGACCAGCTTCTTCCGGCTGAGCAGTGAATTGATGAGGGTCGATTTTCCCACGTTGGAACGTCCGGCAAATGCAATTTCCGGGAATTCCGGTGGAGGAAATTGGGAAGGAGATGCGGCGCTGGCAAAAAGTTTTGCGGAATGAATCTTCATGCTCACCGACCTGATATACTTGGCCAAGAAATGACGCTTCCGGCCATCGGTTTCAATCTTCCATGGACGGGGACGAATCAGGAGTTCTCGAAAGCGGAGTGCCGAACAGCCGGTGTGCAAGCGAAGAACACTGATCGAGATTCAAACCTCCCTCGCGGTGAGCCAGGTTGAAATAAAGCAGGACCGTAAGCAGGGCGGAGAAAGGAAAGAAAATCAACGCCGTGAGATATTGGGAGAAACGCATTGCCCGGTGTACCCCGTCATCCTGGAGAATTGCAGATAACTGCAACTGCAGTTGCTCGATTTCTTCCGCAGGCGTCAATTCCAGTTCTGGAAGGAAGAGCCTGAAAAACATCGCAAACAGCATGAACTGGATCAGCATGCTTAAAACCACTACCAGGAAAACCCGGGCAAAGTGTATGCGCACCAGCTGGAAACTGCGCACCATGGCCTGTATCCCGCGATGGTTTTCAAGCACGAACACCGGCTGCGCGAGAGAAAACAGGAACAGTCCGGCTAACCAGAATACCACCATCAGCACACTGAATGGAAAAGGCAGAACCGTCAAGCCGATGACTCCGACAAAAAACAGCAGGTATTGCAGGATGGCGACATGCACCGCACCAAGCAGTACGTTAGCGCGCAGTGAACGAATCACCCCTGCAGCGGGAAACACGCTGCCATATGCAATGCCTAACACTCCCATCGCCATCGCGCTTTCCAAAACTCGCATTGAGAGAAAAAACACCACACTTTCGGTTTCAAACCAACCGGCAAGTCCAAACAGCATGGACGGCGACAACAGCACCGCGGTTAGAACCAGCATGCCGAGTAGGTAGGAGCGGTACAACTGCCAGCTGAGTTTGAATAGGGTCAGAAGCGTGTGCGGATAGGTCAACAGGTTCATTCGGGTTCTCAAAGGAAATAATGTGTTGCTTGCATGAATTTTGCGGTGCCGGAGCAGATGCTGCCCCCCCTTTGGAAAAGGGAGGGGAAGGGGGGGAGTTTAAAAGAACAACCCTTCACCGGGAGAAAAAACGGGAGAAAAAATCAGTGAAATCCTGGTTCAAGCAATTATAAAGCGTGTTTTCCAATCACTATACAAAGTCCCCCCCCGGTTGACAAGTTGAAGGCAGTCAACGGCGCAACCACTTCCGGGTTCCACAAATGGCGCAATTCCTGCGCCGGGAAAAATCTTGCGGAATCCGGTCCCTTTATGCCATACTCCTTGTGGCTTGATGGCCCCAGTTCCCCGGTCATTGGAGACGCGGAAAGGTGACCGAGTGGCCGAAGGTGCGTGACTGGAAATCACGTGTGCGGGAAACCGTACCGGGGGTTCGAATCCCTCCCTTTCCGCCAGGCCCAAAAGGGGCCGGCAATCCGGAAGCGGCTTATTTGCCGGCTTCTTCAGACGGCTGAGAATGCGCAATCGAAAATTTCGAACCGTGTCAGGTCCTAGCGGAAGCAGCACTAAGATTTCGTAGATGTGCCGCGGACTCAGCCACCCTGCCTGACTTTTTTATTTTCCCCTGCATGTCATACGTAGTTCTCGCACGCAAGCTGCGTCCCCAACGTTTTGAGGATTTAATCGGCCAGGAGACCACCGCCCGCACCCTGCGCAACGCAATTCTCTGCAACCGGGTTGCGCACGCCTTCTTGTTCACCGGGTCACGCGGAGTGGGGAAGACCAGCGCCGCACGCATCCTCACCAAGGCCCTTAACTGTCTCGACCCGCAAGAGGGAAATCCATGCGGAAGCTGCGGTAACTGCGTGGAAATCACCGACAACGCCTCTCCGGACGTCTATGAAATTGATGCCGCCTCAAACAGGGGCATCGAAAATATCCGTGAACTGCGAGACAACGTGCAGTATGCCCCGGCACACTGCAAATACAAGGTATACATCATCGATGAAGCCCACATGCTCACGCTGGAGTCTTTCAATGCACTGCTGAAGACTTTGGAGGAACCCCCGGGACATGTGAAATTCATCCTCGCCACCACCGACCCGCACAAGGTTCCACGCACAATCATTTCCCGCTGCCAGCGTTACGATTTTGTGAGGGTCCCGGTCCGGCTGATGGCGGATTTTCTGCAGAAGGTGATCACGGATGAAAAGCTGAAGATGAGCAGGCAGGCGCTGGAGATGATTGCGCGCCATGCGGTGGGTGGAATGCGGGACGCATTGACAATGATCGATCAGGTTTTGAGCTTCACCGGACATTCAGCGACTGACGAGGAAGTGATCCAAATCCTCGGATTGATCGATGCGGAATCCCGTTTTGCCTTTCTGGAATCCTTGATCCACAAACAAGCGGACAAGGCAATGAGCCACTTCCAGTCTCTCCAGGATCACGGGCATGATGTCCATGACATACTGGCCGAATTGATCCGCTCGGTCAAAACGATGTCGGTGATTCAAACACTGGGAACGGACACCGACCTGTTCCAGGACCTCTCCCCGGACGACGTGGCGACATACGCGAGGATTGCGGAAGAGGCAACAGCGGATCAGCTGCAGCAGATTTTCAGGATTCTTGTCGAACTTGAAGAACGGATGAAACGCAGCACATTTGCGCGGATTTGTTTTGAAATGGCACTGCTGCAGATTGTGTCTACACATCCGCTGATCGGGCTTCCGGAGCTGATCCGGGAAATCCGCGACCTGCGGCAAAGCAGTGAAACACCTGAACCTCCGCAACCTACACAGCAGAAACAGAAAGCGCCGCTGAAAAACAATCCTGAGGACACCAGCGCAGCCACGGGACTTGGCCCCTCCGGAGAAGCCTGGGACCACGGCAGTGAATTGCGGGAACCGGGGAGCGCGCCTTCCGGAAATTATCATGCTGAAGAAAAGTCCCCGGCATACGGACAAAAAACAGCAAAAAGCGGAAATGGCCCCGGCAGGATTACCTCCATGCTTCGCGGGCCGGGAGAAAAGCAGGCCACAACGGTGAGGTATCACTCTCCCGCGGAAAAAAAAACCGGAACCACACCGGCGGTTGATCCGCCGAAACCCTGTCGTGAAAGTCCTGCATCGCCAAAAGAGGAGAAAACACAAACAGCGTCAGACACAGATAAGCTAAACAGTCAGGTATCCACCCCCCCTGAAAACTGGCTGCGCTTCTCAGAATATGTGCAATCCCACTCAGCCATGCTGGGAGGAGTAATCCGCAACGCAGTTCCCGCGGACATGAATGGTGAAACACTCGTCATCGGTTTCAAATCCGGACACCCCGCCCCCATCCTCAGCGAAGAAAACCGGAAACAACTGGAAAAACTTGCCGCCGAGTGGACCGGCAAACCAATCAAGCTTGCATGGTCTGCGGGTCAAGCTCATTTTGATTCCAATACCGTGCATGAACATGAACGCATGCAGGAGGAAAAACTGCTGCAGCAAAAACGTGAGGACGCGAAAAGCCATCCATTGGTGAAGGAAATCCTGAATGTCTTCAGCGGCAGCGAAATCGTCGACATTCGACTCAAAGAAACATGATTACCATCAACCGACGGGCCGGATCAGCGAATACCGGTCCACATTTTTATCTCACAGGAGCAGCTCCATGATTGACATGAAAGATTTGATGAAAAAAGCCCAGGAACTCTCACAGAACATGCAAAAACAACAGGACGAACTGGCAAAAAAAACCATTTCCGTTTCGGTGGGAGGAGAAATGGTGAAGATGAAATTCAACGGAAAAATGGAGCTGCTCGATGTGGAAATAGACCCGGTAGTGGTGGACCCTGAAGACATCCAGACCCTCCAGGACCTGATCCTCTCGGCGGTCAATGAAGGTATCCGCCAGAGCCAGAAACAAATGCAGGATTCACTGGGCCAGCAGTTCAGCAGTTTAACCGGTGGAGCAAACCTGCAGAACCTATTCAACCAGAAGTCCTGACAATCCACTCCCCATGCATGTCTGGCGGTTGATTGATGACCTGCCGCGGACGGGCAGTTTCAACATGGCCGCCGACG
>CAYFLK010000040.1:26472-32008 GCA_964344035.1 uncultured Pseudomonadota bacterium
AGCATCGTCAGGGAGCCCCCCCGGTTTTGCGCATTTACGAATGGGACCGTCCTACCTTGTCGCTTGGACGCAACGAAAAAACAGACAGGCAAATCAATTTGAACTGGTGCGAGGCACAACGTATCCCGGTGATACGACGCATCACCGGAGGAAAAGCTGTCCTCCACGGCAAGGATATCACATACTCGGTGGTCGGCTGCGTAAACCATCAACCCTTTTCCGGAGGGATACTTGAGATATACCGGTTCCTGGCCCGAGGATTCATGCGCTTTTTTGAATCGCTTGACCTCCGACCGGTCTTGGTAAACCCATCAAGGCCTGTGAAAAATGTGCCTCACCTTTGTTTTGCCGAACCGGCGGTACATGAAATCCTGGTTGAGGGGCGCAAGATCATCGGCAATGCCCAACGGATTAAAAGTTGCATGAATCATAAAGGAAAAGGGCGTGTATTCTTACAGCATGGCAGCATCCCGCTGGAAGATCCAATCCCGCTGATGCTGAAAATTTTCCCGGCGGCATTGGAACAGGAATTGCGGAACCAAATGCATTCCCTTGAAACAGCCGGGGTATTTCCCCGTTACTCCAAAACCCAGTTGCGCCGGCTTCTGATTCAGTGTTTCCAGGATGTATTTTCGGTGAACTGGGAGCGTGCAGGCTGGTCCGAAAAGGAAACCACTTTAATCAAAAAAAAGGCCCGGACTTTCACCGCACTCGAGAAAATGGGTTCAAGAACTTGATATTTGCTGCATCGAGGATTATTTATGTATGAGACACCTTTTTCCATGGCGGGAAAAAGGAAAACAGATGATTATTACAAACCCTTTTCATTCTCGGACCTGATTGGGCAAGACGCCCCCAATCCGGTTTTGACGAACAACATGCCGGACATCAGCCCGTATACGCGGGTCATTGCAGAGTGTCTGGATTCGCTGGAGGATGAACCTCCGGACGAACTGAACGGCGACAGGCACACACACCGGTTGGTCAACATGCTCCAGGGACGCATGCTGGAGCATCTCAAATCCCGAGTCAGCTCATACTACGGGCTGGCGCCGGAAGCCCTCAGCGAAGACTTCTCGATCGCCCTGATCGAGGTGTTTTCAGAAATATTCGGGGTCTTCCGCGAGCGGGTGGAGGAGCAGCCGTGGCTGATTTTTCACATTGCGAGGCGGATTGTTGAAGTAGAAACCAACGCCACGGGGGATCCTGAAAAACGGATCAACAAGTTATACCTCAGCATTTTTTGCAAGTACTTCGAATACCGGAACCTCGAAACCATAATCACCAAACTGCAGTCCGATTCCCGCGTTCAACGCAGCATCCTCGCGGCGCTCCCGAAACAGAAGCAAGCAGTTCATCGGTCTTCCTGATACTTTTCCTGCACAAAACCGTTTTCCAGCGATTCCTTCAATTCAACGCCCTGTTCAGGCCCGGGGGACTTGCCCGCGTAAACATCAGGTTCACCAGGCTTGCCATTGGTTTTTGTGAATGTTCGCCGGTACGTCGTGTAAAGCATCAGTCCGCACCATGATATCAGCAGCGGGCCAAATCCCACCAGCAGGAATCGCGACACGGAAATCCCCTCGATGAAATTGGTTCTGCCCGGGCCCATGTTTATACGCAATCCTGCAAAAGCCGCGAGAACAAGCCAGACAATAGCGAAGCAGAGAAGCAGCACACGCTTCCCGGACACTCGCCGCGCTTTCTTTTCAGACAAGGATTTTTGAGCCTCGCTCTCGGCTTTTATCGGCGGATTCTTCACGTCGTTCAATTTTGTAGGGAACTTCAATTCCTTTTTGAAAAGCGGTACGTTCATTCAACTGTTCCATCCATCGCCTGAGGCTGGGCATATCTTCTAGGTCGATCCCGGCCCAGCGGTGAATACGCACCCAGGGCCAGGCCGCCATATCTGCAATTGAAAGCTTATCGGCAAGAAATTCACAGTCCTTCAGGTGGGTGTCCATGACCTGGTACAACCTCCGGGTTTCACGCTGATAGCGACCGATAGCATATTCAATTCGCTCCGGGGCATAGCGGTAAAAGACATGGGCCTGTCCCTGCATGGGGCCGATTCCACCCATTTGGAACATCAGCCACTGCATCACCAGGGAACGTCCGCGCTCATCAGCCGGCAGAAACCGACCGGTTTTTTCCGCCAGGTAAATCAGAATCGCCCCGGACTCGAAGACGGTCCAGCCCTCCCATTCATGATCAACAATGACCGGAATCCGGCCGTTCGGATTCAGACGAAGGTATTCCAGTTTTTTCTGTTCCTGCTTTTGCAGGTCGACGGAGATCACTTTATATGGTAGTTCAAGTTCCTCCAGCAGAATGGACACTTTGTGTCCATTTGGAGTGGGAGCAGTGTAAAGGTCAATCATGGAAATCCTTGAAATATGCCTGGGCCTGGCGGTATTCATCCGGGGTGTTCATGTCTTTGACAGCTGTCAGTGATTCAGGTGGGACCTGTAAGCGCAGCACGCGCCAACCCTCCCAGAGAGCAATTGGCCGTCTCTGACCGGATTTCAGCAAAGTGTATGCGTTACACAGCACCGGAGTGCGATAGAGGGCAAGCAATGGGTTGGCAATTCCATCATATGTAGTACAAACCGCATCCCACTTTTCCGTCATGGACTTTCTCAGCGTCACCAGCCAGTCACGGGTCAGGTAAGGCAGGTCGCAGGTGAGCAGGTACACCAGTTCCGTGCCCTCACATAGTAGCGGCAGGGCGTCGGCAATCCCCTGCAGCGGACCTTCACCGCTTACGGAATCGTGACCCACACAAACGTGGTCCAGCAGAGGTACGGGCAAATCAGGCAGAGATTGTTCCGGCGCCCTCATCACCACAACCTCATCGGCGACTTCAAGGACCACGCGCAGAACCCCTTCCAAAACACTGCGTCCCTGCAGGCGCAAACCGGCCTTGTCCGACCCCATCCGGGAGGAGCGCCCTCCAGCAAGCAAAACCGCGGCGGTATGATTAATCATCCGGTTATTCTAACAGAAACCATGACTTGACGCGAAGCATTCGACATGTTTCCGCAACAATTGAGGAGAACAAGCCACGGAGTCATGCTGCATGAAGGAAATGGTGGTTGATTGGCAAGTACCAAAGGTGGATATAACCATCATCAAGGGCCTCCTTGCGGAATGTTTTGCCTGCACGGGTTAAGCAGCATGAGCTGTTAATAATCATGATTCAAGCCTGCCTGCCGCGACTGGGGCGGCGCAGGCAGGTTCGGCGGGAGCAAGCGGCAATTGAATAGTAAACAGGGCGCCTTTTCCCTGTTCACTCTCCACGGATATGGTACCACCAAGCAGTCCAAGGAGGCTTTTAACCAGAGGCAGTCCCAGTCCGCTGCCTTCGTTTTGCCCTGCAACGGCTTTGGTGGCTTGTTTGAAAACCTCAAATATATGCTGCATTTGGTCGGCTGGAATTCCACACCCGCTGTCTTCAATCTCAACCGACAACGATTCCGGATGTCTTACAACCCTGATGCGAATGCGCCCTCCAGGGTCTGTGAACTTGATCGCATTCCCTACCAGGTTAATCAATACCTGCCGCAGTTTTGCGGAATCTGAAACCAGACGGTAAGGTGAAGATCGGTCCGGGGAATCCCCCGTTATTTCGTCTGCATGATCGCTCTGAAACTCCTCGAACTCGTGCACGCATTTAAGGTTTTTTCCCTGTATCAACGGTTCCAGCAGTTCCAGCACTTCCAGCACCAGTTCGTCAAGGCGGATAGCTGAGGAGGTAATCTGCATTTGCCCCGCTTCTATGCGTGAAAGATCAAGCAGCGAGTTGATCAGCTGCAGCAGTTGTTTGCCGCTTTGAAAAATACGTTTCAGGCGGTCCTTGCGATACTGCGAAAGGGGTTCGTTTTCATCGTCAAGCAAAGTGTCCGCAAACCCGATGATTGCGTTGAGCGGTGTACGCAGTTCATGGGACATGCTGGTGAGGAACATCCCTTTCTGACGGCTTGCCTCCGCCAGTTGCCGGTTGGATTCCTCAAGCTCCTTCGTCCGTGTCTGGATTGCTGAGAGCATTGCTTGAAATTCCTGCGCCAGCTCACCAACTTCATCCCGCGAACGGATTGATATCGCCCCGTGAAACCGGTCCTCCTTGACCCTGCGGACCGTATCCCGCAACTCGCTCAACGGCGCGGTGATCTGCCGTGTAAGAAACCATCCGAGCATCAACACCAGAAGCAGGACAATCAGTGCAACTCCCCAGATCCCAAAGCTGAGATCGAGCATCTGTGTTTGCAGCAGATTGTTTTGCCGGCGGATGAAATCGGTCTGCCAATGCACAATCTGCTCAATCGACCCGGATATTTCACCGGCCAGAGGGGACACCTCCCGGACCCAGAGCGGATGCGATACCCCGCTTTGTATTCCGGATGAATTGTCAGGTGAAACCGAAACAGGCAGTTCCGCGACGCGCTGCTGGAGATCTTTGAGCTGTCCAAGCATCAGACGGATGTCGTAAAAAGTCCGTGCCTCTACCAGCCGCTCCTTGTTCCATACCCTTTCTTTTTTATACAGTTCGCTGAGATCCTCCAGCGCTGGGTTTATCTGCTCGCGCCAAGGCTGCTCCCATGCATTTTTTTCGTGAATATTGCCGCGGGCAAACGACTGCAGCTGATTATGAAGTGAAGTGCGGATACCGTTATTCAGCACAAACCAGCTTTCCGAAATCAGCGGGAGGTCAAGGTGCTTTTCCACCAGGCGGTACTGTCTCTGGGCAATCAGGAATACACCGATGAACCCTACCAGGACCGCAAGGACGCAGACCAGCGTGACGAGCAGTATTTTGTGTCGGATCGCGCCAGGCATGCAACAAATTACGATACGGTTTACGAGGCAGCCTGAACCGTAACCGGTTTTCTTGAAACTGCATACAGCAGGTTGCTGAACAGCCATGCCGCGGACAGGCCCCAGACAGCACCGCCGATACGGACCAACAGGTCCTGCTCAAAGGCGATTCCGGCAAGAAGCAACACAATCGATACCGCATGCAGTTCGCTTTGCCTGCGTGCGCCGGCGCCTGGGAGGAGATCCTTGAGCAAGGGTACACGAGTTTGGCCCACCATGCTGCTGTAACGGTGAAACCAGACCAGGAAGGGAAGAATTTTGTAAAGCATCCCGTTTGTGACGGAAAGCGCAAAACCACCAAGGAAGAATACTCCGAACAGGATCGGCAGGGTTTGCGCGGGCAGCAATAATTGAGAAATCACCAACGGCATTGAAATGCAAAGGGAAACCAAGCCGAACTGCCAGAAACGCAGTGTGGGGTCCTTCACCCTGCGCTTGCGCCGCATGAGCCGGTCCAGCACGGTACCGGTATAAACCAGTACCGCGGCGAATCCTGGCAGCGCGGCAAGTACGGAAAATAAGGGTCCCTGATCAAACCACCGGCTGAGCGGCACCATGATCAGGCTGAACAACCCGGAAACGAGCACCTGGCGCGCGCGTGTTTCCGGGAAAGGCGCGGACAGGTAAAACATTGGGATGACATGAAATCCGACACCCAAAA
>CAYFLK010000040.1:32018-36181 GCA_964344035.1 uncultured Pseudomonadota bacterium
AACCAATCCGGCAATCCATCCGAAAAACCCGAATGTCACATGCGTGGATTTCAACCAGGTTCGCTCCAGGACGCCTTCCCACCACCCGGAAACCTGTCCCAATGCATACACCCCGAGGATGAGCACGACCACGAGACTGAACAGCGAAATGCGCATCGCCAACACCACCGGGCGTTTCCCGTCGGCTTTGAGCAGGGGACCTGTCAATTGCAGTAAAAAAAGCGCGAGCGCGCAGAACAGCAGTACTATCGCCGTGCGCATCAGCCATGGTTCAGTCCAGATCAAACCGGAACTCATTGCCAACACGCCCGGGACCAGCATCGCGTGAGTCACCCGCGCGAACCTGATCAGTGGGACCCTTCCCCCGACCAGCACTGGGGTCATCTGGTAAAACGCGCCCAGCATCACCATCGTCATCCAACCTAAGGTGACGAGGTGCGTAAGGGCAATTGTTTCAGGCATCCAGCTGCTCAGAAACAGCACCCGGCCCTTCCAGGCAACCAGCGCTGCCCCCAGTATGCCGAATAGCGGAGCGCTCAGAAAAAACCTTGCTGGAATATCCTCCGGCGGCGCCTGGTCCAGGCTCAACCCCCCGGTTTTCAAGAACCCTCCCGCCAGATCAAAACTTCGACTTCACCCTCGGCGTTTTTTTCCATGAGGTACTGCATCCCGCGTGCTTCAAGTTTCGGGAACAGCAGGCAGGGTTCCATGCGGTGAAGCATCAGCACAGCCTCATCAGGCTGGAGGGCATCAGCATGTTCAAGCACGCGCAGCAGTGGTTCCGGAGGAGGCAGCGACCGGCAGTCTACCGGGATGATTTTCCTTCCGGAAAGAATGGATTCCCTTGTGTTCATCCAGTTTTCACCGCTTTCATGCGTGAAATCAGGTCATCCTCCTGCTGTTCCAGCAGCTGATCCGCCATCGGGTAGAGGATGCCTTCCTCCTTCACGTTGTGCTGCTGCATCAAGAGCAACAGTGTTTCTCCCGCCGCGAGTACTTCGTCCGCCTCGTTATGTTCAATGGCATCGTTCATCTGCCCCAGCACACTGCGCATCTGCTGATGCTCCATTCTCATCACCTCGGTAGGTCCACCACGCATTCCGGTTGCCTCTTCGAGAACGGGGAAGAGAAGGGTCTCCTCCATGTTAAAATGCCGGTCCATCTGTGACAGAAAAGCGTTCATCAGATCCATCCCTTCTTCCAGACGATTGTCAAGCAGCGCTGTTTCGCCGTCTGCATACAGCTGGTCGCACTGGGAATGGTGATCACTCATGAATTCAAGTATTTTTGCCATTTTTTCTTCTCATGAATTATTTCAATATGCCTCCATTATTTTTTCATTGCAGCAGGCCCATCCTGCTTTGCGGGGGTCGGTTCAACTTATTTGTTATGAAACGCACCGCGCTCATCAGCCTGTCAAGGTCCACACCGGTTTCGATACCCATGCCCTCGAGCATGTAGAGTACATCCTCGGTGGCCACATTTCCGGCTGCCCCTTTAGCGTAAGGACACCCACCCAGCCCCGCGGTCGAGGAGTCGATCACTGACACCCCGAGTTCGAGGCACGCATAGAGGTTAGCCAGCGCCTGCCCGCGGGTATCGTGAAAATGCAGCGCCAGCTTTTCCACTGGAACTTTTTCCGCCACGGTTTCCACCATGCGGCGTGCCTGCAGCGGGGTGCCGATGCCGATGGTGTCACCCAGCGAAATTTCTTCACATCCAATTTCCACCATCGTCTCCGCCAATTCAGCGACTGTCTCTTCAGGCACATCACCTTGGTAAGGACAGCCGAGCACACACGAAATGTATCCACGCACGAGTACGTTTTGACTGCGTGCTTCCACTAGGACAGGACGAAAGCGGTCTATTGATTCGGCAATTGTGCAGTTGATGTTCTTCCGCGAAAATGCTTCCGATGCAGCGCCGAACACGGCCACCTCGGACGCCCCCGCATTCAAGGCCCGTTCGAGCCCTTTCAGGTTGGGAGTCAGCACCGGATACGAAACCCCCGGTCTGTTTGCGATTCCGGAGAGCACTTCCTGTGCGTCCTGCATTTGCGGGACCCATTTCGGGCTGACAAAACTGGTGACCTCGATCGACTGCAACCCGGTTTCAGACAAGCGATTGATCAGTTCTATTTTAACCTCAGTCGGCACCCATTCCGGTTCGTTCTGCAACCCGTCCCTGGGCCCGACTTCCACAATTCTCACCCGGGAAGGAAACTTGGCCATTGCACTCCGTTTGCTATGTTGGCAATCAATTTGATGGTCCCGCAAAAAGTATAGATTGGTTTTTCTCCTTCATTACCGGTGATTCGATCTCATTCCGACTTTTTACCATTGCATAAAATTTAAGCAGAGAAATACCCTTCAGCGCTGATTCAGTTGTCTGACAAGTTTCTGAGCCGCCCGGTTTCAAAAAAACATCGGTAATGGAACCGTTCATTATTGGTTCATTTTTTCAACCACGTCCCACGTCAGGTCCCCAAGTTGTCTCACTTTCGCAAGACACACGCCGTATGGAGGTTCCCCATTCCACTCCCCCGGCCCCACCAGAGACAGTCTGCAGCGCCCTTTTTTTTCATAAAGGAAATACCCCTGTTCCACCACGGGACGGAAACCGCAATCAGCCTCGCGGATACGCAAGCGGATGTTAGTTTCAAACTCGACCTGCTCAGCCCGTTCTATCAGCAACCGTGCCTGTTCCCTGAGGCGCGAGACTTCACGGTTTGCGGAATCGTTGCTGCGCTCCAAGGACTGCTCCAGGCTCCGGGACCGTTCCGTCACCTGTTCCGGGTCAGAGCGTATGCTGGTCGGATAAGCTTGTTCTTCCTGGTTAATCAGCGTACTCAGGCTATTGTCATCCTGCATCAGGCGTATTCGGTGAATTTTTCGGCTTCGTGTGAGTGTTTTTCCCCTCACCCCGACCCACTCTCCAGGGAGAGGGAGAACACCGAAAGTCCAAGGTGTTCGCGCATGGAATCAAGCGCTCTTTGTGCCAGCCATTCCTTGCGCCGTTTTTTGGGCATCTTCATCGGCGGAGGATCGAGCAGTCCGAAATTTGCGTTCATCGGCTGGAAATGCTCCGGATCGGTTTCCGTGATGTAGCGAATCAAGGCACCGGTCATTGTTAGGGTGGGTGGTCCCGGAGTTCGCAATTCATGAAGTTCTCCGATAATCTGTTTCGCCGCGGTCATTCCCATCGCGGTCGACTCCATGTAGCCTTCCACGCCAACCAGCTGTCCGGCCAGGAAAATACGTGGATGTTTTTTAAGGTGCAAACTCTTGGTCAGCACGCTCGGACTGTTAATGAATGTGTTTCGGTGAATGGAGCCGAGCCGGACAAATTCCGCCTTTTCCAATCCGGGGATCAGTTGGAACACACTTTTTTGCGCGGTCCAGGTCATTTTTGTCTGAAACCCGACCATGTTGTAAAGGCTGCCGGAGGCGTTTTCCCGGCGCAACTGAACCACCGCGTAATGGCTTTTTCCGCTGCGTGGATCGCTCAATCCGACCGGTTTCAAAGGTCCGAACCGCAGCGTGTCCCGGTCCCTCTCCACCATCACCTCGATTGGCAGGCAACCCTCAAAGGGCCGTGCGTCTTCAAAATCATGCAGTTCCACTTTTTCTGCTTCCGCAACCGCCTCCACGAAAGAGTGATATTGATCACGGGTCAGCGGACAGTTGAGGTAATCCGCATCCCCCTTGCCGTAACGTGAGGCTGGAAAAGCGATGTTCATGTCGATTGATTCCGCGGTCAGCACCGGGGCAATTGCGTCATAAAACGAAAGCCGGGTGGTCCCCAGCATCTTTTCCAGAGCTGACCCGAGGGATTCAGAAGTCAAAGGTCCGGTGGCAATCAGTGTCCTCGAATAATCCCCCGTCAACGCGTGTACATCCGGGATTTCACGGCGGACCAGGGAAATGTGCGGGTGGGCGGCAATCGCGTTGCTGACTGCCGCGGAAAACCTTTCGCGGTCCACCGCAAGGGCCTGTCCCGCGGGCACGGAAAACCGTTCCGCCGTCTTGTGAATCAAAGATTTCTGCAGCGCCAGCTCAGCCTTGAGCAAACCATGCGCGTTTAATATCGAACGGCTTTTGAATGAATTGCTGCACACCAGTTCGGCACAGGCAGACGTTTTGTGCGCCGGGGTCATGCGTTCG